>JBHIXF010000009.1:0-121028 GCA_041984925.1 Comamonas sp.
GTGGTGCTGGATGCGCTGCCGCTGACGGCCAACGGCAAGGTGGACCGCAAGGCGCTGCCGGAGCCGGAGATGGCGGGTGCGCAGGAATACGAGGCGCCGCAGGGCGAGCTGGAGGAGATGCTGGCCGGCATCTGGGCCGAGGTGCTGGGTGTGCAGCGCGTGGGGCGGCACGACGGCTTCTTCGAGCTGGGCGGCGATTCCATTCTGGTGCTGAAGCTGGTGGAGCACGCCCGCAAGGTGGCGCTGCGCATCACTCCCCGGCAGGTGTTCGAGCACCCTGTGCTGGCTGCCATGGCGCGGATCGCGCAGGAAGCGCAAACGGGGGATGGGCCATGGGATGCCATTGTGCGCCTGGCTCCCGAGCGACCGGGGCAGCCGATCCCGTCGATTCCGCTTTCGTATGCGCAGCTGCGCCAATGGTTTCTGTGGCAGCTCGACCCCGGGAGCACGGCATACCACATCGTGGGTGCGCTCAAGCTGCAGGGCCCACTGGACATGGAGGCGGTGCGTGCCGGCTTCGCGCAGTTGATGGCGCGCCATGAGGCATTGCGCACCGTGTTTCCCCGATCGGACAGCGGCGAGCCCCGGCAGGTGGTCCATGGGCACATGGAGCTCGATATCGCCTTGACCGACCTGCAGGGTCCCGGGGAACAAGACCGCCTGGACGATGAGATCCGCCGCATCAGCGGCACGCCTTTCGATCTGACCGTGGGTCCGCTGGTGCGGGCGGCGGTGCTTCGCCTGTCCAGCACTGAACATGTGCTTGTCGTGGCCATGCACCATATCGTGTCCGATGGCTGGTCGCTGGGCATCATCATTGATGAGTTCGTGGCGCTGTATCGCTCCCATGTCCTGGGCTGCTCTCCCGGTCTGACGCCACTGCCGCTGCGCTACATCGACTATTGCGCCTGGCAGAGGGCATGGATGGAATCGGGAGAGAAGGCGCGGCAGCTCGACTACTGGAAAGCCCATCTGGGCGATGAGCATCCCATCCTGGATCTGCCCCTGGACCACCCGCGCTCCCTCCATGCGCGCTATCAGCTGGAAAGCCATGGCTTCGAGCTTGGGCAGGAATTGGCACAAGGCCTGCGTTCCAGTGCTCAGTCCCATGGAGCCACTCTGTTCATGCTGCTGCTGGCCTGCCTGCAGGTCCAGCTGAGCCGCTACGGCGGGCAAAAGGACATCCGCGTCGGTGTGGCGATCGCCAATCGGCACAGGGCCGGGGTGGCCGGCATGGTGGGCATGTTCGTGAACACGCAGGTACTGCGCGCATGCATCGAGGGGCATTCGAGCCTTGGAGAGGTTCTTGCGCAGGCCCGGCAGGCGGTGCTGGGCGCTCAGGCGAACCAGGACCTGCCGTTCGACCAGCTCGTGGAGGCACTGCAGCCCGAGAGGAACATGGGCATCAACCCCTTGTTTCAAGTCATGCACAACCACACCAGGGCGGACACGCATGCCCTGGCGCAGCTTCCACAACTGCAGTTGCAGGAGTACGGTATCGGCGGCAGGGCGGCCCAGTTCGAATTGGTGCTCAACACCACCGAATGTGTGGACGGGCGCATCCTGGTGAGCTGGGCCTACGCCCGCGAACTGTTCGAGGCGCAGACCGTGCAACGGATGGCCGGCCATTACCTGGCCATCCTGAAGGCCATGGCCGGGCGGCCGCAGCAGGCGGTGAGAGATCTGCAGTTGCCGGAAGGGCACGAGCTTGCGCGGCTGCGTTCATGGAGCGTCAACGACGCAGGTCCGCTCTGTGCCGAACCGGTGCACAGGGCCTTCGAGCAAAGGGCGCGTGAGCATCCCCACGCGCCTGCCCTGGTGTTCGAGGCAGTTTCGTTGAGCTACGGGGAGCTCAATGCGCGGGTCAACCGCCTGGCCCACCGGCTCATCGCCATGGGCGTGGGGCCGGAGGTCCGGGTAGGCGTTGCCGCGCACCGCTCGGTCGAGATGGTCGTCGCACTGCTGGCCATCCTCAAGGCCGGGGGAGCCTATGTGCCGCTGGACCCCGACTACCCCGGGGAGCGCCTGGCCTGGATCGCCTCGGACAGCCGCATCCAGCTGCTGCTCACGCAAGGCAGCCTGGATGGGCGCATTCCCGGCACACAGGCGTTGCATGTGCTGGATCTGAGCCGGCTGGACCTCTCCAGCGGGCCCGCATATGACCCCGCCGTGCCCGTGCACCCGGAAAACCTGGCCTATGTCATCTACACCTCGGGCTCCACTGGACGGCCCAAGGGCGCGGCCAACCGGCACGGTTCGCTGGCCAATTGCATGGCGTGGATGCAGCGAGCCTATGTGCTCACTCCTGTCGACGCGGTGCTCCACAAGGCGCCCTTCGGCTTTGACGTGTCGGTGTGGGAGATTTTCTGGCCGCTGACCGCGGGGGCGCGCCTGGTCGTCTCCCGCCCCGGGGACCACCGTGACCCCGAACGCATCATCGCGCTGATCCTGCGCCACGGAGTCACCACCCTGAACTTCGTGCCCGCCATGCTGCAGGCCTTTCTGGCCCATGGGCAGTCCGCTGGGGCGCGGCTGCGGCATGTCATGTGCGGGGGCGAGGCCATGTCCGCCGAAACCCAGCGCGATGCCCTCCGGCGCCTGCCCGCGGGCAGTCTGCAAAATCTCTACGGACCCACGGAGACCACCATCCACGTCACACGCTGGACCTGCCGCGATGAAGGTGATGCCATCGCCCCCGTCGTGCCCATCGGCCGGCCCATCGACGGCATCAGGACCTATGTGCTGGACGCACACCTGAACCTGGTGCCCCAGGGCGTGGCCGGGGAACTGTATCTGGGCGGTGCAGGGCTGGGCCGGGGCTATGTGGACAGGGCAGGCCTGACGTCAGAGCGCTTCGTCGCCAATCCCGTGGATGGCGGCGGGGAGCTGCTCTACCGGACCGGCGATCTCGTGCGCTGGAATGCCCAGGCCCAGATCGAATACCTGGGCCGCATGGACCATCAGATCAAGATCCGGGGCCTGCGCATCGAACTGGGCGAGGTGGAGGCATGTCTGCTGGCCCAGCCCGAGGTCCGCGAGGCGGTGGTGGTGGCCTGCGAGGGGCCGAACGGCCTGATGCTGGTGGGCTATGTCGCGGCCCGGCAGGTACTGGCGCCCGCCGAGCTGCGTGAGCGCATCGGCCGGCAATTGCCCGATTACATGGTGCCCAGCACGATCATGGTTCTGGAGGCCTTGCCGCTCAATGCCAACGGCAAGGTGGACAGGAAGGCGCTGCCGGCGCCCGAGTTCGATGGCATGCGCGAGTACGAGGCGCCGCAGGGCGAGGCGGAAGAGGCGCTGGCCAGGATCTGGGCCGAGGTGCTGGGAGTGGATCGCGTGGGCCGGCATGACAACTTCTTCGCGCTTGGCGGGCATTCCATGTCTGCCCTGCGGCTGCAGGCGAGGGCGCAGCAGCGCTTCTCGGTTCGTTTGCCTTTGCGCAGCTACTTTGAAGTTCCAGACCTCGCGGCCCTGGCTGAGCAGCTGTCCGAATCCTCCAGGAGCGGGGATGACGCCAGAGACTTCGAACAGATGGCAGCACTTTTAGAACAGATGGAGCGTTGAATGGACGTCAATGAGCACGATATCGCCCTGCGGGTTGCCAGTCTTTCGCGTGACAAGCAGCAGGCTTTTCTCCTCGCGTTGAAGGCGCGAGGCATCGATTTCGGGAAGCTGCCGATCGTTCCTGCACAACGGGATGCCAAGGCTGCCCTTTCCTACGCGCAGGCTCGCCAATGGTTCTTGTGGGCGCTGGACCGCGACAGTACGGCGTATCACCTCAGCGGTGCACTGCGGCTGTGCGGTGGCTTGCGCCTTGCTGCGCTGAAAGACAGCTTTGCTGCGCTGGTGGACAGGCATGAATCGTTGCGGACGGTGTTCCGGGCGGGCGAGGGCGGTCGCACCGGGCAGGTGATCCAGGAGGAAGGCGGTGTCCAGTTCGAGGAAATCGATCTGAGCGAGGTCCCGGAGTCAGACCGGGCCCGGCGGGTGCGGGCCGAGGCGGTGCGGCTGCACCAGGCGCCATTCGATCTGGAGCAAGGGCCGCTGCTGCGGGTGGGGCTGATCAGGGAGGCAGCCGATGCGCATGTGCTGGTGGTCGTGATGCACCACATTGTCTCGGACGGATGGTCGATGCGGGTCATCGTGGATGAGTTCGTGGCCCAGTACCGTGCGCGGGTGCAAGGCAGCCTGCCCGGGCTGGCGGCGCTGCCGATCCAGTACGCCGACTATGCCGTGTGGCAGAGGAATTGGCTGGAGGCCGGCGAGAGGGAGCGGCAACTCGAGTACTGGCGTGCGCAATTGGGCCACAGCCATCCGGTGCTGCAACTGCCGGCTGACCATGCACGGCGGGCGGATGGGCGCTACACGGCAGTACGCCACGGCCTTGATTTGCCCGCAGCGCTCGTGAGCGGCCTGCATGCATGGGCGCAGGCCGAAGGAACGACGCCGTTCGTGGTCTTGCTGGCGGCGTTCCAGGTGCTGCTGCAGCGCTGCACGGGCCAGAGCGACATCCGGGTGGGTGTGCCGATAGCCAATCGCCATCGGCCGGAGACGCAAGGGGTGGTCGGCTTCTTCGTGAACACCCAGGTGCTGCGCAACGTTTTTGATGGGCGCATCAGCCTGGAGCAGGTGTGCAGACAGGCCAGGCAGGCGGCACTGGACGCACAGAGCCACCAGGATCTGCCCTTCGAGCAACTGGTGGAGGCACTGCAGCCAGAGCGCAACCTGGGGACCAACCCGCTGTTCCAGGTGATGTTCAACCATCAGAGACAAGACAGCCCGGCGTTGCGGCAACTGCCCGGGTTGACGCTGCAAGACTATGCGCTGAGCGAGCAGGGCGCGCAGTTCGAGTTGACGCTGGATACCCATGAAGGCATCGACGGTCGGGTGCACGCGATCTTCACCTATGCCGGGGAGCTGTTCGAGTCCCGCACGATCGAGAGGATGGCGGATCGCTACGTGGCGGTGCTGCGCGCGCTGCTCGAGCGTCCCGGGCAGTCGGTGGGCGAGATCGAACTGCTGGGGGAGGCGGAGCGCCTTGAACTGGCCGGGTGGGGCGTGAACGCGCTTCGGCATCCGGACACGGAGCCGGTGCACCGACTGATCGAGCGTCAGGTGCAGGCCCATCCGCAGGCCGTGGCGCTGGTGTTCGGTGATGAGCGCCTGAGCTACGCGCAGCTCAACGAGCGGGCCAATCGTCTGGCGCATCGGCTGATCGCCCTGGGCGTGCGGCCCGAGGCGAAGGTGGGCATTGCGGTGGAGCGCTGCGTCGACATGGTTGTGGGCTTGCTGGCCATCCTCAAGGCCGGTGGTGCCTATGTGCCACTGGACCCGGAGTACCCGGCCGAGCGGCTGACCTACATGGTGCAGGACAGCGGCATCGGATTGCTGCTCACGCAAAGCTGGGTGAGGATGCGTATTCCGGCGGGCGTGCAAGTGCTTGAGCTCAACGGCCTGGATCTCGGCGGAGAGCCTGTGCACGACCCCGCCGTACCGGTGCACGGAGGGAATCTGGCCTATGTGATCTACACCTCGGGCTCCACCGGCAGGCCCAAGGGAGTTGGCATTCCCCAGCACGCGCTTGTCGAGCATGCCCAGGTGTCTGTCGGGTTCTTCGGTTTGACGCCCGCCGATAGGATGCTGCAGTTCGCGACACTGAACTTCGATGGCTGCATCGAGCAACTGTTCCCCGCGTTGCTTGCCGGGGCATCGATTGTGCTGCGTGGTCCGCAGCTGTGGGACAGCACGACCTTCTACCGGGAATTGATCGACAAGCAGATCAGCGTGGTGGATCTCACGACAGCCTATTGGGTGTTGCTGGTGCAGGACTTCGTCCGGCAGGGCGTGCGGGACTATGGCGTTCTGCGCCAGGTGCATGCGGGCGGCGAGGCCATGCCGCCGCAGGGGATCAGGGCCTGGCGCGAGGCAGGGTTGGGGCACGTGAAGCTGCTCAATACCTATGGGCCGACCGAGGCGACCGTCACGGCCTCGATATTGGATTGCGGACCCTATGTGCGCGCAGAGATGTCGTTGCCGCAACAGATGCCGGTGGGGACGCCCCTGGCCGGGCGTGCTCTGCGCGTGGTCGATGCCGACCTCTGCCTCGTACCTCAGGGCGTGGCGGGCGAGTTGTGCATAGGCGCTGCGCTGCTGGCGCGCGGCTATCTGGGGCGTGCGGGTTTGAGCGCACAGCGGTTTGTGGCCGATCCGTTCGACGCGGAGGGCGGCAGGTTGTATCGCACGGGGGACCTGGTGCGCTGGAGCGTCGAGGGGCAATTGGAGTATCTGGGCCGACTGGATCACCAGGTGAAGATCCGGGGGCTGCGCATTGAATTGGGCGAGGTGGAAGCGCAGTTGCTGGCACAGCCGCAGGTCCGCGAGGCGGTGGTGGTGGCCAAGGAAGGGCCGGGCGGAGCACGGCTGGTGGGCTATGTGTCCGCAGCGGCCGGGCAGGCGGCCGATCCTGCCGCGCTGCGTGCGCATCTGGCCAGGCAACTGCCCGAGTACATGGTGCCCGGCGTGATCATGGTGCTGGAGGCCTTGCCGCTCAATGCCAATGGCAAGGTGGATCGGAACGCGCTGCCGGAGCCCGGCTTCGATGGCGGGCGCGGATACGAGGCACCGCAGGGCGAGGCGGAAGAGGCACTGGCCAGGATCTGGGCCGAGGTGCTGGGCGTGGAGCGCGTGGGCCGTCACGACAACTTCTTCGAGCTCGGCGGGCATTCACTGCTGGCCTTGGGCCTGATGGAGCGCATGCGTGCGCAAGGCATGGCCACGCAGGTACGCACGCTGTTCCAGCAGCCTGAGCTGGCGGCCTTCGCGCAGTCTGTCATGCAGCGGCCGGATCGGCCCGAGGTGGTGGTGCCGCCCAATCTGATCCCGCCTGGTTGCCAGGCCATCGAGCCATGGATGCTGACGCTGGTTGAATTCGGTGGCGGCGAGATTGCCCGCATCGAGGCGGCGATACCGGGTGGGGCCGCCAATATCCAGGACATCTACCCGCTGGCGCCGCTTCAGGAAGGCATTTTGTTCCACCACACGCTGCAGGCGCAGGGCGATGCCTATGTGACCCCGTGCTTGCTGGGCTTTGACAGCCGGCAGCGGCTGGAGCGCTTTGTCACCCATCTCAATCAGATGATCGAACGTCACGACGTTCTGCGCACGGCGGTGCTGTGGGAGGGGCTGGGAGAGCCGGTGCAAGTCGTCCAGCGGCAGGCGCGGCTTCAGATCGAGTGGCTGGAGGATGGGGCCGCGGCGGGCGTAGCCGATCGGCTCAATGCCCATGTCGATCCGAGGTATCACCGCATCGACGTACGCCGTGCGCCGATGATGCGGGCGGTGGCGGCGCATGACGCCGGACGGTGGCTGCTGCAGCTGCCCAGCCACCATCTGGTACTGGACCACACGACGATGGAGCAACTGGTGGGCGAGATCGCGCTGGTCCAGCAGGGAAAGGAGGCGCAACTGCCGCAGCCGGTGCCGTTTCGGCGCTTCGTGGCGCAGGCGCGGCTGGGCGTCAGCCGGGCGGAGCACGAGGCCTTTTTCCGCACCATGCTCGGCGACGTGGTCGAGCCCACGGCACCGTTCGGGCTGCTGGATGTGCAGGGCGATGGTCACGACGTCGAGGAAGTCCAGCTGGCGCTTGACGACGCATTGTCGGCTCGAATCCGGCAGCAGGCTCAGCGTCACGGCGTGAGCGCGGCCAGCCTGTTCCATCTGGCCTGGGCGCTGGTGCTGGGCAAGACGACGGCCAGGGACGATGTGGTGTTTGGCACCGTGTTGTTTGGGCGCATGCAGGCAGGCACGGGCGCTGCACGGGCGCTGGGCATGTTCATCAATACGCTGCCCATTCGCATCCACCTGGGCTCACGCGGCGTCGGGCTGTGCTTGCGTCAGACCCATGAGATGCTGACCCAGCTGCTGCACCATGAACATGCCAGTCTGTCGCTGGCGCAGCGATGCAGCGGACTGCCAGGGGGCACGCCGCTGTTTTCGGCATTGCTGAACTATCGCTACAGCGTCCGGAAGGAGGATGACGAGACCGCCAACGCATGGGACGGCGTGGAAATGCTTGGCGGCGCAGAGCGAACCAGCTACCCGGTGGCGATGTCGGTGGATGATCTGGGCCGGGGTTTCCGGCTGGTGGGGCAGGTCCGCAGGCCTGCCGGTGCACGGCGCCTGTGCGAGTATCTGCTGGAGGCTGTCGCCGGCCTGGTGCAGGCGCTGGCCGTTCATCCCGGGCAGGCGGTCGGCGAGATCGGGCTGTTGAGTGATGCCGAGCGCCGGCAACTGGCCGATTGGGGTGTGAATGAGCGCAGCTATCCGGATGTGGAGCCGGTGCACCGGCTGATTGAGCGGCGTGCAAGAGACTGCCCGCAAGCCACCGCGTTGGTGTTCGGTGAAGAGCGCCTGAGCTACGCCGAGCTGGATGTGCGGGCCAATCGCCTGGCGCACCGGTTGGTCGATTCTGGAGTGAGGCCCGAGGTGAGGGTGGGGATCGCGGTGGAGCGGTCCCTGGAGATGGTGGTGGGTCTGCTGGCGATCCTCAAGGCTGGCGGGGCGTACGTGCCGCTGGATCCTGAGTATCCTGCCGAGCGACTGGCTTACATGCTGGAGGACAGTGGTATCGGGCTGCTGCTCACGCAAAGCTGGGTCAGGGAGCGCCTTCCGACGTGTGAGGGGGTGCGGGTGCTGGAGCTCGATGGACTGGACCTCGTTGACGGCCAGGAACATGGCCCGCAAGTGGAGGTGCATGGGGAGAGCCTGGCCTATGTGATATACACATCGGGCTCCACCGGCAGGCCCAAGGGGGCGGCCAATCGCCACTGCGCGCTCTACAACCGGCTGGCCTGGATGCAGGAGGCCTACCGGCTGGACCGCTCGGACACGGTGCTGCAAAAGACCCCGTTCAGCTTCGACGTGTCGGTGTGGGAGTTCTTCTGGCCCTTGATGGTGGGCGCGCGCCTGGTGATCGCCAAGCCGGGAGATCATCGCGACCCGGGGCGCCTGACCGGACTGATCCTCGATCACCGGGTCACGACCTTGCACTTCGTTCCCTCCATGCTGCAGGCCTTCCTGGCGCACGAGGGCGTCGAGGCATGTACCAGCCTGCGGCGCATTGTCTGCAGCGGTGAAGCGTTGCCGGCCGAAGCGCAGAGAGGCGTGTTCGAACGTCTGCCTCAGGCGGCGCTGTACAACCTGTATGGCCCGACCGAAGCGGCCATCGACGTGACGCACTGGAGCTGCAGCCAGGACGGGCGCATTCAGGTGCCGATAGGCCAGCCGATCAGCGGCATCAGGACGCTGGTCCTGGGAGAGGGATTGGACCTGCTGCCGCGCGGCGTGGCCGGGGAGCTGTATCTGGGCGGTATCGGGCTGGCGCGCGGCTATCTGGGTCGAGCGGGCTTGAGCGCGCAGCGCTTCGTTGCCGACCCGTTCGGCGAGGTGGGCGGCCGGTTGTATCGCACGGGGGATCTGGTGCGCTGGAACGCCCAGGGGCAGCTGGAGTATCTGGGGCGGCTGGATCACCAGGTGAAGATCCGGGGATTCCGGATCGAGCTGGGCGAGGTGGAGGCGCAACTGCTGGCGCAGTCCGAGGTGAGCGAGGCCGTGGTGGTGGCCAAGGAGGGCCCGGGCACAGCGCGTCTGGTGGCCTATGTGTCGATTCGTGCGGGTGCCTGCATCGATGCCGAGCAACTGCGCACGCGGCTGGCCATGGTCTTGCCCGATTACATGGTGCCCGGTGTGATCGTGGTGCTGGAGGCGCTGCCGCTCACCGCTAACGGCAAGGTGGACAGAAAGGCACTGCCCGAGCCGCAGGTGTCGCTCGGCGAGGGCCATGAGGCGCCGCATGAAGGCGTGGAGCAATTGCTGGCCGCGGTCTGGTCCCAGGTCCTGAAGGTCGAGGGCATCGGGCGCCATGACAATTTCTTCGGGCTGGGCGGCGATTCCATCATCAGCCTGCAGATCGTCGCGCGGCTGCTGCAGCGCGGCTGGCGCGTCACCCCCAGGCAGATGTTCGAGCACCAGACCATTGCCGCACTGGCGGCGGTCGCGCAAGAAACCGGCGAGCTCTCGGGGCAAGAGGTCGCAAGGCGGCGCAACGCAAGCCTGCTCGACTACCCTGATGCCGCCCTGGCCGGCGCCATGCTCCTGGACATGGACAGCATCGAGGATGTCTATCCTCTGGCCCCCACGCAGGAAGGCATGTTGTTGCATGCGATGGAGGCGCCGGGATCGGGCCTGTATGTGAACCAGCTGCAGCTGGAGGTCGGAAACCTGGACGCCGTGCGGCTGCTCGAGACCTGGCAGAGCATGGTCGATCGCCATGAGATGCTGCGTACCGGCTTTCTCTGGCAAGGCGCGATGGCCCGGCCGCTGCAGGTCGTGCTGCGCCAGGCGCGGGCGCAGGTTTCGCTGCTCGATTGGTCCGGCATGGAGGCCGGCGAGGCGGAACATCGCCTGACCGATCTGGCTCGTGAACTGCTTGCCCGCGAGATCGACTGGCTGCGGCCACCACTGTCGCAGGTGACCGTGGTCGATCTGGGCGCGCACTGGCATGGCCATCGCCATCGCCTGATCTGGACCCACCACCACATTCTTTCGGACGGCTGGACCGATTCGCGCCTGTTGGGGGAATGGCTGCGGGCCTATGCGGGCGAGGCGCTGCCGGCCAGGCCCCCCGTGTACGGCGGCTACATAGACTGGCTGCAGCGCCAGGATGCGCGCCGGGCCGAGCAGTTCTGGCGCACCGAGCTGGCCGGTTGCGAGGGAGCGACCCTGCTGGCGCAGGCCGCGGTAAACAGCCGTCCCGGCCAGGGGTTTGGCAAGCTGTACACCCACCTGGACCGCGGCGACACAGCGATGCTCCAATCCTTCGCTCAGCGCGAACGCGTCACCCTCAACACGCTGGTGCAGGCCGCGTGGGCCCTGCTGCTGCAGCAGCACACGGGCAAGGACCGGGTCCTGTTCGGCGCCACGGTGGCCGGCCGCCCGGCGCAGATTCCCGGGGTGGAGGAGATGATGGGGCTGTTCATCAATACCGTCCCGATTCCGGTCGCTCCTCGCAAGGGACAAAGCGTGGGCGGGTATCTGCGCGAGGTACAGCAGACGAACACGCGCCTGCGTGAGTACGAGCATGTCGCGCTGGCCGACATACAGCGCTGGGGCGGATCGGGCGGGCGGCCGCTGTTCGACAGCATCATCGTCTTCGAGAATATGCCCATGGATGAGACCTTGCGCAGTCTGGAGCGCTTTGGCCTCCAGTTCGGCCCCCTGCAGGGCAGCGGCCTGACGGGCTACGCCATGGACCTGCAGGTGGTCGTTGGCGAAAGCCTGGAGATAGAGTATTGCTACGACCGGCGCGAGTTCGGCGAGGAGCAGGTGGCCGCCATGCGTTCGCAGATGGAGCATGTGCTGCGGTGCATGGCCACAGACTCCGCACGCGCCGTGGGCGAGCTGGGGTGGCTGGGCGAGCGGGCGCGCCCGGAGCTGGTCGCGCTCGGGCGCAACACGGCTCCGGGACCGCAGCTGGAACATGCCCGCCCCGCCAGGCATGGCGCCGTGCATCATCTGATCGAGCAACAGGCTGCCCGATGCGGCGATGCGATTGCCCTGCTGATGGGCGATGTGGAATTGAGCTACGCCCAGCTCAATGCCCGTGCCAACCGGCTGGCGCACTGTCTTCGTGGCAGGGGAGTGGGCCCCGATGTCCTGGTGGGCGTCGCACTGCGGCGTTCGCTGGACAGCATCATCGGCCTGCTGGCCGTGCTCAAGGCCGGCGGTGCCTATTTGCCCATCGACCCGGGCCATCCCGCGGACCGGATGCAGTACATGATCGAGGACAGCGGCATCGCCTTGCTGCTGACCCATGAGGCCTTGGCTGCCGGGCTGCCGTGCTGCGAGGGTGTCGATGTCGTGGTGCTGGAGGAGCTGGTTCCCGCCATGCGTGACGCCAGCGAGCACAACCCGCAGGTAGCCCTGGGTGCCGACCATCTCGCCTATGTCATCTATACCTCGGGCTCCACGGGAAGGCCCAAGGGCGTCGCGGTGGCCCATGGGCCCCTGGCCATGCATTGCCTGGCAACCGCGCAGATCTATGGCATCGGCCCGCAGTCCTGCGAACTGCATTTCATGTCGTTCTCGTTCGATGGCGCACACGAGCGCTGGCTTGCCCCCCTGTGTGTGGGCGCGGCTCTTGCGCTGCGCGACGAGGAGCTGTGGACCGCGGAGCAGACCTACGACGCCTTGCACCGCTATGGGGTGACCAATGCCGCATTTCCCCCGGCCTACCTGGGGCAGATCGCCGATTGGGCCAGCCTGCGCGAGGATGTCCCTCCCGTCGAACTGTATGTCTTCGGAGGCGAAGCCATGCCCAAGGCGGCCTACGACAGGGTCAGGAGCAGCCTGCGCCCCCACTTGCTCATCAATGGCTACGGCCCAACCGAGACGGTGGTGACGCCCCTGATCTGGAAGACGACGGCAGACCGCAGCTTCGACTGCGCCTATGCACCCATAGGCCGGCCAGTGGGCGAGCGCTGTGCCTATGTGCTGGATGCAGGCCTGCAGTTGCTGCCGCGCGGGATGGTCGGAGAGCTGTACATCGGAGGCTACGGCCTCGCGCGCGGCTACCTGGGGCGTGGCGCGTTGACCGCCGAGCGCTTTGTGGCCAATCCCTTTGAGCCTGAAGGAGGGAGGCTGTACCGCACCGGCGACCTGGTGCGCTGGATGGAGGACGGGAATATCGAGTACATCGGGCGCGCGGACCACCAGGTCAAGATCCGCGGCTTTCGCATTGAATTGGGCGAGATCGAGGCCCGCATGCGCGAGGTCGCCGGTGTCTCGGACGTGGCGGTGATTGCGCACCAGGGCGCTGCTGGCGCGCAGCTGATCGCCTATGTCGTGCCGCAGGCCGGACTGTCGCGGAGTGCTCTCGTGCAAGACATACAGCAACAGCTCGCCCAGCGATTGCCGCAGTACATGTTGCCTTCGCGGGTGGAATGCCTGCCGGCGCTGCCCAGACTCATCAGCGGCAAGCTGGACCGGGCGGCCCTGCCCGAACCTGGCGCCGAGGCCCGGCGTCCGTTCGAGGCTCCGCGCAACCCGTTGCAGGCCGAGATGGCAAGGATCTGGCAGCAAGTGCTGGGTGTGGAGCAGGTGGGCATTTGCGACAATTTCTTCGAGCTTGGCGGCGACTCCATCATGAGTTTGCAGGTCATCTCCCGCGTGAAGCAGGCAAAGCTGGGATTCAACCTGCGCCTGCGCGACCTGATGCGCTACCAGACCATCGAAGCCGTGGTATCGGGCTGCGCATCCGCTCCATCCGCCGTGGTCGAGGCCGTGCCCGAAGTACTGGCACGAGGGCGTGCGCGGCTGGGTCCGATACAGCACTGGTTCTTCAGTGAGGACATTCCTTCACGCCACCACTTCAACCAGTCGGTACTGCTGCGCGGCACGCGGCCCCTCGATGGGCAGCGGCTGGAGCATGCGATGCGCATGCTGCAAGCCCACCACGAGGCCTTTCGCCTGCGCTTTCGCCGTGACGAGACCGGCGCATGGCAACAGGCCTACGAGGAGGGCGGAGAAGGTGGCGCCGCCGTGCTCTGGGTCCGCGAGGGCGTGGCGGCAGAGAATATCTCCCGTGAATGCGAGCTCGCGCAACGCAGCCTGGACCTGGAGCACGGCCCGCTGTGGCGCGTGATGCATCTGCGTGTCGCCGATGGCAGCGAGCGCTTGCTGATTGTGATCCACCACCTGATCGTCGATGGCGTTTCCTGGCGTGTGCTGCTGGACGATCTGCAGAGCCTGTATCAGCAGCTTTGCGCGGGGCAGTCTCCAAGGCAACTGCCCAGGTCCGCGTCGTACAAGGCATGGACGGAGCACCTGCACGATCCTGCCGTCCTGCAGGCAGCGATGGCCGAGCTGGCCTATTGGAGAAGCCAGCTCGATGGCGTGACGGATCTGCCTCGGGACCACGCGCAGTCAAAGGCGCTCATCGAGGACCAGGCCGTTGCTGGCCTGCAGCTCGACGAGGCGCTGACGAAGGCGCTGCTGCGCGCGGCCCCCGCGGGCCTTGGCGTTTCCACGGAAGATTTGCTGCTCTCGGCGCTGGTGCGAACCATCGCAGCCTGGACGAGGTGCGACGACCTGCTGATCACTCTCGAGGGGCATGGCCGGGAGGCAGACGAGGCGGGGCTCGACTTGAGTCGCACCGTGGGCTGGTTCACCAGCGCCTATCCCGTTCGCCTGGCCGGAGGCCTGCTTGCGGCGGACCGCACCCTGGCGCAGGTCAGCAGCGCATTGCGGCGCATACCCGGCAAGGGCGTAGGCTTCGGAGCGCTGCGCTATCTCCATCCCGATGGGCAGATCCGTGAGTCATTGGCAGCAGCCCGGCCCCGGATCACCTTCAACTATCTGGGACAGTTCGACCAGACCTTCGATGGGGAGGCCAGCTTCCTGCCGGCCAGCGAGTC
Source organism: Comamonas sp. (assembly GCA_041984925.1). Classification (GTDB taxonomy): domain Bacteria; phylum Pseudomonadota; class Gammaproteobacteria; order Burkholderiales; family Burkholderiaceae_C; genus Comamonas. The sequence continues at coordinate 14,472 of JBHIXF010000009.1, forward strand.
CCCAGGGGCCGAACACGATGCAAAGGCACCCCTGGCGAACTGGCTGGAGATCATCGGACGCACCTATGGCGGCCGGTTTTCGATGGGCTGGAACTACAGTGCCCGCATGTTCGAGAAGGAGACCATGGAACATCTGCTGCAGGCCTATCGACTGGAGCTGGAGGCGATGCTGCGACCGTGGACGGCGCTGGAGCAGATGGCGGAAGCGGGCACCGTGTAAGGGGGAAGGCGGCGCGCGTGCGCCCCGTCCGGCACCGGCTCGGAACAGCCACGAAAAAGGAGCGCCGTGGCGCTCCTTTTTTCTGTGTCGCGTCCGAGCCCCCGCGTCTACCAGCGGTAGGTGGCCGTGGCGATGGCCCGGCGAGGCTCTCCATAGAAGCAGCCACTGGTGCAACTGCCGACATAGGTCTTGTCGAAAAGATTGGTGATGTTCAAGGCCATGCGCCAGGGGCCCGTGGTGTAGCTGACCATGGCATCGAACAGCGTGAAGGAAGGCACGTCAAAACTGCCGAAATTGGGCTTGGTCTCGCTTTGGTAGCGCACGCCTGCGCCGACCTTGAGCTGGGGCAGGCCAAAGCTGCCGAAGTTGTAGTCGCCCCAGATCGAGAACTGGTGGAAGGGAATGCCGGGCGAGCGCTTGCCCACCTGGGCAGGCTGCAGGGGGCTGGCCTTGGTTGTGCGCGCATCGGTATAGGCGTAGACGGCGATCAAGTTGGCGTTGCGTCCCAAGCGCGTGCGCGCCTCCAGCTCCAGGCCCCGGGAACGCATCTCCCCGATCTGCGCCGAATAGAGCGGATTGAAGGGGTCGGCCACTGTCACGTTCTGGCGCGTCAACTGGTACAAGGCCGCAGAGATCAGGGTGCTCGATCCATTGGGTTGGTAGCGTGCGCCGATCTCGTACTGCGTTCCCGTCGTGGGGTCGAACCGCGATCCCAGGCGATCCTTGCCCTGCACTGGCTCGAACGATTCGCTGAAGCTGATGAAAGGCGCCAGGCCGTTGTCCGCCAGATAGACCAGGCCCGCGCGGCTCGTGAAGGCATTGTTCTTTTCGTTGTCGATGGTTTTTTCACCGGTGAACAGTGCATTTTCGTTGACGCGGACATAGTCATATCGGCCACCGACAAGGGCCACCCATTTGTCCGCGAACTTCATCTGGTTTTGCGCATAGATGCCCAGTTGCTTGACATCCTGCTTGAAAGACCATGAGGTGAACGGAACCGGCTCGCCGAGGGGGCTTCCGTAGATTGGGTTGTAGTAGTCAAGATTGTCGGCTGTGCGGTCATAGCGTTCGGATTGGGGCTTGATGTTGGAGTAGTCGAAGCCGATCAGAGCCGTATGCTGGACATTGCCATGAGTGCCCTGGTATTGCACAGAGGTATCGGCGACGAGCGATGACGCACGGTCCCAGCGCAAGGTGCCTCCACGGGAGTCGGAGGTGCGTTGATCGGCGGCGAGGTCGGAGGTCCACACCTGCGGGAAATTGGTTTTCGCATGGAAGTAGCGCAGGCTGTTTCTCAACGTCAATCTGTCGTTGAGCGCATGCTCGAACAGATAGCCGACCGAATACCGATCCATATCGAACTTGCTGTACCCCGGTTCGCCAGTAAATCGATGGCGTGGAATCTTCCCGTAGCGTGTCGGGAAGATCGTTCCATTTTCCGGAAGCCCGTAGACATAGTTGGTGCGGTCTTTCTGATAGTCGGCCAGCAGCGTCAGTGAGGTGGCCGCATTGGGTTGCCACTTCAGGGCCGGGGCGATGAAGGTGCGGTCATCGGGCACATAGTCGACGAAGGTATTGCTGTCGCGCTGCAGGAAGGTCATGCGATAGGACCACTCGCCATCCTTGCCCAGCGGGCCGCCGAAATCGCCGGAGATCTGTTTGCGGTCGAAGCTGCCCAATTCAAGGTTGAGCTCGTGCAGCGGGGTCGAGGTGGGCCGCTTGCTGACCATGTTGATGATGCCACCAGGGCCGGCAGAACCGTACAGCACCGAGGCAGCGCCCTTGAGCACCTCGATGCGTTCCAGTCCGTAGATTTCCTGTGTGCCATCGAATGCATTGGTGGCGTATTTCGTGCCATCGCGATAGATCCCTCCTGTACCGGACTGCACTTGGAAGCCACGGATGTAGACGGCGTCCATGACGCGCGACGGGCCTCCTTCGAAGCGGCTGACGCCGGCTACGTAGCCGAGCGCATCCTGCAGGCTCTGCGACTTCAGCGTGTCGATCTCCTCGGCGCCCACCACGGAGATGGACTGGGGCGTCTCGATGAGAGGTGTGTCCGTCTTGGTGCCCGTGGCGCTGCGTTTGGCCACATAGCCTTGCAAAGGGCCTGCCGGGCTCTCGCCTTCCCGCGCTGCTGAGACGTTGACCGTCGGCAAGATGGCTTCGGAGGCAGCGGCACGGCGGATGGCGAACCCGCCATTCGCCGTCCTGCTGGCCTGCAGCGGGGAGCCCGCCAGCATGCCGTTCAATGCCTGCTCCAGGGTCAGCCTGCCCGAGACGGCGCGGGAGTTCAGGCCGGCGACCAGGTCCCCGGCCGCGAACACCGGGGTGCTGGTCTGCCGTGAAAGCTTGTTGAGCGCCGTGGCCAGTGGCTGTGCTGGCACATCGATGTCAAAGGCCTGGGCGGCTGCCTGGGGGGCGGTCTGCGCCGTGGCGGGAGGAGTGCAGAGTGCGATGGAGCCGAAGGCCGCTGCGAGAGCGGCGTTCAGCAATTGGTGGCGAGGCAGAGAACGCATGGTTGGGAGGTCCCGGGTGCATTGAATGAGAGCTATTGCTGAGCAGGCGCGGACTCCCGTTCTGTCCCGGTTGCCACACGCCGCACTGCGAAGACGTGTGGCCCATGGAAATGGAGACAGTCTGTTGCAAAAAATGAAAAAACCCGGGCCCGTCGGAAGCGGCCGCGACGCGCCCTGCGCAGCGGACCGTCGCGCAAGGCGTTCAAGGCATCTGCAACTGCACGCTGCCATCGGCCTGCGCACGCACCTTGAGCGGCAGGATGGTCGGCAGCACGGCCAGCAGGCCGGCCGAGTCGTTGGCGCGGAAACGCCCGGTCAGGCGCAGCGCGGCCACGCGCGCGTCGGCGGCTTCGATGGGCTGGCTGCGGTAGGCGTTGACCGTGGCCAGGGCCTCGGCCAGCGGCATGTTCTCGAAGACCAGCCAGCCCTCGCGCCAAGCGGACAAGGCCGCTGCGTCGGCATGGCGCACGGCTTCGGCCCGGCCGCTGCGGATGTCCAGGATCTGGCCGGGCCGCAGGTCGAAGGTGGGCGGGAGGGGGGCGGCCGGGCCCGGTACCGGACCGCCAAGCACGCGCACCCGCACGTGGCCGTGCTCGACACCCACGGTGACCGGGCCGCCGCGGTCACGCACGGTGAACACCGTGCCCACGACCTCGATGCGGGCCTCGCGCGTCAGCACTTCGAAGGGACGGCCGGCATCGGAAGCCACCTCGAAGCGTACCTCGCCTTCGGACATGGATACGCTGCGGCGCTGGCGGTAGAGGGCCACGGACAGTGCGCTGCGGGGTGCCAGCTCGATGCGGCTGCCCTCGTTCGGGGCCTTGCCGTCGGCCAGCGTGACCTTGAGCATCTGCGCGTTGCGTGTGGCGTAGGCCGCCGTGTGGATGGGTTGCTGCCAGTACCAGTAGGCGCCCCGGCCGGCGAGCGCGCCCGTGCCCAGCAGCCCGGCAAAGGACAGCAGCAGCTTGCGGCGCTGCGCAGTCCTGGTGGCGCGCGAGGTCCTGTCGGCCAGCAAGGCGGACTCCTGGAACTGCTCGCGCAGGCCGCCGGACATGCCGCCCAGCAGGTTCCAGCGCAGGCGGGCCTCGCGCGCGGCGGCATCGTGCCGGGCCGACTTCTGGCGCCATTCGCCCAGGGTCAGGCGCGCCTGGTCGGCCATCGGGTCGGGAGCGATCTCGCTTTGGACGATCAGCGCCAGCGCATGTTCGACCATGCGCTCGCTAGGTGCACTTGCCATGGAAGGGAGGAGGTCAGGAGGCGTCGTCGGTCAGTGTACTGTGGTCCAAATCCATGGCGCTGCCCAGCGCATGGTCCTCGATCAGCTCGGAGCGCAGCTGGGCCAGCACGCGCGAGCAGTCCAGCGTGGCGCGCACCATGTGCTTGGCAACGGCCATTTCGGTGATGTTGAGCTGCTCGGCGATTTCCGCGCGCGTGTAGCCGTGGGCACGAAAGAGGATGAAGACTTCGCGCCGGCGCGGCGGCAGGCTTTCCAGCGCCTGGACGACGCGGTTCAGGATCTGGCGCTGGGCGGCCAGGGCTTCGCTGGAGGGGGCGCTGTGCTGTACCGCCATTTGCTGGCGCGTCCAGTCCTGGGCGGTCTTGCGCTTGCGCGCATCGTCGATGCACAGATTGCGTGCCACACGAAACAGCAGGGCACGCGGGGATTCGATGCCGGCATCGGGCAGCACCTCGGCCTGCTTGCCGCTGCGCAGGCCCAGGGCGTGCACATAGACCCGCTCGAAGCTGGACTGCGCGATGTCGGCCGCATAGTGCGGGTCCCTGAGATCGCGCGTGAGCTGGCGGCGCAGTTCGCCATAGTGGGCCACGAGTTCCTGGATCAGGTCACGCATCCGGATACCTGCCTTTCCGCAAGGGCGATGGGTTGGAACCCCTGGGTCCGTACAGAGAAGGGCCTACCGGAGGCTGCAGCCCCGGCCAGGGCCGGGGCTGCAGCAGCGGGCATGGGGTTCAGCGGCGCAGGCGATTCAGATTCAAATGCAAATGATTTGCATTTGAATTATGGCATGGAAGATTCGTGCGCCCTCATGTCCCGTGCGATCTTTCATGCCTGCAGCGCCAGCTGTTCTGTGCGCGCAACATCGGGCCCTTGGGCTTGCGCTGCCAGCAGCGCTTCACCGATTTCTCCGGTGCGCACCGAGGTGACGGACAGCAGGGTGTCGCTGAGGCCGTGCGAGCCCTCGCAGGCGCCCTGCAGGAAGATGGCCGGGCGAAAGTCCGGCGTGGTGTGCAGCTGGTAGTCGCGGCTGACGGAGAAATCTCCCAGGTACGGGGCCAGCGGCTCCAGCAGGGTCTTGTGGTGTTCGCGCGCATATCCGGTGGCCAGCACCACCATGTCGTAGCGCGACGCATGGTCGATGCCGCTGTTGAGGTCGCGCAGCCCCAGGTGGATGCCGTCGCTGGCCGCCCGCACGTCCTGCACCGCATGGCGGCGAAGAAAGCGATGGCGCGTGTCACCGACCACCTTTTGCTCATAGAACACTTTGAAGATGCTCTCGATCAGCTCCAGGTCGGGACAGGCGTAGTTGGTATGCCAGAACTCGCGCAGCAGGGCGCCGCGCTCGTCATGCGGACGGCTGTAGACATGGTCCACGAAGTCGGCGTTGAAGATTTCGTTGACGAAGGGGCTGTCGTCCGAAGGGCGGATGGAGCGGGCGCGCATGACCAGGTCGATCTCGGCGGTGGCGTAGCGGCCATGCAGGTCCATGAAGATTTCCGCTGCGCTCTGGCCCGCGCCCACGACGGCGATGCGCAGCGGCCGGGCATGCCCGGCAATGCTGCGCAGGTAGGCGCTGGAGTGGAAGACGCGCGCATCCCCGCGCAGGGGCCTGAACTGCTCGGGAATGGCGGGCGTGCCGCCGATGCCCATGACCAGGTTCTGGCCCAGGCGTTCATGCACGTTGCCGGCCGCATCGCGTGAGCGCACGCGCAGCAGCTCCACCTTGCCGTCGCGTTTTTCGGGCAGCACCTCGATGACTTCCTGGCCGTAGACGCAGCGGTCCTCGAACTTGGAGGCGGCCCAGGCCAGGTAGTCATTGAACTCGTGGCGGCTGGGGAAGAAGGTCTTGAGGTTGATGAAGTCCTGCAGCCGGCCCTTCTCATGCAGGTAGTTGATGAAGGTGAAGCGGCTGGTGGGGTTGCGCAGCGTGGCCAGGTCCTTGAGGAAGGAGACCTGCATGTGGGCCTGCTCCAGCAGCATGTCCTTGTGCCAGGCGAAGCGCGGCTGCTTTTCGATGAAGACGGGGTGCATGGCACGCGCGGCCGGTTCGCGCTCCTTCAGGGCGATGGCCAGGGCGATGTTGGAGGGGCCGAAGCCGATGCCGATCAGCGGGTGGGTTTGCATGGAAGGTCCTTTCATTGGGTGGGTGCGTCCGGCGCGGCTGCGTCGGTCCGCGGTATCCACAAGGCGTCTGCGAAAAAGCGTTCCCTGAGCAGGACTGCCAGCACGGCGCGCTTGTGCGGGAAGTCGAACTCCTTGACCAGCGCATAGCCGCAGCGCGGCAGGCTCTTGCGCATCTTGCGGTTGTCGGCGCGCGGCTCCACGACGATGCGCTGGGTGCGGCAGTCGTCCAGAAAGAGGTAGTGCGACAGCGAGGGCAGCCAGGCCGTGAGATAGGGCTGCCCGCGAAAGGCCGCCTCGCCCACCAGCGCATGCCAGCCCCGGTCGTGGTCGCCTGCGTCATAGAAGGGGGCGATGCGGTCTTCCTTGGCCCAGTACGCCTCGAAGTAGCCGAAGGGCTGGCCGTCAAGGCAGCCGATGAGGCCGGTCACATGCGGGTCGGCGGCAAGGCGCTGCAGGTAGCCGCGGTGGTGGGCGAGGTCACCGCTTTCCTCCCAGAAATGCGCGACGACCGGGTCGTTCATCCAGCGGTGGATGAGGGGCAGGTCGTCCCCGGCCTCCACGGTGCGAAAGCTCAGCGTACGGCCCAGCCAGGGGATGAAGCGGCGGTAGACCTCGCCGCGCGGCTTGTGCAGTCGCACGGGGTGGCGGCGGCCTTCGCTGAGCGCGTAGTGCAGCGCATAGGGCGGGCGCGGCCGGGGCAGCCACAGCGGCTGCTGCCAGAGCACGCTTCTTTCCACGCGCGGGGCCTGGCCCGGCCGCAGGCTGGCGATGCTGTCGCGCAGTCCGGGCGGCAGGCGGGGCAGGGACAGCTCGATGGCTTGCGCATCGGGATGCAGGCCAAAGCCGGCCTGCAGCGCGGCCAGCAGCTCTTCGGCTTCGGGCATGCCCGAGCAGGGGCCCAGCCATTGCAGCTGCATCAGGCCTGGCGTGGCCGTGGGCGAGAGGTTCCAGGGGCCGGGGCTGCCGGCATCGACGGCCTGCGGTCGTTCCAGGCGCAGCCGCTGTCCATCGCGCAAGACGGTGATCGTCTCGGCGCCTGCATGGGCAAGGTAGCTGGCGCCGGAGGCGTCTGGTGACGATGTAGCGGTGGCTTCGGCTGGGCGCACGTGGGCTCTTTCAGATGGAATGCCCCGCATGCGGCGCATGGGGCAGGGCATGGACTCGAACAAGGACACAAGGCGGCCTCATGACCGGGATGACGCGTGGGCGCGGCAAATGTTCATGCCGGGGCCGGGCTGTGCACGGCCCGGAAGGCATAGGCCAGCGCGGTGCAGAGCCGGCCGCGCAGCGCCTCGGCCTCTTCGGTGATGGCGCCCAGCCGTGCAAAGTCATGGACCATGCCGGCGCAGATCTGCAGGTCCACTTGCACGCCTGCGGCCTGCAGCCGCTCGGCGTAGCACCTGCCTTCGTCGATCAGCGGGTCGTACTCGGCCAGCACCATCAGCGTGGGCGCGAGCCGGCCCAGGTCGCCGGCCTGCAGCGGGGCGAAGCGCCAGTCCAGCCGGTCCGCGTCGCTGCGCAGGTACTGGCCGAACATCCAGGCCAGGGTGTCGCCCTCCAGCAGATGGCCGGTGGCCAGGCGCGCGTGCGAAGCGCTGTCCTGCCGCGCAGCCGTGCAGGGGTAGAGCAGCAGTTGCAACAGCGGCTGGGGCATGCCCGCGTCGCGCGCGGCGATGCACAGGGCCGTGGCCAGCGTGCCCCCGACGCTGTCGCCGCCAAGGGCCAGGCGCTGCGCATCCAGGCCATGGCGGCTGCCATGCTCCAGCAGCCAGGCCAGGGCGTCCTCGGCATCCAGAAAGGCCGTGGGAAAGCGGTGCTCGGGCGCCAGGCGGTAGTCGACGGCCAGCACATGGCAGGGCGTGCCCAGCGCCAGGCTGCGGCACAGGCTGTCATGGGAGTCGAGGCCGCCCAGCACGTAGCCGCCGCCGTGAAAGAACAGCAGGCAGGGCGCGGCCGTGTGTTCGGGCGCTGCGCGATAGAGCCGGGCGCGGATGCGTGCGCCATCGCGCGTGGGCAGTTGCAGGTCGTGCATGGGCAGGTCATCGCCAGGCAGGTCCAGCGCCAGTGTGGCGTTGTCGTAGGCGGCGCGTGCCTGCGCGGCGGTCATCTGGCTCATGCGCGGCCGGCTGCAGGCCTGGGCGTTGGCGAGTTCAAGAAATGCTTGCAGGTCGGGGTGGAGAGCCATGGCGTGCTTGGAAGGTGTTGGGCCGGCAGGCCGGTGGGGACAAGACCGGCGGATGAAGGGCGCAGGCAGGGTGCCGGGCACCAGCCTTTCATCGGGATGACGTCCTGCCTGCGGATTTGTTCAGGCCCAGGGTGCTGAACATTTCCGGTGCCCGGGCGTCGTGCAGGGAGGAGGTGCGGTGCGCAGTGCAGCGCCTCCACGCACGCCGGGGCAGGCCGGCGTCAAGAGTTCAGTTCACGCGCTCCAGGGCGCGCAAGAGGAGTCCCGTCATGCAACAAGCCAGCCGACCGTCTTCCGAGGTATTGCGCCTGCTCCAACCTTTCTTTCCATGGATTTCCCTGTCCGTGGTGGCGGGCCTCTGCGCGGGTGGTGCCACGGTGGCGCTGCTGGCCACCATCAACCAGGTGCTCAACCGCCCCGGCGGGCTGGCGGGGGGGCTGTTGCTGACTTTTGTAGGCCTGTGCGCGACCGCGCTGCTGGGCCGTGCGATCTCCGACGTCTCCACCAACCTGGTGGGGCAGCGCCTTGTCGCCCAGGTGCGAAAGGGTCTGGCCGAGAAGATTCTGGCCGCCCCCATCGACGCGTTGGAGCGCTACCGCACGCACCGCCTCATGCCTGTGCTCACGCAGGACGTGGACATGATCAGCGACGTGGCCTTCGTGCTGGCCTCCGGCTTGATCGCGGTGGCCATCGCGCTGGGCTGCCTGGCCTATCTGGCCCTTTTGTCCCCGCTGCTGTTCGGCATGCTGGTCGTGGCGCTGGCGGTGGGTGTCACCATCCAGGTCGTGGCCCAATCGCGCGGCGTGGCGGGCTTCTGGAAGGCCCGCGATCAGGAGGAGACGCTGCACAAGGCCTATCGCAGCATCAGCGAAGGCGCCAAGGAGCTGCGCATGCACCGTGCCCGCCGCAGCCGGATTTTCCGCGAGCAGATCGAGCGCACGGTGAATGTGATCCAGAGCGTGAACCGCCGCGCCATCAATACCTACGTCATGGCGACCGCCTTCGGTTCGGCGCTGTTTTTCCTGTTGATCGCCTTGATTCTGGGCTGGGCCTCCATACGCACGATGGAGCCTGCGGTGCTCAGCGGCTTCGTGTTGGTGTTGTTGTTTCTCAAGGGGCCCATGGACCAGATCGCGGGTGCGTTGCCAAACGTCGGCCGTGCCAAGGTGGCGCTGCAGCGCATTGCCGACCTGTCCGCGCGCTTTGCCAGCCCGGAGCCGCATCTGCACCTGGACAGCCCGCCCGGCGATGTCCATCTGGACAGCGGCCTGGAGCTGCGGGGCGTGCGCTATGCCTTCGATGCGCCGGAAGGCGGCAAGGCCTTCGAGATCGGCCCCATCGACCTGAAGCTGGACAAGGGCGAGCTGGTCTTTGTGGTGGGTGACAACGGCTCGGGCAAGACCACGCTGATCAAGCTGCTGCTGGGCCTGTATGCACCCCAGCAGGGCGAGATCCTGCATGACGGCCAGCCCGTCACGGCGCAGACGCGTGACGACTACCGCCAGCTGTTCACCACGGTGTTCTCGGACTTCTATCTGTTCGAGGACCTGGTGGCAGGCGGCGAGGAAGGCCAGGCGGCCGCCCTGCCCGAGGCGGCGCTGCCCTATCTGCAGCGGCTGGAGATCGCCCACAAGGTCAGCGTGCGCAACGGCAGCTTCAGCACCATCGACCTGTCCACGGGCCAGCGCAAGCGGCTGGCCCTGGTCCACGCCTACCTGGAGGGCCGGCCCGTGCTGGTCTTCGACGAATGGGCGGCCGACCAGGACCCGAGCTTTCGCCACCTGTTCTACACGCAGCTGCTGCCCGAGCTGCGCGCCAGGGGCCATTTGCTGGTGGTGATCTCGCACGACGACCGCTACTTCCACCTGGCCGACCGCATCGTGCGCATGCAGGCGGGCCGCATCGTGGCGCCGCAGGACGGCCCGGAACATCAAGAACACACAGCGCCCGCGCCGGCCCGTCCGAACCGCGACGGCGCACTGGCCGCCACCTGATTCACGCTGAACTCGCGAACATGGCAAAGACAAAGCTCGTCTACATCTGGTCCCTGAGAAACGCGGGCGCCGACCAGGCCGGCCAGCACATTCGAACTGCGCTGGAACAACTTCCAGCACAGCCTGTTCCCGGCATTACGCAAAGGGCTGGAGATGATGGCCAAAGCGCCTGCAGGCAGCACGGCCTGACAACGCACACCTCTCCGAAACCGGCGCGCCCCAAAATCAGGGGCACCGAGGACGGGCCTATGCCGGCCGGGCCGCCCCGCACCGAGGTTGTCGTCTCCCCTGGGGGAAGCGCCGAAGCCGCTCAGGGGGCTTCACCTGGGCGCCAGGCGGATGGCGCCGTCCAGGCGGATCACCTCGCCATTGAGCATGTCGTTGTCCAGGATGTGGCGCACCAGCTTGGCATAGTCCTGGGGCGTTCCCAGGCGGCTGGGGAAGGGCACGCCGGCGGCCAGCGCATCCTGCACTTCCTGGGGCATGCCGAACAGCATGGGCGTGCCGAAGATGCCGGGCGCGATGGTCATGTTGCGGATGCCGTTGCGTGCCAGGTCGCGTGCGATGGGCAGCGTCATGCCGACCACGCCGCCCTTGGAGGCGGCATAGGCGGCCTGGCCGATCTGGCCGTCATAGGCGGCCACGCTGGCCGTGGAGATCAGCACGCCGCGCTCGCCCGTGCTCTCGGGTTCGTTGGCCGCCATGGCGGCGGCGGCCAGGCGGATCATGTTGAAGCTGCCGATCAGGTTGACCGTGATGGTCTTGGAAAACAGCGCCAGGTTGTGGGCGCCGCCCTTGCCCACGGTCTTCTCGGCCGGCGCGATGCCCGCGCAGTTGACCAGGCCGGCCAGCTTGCCCAGGCCCACGGCCTTGTCCACCACGGCCTGGCCCTCGGCTTCCTGGCTCACGTCGCATTGCACGAAGACGCCGCCGATCTCGCGGGCCACGGCCTCGCCCTTGTCCGCCTGCATGTCGGCGATCACGACCTTGCCGCCTTCGGCCGCCAGCATGCGTGCCGTGCCTTCGCCCAGGCCCGAGGCGCCGCCGGTGACGATGAATACCCTGTCCTTGATCTGCATGGAATGTCTCCTTGGTTGTCTGACGTTGACGTAAACGTAAATTCCAAATTATGCATGCAGCCCTGGCCGCCACCATGCCGCGCCCAAGAAAAAGCCCGGCCGAAACGGGCCGGGCTTGCAGTGGCAGCGCAGAAGCTGGCCGCCCCTCGGGCATGCCTGCTTACTGGAACCCTGCGCGATCGAGCATCTGCTGGACCTTGGTCATGTTCTTGCCCACGGCCGTGATCGGGATGGTCTCGCTCTTGAAGGGCTTGCCGCCCGTCATTTCCTTGAGCGCGGGGTTGTCCAGCTCCACGCCCTTGGCGGCCGGCCACTCGTTGTTGCCGTTGGCGAAATAGTTCTGGGCCGCCGGGCTGGCCAGGTATTCGAGGAACTTGACGGCGTTGTCCTTGTTCTTGGCATGACGGGCGACGGCTCCGCCGGCGATGTTCAGGTGCGTGCCCCAGCTCGACTGGTTGGGGAAGACCACGCCGATCTTGCCGACCACGGCCTGGTCCTCGGGCTTGCCCGAACGCATCATGCGCGCCAGGTAGTAGCTGTTGGTCACGCCGATGCTGCATTCACCCGAGGCCACGGCCTTGATCTGGTCGGTGTCGCCGCCCTTGGGCGGACGGGCCAGGTTGGCCTTCATGCCCTGGATCCAGGCCTCGGCCTTTTGCTCGCCCATGTGCTCGACCACGGTGCCGAACAGGCTGAGGTTGTAGGGGTGCGAGCCCGAGCGGATGCACAGCTGGCCCTTGAACCTGGGGTCGGCCAGCGATTCGTAGTTCTGCACGTCGGCCGGCTGGACCTTGGCCTTGTTGTAGACGATGACGCGGGCGCGCGTGGACAGGCCGAACCAGCTGATGCCGTCGGCCGTGGGCTGGGCGCGCAGGTTCGATGGAATGGCGTTTTCCAGGACCTTGGAGTGGATGGGCTGGAACAGGCCATCGGCCTCGCCACGGTACAGGCGGGCGGCATCGACGAGCAGGATGACGTCGGCCGGAGAGGCCTGGCCTTCGGCCTTCAGGCGCGCGATGATGCCTGCGTCGTCGCCGTCCACGCGGTTGATCTTGATGCCGGTGGCCTTGGTGAAACCGTTGTACAGCTCCTCGTCCGTGGAGTAGTGGCGCGCGGAGTAGAGGTTGACGACCTGGGTGTCGGCAATGGCGGTGCCGGCGGCGACCAGTGCGCAGGCTGCAAACAGGGCTTTCAGGGATTTCTGCATGAAGACGGGCCTCTCTTGGTTGGCAAAGCGCGATGATAGGCGAGACGCGAATCATTCTTAACAAAGGGGAGGGCACCAAAAGGCCTATGCCATGCCGGTGAATTCAGGCGAAAAAAAACCCAGTCCTGGGACTGGGTTTGAAAGGATCCGGAAACAAAGGTTTCGCGAGGATCCAAGGAGACAACTGGTGCGGGTCCTGGGACCCGGCATGCGTGCAATTATGCGGGTAACCACCAATTTCTGCACGCAGGCCTGTTGTAAGACGGGCTGATCAGCGCTTGCGGGCCTGGGCCGACTGCACGGCTTCGCTGGCGGTATTGGTCACGGCCGTGAAGTTGGCTTCAGCCAGGTCGGAGGCCTGCTTGACGGCCTTTTGCACCGACTCGAAGGCATTGTTGGCAGCGGAGACGGCGCTCTTCATCACGGCGACGGCGGTTTCGGAGCCGGCGGGTGCGTTCTTGGCCGTGGTGTCGACCAGGGCGCTGAAGCTCTTTTGCAGCTCGGACGCCTGGCTTTCGAACGTCTTGGCGAATTCGGAGCCGGTGCCGCTGGCGATGTCGTACAGATGGCGGCTGTAGGCGGCGGTCTTTTCGGCCAGGGGCTGGAACAGGTTGGCCTGCAGGGTCAGCAGTTCTTGCGCGTCCTTGACGCTCAGAACGGCCTGGGTGTGCTGCGCGACTTCGCTCAGGGCGGCGCGCGAGGCGGTCACATTCAGCTCCACCAGCTTCTCGACGCCTTCGAAGGCCTTGCTCGTCAGACCGAACAGGGTTTCGATGTTGGCTTTTTGTGCGCTCAGGATTTGGTCAGGGGTCAAGCTCATGTCAGTCTCCAGAAAAGCGGACCACGCGGGTCTCGGGTTACGGGCGAGTGTCTGCGCTGATGTGACCTGGAAGTCATGTTGCAGTGCAGCATGGGTCTTATTGTAGGGATTGCGGCCAAGGAATCAAGTGCTGGATGCTGCGCTGCAGCAAAAAATGCGGCCGGCCGTTGCTTTTTTTGTAAGTGTTTGATTTTCAACAGAATTAATGTCGGTTTTACGACATTTTGTATTTAGCAAGCTTACTGCGTGGGCATTGCCCGGCCTTTGCACCTGCCCGGTCCTGATGGCGACAGAGCCCGGCGAAGCGCCGTGCACAATCATGCGCCATGAGCGCGCACTCTCCCACTTCCCGTCCGCAGCCGCAGTCCCGGTCTGCCTATGCCGTCTTCCGTCCGATCAGCACACGGTGGTCGGACAACGATGTCTATGGACATGTGAACAACGTCGTCTATTACAGCTGGTTCGACACGGCCGTGAATGCCCATCTGATAGCGCAGGGGGCGCTGGATATCCATGCGGGCGAAACCATCGGCCTGGTCATCGAGACGCAGTGCAACTACTTTGCGCCGCTGGCGTTTCCCCAGGCGGTGGAAGCCGGCATCCGCGTGGCGCGCATCGGCGGCTCCAGCGTGCGCTACGAGGTCGGGCTGTTCGCGCAGGGCGAGCCGCTGACGGCCGCCGCCGGGCATTTCATCCATGTCTACGTGGACCGCCACAGCCGCCGGCCCGTGCCCTTGCCCCCGTCGCTGCGCGAAGTGCTGCAGCCCCTGCTTCGAGCCTGAGCAGCACAGGGCCGACACGCCAGCGCAGGCAGCGCGGGGCGCTATCGCCTACACTCGAACGCTGTCCGCCACCTGACCGCCTGGGCTCAGCGCGCCCGGCTTTGTTCATGATCATCACCAGCCTGCTCGACACCGACCTGTACAAATTCACGATGATGCAGGTGGTGCTGCACCAGTTCCCCGGTGCCCAGGTCGAGTACCGGTTCAAGTGCCGCAATCCCGGGGTGCAGCTGGCCCCTTTCGTGAATGAGATCCGCGCCGAGATCCGCTCGCTGTGCGGTCTGCGCTTCCAGGATGCGGAGCTGGCCTATCTGAGCTCGCTGCGCTTCATCAAGAGCGACTTCGTCGATTTCCTGGGCCTGTTCCAGCTCAACGAGAAGTACATCACCGTGCAGGCCCTGCCCAGCGGCGAGATCGACATCACCATCCGCGGGCCCTGGCTGCACACCATCCTGTTCGAGATACCGGTGCTGGCCATCGTCAACGAGGTGTACTTCCGCAATACCCAGCCCGTGCCCGACTTTCCCGAAGGCCGCAGGCGCCTGGATGCCAAGATCGCCCAGCTGCAGCAGCCGGGGCTGGAGCAGCTGCGCATTGCCGACTACGGCACGCGCCGGCGCTTTTCGCGCGCCTGGCATGAAGAGGTGCTGCGCGTGCTGTGCGCGCGGCTGGCCACGCGCCCCGGCATCGATTCCGAAAGCCAGTTCGCAGGCACCAGCAATGTGCTGTATGCCATGAAGCTGGGTGTGCGGCCGCTGGGCACGCTGGCCCATGAGTACCTGCAGGCCTGCCAGTCGCTGGGCCCGCGCCTGCGCGACAGCCAGATCTTCGGCTTCGAGTCCTGGGCGCGCGAGTACCGGGGCGATCTGGGCATCGCGCTGTCGGACGTCTACGGCATGTCGGCCTTCCTGCGCGATTTCGACCTGTATTTCTGCAAGCTCTTCGACGGCGCGCGCCATGACAGCGGCGATCCCTTCGAGTGGGGCGAGCGGCTGCTGGCCCACTACCGTGCCAACCGCATCGATCCGCTGACCAAGACCTTGATCTTCAGCGACGGCCTGACGGTGCCGCGCACCATCGAGCTGTTCCGCCGGTTCCACGGGCGCTGCCAGCTGGCTTTCGGCATCGGCACCAACCTGACCAACGACCTGGGCGATGCGCCCGGCCATGTGCCGCTGCAGATCGTGATCAAGATGACGCGCTGCAATGGCCAGCCGGTGGCCAAGCTGTCGGACACGCCCGGCAAGAGCATGTGCGACGATGAAAAGTACCTGGCCTATCTGCGGCAGGTGTTCGAGATCGCGGCGCCCGTCGCGTCTGTCGCATGATGGGCGCCATCCGCATGCAGGCGCTGAACCGCCTGCCGATTCTTGTGCTGGCCGCCGGGATGCCGGGCTGGGCCATGGCGGCGGAGATCGATGGCGCACGGCTGTCCGTGCTGTGGGGCCTGCCCTTCGCCGGCATGCTGCTGTCCATCGCCCTGGTGCCGCTGTTCGCGCCGCATTTCTGGCATCGCCATTTCGGCAAGCTGACGGCGGCCTGGGCGCTGGCCTTCCTGCTGCCCTTTGCCGGGCTCTACGGCACGGGCGCGGCGCTGGCCCATCTGGTGCATGCGCTGCTGGCCGAATACCTGCCTTTCGTGATCCTGCTGGCCGCGCTGTATACCGTGTCGGGCGGCATTTACGTGCGCGGCAATCTCCAGGCGTCGCCCGGCCTGAACACCGGCATTCTGGCGCTGGGGGCGGTGCTGGCCAGTTTCATGGGCACGACGGGGGCTTCCATGCTGCTGATCCGGCCTTTGCTGCGCGCCAACGACAACCGCCGCCATCAGGTGCATGTGGTGGTGTTCTTCATCTTCATAGTCTCCAATGCCGGCGGCTCGCTGACGCCGCTGGGCGATCCGCCCCTGTTCCTGGGCTTTCTCAAGGGCGTGGATTTCTTCTGGACGGTGCGCCACATCTTCACCGAGACCCTGTTCCTGATCGGCGTTTTGCTGGCGCTGTTCTATGCGATCGACAGCTGGCTGCTGCGCAGGTCCGGCGAAGCGGACCTGCCGGACCCGACGCCCAGCATCGAGGCGTCGGGCCGCGCAAGCCGCCTGGGCTGCGATGGCGGCATCAACTTCGTGCTGCTGCTGGCCGTGGTGGGCCTGGTGCTGATGAGCGGGCTGTGGCGCACCGAGGCCGGCGTGGTGCTGGCCGGCACGCACGTGGGCCTGCCTGGCCTGGTGCGGGATGCGGGCCTGATCGGTGTGACGCTGCTGTCCCTGCGGCTGACGCCGCGCGGCGTGCACCAGGCCAACGAGTTCGGCTGGGGGCCGATGCAGGAAGTGGCCAAGCTGTTCGCAGGCATCTTCCTGACCATCATTCCCGTGATCGCCATGCTCAAGGCGGGTGTGCAGGGGCCTTTCGGCGCCATCGTGGGCGCGGTCACGCGCGCCGACGGCAGCCCCGATCCCATGATGTACTTCTGGGCCACCGGGCTGCTGTCCTCGTTTCTGGACAATGCGCCGACCTATCTGGTGTTCTTCAACACGGCCGGCGGCGATGCCGCGCAGCTCATGACGGGCATGGCAACCACGCTGGCCGCCATCTCGGCCGGTGCCGTATTCATGGGCGCCAACACCTATATCGGCAATGCGCCCAATCTGATGGTCAAGGCCATTGCCGAGGAGCGCGGCGTGAAGATGCCTGGGTTCTTCGGCTACATGGCCTGGTCGCTGGGCATTCTGGTGCCGCTGTTCGTGCTGATGAGCTTCATCTGGTTCCGCTGACCGCCGCCCCGGCCCCCTCCGACGACACAAGAGAAAGAGACAGACATGGCAAGCAAATCCCGCATCCTCATCGCCCGTGCCATCCCGCCCGCCGTGGTGGCACGGCTGCAGCAGCATTTCGAGGTCCAGTCCAACCAGGACGACCTGGTCTGGAGTGCCGAGGAATTGGCGCGGCAGCTCAGGGACAAGGACGGTGTGCTGACCACAGGCTCGCAGACCATCGATGCCGCGCTGCTGGCGGCCTGCCCGCGCCTGAAGATCGTGTCCAACATGGCGGTGGGCTACAACAACTTCGACGTGGCGGCCATGACGGCGGCCGGCGTGCAGGGCACGAACGCGCCCGACGTGCTGACCGAAACCACGGCCGACTTCGGCTTCGCCCTGCTGATGGCCACGGCGCGCCGCCTGACCGAGAGCGAGCACTATCTGCGCGCGGGCAAGTGGACCTCCTGGCGCTACGACCTGTTCGCGGGGACCGAGGTCCACGGCAGCACGCTGGGCATCATCGGCATGGGCCGCATCGGCCAGGGCATCGCCAGGCGCGGCGCCCATGGCTTCGGCATGAAGGTGGTCTACCACAACCGTTCGCGCCTGTCGCCCGCGCTGGAGGCCGAATGCAAGGCCGCCTACGTGGGCAAGGACGAGCTGCTGGCCATGGCCGACCATGTGGTGCTGGTGCTGCCCTACACCAGGGAGAACCACCACACCATCGGCGCGGCCGAGATCGCGAAGATGAAGCCCACGGCCACGCTGATCAATATTGCGCGGGGCGGCATCGTGGACGATGCGGCGCTGGCGCGCGCGCTGCGCGAGCGGACGATCGCCGCGGCGGGCCTGGACGTGTTCGAGGGCGAGCCCTCGGTCCACCCCGATCTGCTGACCGTGCCCAATGTGGTGCTGACGCCGCACATCGCCAGCTCCACCATGGCCACGCGCACGGCCATGGCCGATCTCGCGGCCGACAACCTGATTTCCTTCCTGGCGGGCCAGGGGCCGCGAACCCCGGTCAACCAGCCTGATCCTGCCGCTGCCCGGGCACGCGCCGCGGCCTGAGCGTTCCGAGGCGCGCCCCGCCGGGTGCGCCGGTTTTCTTTCCCTGAACAAGCACCTTGACGCAGATCTCCGGACTTTGGTGGGCCGCATGGGCCGTGTTGCTGGTGGCGCAGGCTGCTGTCGTGTGGCTGGTATGGCGCCGCGGCCGGGATGGCAGCGCCGGGCAGGCGCAACTGCTGCAGGCGCTGGACCTGCGGCTGCAGCAGCTCGAGCGCAGCGCCCAGGCCACGCAGATGGCCGTGGCCAAGAGCGATGGCGGCCTGGACCGCGTGGCCCAGCAGTTGCAGGCCCATCTGGCCCAGGCCCAGCTGGATGCGCAGGCCGCGCGGCGCGAACAGGGCGAGGCGCTGGCGGCCTTTCGCATGGAGCTGGGCCGGCTCACGCTGCGCCTGGCCGCCGACAATGCCCAGGCGCGCGAGGCCCAGGGCGAGAGCACGCAGCGCTTCAACGCCTATGTGCAGGAGCGCTTCGAAGCCCTGGCGCAGACCACGCGCGGCACGCTGGATTCGCTCAAGAACGATATCCAGCAGCAGCTGGGCACGCTGGCCCAGTCCAGCCAGATCCATGCAGAGCAGCTGCGCGGCACGCTCAACGAGCGCCTGGCCACCATCCAGACGGACAACGCGGCCCGGCTGGAGGAGATGCGCCGCACGGTGGACGAGAAGCTGCATGCCACGCTGGAGCAGCGCCTGGGCGAGTCCTTCAAGCTGGTCAGCGACCGGCTGGAGCAGGTGCACAAGGGCCTGGGCGAGATGCAGACGCTGGCCGGCAGCGTGGGCGATCTCAAGCGCGTGATGACCAATGTGAAGACGCGCGGCACCTGGGGCGAGCTGCAGCTGGGCGCCATCATCGAGAACGTGCTCACGCCAGAGCAGTACGCGCGCAATGTCAAGACCGTGCCCGGCAGCGACGAGATGGTCGAGTTCGCCATCCGCCTGCCGGGGCGCAGCGACGAGCAGCCGGTCTGGCTGCCCATCGATGCCAAGTACCCGGTCGAGCCGTACCAGCGGCTGCTCGATGCGCAGGACGCGGCCGACAAGGCGGCGATCCAGGCGGCGGGCAATGCCTTCGAGGCTTCGATCAAGTTCGAGGCGCGCAAGATCCATGGCAAGTACGTGAGCCCGCCCCACACCACGGACTTCGCCGTGCTGTACCTGCCCACCGAAGGGCTGTTCGCCGAGGTCATGCGCCGCCCCGGCCTGGTCGAGGCCGTGCAAAACGGCTGCCGCGTGATGGTCACGGGCCCGGCCAACCTGGCAGCCATGCTCAGCAGCCTGCAGATGGGCTTCAAGACGCTGGCCATCGAAAAGCGCTCGTCCGAGGTCTGGGCCGTGCTGGGCCAGGTCAAGACCGAGTTCGCCAAGTTCGGCGAGGTGGTGGATGCCACGCGCAAATCCATCGATGCCGCGGCCAAGCGCTTCGAGCAGGTCGGCGTGCGCACGCGCGCCATACAGCGCCGGCTGCGCGATGTGCAGGAGCTGCCGTCCCCCGACGGCCCGGACGCCGCCTCCCGCGGCGGCCTGCAGGAACAGCAAGGGCCCCTGCCATGAGCCTTGCGCTGTTCAAGGTCATCATGGCGCAGATCAGCGTGCATGCCACCATGGCCGGCATGCGCCTGGCCGCCCCCCTGCTGGCGCTGCAGCAGGGCTACAGCGCGGCGGCCGTGGGTCTCTTGCTGGCGCTGTTCGCGCTGACCCAGGTGTTCCTGGCGCTGCCGGCGGGGCGTTTCGCCGACAAGCATGGTTTCCGCAAGCCGTTTTTCCTGTCCATGCTGGCGGCCAGCGGCGGCTGCGCGCTGGCCCTGGCATTTCCGCTGTACCCCGTGCTGTGCCTGGCGGCGCTGCTGACGGGCGGGGCCAGCGGCGCCGTGGTGATCGCCGTGCAGCGCCATGCGGGCCGCGTCACCCATGACGCCGTGGCGCTCAAGAAGGTGTTCAGCTGGCTGGCCATCGGGCCGGCCATCTCCAACTTCATCGGCCCCTTCACCACGGGGCTGCTGATCGACCATGCCAACTTCGCGGGCGAGGGCAGCACCATGGGCTACCGCGTCGCCTTCGCGCTGCTGGCCCTGGTGCCGGTGCTGGCCTGGAGCTGGGTGCGCCACACCCAGGAGCTGCCGCCGGTGCGCGCTCCCGTCGGCGGCCCCAGGCAGCATGCCTGGGATCTGCTGCGCGAGCGCAGCTTCCGCAATCTGCTGCTGGTCAACTGGCTGCAGTCGGCGTGCTGGGACGTGCACACCTTCGTGCTGCCGCTGCTGGGCCATGAAAAGGGACTGTGCGCCTCGGTCATCGGCACGCTGCTGGGCATCTTCGCCGTGGCGGCGGCCGCCATCCGGCTGGCCATGCCGCTGGTGGCCGATCGCTTGCGCGAAGGCGCGGTGATCGCCGGCGCCATGGCGGTCACGGCCTGCGTCTTCGGGCTGTATCCCTTCATGGACTCGGCCCTGACCATGGGCCTGTGTTCGGTGCTGCTGGGCTTTTCGCTGGGTTCGGTGCAGCCCATGGTCATGAGCATGCTGCACCAGATCACGCCAGAGCACCGCCATGGCGAGGCGCTGGGCCTGCGCCTCATGGCCATCAACGCCTCCAGCGTGGCCATGCCCGTGCTGTTCGGCTCCGCAGGTGCGGTGATCGGCGTGTCCGCGCTGTTCTGGGTGGTGGGCCTGGCGGTGGCATCGGGCATCCGCACGGCCTGGTTCATGGGGCTTGCGCCACGCAGGCCGGAATGAAAAAAGCGGCCCGCACATCCATGTGCGGGCCGCTTTGCCAGGCCAGGCCCGGCCGCGGCGCCTACCAGCCGCCGCTGTGGAACTGCTTGATCAGCGCCCATGCTTGGGCCGGGTCATCGGTGTAGCGGAACAGCTGGAGGTCCTTGGGCGAGATCGTGCCTTCCTCGATCAGCAGATCGATGTTGAGCAGGCGTTTCCAGAACTCGGTGCCGAACAGGATCACGGGCACGGAGTGGGTCTTGCCGGTCTGCATGAGGGTCAGCACCTCGAACAGCTCGTCCAGCGTGCCAAAGCCGCCGGGGAAGGCCACGAGCGCCTTGGCGCGCATCATGAAGTGCATCTTGCGCAGCGCGAAGTAATGGAACTTGAAGCTCAGGTCCGGCGAGATGAAGCGGTTGCCGTTTTGCTCATGCGGCAGCTCGATGTTCAGCCCGATGCTGGGAGCGCCCACGTCGTGCGCGCCCCGGTTGGCCGCCTCCATGATGCCGGGGCCGCCACCCGTGCAGATGTACAGGCGCTCGCTGGGCGGCTGGTTCAGGCTGTCGGCGGCCACCAGCCGTGTGAAGGCGCGCGCCTGCTCGTAGCGGTGGGCATTGCGCACGGCGCGCTCGGCCAGCGCGATGCGCTGGGCATCGCCGCTGGCACGGGCGTCGGCCAATTGCTGCTCGGCCTGCTCCATGTCGACGAAGCGCGCGCTGCCGTAGACCACCACGGTGTGCTCTATGCCGCGCTCGATCTGGGCCAGGTCGGGCTTGAGCAGCTCCAGCTGCATGCGGATGCCGCGGGTTTCCCGGCGGAACATGAATTCCGGGTCTGCGAAGGCGAGGCGATTGGAGTTCTGCTGCAATGCCATGCCGTTGTGAGCCTGGTTGTGAAGAGCCGACCAGCCATTGGACAGATCGGTATCGGTCAGCGGGGAAGAGATTTGCATGAAGCCTCGTACAGAAAGTCCTGGTGCGGCCGCGCAGGGCGGCCGGTCCATCAAATGCATTGCCAGCGCAGATGATGAATGAACTATACGCTCACAAACTCATAGCCGCAGCGCTGATGCCCGCCGCTTTTGCGCGCATGGATGGCTGGCGCTGGCGGTCCTGTGCCGGTCGCCCAGGCTAGCGCTGCGCCAGCAGGTGCCACGTGGCCAGCCCTGCGGCCGTCATCAGCAGCGAACCGCCCAGGTGCGCCGCCGACCAGCCCAGGGCTGGCAGCCAGCGCTGCTGCTGCAGCAGCGAGATGACTTCTGCCGAGAAGCTGGAGAAGGTGGTCAGCGCGCCCAGAAAACCTGTCACCAGGGCCAGCCGCCAGGCAGGATCGAGCTGGGGCCAAGCCTGGAAGAAGGCCACGCAGACGCCGATGAGATAGCCGCCGGCCAGGTTGGCCGCGAGGGTGCCCCAGGGCAGGCCGGTGCCCGCGCTGAGCCACAGGCCCAGGCCCCAGCGGGCCAGCGCTCCGAAGCAGGCGCCCAGGCAGATGGCGAAGGCATTGAGCATGTCAGGGGCGGCGCGCAGCCTTAGTCGCCGGGATGGTCCGCCGGCTCGTTGCGCACCACGCTGCTCAATGGCGGCGGCACATCCTGCCCTGCACGGCGCGCGCGGAACAGCGCGGCGCGCATCAGGAAAATGGTGGTGATGGGCACGGTCACGGCAATGAAGACGGCGATCAGCAGGGCATGGACGGCCAGGCTGTGGCTGCTCAGCGAGAAATAGATCCAGGTGGCATGCATGATCAGCCAGCAGCCCATGGTGGCGATGATGGAGGGGGCGTGCACGCGCTCGAAGTAGCTGCTCAGGCGCCACAGGCCCAGCGAGCCCAGGAAGGCGATGATGGCGCCGCCCAGCGCCAGTGCGGCGACCACGATCTGGCCCCACAGCGGCAGGATGCCCGTCTCGGCCGTCATTCGATCACCTCGCCGCGCAGCAGGAACTTGGCCATGGCCGTGGAGCCCACGCAGCCGAACAGGGCGATCAGCAGGGCCGCCTCGAAGTAGCTGGTGCTGTCGTAGAGGATGCCCATGACCAGCATCACCAGCATGCCGTTGAGGTACATGCAGTCCAGCGCCAGCACGCGGTCCTGCGCGTGCGGGCCCTTGAGAAGGCGCAGCACGGCGCATCCCATGGCCGCGACCAGCAGGCACAGCGACAGCGCCAGAATCCAGTAGAACCAGGGCTTCATTCGAAAATCTCCATCAGGGGGCGCTCATAGCGCCGCTTGACATGCTCTATCACCTCTTCGGGGTCGCCGACTTCGAGCACATGCAGCATCAGCAGCGAGCGGTCGCGGGAAATCTCGGCCCATGCCGTGCCGGGGGTGATGCACACGATCATGGCCAGCACGGCCAGGCCGTTGGGATCGCGCAGCTCCAGCGGAATGCGCACGAAGCCGGCCGGATGCCTGCGGTGGCCCGGAAACATCAGGAAGCGCACGACATTGAAGTTGGAGACCGAGGTGTCCCAGACCACGTGCAGCGCCAGCCGCAGGATGGTGAGCGGATGGCGCACGCGCACCGGCAGGGGCCGCAGTCCGCGCAGCAGCAGCGGCAGCAGCAGACCCAGCAGGGCGCCCAGCAGCAGCTGGCCGCTGCTGACCGAGCGGTTGAGCAAAAGCCACAGCAGGAACAAGGCTGCGGACAGCAGCGGGGCGGGCAGCAGGGCCTTCATCATCGTGCTTCCTCCTGGAGCGCGGGCGGGGCGGTGTCGCCGATGCCGGCTGGCGGGGGCGCGTCGCTGGCCTGGGCTGCGGCGCGGGCCGCGCCTTCGGGGCCCGCCTGCTCGCGCGCCTTCTTCTCGGCGGGGCTGGGTTCGGGCTGGGTGCCCACCACCGAGCGCACATAGACGTCGGGCGCCAGCAGGGCGTCGGCCGCGCGCTGGGTATAGCCCATCAACTCCCCGGCCTGCACGGTCAGCGCCACGCAGCAGGCCAGCAGCACCGCGATGGGCAGGCCTTCGGCCACGCGCAGCGACAGCGAGTTCTGCTCGTCGCTGGCCCAGAAATGGCGGATGCCGGCGCGCACCAGGGCCAGCAGGGCCAGCAGGCCGGTGACGATCATCAGCGCCACCAGGCCCCAGCCGATCCAGCCTGCCTGAAAGCCTGCCGAATTGCCCAGGCCCAGCGGATTGAGCAGGGCGCTGAGCATGGCGAACTTGCCCACGAAGCCCGACAGCGGCGGCAGGCCGGCCACGACCAGGGTGGCCAGCATGAAGCTCAATCCGATGAAGGCGGCGGCGGCGGGAATGGCGCGGCCGATCAGCACCTCCTCCGCCTCGTCGAGGTTGAAGCCCTCGGTGGGCAGCAACTCGGCATTCAGGAAGGGGGCTTCATCGTCCTCGTAGGGCTCGCCGTCGTCTTCGTTGGCGCGCCAGCGGTCCACGATGTCGGCAATCAGGAACAGCGCGCTCACGGCCAGCGTGGAACTGGGCAGGTAGTACAGCAGCCCGGCCGTCAGCGCGTTCTGGCCGAAGCCCGATGCCGCCAGCAGCGTGCCCGAGGACAGGATGGCCGCGAAACCGGCGATATGGGTCAGTCGCTGCGAGCCCAGCATGCCCAGTCCGCCGAAGGCCATGGTCAGCATGCCGCCCGCGATCAGCCAGCTGCCGCCGAACAGGGCCGAGGCGCCGGCTTCCGAGCTGAACAGCAGCGTCCACAGCCGCAGCACCACGTAGACGCCGACCTTGGTCATCAGCGCGAAGACTGCGCCCACCGGTGCCGTGGCCGCGCTGTAGGCCGGCACCAGCCAGAAGTTCAGCGGCCACATCGCGGCCTTGATCAGGAAGGCCGTGCCCAGGATGGCGGCCGCGGAGTGCAGCAGGCCGCGGTCGGCGCTGCTGATCTGCGGGATGGCGCGCGCCAGGTCGGCCATGTTCAGCGTACCGGTCAGGCCGTAGAGCATGGACACGCCAATCAGGAAGAGCGACGAAGCGGCCAGGTTGATGGCGATGTAGTGCAGGCCGGCCTGGATGCGCGTGCGGCCCGAGCCATGCAGCAGCAGCCCGTAGGAGGCGGCCAGCATGATCTCGAAGAAGACGAACAGGTTGAACAGGTCGGCCGTGAGGAAGGCGCCGCTCAGGCCCATCAGCTGGAACTGGAACAGCGGGTGGAAATGCACGCCGGCACGGTGCCAGCGCGCGCTGGAGAACACCAGCGCAGCCAGGGCCACGGTGTAGGTCAGCACCAGCATCATGCCGGTCAGCCGGTCCAGCGCCAGCGAGATGCCGAAGGGCATGGGCCAGTTGCCCGGCATGTAGACGCCCAGGTTCACCGGGGCGCCGGCCTGGTCGGTCCACAGCATGAGCATCACCGCAATGGCCAGGCCGGCCAGGGTGGACAGCAGCCCCATGGCGAGCTTGAAGCGCTGGCGCTCCTCGCGCATCAGCAGCATCAGCGCGGCCGTGAACATGGGCAGCACGATGGGCGCCAGCATCAGGTGCGGCATGAGCCGGGCGGTCAGCTCGTTCATGGCATTTCCTGCTCGGTGCGCGAATGGGCTCCATCCACATGGTCGGTGGCCGTGGTGCCGCGCGAGGCCAGCAGCACGACGAGGAACAGCGCCGTCATGGCGAATCCGATGACGATGGCCGTCAGCACCAGCGCCTGGGGCATGGGGTCGGCATAGTGGGCCAGATCCTGGGGCACGCCGGCACGCAGCACGGGTTCCTTGTCGATGGCCAGGCCCTGGCGGCCCATGCTGAAGATGAACAGGTTGACCGCGTAGGACAGCAGGGCCAGGCCCATGATGAATTGGTAGGTCCGGGGGCGCAGCAGCAGCCACACGCCTGAGCCGGTGAGCACGCCGATGGCAATGGCCAGCACGATTTCCATCACAGCCCTCCTCGTGCAAGTGCCGCCGCCGTGGCCTGCTGCACGGCAGCCTCGGCTTGCTCGGCCTGCTGCTGCTGCTCTTCGAGCAGGCGGGCATGGTAGCGGTGGCTGCGCACCGACTGGCGGGCGATGGCCGTCAGGATCAGCATGGCGGCGCCGACGACCAGCGCGAACACTCCGATGTCGAAGAACAGGGCGCTGGCAATGTGCACGTCGCCCACGACAGGCAGGGTCATATGGAAGGTGTGGCTCGTGAGGAAGGGGTAGCCCGCGACGATGGAGCCCATGCCCGTTCCCAGCGCGAACAGCAGGCCGACGCTGATCCAGCGGCGGGGGAAGATGGGCAGGTGGGCCTCGACCCATTGCGTGCCCGAGATGATGTATTGCATCAGCAGCGCCACCGAGAACACCAGGCCGGCGACGAAGCCGCCGCCGGGCTCGTTGTGCCCGCGCATGAAGATGTACATGGACACCAGGGCCGCGAAGGGCAGCAGCAGGCGCACCAGCACGGCAGGCACCATCAGGTAGCCCACGGCCGTATCGCTGGCATTGCGCGGGTTGAACAGGTCGGTCTGCAGGTCGCCCGGCATGTAGCGCTGCTGCTCGGGCAGGTCCAGCGTCTCGCGGGCAGGGCGGAAGCGCCGCAGCAGCGCATAGACGACCAGGGCCACGATGCCCAGCACGACGATCTCGCCAAAGGTGTCGAATCCCCGGAAGTCCACCAGCATGACGTTGACCACGTTGGTGCCGCCACCGCCGCTGAGCGCATGCTCGAGGAAGAAGGTCGATGCGCCGTCATAGAAGGGGCGGCTCATCATCGCGAATGCCAGCCAGGCCATGCCGCCGCCGGCCATCAGCGACAGCAGCAGGTCGCGCATGCGCCGCGAACGTGCGCGCAATTCCGCCGAAAGCACGGGAATGTGCAGGCTCTTGTCGCGCTTGGGCATCCAGCGCAGCCCCAGCAGCATCAGCACCGTGGTCACGACCTCGACGACCAGCTGGGTCAGCGCCAGGTCGGGCGCCGAGAACCACAGGAAGGTCAGGCAGGTGCACAGGCCGGCGCCGCCCAGCATGATCAGCGCCGTCATGCGGTGGTACTTGGCCTTCCAGGCCGTGCCCAGCGCGCACAGGATGCCGACGGCCCACAGCAGGACGAAGGCCGGCGACAGCGGCAGCGTGCCGCGGTCGCCCAGCTTCATGCCCTGCAGCCACAGGGGCAGGGCGCCGGCCAGCACGGCCGTGCAGATCAGCCACAGCATCTGCCACTGCAGGCGCATGGTGGACAGGCGCCTGCGCGACCAGCGGCCCATGAGGGTGATGCGGGCCAGCAGGTTCTCGAACGCACGCTGGCCGCTGAGTGCGCCGACCAGGGGGGCGGCATCGATGTGGCCGGCCTGGCGCTGCCAGCGCAGCAGCATGTACAGCAGGATGCCGCCGATCAGGGCCACCAGGCTCATGATCAAAGGCATGTTCCAGCCGTGCCAGATGGCCAGGCTGTAGTCGGGCAGCTCGCCGCCGACCACGGGCGCCGCCGCCGCCGCCAGAAAGCCGCCCACGGCCCAGGCGGGCAGCATGCCCACGACCAGGCAGGCCAGCACCAGCAGCTCCACCGGCACGCGCATCCAGTGCGGCGGCTCGTGCGGCTCGTGCGGCAGATCGGTGGCCCTGGGGCCGAAGAAGACGTCGATGGTGAAGCGCAGCGAATAGGCCACGCTGAACATGCCGGCCACCGTCGCGGCCACCGGCAGGGCGGTGCGCACCCAGGGCGCGGCATCGAGGTAGACGGTCTCGGCGAAGAACATCTCCTTGGACAGAAAGCCGTTGAGCAGCGGCACGCCCGCCATGGCGGCGCTGGCCACGCAGGCCAGCGTGGCCGTGATCGGCATCATGTGGCGCAGGCCGGACAGGCGGCGTATGTCGCGCGTGCCGCTTTCATGGTCGACGATGCCGGCAGCCATGAACAGCGAAGCCTTGAAGGTCGCGTGGTTCATGATGTGGAACACGGCCGCGACGGCCGCGAGCTTGCTGTTCAGGCCCAGCAGCAGCGTGATCAGGCCCAGGTGGGAAATGGTCGAATAGGCCAGCAATCCCTTGAGATCGTGCTGGAACATCGCCAGATAGCCGCCGATGAGCAGCGTGGCGGTGCCGGCGCCACCGACCAGCCAGAACCAGGCATCGGTGTCGCCCAGTACGGGCCACATGCGCGCCAGCAGGAAGACGCCGGCCTTGACCATGGTCGCCGAGTGCAGGTAGGCCGACACGGGCGTGGGCGCCGCCATGGCGTGCGGCAGCCAGAAATGGAAGGGAAACTGGGCGCTCTTGCTCAGCGCGCCCAGCAGGATCAGTACCAGCGCGGCCATGTACAGCTGGTGGTCGCGCACCTGCTGGCCGGCCGCCAGGATATTGTCCAGGTCGTAGCTGCCCACGATGTGCCCGAGCACCAGCATGCCGGCGAGCATGGCCAGGCCCCCCGTTCCCGTCACGGTCAGTGCCATGCGCGCGCCCCGGCGTGCATCCTTGCGGTGGTGCCAGTAGCCGATCAGCAGGAAGGAAAACAGGCTGGTCAATTCCCAGAAGAAAGCCAGCTGGATGATGTTGCCCGACAGCACCACGCCGGCCATCGCGCCCATGAAGGCCAGGAAGAACGAGAAAAAGCGCGGAACCGGGTCGGCCGGCGACATGTAGTAGCGCGCATAGAGCACCACCAGCGAGCCTATGCCCAGCACCAGCATGCAGAACATCCAGGCAAAGCCGTCCATGCGGACCACCAGGTTGAGCCCCAGTGCCGGCAGCCACTCGATTTCCTGGCGCAGCACGGCGCCATCGGCGACTTCCGGGAACAGCAAGGCGGCCTGGACGGCGCAGGTCAGCGCGATGACGCCGGCCAGCGTCGACTCCGCGTTGCGCGCGTTCGCCGGCAGCATGGCTGCGATCAGGCTGCCGACGAAGGGCAGAATAATGAGGGTGATCAGGGGCATGGGCGGTTCATTTTACGGGCAACATTTTTTGCATCGCTATGAAAACCTGAGCATGTTTCGGGCTATGGCCGTGCATGCCCCAAGGATGAATGCCACAAAAAACCCGCCGAAGCGGGCTGTGCCGAGGGTGGCCGCGCACTCAGGAGGCGCCGCCTGCCTTGGCCGGCGCGGCGGGCTTGGCCGCAGCGTCTTTGGCGGGCTTGGCTGCCGCATCCTTGGCATTGCTGCCAGACTTGGCCGCTGCAGCGGCCGGGGCGGCAGAGGCGGCATGCCCGGCCTTGTAGGCGGCACCGTTGACCGTCAGGCCCTCCGCAGAGTACTTGGCCGCCGTGGAATCGCCCACGCCCTTCACGCGGCTGATGAAGTCCGGCCAGTCCTTGAACGGCGCCGTCTTGCGCTCCTCGATGATGCGGGCCGCGATGGCCGGGCCTATGCCCTTGATCGTGTCGAGATCGGTTGCGCTGGCCTTGTTCACATCCACGGCGGCGAGCGCCATGGCGGACCACAAAAGAGCGATGAAGCCGGCCGTCAGCTTTCTGAACATATGCATCTCCTGTACATTGCGGGCCGCAACCGCTGCGGCCCTGGCGCATCTTAGGGGCAGCCTTGGCGGCAGACCAAGGCGGGTGTCCGGGCATGACGGAGCCCTCAAGCCCCGAGATCCAGCAGGCATGCGGCCTG
Source organism: Comamonas sp. (assembly GCA_041984925.1). Lineage (GTDB taxonomy): Bacteria > Pseudomonadota > Gammaproteobacteria > Burkholderiales > Burkholderiaceae_C > Comamonas. The sequence continues at coordinate 43,664 of JBHIXF010000009.1, forward strand.
GAAGCCGATTTCTCGGAATTTTCCGAAAAATGTACTGTAAATGTACGCCGCCTTGCCGCTGCGTGCCCGCCGCTGCGGCGGGGCTATAGCTCTTCGACGCGGCGGGCGGGATAGCTGTCCCAGCTCTGGCAGCCCGGGCAGTGCCAGAAGTGCTGGCGCGCCTCGAAGCCGCAGGCGGCGCAGCGGTAGCGGGTCAAGGGCTTGGCGGCATGGTCCAGGGCCCGCTGGACGGCCGGGTGGTATTGCTCTTCGGCCAGCTTCTCGCCGGCAAGCCACTGGGCGGCCGCTACCAGCGAGGGCTCCTTGTCCAGGTGCTGCACCAGGCGTGCCCGTCCTGGTCCCTGTGCATCGTTTTGCGTGTCGAGTGCGACCAGGGCCTGCAGAAGGTCCAGCGAAGGCAACTGCTCATACTGCCGGTCCAGCAACTGCTGGATGTGCTGGCGCTGGCCCGTTGCTGCGGCTATTTCCACCAGCAGGCTGGCGGCCAGGGGCAGTGCGGCTGGGGCCTGCTGGGCCAGGGCCTCTAGCTGCTGCAGCGCCAGTGCGGACTGCCCCATGCGGTGCAGAAGCTGGGCATGTTCAAGCTGCGGGCGCGGCGCATGCGGTGCGGTGGCGACGGCCTTTTGCAACTGCTGCAGGGCTTCGCCCTGCTGTCCGCGGGCGAGCAGGGCCTGTGCATCCTCGCAAAGATAGTGGGCCAGTCGCCCGCTGAAGTCGCCCTGGCCCGCCTCCTGCATGCGGCGCGCGATGGCTGCTGCCTGGGACCAGTCGCGGGAGCGCTCGTAGATGGCCAGCAGGGCGAGGCGGGCTTCTGCCTCGAAGGCGGTGGCTTCCAGGCGGCGCAGCGCATCCTCGGCCCTGTCCAGCAGGCCTGCCTTCAGGAAATCCTGGGCCAGTGCATGCTGGGCGCGGTCGCGGTCGGTGCGGCTCAGGTCGCCGCGCGACAGCAGATGCTCATGCACGCGCACGGCCCGGTTGTATTCACCACGCCGCCGGAACAGGTTGCCGAGCGCGAAGTGAAGTTCCGAGGTGTCGGGGTCGTTCTGCACGGCCTCGATGAAGGCGTCGATGGCCTTGTCCTGCTGCTCGTTGAGCAGGAAGTTCAGGCCTTTGAAGTAGGCCTTGGGGGCTTGGCGGTTCTCGGCACGGATCTGCCGCAGGTCCCAGCGCGATGCCAGCCAGCCCAGCACGAATGCCACGGGCAGGCCCAGGAGGATCCAGCTCAGGTCAAATTCCATGCACGTCGCCCGGCAGGTTGATGGGGGTGGCGGGTTTGGACTCGGGGGCCGCGGGTGCCCCGGCCGCGGGTGCTGCACCTGTGGCAGGCGCGGTTGCCGCATGCGCCGAACGCGCGGCATTGCGGTGCTTGAGCCAGCGCGGCACCATGCCCAGCACGCCGACGATCAGGCCCAGGGCGAAGGCCGCCAGCACGACCAGTACCAAGGGGGCCGTCCACGCCGTGCCGAAGAAGAAATGCACCGTCGCGTTGTGCTGGTTGTTCAACGCGAAGGCGAACAGCGTAAAAAAAATGGCCGCCTTGAGCAGCCACAGTAGGTATTTCATGCGTTCCCTTGTGTGACGGGGAACGATTCTAGAACGTGTCGCCTGCCTTGATGCGCGGGCAGGCCGCGCGCCGGGAAGGCTCAGGCGCCAGCCGGTGCGGCGGGGGTGTCGGTGGCCGGGCCGGGGCGCAGGTCCACGGTTTCACGCAGTGCCTTGCCGGGCTTGAAGTGGGGGACGCGCTTGGAGGGGATGTGCACAGCTTCGCCGCTGCGGGGATTGCGGCCCATGCGGGGCGGGCGATGGTTGACGGAGAAGCTGCCAAAGCCGCGGATTTCGATGCGGTGGCCACGCACCAGGGCGTCGCTGACGGCATCAAGAATCGTCTTGACGGCCAGTTCGGCATCGCGCTGGCTCAGTTGGCCGAAGCGGGCGGCAAGTTCTTCGACGAGATCGGATCGGGTCATCGAGGGTAGGTGTCAGGGTTTGAAATGGCGACGGGCGCCCGGAGGCGCCCGTCGCATCCGACCTTAGCGGTCAGCAGCCGGGCTGCTGATTACTTGTCGGAGTTGTCCAGCTTGGCGCGCAGCAGGGCGCCCAGGCTGGTCGTGCCGGCGTTTTCCTTGGCCGACTGGGCGGACAGCGAAGCCATGGCTTCTTGCTGGTCGGCCTGGTCCTTGGCGCGGATCGACAGCTGGATGTTGCGGGTCTTGCGATCCACGTTGACCACCACGGCGGTGATCTCGTCGCCTTCCTTGAGCACCGAGCGGGCGTCTTCCACGCGGTCCGCAGCGATTTCGGAGGCGCGCAGGTAGCCGACGATGTCTTCGCCCAGGTCGATCTCGGCACCGCGTGCGTCCACCGACTTGACCTTGCCCGACACGATCTGGCCCTTGTCGTTCACGGTCACGAACGTGGTGAAGGGGTCGCTGTCCAGCTGCTTGATGCCCAGGGAGATGCGCTCGCGCTCGACGTCCACGGCCAGCACGATGGCTTCGACTTCCTGGCCCTTCTTGTAGTTGCGCACGGCGGCTTCGCCGGGCTCATTCCAGGACAGGTCGGACAGGTGCACCAGGCCGTCGATGCCGGCAGCCAGGCCCACGAACACGCCGAAGTCGGTGATGGACTTGATCGGGCCCTTGACGCGGTCGCCGCGCTTGGTGTTCTGCGCGAACTCTTGCCAGGGGTTGGCCTTGCACTGCTTCATGCCCAGCGAGATGCGGCGCTTGTCTTCGTCGATCTCCAGCACCATGACTTCCACTTCGTCGCCCAGGGCAACCAGCTTGGTCGGAGCAATGTTCTTGTTGGTCCAGTCCATTTCGGAGACGTGCACCAGGCCTTCGATGCCGGGCTCCAGCTCGACGAACGCGCCGTAGTCGGCGATGTTCGTGACCTTGCCGAACAGGCGCGTGCCCGAGGGGTAGCGGCGCGACACGCCCAGCCACGGATCGTCGCCCATCTGCTTCAGACCCAGCGAGACACGGTTCTTCTCGGTGTCGAACTTGAGGATCTTGGCGGTGATTTCCTGGCCAGCCTGCACGACTTCCGAGGGGTGACGCACGCGGCGCCATGCCATGTCGGTGATGTGCAGCAGGCCGTCGATGCCGCCCAGGTCCACGAACGCACCGTATTCGGTGATGTTCTTGACCACGCCTTGAACGATGGCGCCTTCCTTCAGCGTTTCCATCAGCTTGGCGCGCTCTTCGCCCATCGAGGCTTCGACCACGGCGCGGCGGCTCAGCACCACGTTGTTGCGCTTGCGGTCCAGCTTGATGACCTTGAACTCCATCGTCTTGTTTTCGTACGGAGTCAGGTCCTTGATCGGACGGGTGTCGATCAGCGAGCCGGGCAGGAAGGCGCGGATGCCGTTGACCAGCACCGTCAGGCCGCCCTTGACCTTGCCCGAGGTCGTGCCGGTCACGAATTCGCCCGATTCCAGGGCCTTTTCGAGAGCCAGCCACGAGGCCAGGCGCTTGGCGGTGTCGCGCGACAGGATGGTGTCGCCGTAGCCGTTTTCGATCGAGCCGATGGCGACCGACACAAAGTCGCCCACCTGGACTTCGATTTCTCCCTGGTCGTTCTTGAATTCGTCGATCGGCACGTAGGCTTCCGACTTCAGGCCAGCGTTCACGACGACGAAGTTGTGCTCGACGCGCACGACTTCGGCGGTGATGACCTCGCCAGGACGCATTTCGGTGCGTTGCAGCGATTCTTCAAACAGGGAGGCAAAAGATTCAGACATGTATTTCCTTGCCCGCACACAGGTTTCCGCCGGCACCATTGCCAGGCGTTTCTAGGACTGTTTGCGGAGGTGCTGTGGGTTCAACCACGGGTTGGGAGCCATTGAACCTCGGGCCGTACACGGGGCTGTGCCGCCATGCCTGGGCCCGGAGGGCGATTTGCCAGCCGGGGGCGCAATCGAAAGAATCAGTTGCGGCCGAAGGACTGGCGTTCCTGCCACCACGACAGCACCTGGGCCGCCACCTCTTCGATGGAAAGCTCGGAGCTGTCTAGCAGCATGGAATCCTGGGCGGGCTTGAGCGGCGCCACGCTGCGGTTCATGTCCCGCGCATCGCGTGCCTCAAGGTCTGCCCGAAGGGCATCTATATTAGCGGCAATTCCTTTGGAAATCAACTGCTTATGCCGGCGCTCGGCGCGGCAGGCGGCGGAGGCCGACAAATAGACCTTCAGGGGGGCGTGGGGAAAGACGACCGTGCCCATGTCGCGCCCGTCGGCCACCAGGCCCGGCAACTGCTGGAACGACAGTTGCAGGTCCATGAGGGCGTCGCGCACGGCCGGCAGGGCCGAGACGCGCGAGGCGTTCATGCCGGCCTCTTCGCTGCGCAGGGCCAGCGTGACGTCCTCGCCGTCCAGCCAGATGCGCTGCTCGGCATCGAAGCGCACGGGCAGCGCGCGCGCCAGGGCGGCGATCTGGGCGGCATGGGATTCATCCAGCGCCATGCCGGCGCGCGATGCCGCCAGCCCCGTCAGCCGGTAGAGCGCACCCGAATCCAGCAGGTGGTAGCCCAGGGCCTGGGCCACTTCGGCGGCAATCGTGCCTTTGCCGGAAGCCGTGGGGCCGTCGATGCAGATCACGGGAATGCGCTCGCGCGGCGTGCTGCAGACGGAGAACAGCGCCTCGAAATAGTCGGGGAAGGTCTTGGCCACGCACTTGGGGTCTTCGATGCGCACCGCCACGGCGGCCGGGTTGAAGGCGGCCAGCGAAAAGCACATGGCCACGCGGTGGTCGTCGTAGGTGTGGATGCTGGCAGCGCGCCAATCGGCCGGGGCCGGTGGCGTGATGCGGATGCAGTCCGCGCCTTCCTCGACGCTGGCGCCCAGCTTGCGCAGCTCCTGCGTCATGGCCGCGATGCGGTCGGTCTCCTTGACACGCCAGCTGGCGATGTTGCGCAGCGTGGTCGGGCCGTCGGCGTACAGGGCCATGACGGCCAGCGTCATCGCGGCATCGGGGATGTGGTTGCAGTCCAGGTCGATGGCCTTGAGCGGCCAGGCGCCACGGCGGATGCGCAGCCAGTTGGGGCCGCCCTCGATCTCGGCGCCCATGGCGCGGGCGGCCTCGACGAAGCGGATGTCGCCCTGGATGGAGTCCAGTCCGACACCCAGGATGCGCACGCCTTCGGCGGCCTGCGCGGCGATGGCGCCCAGGGCGATGAAGTAGCTGGCCGAGGAGGCATCGGCCTCGACGTGGATCTCGCCCGGCGAGCGGTAGCGGCTGCCGGCGGGGATGGTGAAGCGCTGCCAGCCGTCGTTGCGCACGGCGATGCCGAAGCGCTGCAGCAATTGCAGCGTGATGTGGATATAGGGCTTGGAGATCAGCTCGCCCACCACTTCGATGGCGATGTCGCGCGTGGCCGCCAGCAGCGGCAGCGCCATCAGCAGCGAGGTCAGGAACTGGCTGGAGACATCGCCGCGCACCTGGATGGGCGCCTGGGGCAGCCGCGAGAAATCGGGCTGGCTGATCTGCAGCGGAGGAAAGCCTTCGTTGCCCAGGTAGTCGATGCGGCAGCCCAGCTGGCGCAGGGCATCGACCAGATCGCCGATGGGGCGTTCATGCATGCGGGGCACGCCGCTGAGCCGGAAGTCGCCGCCCAGCACCGACAGGGCCGCCGTCAGCGGCCGCATGGCCGTGCCGGCATTGCCCATGAACAGCTCGGCACGGGTGCCCGCCGGCAGGGCGCCGCCCAGGCCGGTGATGCGCACGGGCTGTCCCGGCACGATGGCCGCAGGCTCCACGGCGCAGCCCAGTTGCTGCAGGGCCTTGAGCATGACGCGCGTGTCGTCGGAGTCCAGCAGGTCGTGCACGAGTGTCGTGCCCTGGCTCAGTGCGGCCAGCAGCAGCACGCGGTTCGAGATGCTCTTGGAGCCAGGCAGGCTCACGGTGCCCTGGGCCTGTGCGAGTGCAGGGATGTCGAGGAAAGTGGTGCGGTACATGGCGATTGAGAACGAACGGGCGCTCAGCGGCGCCGGACACCGGGGCGCCAGTGGGCGCGCGCGGCGCTGGCCAGCGTCAGGCGGTCTTCGAGGCCTTGGCCGTCGCCGGCCTGGATCAGCGATTCAAGCTGCTGCAGCGCCTGCTGGAATTGGCGTGACTGGGCCAGGACCTGTTCACTGTTGGCCAGCAGCACGTCGCGCCACATCTTGGGGTCGCCTGCGGCAATGCGGGTGAAGTCGCGAAAGCCCGGGCCGGCCAGGGAGAGGACTTCATCGGCGCCAGGCTGGGACAGCACGCTTTGCATCATCGCGAAGGCCAGGAGGTGGGGCAGGTGGCTGACGGTGGCAAAGCTGCTGTCATGCGCCTCGGGGGACATGGCGCGGACGCGGCAGCCGAGCATTTCCCAGAGGGTCTGGGCCTTGTGCAGATGGTCCGTCAGCGTGCGCTCCGTGGGCGTCAGGATGACCTGGGCATCCTGGTAGAGCCGGGCATCGGCATGCTCCACGCCGGAAACTTCCTTGCCCGCGATCGGGTGGGCCGGAACGAAGGAGCCGAGCTGGTCGCGCAGCGCCGTGCGCGCCGCCTGCACCACGTCGACCTTGGTCGAGCCCACGTCCATGATCATCATCTCGGGCGTGACCAGGTGCTTGATGGACTTGAGCGTGGCTTCGGTGGCCGCCACGGGCACGGCCAGCAGCACGAGATCGGCGCCGGCGGCCGCCAGCAGCGCTGAGGGCGCCTCCACATCGATGACGCCCAGTTGGCGCGCGCGCTCGGTGGTCGAGGGCGACTTGCTGTAGCCCACGACGCGCTTGACGAGGCCGGCCTTCTTGAGGGCCAGGGCGAACGAGCCGCCCATGAGGCCGCAGCCGATCAGTCCCAGTTGTTCGAACGGCTGCATCACTTGGCCACCGGGTAGGTGCCCAGTTCCTTGTAGAAGGCGCACAGGCCGCGCAACTCTTCGAGCGCGCTGGCCACATGGGGCTGGTCGGGATGGCCTTCGAGGTCGATGTAGAAGTAGTACTCCCACTGTCCGGTGCGCGCGGGCCGGGATTCGAAGCGCGTCATCGAGACGCCATGCTTTTTCAGCGGCACCAGCAGATCATGCACGGCGCCGGGCCGGTTGGGCACGGAAATGATGAGGCTCGTGCAGTCATGTGCCGTGGGCGCTGGCGTGGCCAGCGTGTGCGGCAGGCAGATGACGGCGAAGCGCGTGCGGTTGTAGGCATCATCCTGGATGGCATGGGCCACCACGTGCAGGCCGAACTGCTGGGCCGCGCGCTCGCTGGCCAGGCCTGCGATTTCCGGGTGCAGCGCGGCCAGGCGGGCGCCTTCGGCATTGCTCGATACCGGGCGGCGCTCGGCATGGGGCAGGTGCTTGGACAGCCAGGCCTGGCATTGCGCCAGCGCCTGCGGATGGGCGGCCACGACCGAGATGCCGTCCACCGAGTTGCTGGAGCGCAGCAGGTTGTGGCGCACCAGCAGGCTGACCTCGCCCACCACGTGGCAGGGCGTGTGCAGGAACATGTCCAGGGAGCGCGTGACCACGCCCTCGTTGGAATTTTCCACGCCGACCACGCCGTACTGCGCGCTGCCGGCCGCGGTGGCATGGAAGACCTCGTCGAAGCTGTTGCAGTACATCAGGTCGGCGGCGCCGCCGAAGTACTGGATGGCAGCTTCCTCGCAGAAGGTGCCGGCCGGGCCGAGCACGGCCACGCGCTGCGGCGACTCCAGCGCCAGGCAGGCCGACATGATCTCGCGCCAGATGGCCGATACATGGGCGTTCTTGAGCGGGCCCTGGTTGGCGGCCTCGATCTTCTGGATCACCTGGGCCACGCGGTCCGGGCGGAAGAAGGGCGAGCCTTCGCGCTTCTTGATCTCGCCGACCTGTTCGGCCACAAGGGCGCGCCGGTTCAGCAGGTCCAGCAACTGCTGGTCTATGGAGTCGATCTGCACGCGCAGCTGCGCCAGATCCGGGGAGGCTTGGGGTGTGATGCTCATGGGCAGGCAGGTAGTCGGTCAGGCGTTGCGCTGTTCGAAGTCGCGCATGTAGTCCACCAGCGCCTGCACGCCTGCGATGGGCATGGCGTTGTAGATGCTGGCACGCATGCCGCCGACGGACTTGTGGCCCTTGAGCTGCAGCAGGCCGCGTTCCCGGGCTCCGGCCAGGAAGGCGTCGTTGCGCGATTCGTCGCGCAGGAAGAAGGGGATGTTCATGCGCGAGCGGCAGTTGGCGGCCACCTTGTTCACGTAGAACGAGGACTGGTCCACGTACTGGTAGAACAGGTCGGCCTTGGCGATGTTGCGCGCCTGCAGCGCCGCCACGCCGCTCAGTCCGCCTTCCGTCTGGCGCTTGATCCATTGGAAGGTCAGGCCCGCGACATAGATGGCCCAGGTGGGCGGCGTGTTGAACATCGAGTCGTTGTCGGCCACGGTCTTGTAGTCGAAGGCCGAGGGGCAGGCGGGCAGGGCGTGGCCCAGCAGGTCTTCGCGCACGATGACCAGGGTCAGGCCGGCCGGGCCCAGGTTCTTCTGCGCGCCGCCGAAGGCCAGGCCCACGCGGCTCCAGTCCACGGGGCGCGAGGCCACGTGCGAGGAGAAGTCCACCACCAGGGGCGCATCGCTGCCCAGTGCCTTGAGGTCGGGCAGTTCCTGGAACTCGACGCCGTGGATGGTCTCGTTGCTGCAGATGTGCACGTAGCTGGCGCCACGGCTGAGCTGCCAGGTCCCGGGGGGCGGCAGCGTGGTGAAGCCGCCTTCCTCGCCGCTGGCGGCGATGTGGGCTTCGGCCACGTACTTGCGCGCTTCCTTGGCCGACTTCTGGCTCCAGCTGCCGGTCAGCACGAAGTCCACCGTGCCGGCGCGCGACAGGTTCAGCGGCACGATGGCATTCTCGGCCAGGCCGCCGCCCTGCATGAACAGGATCTTGAACTCGGGCGGCACGGCCAGCAGCTCGCGCAGGTCGGCTTGCGCCTGTTCGTAGATGGAGATGAACTCCTTGCCGCGATGGCTCATCTCCATCACGCTCATGCCGGAGCCGTGCCAGTCGAGCATTTCGGCGGCAGCTTGCTGCAGCACTTCGGCGGGGATGGCGGCGGGGCCGGCGGAGAAGTTGTAAGGGCGGTTCATGGAGTTCACTGTCAAGTCAAGGGCAAGCGCTGAAACAGTTGCGCTCGCAGCCATCTAAATTCAGGGCCGCCGTGCCAGCCGGCTGCGGAGCCTGGCGGGCGCGGCGGCCGGTGGGGTAGGCGCCGTCAGGCAGGATCGCCCGTCCCTTCGGCGGGTGTGCCGCCGCCGCTGGCGGATTCGTCGCCCTCGGCCTCGCCTTCAACCTCGTTCGCATCGTTTTCGACGATGCGCTGCAGGCCGCCGAGCTTGGCGCCCTCGTCCAGGGAGATCAGCGTCACGCCCTGCGTGGCGCGGCCCAGCTCGCGGATTTCCGAGACCCGGGTGCGCACCAGCACGCCAGTGTCGGTGATCAGCATGATTTCGTCATCGGCATGGACCAGGGTGGCGGCCACGACCTTGCCGTTGCGCTCCGACTGCTGGATGGCGATCATGCCCTTGGTGCCGCGGCCGTGGCGCGTGTACTCGACGATGGAGGTGCGCTTGCCGTAGCCGTTCTCGGTGGCCGTGAGCACGCTTTGCGACTCGTCCTCGGCCACCAGCATGGCGATCACGCTCTGACCGTCCTCCAGCGTCATGCCCTTGACGCCACGGGCGTTGCGGCCCATGGGGCGCACATCGTTCTCGTCGAAGCGCACGGCCTTGCCGCCGTCGCTGAACAGCATCACGTCATGCTTGCCATCGGTCAGCGCCGCGCCGATCAGGAAGTCGCCCTCGTCCAGGCCCACGGCGATGATGCCGGCCTTGCGCGGGTTGGAGAACTCGTCCAGCGCCGTCTTCTTCACGGTGCCCATGCTGGTGGCCATGAACACGTAGTGGTCGGCCGGGAAGCTGCGGTACTCGCCGGTCAGCGGCAGCACCACGTTGATCTTCTCGCCGTCCTGCAGCGGGAACATGTTGACGATGGGCCGGCCGCGCGAGCCGCGCGAGCCCGCCGGCACTTCCCAGACCTTGAGCCAGTACAGGCGGCCGCGGTTGGAGAAGCACAGCAGATAGTCGTGCGTGTTGGCGATGAACAGCTGGTCGATCCAGTCGTCTTCCTTCGTGGCCGTGGCCTGCTTGCCGCGCCCGCCGCGCTTTTGCGAGCGGTACTCGGACAGCGGCTGGCTCTTGATGTAGCCCGTGTGGCTGAGCGTGACCACCATGTCGGTGGGCGTGATCAGGTCCTCGGTGGACAGGTCCTGGGCGCTGTATTCGACCGTGCTGCGGCGCGCGCCGACCTTGTTCTGGCCGAACTCGGCCTTGATCTGCTTGAGCTCGTCGCCGATGATGACCGACACGCGCTCGGGCTTGGCCAGGATGTCCAGCAGGTCCTCGATGACGGACATCACGTCCTTGTACTCGGCGACGATCTTGTCCTGCTCCAGGCCCGTCAGGCGCTGCAGGCGCATCTGCAGGATTTCCTGGGCCTGGGTCTCGGACAGGCGGTACAGGCCGTCGGCCTGCATGCCGAACTCGCGCTCCAGCCCTTCGGGACGGTAGTCGTCGGCATTGACCACGCCGCCGTCGGTGCGGGTGCGGGTGAGCATCTCGCGCACCAGCTTGCTGTCCCAGCGGCGCGTCATCAGCTCGGCCTTGGCCACGGGCGGGGTGGGCGCGTTGCGGATGATGGCGATGAAGTCGTCGATGTTGGCCAGGGCGACTGCCAGGCCCTCCAGCACATGGCCGCGCTCGCGCGCCTTGCGCAGCTCGAACACCGTGCGGCGCGTCACCACTTCGCGGCGGTGCTGCAGGAAGACCTCGACCAGGTCCTTGAGGTTGCACAGCTTGGGCTGGCCGTCGACCAGCGCCACCATGTTCATGCCGAAGGTGTCTTGCAGCTGGGTCAGCTTGTAGAGGTTGTTGAGAACGACCTCGGGCACCTCGCCGCGCTTGAGCTCGATCACCAGGCGCATGCCGGACTTGTCGGACTCGTCCTGGATGTGGCTGATGCCCTCGATCTTCTTTTCATGGACCAGCTCGGCCATGCGCTCCTGCAGCGTCTTCTTGTTGACCTGGTAGGGCAGCTCGTCGACGATGATGGCCTGGCGCTGGCCGCGGTCGATGTCCTCGAAGTGGCACTTGGCGCGCATCACCACGCGCCCGCGGCCCGTGCGGTAGCCTTCCTTGACGCCATTGATGCCGTAGATGATGCCGGCCGTCGGGAAGTCGGGGGCGGGAATGATCTCCATCAGCTCATCGATGGTGGCCTGGGGCGTCTGCAGCAGGTGCAGGCAGGCATCGACCACCTCGTTGAGATTGTGCGGCGGGATATTGGTGGCCATGCCCACCGCGATGCCCGAAGAGCCGTTGACCAGCAGGTTGGGCAGCCGCGAAGGCAGCACCAGCGGTTCGCGCTCGCTGCCGTCGTAGTTGGGGCCGAAGTCCACCGTTTCCTTGTCGATGTCGCCCAGCATCTCGTGGGCGATCTTGGACAGGCGGATTTCGGTGTAGCGCATCGCCGCAGCGCTGTCACCGTCCACCGAGCCGAAGTTGCCCTGGCCATCGACCAGCATGTGGCGCAGCGAGAAATCCTGCGCCATGCGCACGATGGTGTCGTACACCGCGCTGTCGCCGTGCGGGTGGTACTTACCGATCACGTCGCCGACGATACGCGCCGACTTCTTGTAGGGCCGGTTCCAGTCGTTGTTGAGCTCGTGCATGGCGTACAGCACGCGCCGATGCACAGGCTTGAGGCCATCTCGCGCATCGGGCAGGGCCCGGCCCACGATCACGCTCATGGCGTAATCGAGATAGCTGCGACGCATCTCCTCCTCGAGGCTGATGGGCAGGGTTTCTTTAGCAAACTGGGTCATGTGTGGCGATACTCAGACGGCGGGAAAACGTCCATTTTAGGTCGAATGGCGTGTAGCAGCCTAGCAACATAACCTCTGAATTCCGCTGCTGTCCTACCCGTTGGCGCCCGCTTGGCGGCCCGCCTGCATGTTGCATATGGCACAATCAATTCAACGTTTTTGGTGATGGTCACTGATGACGTCCACAGATTCGCAGCCCTGCTGCGGCTTTTTCCCCAAGAGGAGAACCATGAAGAAACTGAACAAAGTGGCGATGTTGTTTGCCTCTGCTGCCCTCGCAACGGCCGCTGGTGCACAAGTGAAGGCTGCTGATGGTGGCAAGACCATCGACAACTGGCAGAACGGTACCAGCGAACTGGTGTGGAAGAACGGTACCAACGAACTGTGCTGGCGCGATGCCAACTGGACGCCTGCCACTGCCGCCGCCGGTTGCGACGGCGCCCTGCAGCCCGCAGCAGCTCCCGCTCCCGTGGCCGCCCCGGCTCCCACCCCCGCTCCTGCCGCTCCTGCTCCCGCACCGGCCGTGGCTTCCAAGGTGACCTACTCCGCCGACGCTTTCTTCGACTTCGACAAGTCGGTTCTCAAGCCCGAAGGCAAGGCCAAGCTGGATGACCTGGCCTCCAAGGTCAAGGGCATCAACCTGGAAGTGGTGATCGCCGTGGGCCACACCGACTCCATCGGTTCCGACGCCTACAACCAGAAGCTGTCGGTGCGCCGCGCCGAAGCCGTCAAGGCTTACCTGGTGTCCAAGGGCATCGAAAAGAACCGCGTCTACACTGAAGGCAAGGGCGAGAAGCAGCCCATCGCCGACAACAAGACCAAGGAAGGCCGCGCCAAGAACCGCCGCGTGGAAATCGAAGTGGTCGGCACCCGCGCCGCTCAGTAATCTTTCGATTGCTTCCCTGAAAAGCCCCGGAAACGGGGCTTTTTTCATGCTTGCAATCGGGGACAATCGGCAGTCATGAGCAACACAAGCAATGTCAACGCCGATCCGGCGGAACTGGAGAAATTCTCCAGCCTGGCCCATCGCTGGTGGGATCCGGAAAGTGAATTCAAGCCCCTGCACCAGATCAATCCGCTGCGTCTGGAATGGATCGACGGCTTTGCCGCTCTGCGGGGCAAGAGAGTGCTGGACGTCGGCTGTGGCGGGGGGATTCTTGCCGACTCCATGGCGCGCAAGGGGGCGGCGCAGGTCGTCGGCATCGACCTGGCGACCAAGGCGCTGCGCGTGGCGCAACTGCATGCGCTCGAAACCGGCACGCCCAATATCCAGTACCACGAAGTCAGCGTGGAGCGCCTGGCGCAGGAGCAGCCTGCTTCCTTCGATGTCGTGACCTGCATGGAAATGCTGGAGCATGTGCCGGACCCTGCCTCCGTGGTGGCCGCCTGTGCGCGTCTTGTCAAGCCCGGTGGGTGGGTGTTCTTTTCCACCATCAACCGCAGTGCCAAGTCCTTTGGTCTGGCCATCGTGGCCGCGGAATACCTGCTGAACATGATTCCCAAGGGCACGCATGAATATGCCAAGTTCATCCAGCCCAGCGAACTGGCGGCATTCGCCCGGCAGGCAGGGCTGGACCTGCAGGCCAGCAAGGGCTTGCAGCACAACCCCGTCACGGGGCGCTACTGGCTCAGCGCCGACACCTCCGTGAACTACATGCTCGCTGCGCGGCGGGGGCTGGAATGAGTGCCGCCGCCATGCCGTGGCAGCAGGTACGGGCGGTGCTGTTCGACCTCGATGGCACGCTGATCGACAGCGCGCCGGATCTGGGGGCCGCAGCCGACAAGATGCGCCTGGATCGCGGACTGCCTTCGCTGCCCTACGAGCTCTACAGGCCGATGGCTGGCGCTGGCGCCCGGGGCATGCTCGGCGTGGGCTTCGGTCTTGTGCCCGAGTCCCCGCAATTCGAATCCATGCGCGAAGAGTTCTTTCGCAATTATGAAAGCTGCATGACCGAGCGCACCTATGCATTCGATGGCGTGCAGCAGCTGATCGACAGCCTGCGCGCCGCTTGCATGCCTTGGGGGGTGGTGACCAACAAGTCCATGCGCTTCACCGATCCTCTGACGCGTCAGATGCCGCTGTTCGCCACGGCCGGCGCCATCGTCAGCGGCGACACGACGCCGCATGCCAAGCCGCATCCCGCGCCGCTGCTAGAGGCGGCTGCCCGCATGGGGGTGCCGCCAGGGCATTGCGTCTATGTCGGGGACGATGAGCGCGACATCATCGCAGGCAAGGCCGCCGGCATGAAGACGGTGGCCGCATGCTACGGCTACCTGGGAGCCAGCAGTGAAACCCGGCACTGGCAGGCCGATGCACAGATCAATTCGCCCCTCGAGCTTCTGAAGCTGCTCGGAAAAGGTTAAAATAGCGGCTTATGGGGCTGTCCTGGTTTCGACGTGGGTTCGGGACCGGTGTGGTGCATGCCGAGCTTGAGTGACGCTCGTAAATCTCCATTCAAAAAACTAACTGCAAACGACGAACGTTTCGCACTCGCCGCTTAAATCCGGTGAGCCTTGCAACAGCACGCTGATGGGCTGGGCAAGGGGGTAGCAATACCTCCCGGCTGCAAGGGAATTCACATCAGCTGGCCGCGTGCTGGGCTTCTTAGCACGTGGCGAGATCCAAGGAAGCTGGCGTCCCGGGCAGCGTGCGTCTGCGCGGCCCGGGAAGTGAGATTCAAACCAGAACGCTAAGCATGTAGATCTGCCCGGCGAAGGCTTGCGGACGCGGGTTCAATTCCCGCCAGCTCCACCATACAAGACACCGCCACACACTGAAGACCTCGGTGTGTGGCGGTTTTTTCTTGCTCTGAAGCGCGTGGGGCGCGGCGTCGCGCAGCCCGCAGGCTGCGGCAGCCCCGCAGTTGAAGGGGCTCCTTGCCGCGCACAAGTCGGCAAAAGCCCCGCAACGGCCTGCGCTGCGGGGCTTTGCCTGGCCTTGCCCGGGCGGGCTCAGTGGTGGCTTGTGGTGCTGTTGATCAGCTTGTCGGTGTAGGCGATGGCCAGGGCGCTGGCCAGGAAGGTGACGTGGATGATGGTCTGCCACATCAGCACCTTGATGTCGTAGCTGCCCGCGTTGATGAAGGTCTTGAGCAGGTGGATGGAGCTGATGCCGATGATGGACAGCGCCAGCTTGACCTTGAGGATGGAGGCGTTCACGTGGCCCAGCCACTCGGGCTGGTCGGGGTGGCTGTCCAGGCCCAGGCGGCTCACGAAGGTCTCGTAGCCGCCGACGATGACCATGATCAGCAGGTTGGAGATCATGACCACGTCGATCAGTGCCAGCACGACCAGCATGATGATGGTCTCGTTCAGCGCCCCGATGGGCGCGTCATGCTTGTAGCCGATGCTGGTGATCAGCGCCTGCAGCGCCTCCTGGTTGCCGAAGGCCGCTTCGATCAGGTGCCACAGCTCCAGCAGGAAATGCCAGACGTAGACGCCCTGGGCGGCGATCAGGCCCAGGTACAGCGGCAGCTGCAGCCAGCGGCTTGCGAAGATCAAGGAGGGCAGGGGACGCAGGGGGGAGCCGGGAGTGGGATTGGAGGATTGCTGGCGGGCCATGATGGTCGGTCGCGCTGGATCTGGTGGGGCGTGGATGGGGGAGTGACAATGCACCGTTGACAACGGGCGCGCGATTTTAGCGGCCAAATTCCGCATGCGCCGTGACGGCCGGGTACCCCGGGAATTCCCCAGGTAGACGTGTCCTGCGTGCTTCCAGTCAGTGGCATGTAAGACCGGCCCCTGACAGTCACACCACAATTTATTGGCCAGCCCAGGAGACAAGCAAGCATGAGCACCGCAACCGCAGCATCCCCCATCGAATCGGTCCTGGTGGAGAACCGGGTCTTCCCGCCGCCGGCGGATTTCGCCGCACAGGCCCGCATCTCGGGCATGGAGCAGTACAAGGCCCTGTGCGCCGAGGCCCAGAACGACTACGAAGGCTTCTGGGCCCGCCTGGCCCGCGAGAACGTGGCCTGGTCCAAGCCCTTCACCCAGGTGCTGGATGCCTCCAATCCCCCCTTCTACCGCTGGTTCGCCGATGGCGAGCTCAACGCCAGCGCCAACTGCCTGGACAAGCACATGGGCACGGCCGTCGAGCACAAGACGGCCATCATCTTCGAGGCCGATGGCGGCGAGGTCACCAAGGTCAGCTACCGCGAGCTGCTGGAACGTGTCTCGCAGTTCGCCAACGCACTCAAGGCCCAGGGCGTGCAAAAGGGCGACCGCGTCCTGATCTACATGCCCATGACCATCGAGGGCGTGGTGGCCATGCAGGCCTGCGCGCGCATCGGCGCCACGCACAGCGTGGTGTTCGGCGGCTTCTCGGCCAAGGCCGTGCAGGAGCGCATCGTGGACGTGGGCGCCGTGGCCGTGGTCACCGCCAACTACCAGATGCGCGGCGGCAAGGAGCTGCCGCTCAAGGCCATCGTGGACGATGCGCTGGCGCTGGGCGGCTGCGAGGGAGTGCGCCATGTCTTCGTCTACGAGCGCACGGCCACGGCCTGCAACATGGTCGCGGGCCGGGACAAGACCTTCGGCGAGATCCTTGCCGGCCAGAGCAGCGAATGCGCGCCCGTGGCCGTGGATTCCGAGCACCCGCTGTTCATCCTCTATACCAGCGGCTCCACCGGCAAGCCCAAGGGCGTGCAGCACTGCACGGGCGGCTACATCCTGTGGGCGAAGCAGACCATGGAGTGGACCTTCGACCTCAAGCCCAGCGACGTGTTCTGGTGCACGGCCGACATCGGCTGGATCACGGGCCACACCTATGTCGCCTACGGGCCGCTGGCCGCCGGCGCCACGCAGATCGTGTTCGAAGGCGTGCCCACCTTCCCCAACGCGGGCCGCTTCTGGCAGATGATCGAGCGCCACGGCTGCACCATCTTCTACACGGCGCCCACGGCCATCCGCTCGCTGATCAAGGCGGCCGACAGCGATGCCGCCGTCCATCCGAAGAACTGGAACCTGTCCAGCCTGCGCCTGCTGGGCAGCGTGGGCGAGCCCATCAACCCCGAAGCCTGGATGTGGTACCACAAGCATGTGGGCGGCGAGCGCTGCCCCATCGTGGACACCTTCTGGCAGACTGAAAACGGCGGCCACGTCATCGCCCCCATGCCGGGCGCCACGCCGCTGGTGCCGGGCTCGTGCACGCTGCCGCTGCCGGGCATCATGGCGGCCATCGTCGACGAGACCGGGCATGAACTGCCCAATGGCGCGGGCGGCCTGCTGGTCGTCACCAGGCCCTGGCCCAGCATGATCCGCACCATCTGGGGCGACCCGGAGCGTTTCAAGAAGAGCTATTTCCCGGCCGAGCTGGGAGGCCAGACCTACCTGGCCGGCGACGGCGCCGTGCGCAGCGAAGACCGTGGCTACTTCCGCATCACGGGCCGCATCGACGACGTGCTCAACGTCTCGGGCCACCGCATGGGCACGATGGAGATCGAGTCGGCCCTGGTGGCCAAGACCGACCTGGTGGCCGAGGCCGCCGTGGTGGGCCGTCCCGACGACCTGACGGGCGAGGCCATCTGCGCCTTCGTGGTGCTCAAGCGTCCCCGTCCCACGGGCGAGGAGGCCAGGCAGATCGCCAAGGAGCTGCGCGACTGGGTGGCCAAGGAAATCGGTCCCATCGCCAAGCCCAAGGACATCCGCTTCGGCGAGAACCTGCCCAAGACACGCAGCGGCAAGATCATGCGCCGCCTGCTGCGCTCCATCGCCAAGGGCGAGGCGATCACCCAGGACACCAGCACGCTGGAAAATCCCGCCATCCTGGATCAGCTGGCCGAGACCAACTGACGGGCGGCGGCCCGCCTGCCATGCAAGACCGGAGCCCTGGCTCCGGTTTTTTCTTGCAGCCATCTTTCCTGCGCAATGTCCTGCAGTCTGAATTTGCGCGTACCGGCAGCCACGGCGCGTGGGTTGGAGTACAACATGGCCTGTTGTTTCCACCATGCCGAGGGAGGCTTTCACCATGAATCTCAGAACCCTGTCGCTGCTCATCACGGTGGCGCTGATCGCCCTGCTGGCGGCCTTCAACTGGAACACGCTGGCCGCGCCGTCCACGGTGTCGCTGGGCGTGACCGAAGTCCAGGCGCCGCTGGGCGTGCTGATGCTGGCGCTGACGGGCCTGCTGGGCGTGTTCTTCGTCGCCTACGTGCTGTGGCTTCAGGGCTCGGTGCTGATGGAGGCGCGCCGGCATGCCAAGGAAATGCAGGCCCAGCGCGATCTGGCCGACAAGGCCGAGGCCTCGCGCTTCACCGAACTGCGCACCGTGCTGGAAGACCTGCATGCGCGTGACAAGGAAGTCCTGATGGCCCGGCTCGACGCGCTGGAGGCGCACCTCGTGCAGCGTGCCCAGGAGTCCGACAACAGCACGGCCGCCTATGTGGGCCAGCTGGAGCAGCAGGTGCGGCAGTACCAGCATCCGGGGGCAGGGGCTTGACGACGCGCGCTGAGCTCCGGGGCCCGCCTGCACGGCGGGCAATAAAGAAGGCCGCGCGACCTGTGCCGCGCGGCCTTGGGGATCTTCGGCGCCCCGCAGGAGGTTGCGGGAATGCGGGAAAAGGGCTTTACTTCAAGGACAGCACCCAGGCAGCCAGCTTCTTGGCCTCGGCCTCGTTGACCTGGGGATTGGCCGGCATGGGCACCGGGCCCCACACGCCGCTGCCGCCCTTCATGATCTTGGCGGCCAGCTTGTCCACGGCGTCCTTCTGGCCGGCGTACTTGCCCGCCACATCCTTGTAGGAAGGCCCTACGAGCTTCTTGTCGACGGCGTGGCAGGCCATGCAGTTCTTGGAGGTGGCAAGGGCCTGGTCCGCCATGGCGGGAGCCGCTGCGGTGATGGCCAGGGCAAAGGCAATCAGGGTCTGCTTCATCTTCAGTTCCAAGGGGGTGGGGTGGTGGTAATTATGGGAGCCCATTGTAGTGGCCATGCACATGCGCGGTGCTACCGGGCGTAAAGTGCTGTTTTGCCAAGGAGGGAGTCATGTATCTATTGGGTATTGCCGTTGTCCTGACGGTGCTCAAGCTGGCAGGGATCGGGCCCACGGCGGATTGGCCGTGGTGGGGCATCCTGGTGGTCTATGGCGCCACCGCCGCATGGTGGGTATGGGCCGATTTCTCGGGCTATACCAAGCGCCGCGCGGCCGACAAGATCGATGCGCGCCGCCGCAAGCGCATCGAGCGGCAAAAGCAAGCCATGGGCATCCGCAAGAGGCGCTGAGCGCGTTGCGGCAATGCCGGCTTCGCGGCAGGCGATGCCTGCGTTGCCGCAAAGGGCGGGCCTGCCGGGCTGCGCCAAACCAGTGCCCGGGCGCTTGCGGTGCCTCTGGGCCATAATCTTCGGCCTGAGCGTGGACATTCCCCACATGTCCCAGGACCGAGACGACCGAAAACTGGATTCCCCATGCCCGCATACCGTTCCAAGACTTCCACCGGTGGCCGCAACATGGCTGGTGCGCGCGCCCTGTGGCGTGCCACCGGCATGAAGGATGGCGATTTCGACAAGCCCATCATCGCCATCGCCAACTCCTTCACGCAGTTCGTTCCCGGCCATGTCCACCTCAAGGACCTGGGCCAGCTGGTGGCGCGCGAGATCGAGGCCGCGGGCGGCGTGGCCAAGGAATTCAACACCATCGCCGTGGACGACGGCATCGCCATGGGCCATGACGGCATGCTGTATTCGCTGCCCAGCCGCGACATCATCGCGGACTCGGTCGAATACATGGTCAACGCCCACTGCGCCGACGCTCTGGTGTGCATCTCCAACTGCGACAAGATCACCCCCGGCATGCTGATGGCCGCCATGCGGCTGAACATCCCGGTGATCTTCGTCTCGGGCGGCCCCATGGAAGCGGGCAAGACCCGGCTGGCCAACCCCACCACGCACACGCTGGAGTTCAAGAAGCTGGACCTGGTGGATGCCATGGTCATCGCGGCCGACAAGAACTACACGGACGAGCAGGTGGCCCAGGTCGAGCGCTCGGCCTGCCCCACCTGCGGCTCGTGCTCGGGCATGTTCACCGCCAACTCCATGAACTGCCTGACCGAGGCCCTGGGCCTGTCCCTGCCCGGCAACGGCACGGTGCTGGCCACGCATGCCGACCGCGAGGAACTGTTCAAGCGCGCCGGCCGCCGCATCGTCGAGCTGGCGCGCGAGTACTACGAGCAGGAAGACGCCTCGGTGCTGCCGCGCTCGGTGGGCTTCAAGGCCTTCGAGAACGCGATGACGCTGGACATCGCCATGGGCGGCTCCACCAACACCATCCTGCACCTGCTGGCCATCGCCCGCGAGGCCGAGATCGAGTTCACCATGGCGGACATCGACCGCCTCTCGCGCCAGGTGCCCCAGCTGTGCAAGGTGGCGCCGAACACGCAGAAATACCATATCGAGGACGTGCACCGCGCAGGCGGCATCTTCGCCATCCTGGGCGAGCTGGCACGTGCCGGCAAGCTGCACACCGACGTGCCCACCGTGCACGCCAAGACGCTGGGCGAGGCCCTGGCGCACTGGGACATCACGACCACCCAGGACGAGGCCGTGAGGCACTTCTACCTGGCAGGCCCGGCCGGCATCCCGACCCAGGTGGCCTTCAGCCAGAACACGCGCTGGCCCAGCCTGGACCTGGACCGCGCCGAAGGCTGCATCCGCTCCTACGAGCACGCCTTCTCCAAGGAAGGCGGCTTGGCCGTGCTGACCGGCAACATCGCCCTGGACGGCTGCGTGGTCAAGTCGGCCGGCGTGGACGAGAGCATCCTGGTGTTCGAAGGCACGGCCCATGTGACCGAGTCGCAGGACGAGGCCGTGCAGAACATCCTGGACGACAAGGTCAAGGCCGGGGACGTCGTCATCGTGCGCTATGAAGGTCCCAAGGGCGGCCCCGGCATGCAGGAGATGCTCTACCCGACCAGCTACATCAAGTCCAAGGGCCTGGGCAAGGCCTGCGCGCTGCTGACGGACGGACGCTTCTCGGGCGGCACCTCGGGCCTGTCCATCGGCCACTGCTCGCCCGAGGCCGCCGCCGGCGGCGCCATCGGCCTGGTGCAAAACGGCGACCGCATCCGCATCGACATCCCCAACCGCAGCATCAACGTGCTGGTCTCCGACGAGGAACTGGCCCGCCGCCGCGCCGCGCAGGACCTCAAGGGCTGGAAGCCCGCCCAGCCCCGCCCGCGCAAGGTCTCGGCCGCGCTCAAGGCCTATGCCAAGCTGGTGATGTCGGCCGACAAGGGCGCCGTGCGCGACCTGTCCCTGCTGGACGACTGACACCGGGCTGCACCGCCGCCCGGCGGTGCGCACCCGATGAAAATGAAAAGGGATGGAAGGCCTTGCGGCTTTCCATCCCTTTTTCTTTTCTCTTCTCTCAGGCCCTTGAGGGCTCTTGTTTCGTCGCGGGGCGACCGGCTTGCCGTTTCATCGTGGCTGCCGGTTTGCTTTTCATCGTGGGTCGACTTGTCTTCAGGCGGGCTCGCCCATCTTGCTTTGCAGGTAGTTGGGCAGGCCGATCTTCTCGATCAGGCCCAGCTGCTTTTCCAGCCAGTAGGCGTGGTCTTCCTCCGTGTCGCGCAACTGGGCCAGCAGCAGGTCGCGGCTGTTGTAGTCGCCGTGGCGTTCGCACAGGGCCATGGCCGCGCGCAGGCTGTCGCGCACGCGGTATTCGGTCTCCAGGTCCTTGCGCAGCATTTCCTCCACGGTCTCGCCGGGCGTGAACGCATGGGGGCGCATGTCGGGGCGGCCGCCCAGGAACAGGATGCGGCGCAGGATGGCGTCGGCATGCTGGGTTTCCTCTTCCATCTCGTGGCCGATGCGCTCGAACAGGCGCTGCAGGCCCTGGTCTTCGTACTGGCGCGAGTGGATGAAGTACTGGTCACGTGCGGCGAGTTCGCCACGCAGCAGCTCGATGAGGCATTCGATGACTTCTGGCTGGCCTTGCATGTTCTTCTTCTCCTGACTGTTTGAACGGCGCAAGTATCTCGCGAACCATGGCCGGCGCCAAAACAGGCGCCGCAATTCCCCGCGGCCTGCGGATTGCATGCATGCGCGACGCAGAAGCATTCGCATTGGTGCGGTCGGCGCGGGGCAGCACCGGTCCCGGGTACTAGGGTAAACGATGTATTGCTATGTCGAATAATGATTATTTATCATAACGATTATGGCGAACAAGAACCCTTGCAGCCGACCCCTCCTCTTTGAACAAGGAAGCGCAATGAGCACCGAACGTACCGAAGAACAGACCGTGGCCTGCACCGTCGAAGGCCGCGTGGCCTGGGTGAAATTCAACCGCCCCGAAAAGCGCAATGCCATGAGCCCCCAGCTCAACCGCCAGATGATGCGCGTGCTCGATGACCTGGAGTTCCGCGACGACGTGGGCGTGGTCGTGCTCACGGGCGAGGGCACGGCCTGGACCGCGGGCATGGACCTCAAGGAATACTTCCGTGAAACCGAGGCCACGGGCCTGGGCGGCATCCGCAAGGCCCAGCGCGAGAGCTATGGCTGGTGGCGCCGCCTGCGCTGGTTCCAGAAGCCCACCATCGCCATGGTCAACGGCTGGTGCTTCGGCGGCGGCTACGGCCCGCTGTTCGCCTGCGACCTGGCCTTCGCGGCCGACGAGGCCAAGTTCGGCCTGTCCGAGATCAACTGGGGCATCCTGCCCGGCGGCGGCGCCTCCAAGGTGGCCGTGGAGCTGCTGTCCTTCCGCCGCGCCATGTACCACGCCATGCTGGGCGAGAACATCGATGGCCGCACGGCCGCCGAGTGGGGCCTGGTCAACGAATCGCTGCCGGCCGACCGGTTGAAGGCCCGCGTCACCGAAGTCGCCGAGATCCTGCTGCAGAAGAACCCCAGCGCCCTGAAGGCCACCAAGGACGCCATCCGCCGCGTGCGCGACATGACCTACGACAACGCCGAGGACTACCTGGTGCGCGCCCAGGAGGCCGCCAACAGCTTCGACAACGAAGGCCGCAAGGAAGGCATGCGCCAGTTCCTGGACGACAAGACCTACAAGCCCGGCCTGGGCGCCTACGACTTGAGTAAGCAAGTCACCCCCTGAGGCGCTTCGCGCCTCCCCACCGTTGCACGGCGCCTCTCTACCCGCTACGCGAGGGAGGGGGGCGTACGGGCAGCCGGCGACATCCTCGGGGCGGGGCGGCGCGGCCGGCATAGGCCCTTCCTCGGTGTCCCTGACTTGGGGCGCGCCAGTGACTGGCAACGACGCCTCAAGCCTTAATCATTGGAGACAAGACAAATGACAACGACTGAGATGGGGGCCGCCGTGCGGCCCGACATCGGCAGGCTGCTGCGGCCGCGATCCATCGCCATCGTCGGCGCCTCGGCCACGCCGGGCGCGCTGGGCGCATCGGTGCTGGGCAACCTGGAGCGCAACGGCTTTGCCGGCGACATCCACCTCATCAACCCCAAGCGCGCCGAGATCGGCGGCCGCGCCTGCCTGGCCTCGGTGGAGCAACTGCCCGAGGGCGTGGACGTGGCCGTGCTGGCCATTCCCCAGCCCTTCGTGCTGGACACGGTGCGCGCGCTGGCCGCGCGGCGCGTGGGCGCGGCGGTGATCTTCTCCGCGGGCTTTGCCGAAGCCGGCGAGCGCGGCATGGCCGAGCAGCGCGAGATCGCGCGCATCGCCGCCGAGGCCGGCATGGTGGTCGAGGGCCCCAACTGCCTGGGCTGCATCAACTACCAGCAGCGCGTGCCGCTGACCTTCGTCGAGGTGAACATCGATGCTGCGGCGGTGGCGCAGGCCGTGCCCTCCATCGGCGTGGTCTCGCAAAGCGGCGCCATGATGACGGTGCTGTGCACCACGCTGTCCAGCCGCGCGCTGCCGCTGTCGTATGCCATCTCCACCGGCAACGAGGCGGCCAGCCATGCCGAGGACTATGTGGACTTCCTGCTGGAGCAGGCGTCGACACGCGTGATCGCCATGATCGTCGAGCAGTTCCGCCAGCCCGCGCGCATCCTGGCCGCCGTGGCCCGTGCGCGCGGCCTGGGCAAGGCCGTGGTGCTGCTGCACCCGGGCAAGAGCAGCGCGGCGCGCGCCTCGGCGGCCACGCACACGGGCGCCATGGCCGGCGACTATGCGCTGATGCGCACCAAGCTCGAACGCGCGGGCGCCATCTTCGCCGAGACGCTGGAGGAGCTGGGCGACATCGCCGAGATCGCCATCCGCTGCCCCGTGCTGCCATCGGCCGGCGTGGCCGTGCTCGGAGAGTCGGGCGCCTTCAAGGCGCTGACGCTGGACTGGGCCGAGGAACTGGGCCTGGCGCTGCCCGCCATCGCCGATGCCGACTCGCCCGCGCTGCGCGCGGCGCTGCCCGACTTCGTGGGCGTGAGCAATCCGCTGGACCTGACGGCCCAGGGCCTGGTCGAGCCGGACCTGTATTTCCGCACGCTGGATGCGCTGTTCGGCGATGCGCGCTTCTCGACCATCATCGTGGGCCTGATCCAGGGCGACCCCGTGACCTGCGGCATCAAGATGCCGCCCGTGCTGCGCGCCGTGCGTGAACTGAAACCCGCCAAGCCCGTCATCGTCGCGGGCCTGGACGAGGGCGCGGCCGTGCCCGCCGCGTTCATCGCCGAGATGCGTGCGCTGGGCGTGCCGTACTTCCCCAGCACCGAGCGCGCGCTGCGCGCCGTGCAGCGCCTGGCGGCCTTCAGCGCACGCGGCTTCGGGCGCACCGATGCCCAGCCCCTGGCGCTGGCGCTGCCCCCGGGCCGCACCGTGGTGCCCGAGTACCAGTCCAAGCAGGCGCTGGGCCAGGCCGGCATTGCGTTCGCGCGGGGCCGGCTGGCCACCTCGGCCGCGCAGGCCGTGGCGATTGCCGAGGAGATCGGCTGGCCCGTGGCGCTCAAGGCCCAGTCGGCCGACCTGAGCCACAAGAGCGATGCGGGCGGCGTGATCCTGAACATCGCCGACGCGCAGGCCATGGGCGAGGCCTGGGAGCGGCTGCATGCCAACGTGGCGGCCTATGACGCCTCCATCGCGCTCGATGGCGTGCTGATCGAGGCCATGGGCCGTCGCGGACTGGAGCTGATCATCGGCGCGCGCAACGATCCGCAGTGGGGCCCGGTGATCCTGGCCGGCCTGGGCGGCGTGACGGCCGAGATCATGCGCGATGCGCGCCTGCTCGATGCCGACCTGTCCACCGGCGAGGTGCTGCGCGAACTGGACCGGCTGCAGGGCGCCCCGCTGCTGCACGGCTACCGCGGCTCGCCCGCGCTGGACCGCAAGGCCCTGGCCGAGCTGATCGTGCGCCTGGGCCAGGTGCTGCGCGGCACGCCCGCCATCCGCGAGATCGACCTCAACCCCGTCATCGTGCTGCCACAAGGGCAGGGCGTGGTTGCGCTGGACGCGCTGATGCTGGTGGAGGACAGCGCGGGCTGATGCCTGCGCGCAGGGGCCGGCGCGCCGCGCCGGCCCTTTTGCTTTTCGACCCTTTTCCCTTTTCCGTTCCACTCCTTCACAGGAGCTCTCCATGAGCCTGCCTTGTCCGCCGGGCCGCATGCCTGCGTCCACCGCCGCCGAAGCCTCCGGCTTCGGCTACGCCTACTACGTCACCATCATCCTGCTGCTGGCCTACACCCTGTCCTTCGTGGACCGCCAGATCCTGGGCCTGCTGGTGCAGCCCATCAAGAAGGACCTGCAGCTGTCGGACTGGGTGTTCAGCATCGTCCACGGCTTCGCCTTCGCCATCTTCTACACCTTCGTGGGCATCTTCCTGGGCCGCCTGGCCGATCGCTGGAACCGCCGCAACCTCATCGTCATCGGCATGGCGGTCTGGGTGCTGGCCACGGCGGCGGGCGGCTATGTGACCGGCTTCGTCTCGCTGTTCGTGGCGCGCATGTTCGTGGGCGTGGGCGAGGCGGCGCTGTCGCCGGCCGCCTACTCCATGCTGGCCGACTACTTCCCGCCCGAGCGCCGCGCGCGCGCCATGAGCATCTACACCTCGGGCGTGTACATCGGCTCGGCCACGGCCTTCATCGTGGGCGGCCTGGTCATCCAGGCCACCAGCCAGGCCGGCGAGGTGGTCTTCCCGCTGCTGGGCAGCTTCAAGCCCTGGCAGGCCGCCTTCATCTTCGTGGCCCTGCCCGGCATACCGCTGGTGGCGCTGATGTACACCGTGCGCGAGCCGCTGCGCCGCGGGCTGCGGGCCGCATCCGCCAAGGCCGCAGAGGCCGCAGAGGCCACAGAGGCCGTGCACGCCGGCCCGGCCCCCGATCTGTCCTATGTGCTGCGCCACAAGCGCGCCTTCCTGCCGCTGCTGCTGGCGCCCGGCATCACGGCCATGGTCACCTTCGGCGTGACGGCGTGGCTGCCGGCCACCTTCATCCGCCAGTGGGGCTGGACGCCCGGCGAGATCGGCCCGGCCTATGGCGTCATCATCCTGAGCTTCGGCATCGGCGGCATGCTGATCAGCGGCTTTCTGGCCGACCACCTGACGGCGCGCGGCAAGCTCGTGGGCTCCATCGTGATCTCGCTGGCGGCCACGGGCGTGCTGGTGCTCACGGGCCTGGCGCTGGCCTTCGCGCCCTCGCCCACGGTGGCCCTGGTGGCCGTGGCGGCGACCACCTTCTTCCTGGGCATGCCGGTGGCGCTGGCCCCGCCCATCCTGCAGGCCGTCACGCCCAACCAGCTGCGCGGCCAGGTCACGTCCATCTACCTGCTGCTGATCAACCTGATCGGCCTGGGCCTGGGGCCCTTCCTCGTGGCCTTCTTCACCGATTTCGTCTTCCATGACGAGAAGCTCGTGGGCCTGTCGCTGGGCCTGGTCTCGGCCCTGGCGGCGCTGCTGTCCGTGCTGTGCCTGGCCAGCGCCATCGGCCCCTACCGGCGCCTGGTCGCCGCCATGCAGGAGGGCCGGGCATGAGCGCGCAGGCATCCCACTACCAGCCTCCGCTGGACGACATCCGCTTCGTGCAGCGCCACTGGCTGGGCGCCGAGGCCGACTGGCGGCGCATGCCCGCCCATGAGGCCATGGACCAGGAGACGGCCGACATGGTCGTCGAGGCCGCGGGGCGCTTTTGCGCCGACGTGCTGGCGCCGCTCAACGGCCCGGCCGACCTGCAGGGCTGCCGGCTGGAGCAGGGCCGCGTGCGCACGCCCGACGGCTTTGCGCCCGCCTATGCGGCCTTCGTCGAGGCCGGCTGGCCCGCGCTGGCCTGCGCGCCCGAGGCCGGCGGCCAGGGCCTGCCCCAGCTGCTGGACGCCGCGCTGCACGAGATGCTGGCCTCGGCCAACCACGGCTGGACCATGTACCCGGGCATCCTGCACGGCGCCTACGCTTGCCTGCATGCGCATGGCGATGCGCACCTGAAGGAAACCTACCTGCCGCACATCGTCAGCGGCCGCTGGCTGGCCACCATGTGCCTGACCGAGCCCCAGGCCGGCTCGGACCTGGGCCTGCTGCGCACCCAGGCCCGGCCGGCCGGCGACGGCAGCTACCGCATCGACGGCAGCAAGATCTTCATCTCGGGCGGCGACCAGGACATGAGCGAGAACATCGTGCACCTGGTGCTGGCGCGCCTGCCCGATGCGCCGCCCGGCACGCGCGGCCTGTCGCTGTTCCTTGCGCCGCGCGGCATACCGCAGGCGGACGGCGGGTTCGCGCCCAACGGCATCCACTGCGACGGCATCGAAAAGAAGATGGGCATCAAGGGCAGCGCCACCTGCGCCATGCGCTTCGAGGGCGCCCGCGCCTGGCTGGTGGGCCAGCCCCACCAGGGCCTGGCCGCCATGTTCGTGATGATGAACTCGGCTCGCCTGCACGTGGGCCTGCAGGGCCTGGGCCACACCGAGATGGCCTGGCAGCTGGCGCGCGCCTATGCTGCCGAGCGCCGCCAGATGCGCGCCCAGCCCCGGCCGGCCGACGCCCAGGGCCCGGCCGACCCCATTGCGCTGCAGCCGGCCGTGCGGCGCATGCTGCTGGACCTGCGCGTCTGGTCCGAAGGCATGCGCGCCATCGCAGGCTGGGTGGCCCACCAGCTGGACCTGGCCGAGCATGCGCCCGAGCCCGGCGAGCGCGCCCAGGCCCATGCGCTGGCCTCGCTGCTCACGCCCGTGGTCAAGTCCTTCTTCACCGAGCGGGGCTTTGCGCTGGCCAGCGATGCGCTGCAGGTCTTCGGCGGCTACGGCTATGTGCACGAATACCGCATCGAGCAGACGCTGCGCGATGCGCGCATCGCCATGGTCTACGAGGGGACGAACCAGATCCAGGCGCTGGACCTGCTGCAGCGCAAGGTCTGCGCCAGCGCAGGCGCGGCGCTGGCGCCGCTGCTGCAGGCGCTGGACGGCGAGGCCGCCGCCTGCGAGGCGGCCGGCCTGGCGCAGTTCGGTGCGCCGCTGCGCGCATGGAGCAGGCGGCTGCAGGCATTGACCCGGGACCTGTGCGCTGCCGCGCCCGGCGATGCCACGCTGGCCGCGCGCTGCGCCGAGGACTACCTGCGTCTGGCCGGCACGCTGTGCATGGCCTTTGCCTGGGGCCGCGCAGCGCGCGTGAGCCAGGGGCTGGAAGATGCGGCGCTGCGCGAATCCAAGGCCGCGAGCGCCCGCCACTTCTTCAGCCATGTGCTGCTCGATGCCGAGCACTGGCAGCGTCGCGTGGAGGCAGCGGCCGCGGCCGCGCTGCCCCCGGGCGATTTATGATCGGTCGCCGCGCCGCATCCCCCGCCGGCGCGGCGGCCCACTCCCAGCAACTCCATTCTTTTCAGCCAGGCTTGTGCGTATGGACAGCATTTCCGAACCGACGGTCGACCAGTCGCGCCTGCTGCGCTACCTGGGCTACCGGCTCACGCGCACTGAGATCCACATCCACAAGCTGTTCGCGCGGCGCGTGGCCGGATTCGACCTCAAGCCCAGCGAATTCTCCATCCTCGTGCTGCTGGACAGCAACCCCGGCATCTACCTGCGCCAGCTGGGCGAGGCGCTGGACATCTCGCCCTCCAACCTGGTGCCCGTGGTCGAGCGCCTAGTGCAGCGCGGCCTGATCCAGCGCCAGCCCGACCCGCGCGACCGGCGCCTGCAGCAGCTGCACCTGACGGACGATGGGCGTGCGCTGCAGGGCTTGGCCGAAGGCGAGGTATCGCGCCTCGAAGAAGAGATGGAGCAGCTGCTGACACCGACCGAAAAGCGCCACCTGTTCGCGGCACTCGACAAACTGACGGCGGCACCCCAGGCGGTCGCGGGCTGACCGGCTGAAGCGCGCCTTCCCTGGGCGCTCAGCCGGCAGGCAGGCGTCGCAGGCCGGGAAAGCAGGCCAGCAGGCCATCCAGGTCCATGTGCTCCAGGCTGTCGACCTGGGCGAACCGGTGGTCGCCCGCGTGGTGCGGCGCCCGGGCGCGCCACTGCGGGCCCACCGCCAGCACGTGGCAGCCCGCCGCGCGCGCCGATGCCACGCCGGCGGCAGAGTCCTCGATGGCCAGCGCGCAGGTGCCGGGCACGCCCAGGCGCCGCAGTGCAAGCTGATAGGGCTGCGGATCCGGCTTGGGCAGCGAGACATCCTCGCGCGTGACCATGGCCTGGAAGGGCGCACAGGGCAGGGGATCGAGGGCCGTGCGCACGATGGCGGCATAGGAGGAGGTCACCAGCGCGGACCGCAGGCCCCGGCGCTGCTGCGCCTGCAGCAGTCCGGGCACGCCGGGCAGCCACGGCACATGGCGCGACAGCGCGGCGCGCACGGCTTCGCCCATGCCCAGGCGCAGTTCCTCGACCGTGAAGCGCACGCCGGTCACCTCGGCCATCACCTCGGCGGCGCGCTCCAGGTTGCCGCCCACCAGCCGCTCGCTGGCGGCATCGTTCCAGGGCAGGCCGTGGGCGCGGAGAAAATCGTATTCGCTCTGCCGCCACAGGCCGCCGGTATCGACCAGCGTACCGTCGAAGTCCCACAGCAGCACCAGTTCGGGCTTCATGCGTTCCAGCCCAGCAGGACGCGCTGCTCACGCTCCCAGCCCAGGTGCGCCAGGCCCAGCGTGTCCAGGCGGAACAGGGCTGCCTGCTGCGGCTGCAGCCCCAGCCAGCGCGCCGCCGCCAGCCGGATCAGATGGGCATGGGCCACCACCAGCACCTTGCGGTGCGGCGACTGCAGCAGCCCGCCAAGAAAGCCGTCCACCCGCTGCGCCATGGCTTCGAGCGTCTCGCCATTGGGCACGCCATGGCTCCAGACATTCCAATGCGGCAGGCGGGCGCGGATCTCGGCCGTCGTCATGCCCTCATAGTCGCCATAGTCGCGCTCGACCAGCCGGTCATCGGTCTCCACCGGGCCTTGCGCCAGCAGTTCGGCCGTGTGGCGGGCTCGCTGCAGCGGGCTGGAGATGACGCGGTCATAGGGCCCGCTCGGCAGCCGGGGGCCCAGCGCGCGGGCGGCGGCCTGGCCGGCGTCGGTCAGCGGCAGGTCGGTCAGGCCGGCGTAGCGGCCCACCTTGCTCCAGGCCGTTTCGCCATGGCGCACCAGAATCAGTTCGATGGGCTGGGGGTGGACTGGGGTTTCCGAGAAGTGGTGCATGGGGCGCAGTGCCTTCCTGTATGCGATGAGGGGGGCCGCGCCCGCGAAGCAACGATGCTAGCAAGCAGGCCTGCGGTGCGCTTCGAAATGTTCTGACGGGAATTGGTGAGCCGAGCGCACCGGACACGGCGGCCCCGCACCGGCCCGCGCGCCCCCTCTGGCGCTGCGGCGGCATGCCGTGCCATGCGGCGCCACCGCGTCATCGATTACCCATGTGGCGAACCACCGCAAGCTGGCTAGCATCGGAGGCAAGTCAATCCGATGGGGTTGGCGAACGCCCCCTGGCGCGACGCCGATGCTTTCTGCGGCGGCGCCTGGGATGCAATGACAGGTTTCTCGCGGAGATTGCGCAGGTCGACATGACGCCGAGGCAGCTCAAATATTTCCTGCGGATTGCCGAGCTGTGCAGCTTCACCAAGGCCGCTGCGGTATTGCACATTGCCCAGCCTGCTTTGTCACGCCAGATCCAGCAACTGGAGTCCGATCTGGGCGTGCAGTTGTTCATCCGTCTCGACTCCGGCGTGTCCTTGACCGAGGCGGGGGTGGCATTGGGCCAGAAGGCCCGCAGCCTGTTGGAGCATTTCGAGGCGGTACGCGACGAAGTGTCGGCGCTGTCTTCGCAGGTCAAAGGGCATCTGCAGTTTGGCGTGCCGCCTTCGCTGTTCCATGCGGTCACCGCCCCCATGCTGCTCAGCTATCGCCAACGCTATCCGGATGTGACGCTGAGTATTACCGAAGGCGTGAGTTCGATGGTGTACGAGATGATTCTGCAAGGGCGGCTGGACTTCGGCATTGTGCTGTCGATCGAGTCCATGCAGGGGCTGCAGCGCTGTGATCTTTTCCGCGAAAGCATGTGCCTTGCCTGCCAACCCGCGCTGCTGCGCGAAGCGGGCCCTTTGCCGCTGGACAGGGTCGCAGCCTATCCGCTGCTGCTGACACAGCGTCCGAATGCCATGCGGCGGGTGCTGGAGGAATCCATGCGCGATGCCCGGCTGAAATTGCACTGCGTGCTGGAGGCCGATTCCACGCGCGTGCAGACGACCATGGCCGCCGCGGGCCAGGGCTGCGCCGTCCTGCCCTACAGCGCCTTGGCCGAGGACGTGAACCGGGGCCGTTTGGCAGCGGTGCCGATCGAGGGCCTGTCCATCACCTGGACTTTGATCTACGCCAAGGAGCGCTACCTGGCCAGCGCGGCCCGCCATTTGGTCGATGAATTGCTCTGCCAGGCCGAGCGCGAGGCAAAGGCGGGAATCTGGCCCGGATTCATGCTGTCGAGGCCATCCGCACCGGCTGGCCCGGCCCAGCCGGTGATGTGAACTCAATCGAGTCGAATGCCGTTGCGCCTGATGACTTCGCCATACGCCTGGTAGTCGTTCCTGACCAGTTTTCGGAAGTCCGCAACCGAACTGCCTGCGGTCACGTAGCCGAATTCAACCAGCTTCTTGTGCACTTCGGGCATCTGAACGATTTTGACCAGCTCGGCGTTGAGCTTGTCGATGATGGCATCCGGTGTTCCCGCGGGGGCAAAGATGCCTTGGTAGGCATAGGTGTCGAAACCCGGCACGCTTTCGGAAATGGCCGGTACCTGCGGCAATGCCGGCGAGCGTTTCAGGGTAGAGATGCCCAGCGCCTTGACCTTGTCCATGCGGATGAGGGGCAGGGCGGTCACGATGGGGTCGAAATACACGGAAACCCTGCCTCCCATCAGGTCCGTGACCGGGCTGCTCTTGTAGGGCACATGGGTGAGCTTGGCCCCCGTCTGGTTCATCAGCCAGGCCATGGCGACATGCGAATGCGAGCCTGCGCCCAAGGTGGCGAATTCGATGGTGTCGGGAGCTTTCCTGGATTCCTGCACCAGTTCGCCGAGAGTGGAAAACGGCCTCTGGGGTGCGGCAATGAGCACGAATGGAACGTTGAGGATATGGGTGATGGGCTTGAAGTCCTGGAGCGGATCGTAGGCGAGCCTGGGGTACAGGTGCGGATTCATCGACATGATGGCGGTGACCGACATCAGCAGGGTGTAGCCATCGGGCGGGCTCTTGGCCGCCATTTCCGCGCCGATGATTCCGGAGGCGCCTGGCCGGTTGTCGACAAGCACGGGCTGCCCCAGCGATTGGCTCAGCTTGTCGGCCAGGATACGTGCCACCACGTCCGGGGAAATGCCGGCGGCAAAGGGAACAATGATGCGCACAGGCTTGGAAGGGTAGCCGCCCGCGGGCTGCCGGGCCATGGACGGGGCCAGGGCGCTGGCGCAGGCAAGCAGCAGCAGCCGGCGCGACTTGCCGAAAGAGGTGGTCATCGCTTGTCTCCTTGTGGGCCCATGGGCTGGCCTGGCCTTTGGGGAAAGAGGAGCCTGCGGTCCCGGCATGGCGGGACCGCAGGCGTTCAGAAATTGACCTGATCGCCGCCTTTGAGCGCCAGCATCTGCCGGGTCTCATCGGGCGTG
Source organism: Comamonas sp. (assembly GCA_041984925.1). GTDB lineage: Bacteria > Pseudomonadota > Gammaproteobacteria > Burkholderiales > Burkholderiaceae_C > Comamonas. The sequence continues at coordinate 76,482 of JBHIXF010000009.1, forward strand.
GCGGCTTCCAGGCTCAGGGCATGCAGCAGGCTGACCGCGCGCCGGACCTGATCGGCATTGCTGCGGGCAAGTTGGCCAGGGCCGTCCCACAGCGAGTCTTCAAGGCCCACGCGCAGGTTGCCGCCCATGGCGGCGGACATGGCGGCCACCGGCATCTGGTTCCTGCCTGCGCCGAGCACGGACCAGTAGTAGTTCTCGCCGAACAGCCGGTCTGCAGTGCGCTTCATCTGCAGCACGTCTTCGGGGTGGGCGCCAATGCCGCCCAGAAGGCCGAACACCGACTGGATGAGCAGCGGGCCCTTGAGAATGCCGCGGTCCATGAAGTGCGCGGCCGTGTACAGATGTCCTATGTCGTAGCACTCGATCTCGAAGCGCGTGGCCTGGTCGGCGCAGGATTGCAGAATGTGCTGTATGTCTTTGAACGTGTTCCTGAACACCCGGTCTTCCGACCCCTGCAGATAGGGTTGCTCCCATTCGTGCTGGAATTTCCTGAAGCGCCCGAGCATGGGATACAGGCCGAAGTTCATGGATCCCATGTTCAACGATGCCACCTCGGGCCTGAAATGCAGCACTGGCTGCAGGCGCTCCTGCACCAGCATGTGGGGCGCGCCACCGGTGGTCAGGTTGATGACCACATTGCTGCGGCGGCGGATGTGGGGCAGAAACTCCATGAACAGCGCCGGATCCTGCGAGGGGCGGCCCGTGGCGGGCTCCCGGGCATGCAGGTGAACGATCGAGGCGCCCGCCTCGGCGGCTTCGACCGCGGCGTCTTCTATCTGCGCAGCGGTCAATGGCAGGTAGGGCGACATGGACGGCGTGTGGATGGAGCCCGTCACTGCACAGGTGACGATGACCTTTTTCTGCTTTGCGGACATGGCTTTCTCCTGGGCCTACTTGATGGCGAGGGGGTTGATGGGCGAGCCCACTGCGCCAGTGATGGGCAAAGGCGGCGCGCAGAAGAAGAATTCGTACACCCGGTCCTGCGCGCAGTCACGGGCCAGTTCACGCAGATTGAAGATTTCGCCCATGGTGATCCCTATCATGGGAATGACGACCCAATGCCAGGGCTGGCTGATTTCCCGGCTTTCGTTCGGCCGTACCTCGCAGCCCCAGGTATCCATGCAGATGGCTGCCACCTGTTTGGCGTGAAGCCATTCGCAGGTCTCGAAACGCAGGCCCGGCGCATCGCCGCCGGCATAGCCGCTCCAGTCGTTTCGATCCAGGCAATGCTCCATGTGGCCGGTGCGCACGATGACGAAATCGCCGGTGCGGATTTCCACCCCCTGGGCAGCGGCGCAGTCATCGAGATCCTGGCTGCCGATGCCGAAACCCGGGGCGAGCGAGCTGCCGCCCATGAAGCGCGCGATGTCCAGAAGCACGCCGCGCCCGACCATGCGGTCACGGGTCTTTTCGATGCCGTTCTTTTTCGCGCCACCCGAATCCACCAGCGTGGCGTCGTAGCCATTCCACATCTTGTCGCCATAGAAGATATGGCCCAGTGCGTCCCACTGGGTGCCGCATTGCAAAGGCATGCTGACCATGTCGTCGGCATAGCGCAGTCCCATAGGGTCCTGATTGCCCGCCACGGCGTCGGTGCCTGTGGCCAGCATGGTGTGGATGGGATTGAAGCGCCCGCCCCAGCCCGCTTGCGGCCCCCTGGAGTTGAAGTCCAGCCCCAGAGAGATCACTTTGCCTGCCTGATCAGCCTGGCTGCGGCTTGAATCCGTGCGGGCGTCACATGGTTGAGCGTTCCGATTTCATCGTCCTTGCCCCAGCGCCCCCAGTTGGACACCTTGGCCGCCATGCGGTCCAGATCGTCGCGTGTCAGATTGCGTTGCGGGTGGTTGCCGGGAATGACGGAGTCTTCGGCGTGGATTTCGGTCTTCATCGCGTCTCCTTGGTTGGGCATCGTCCGCAGGCGGGTGCCTGCAGTGCGGCCCACCTTAAGGCGTGGCCTGGCGACCGGTCCAATACCAGACAGGCATGGGAGCCAGACCTGTTGGTTTTCCCTTTGTCCCTGTCCTTGCGCGGGCCGTGTCTGGCGGGCTCTGCATCGTCCTGAATGGCGTCTTGCCGCCCGGGGGGGCGCCCCTCGATGGCCCTGGCGGCCCAAGCCCCGGCGGGTGCCGGCCCTGCTGCGCTGCGGCACAATGCGGCCATGCTCATGTACCCGCAGATCGATCCCGTGGCCCTGCAGATCGGGCCCCTCGCCGTGCACTGGTATGGCCTGACCTATCTGGCCGCCTTCGGCCTGTTCCTGTGGCTGGGCACGCGCCGGCTGCACCACCCGCCCTTTGCCCGCATGCAGGGCGACAAGGCCTGGAGCCGCAAGGATGTGGAGGACATCCTGTTCCTGGGCGTGCTGGGCGTGGTCGTCGGCGGACGGCTGGGCTACTGCCTGTTCTACAAGCCCGGCTACTACCTGAGCCATCCGCTGGAGATCTTCTACGTCTGGCAGGGCGGCATGAGCTTTCATGGCGGCCTGGTCGGCGTGATCGCTTCCATGGTCTGGTTCGCGCGCTCGCGCGCCCGCTCCTGGCTGGAGGTGGCCGACTTCGTCGCGCCCTGCGTGCCGACGGGGCTGGCGGCCGGGCGCGTCGGCAACTTCATCAACGGCGAGCTGTGGGGGCGCTTTGCCAGTCCCGAGCTGCCCTGGGCCATGGTGTTTCCGCAAAGCGGCTCCATGCTGCCGCGCCACCCCTCGCAGATCTACCAGTTCCTGCTCGAAGGCCTGCTGCTGTTCGTGCTGCTGTGGCTGTATGCGCGCAAGGAGCACAAGCCGGGGCAGGTGGCGGCATGCTTTCTGATCGGATACGGCGCTTTCCGCTTCATCGCCGAGTACTTCCGCGAGCCCGACGACTTCCTGGGCCTGCTGTCCCTGGGCATGAGCATGGGCCAGTGGCTGTGCGTGCCCATGGTGGTCGGCGGCATCGCCATGTGGCTGTGGGCGGCAGGACGGCCGGCCTACCCGGCCTATCCGGGCAAGCCGGCCTGAGCGGGCCTGAGCCGAACCCTTGCGAAGCGGGCCTGGGGCCCGCTTCGCTTTTCGGGCGCCCCGGTTTTCAGGCGCCCTGGTGCCGGCATGGGGATAGTCCGAGGACCAGAACGCGACATTGGCGTACACCACAGGCCGAGCAGGCTCTCATAATGTGAGCAGCAAGGAATTGTCATTGGCCCGCTCCGTGGCGTGACAGTTCCATGACCGCTTGACATGGAGGAACGTCTGAATGGGTCTGGCTACCGACTGGATTGCCCGCAATGTGTCCCGCTTTCGCAGCACCGATGCCGCGGCGGCGGCCAAGGAGGGGGGCGCTGGCGCCGGTGCGCCCGCGCCGCGCCGCATGGCCCAGCGCCTGCAGGCCACCCTGCGGCGCGGCCAGGAGGTGCTGTCCCCGCGCGAGCTGCGCAAGCTCATGGAGGATCTGCAGGCCGCCGCCGACGCATCGCTCAGCGATGTGGAGGGCGGGCGCCATGCGCAGCAGCTGATGGACTGGCATGGCCAGGCCGCGCTGCCGGCGCGCAAGGACTTCTGGGCGCTGATCGTCGAGCAGTTCGGTCCGGATACCGAGGCCCTGATGGCCGCCCGCAAGCGCTATGACGCAGCGGCCAGCGATGCCGAGCGCGGCCAGGCCGAGATGGACCTGCGCCGCGCGCTGATGTCGCCGCGCACGCGGCTGCTGCAGCGCTTTGCCCAGCCCCAGGGCGGCATGGGCTTTCTCGTGGACCTGCGCGCCGAGCTGCTGGCCCTGCCCAAGGCCGAGCAGCAGCGCTTTTCCGCGCTGGACGCGGAACTGGAGCACCTGTTCTCCTCCTGGTTCGACGTGGCCCTGCTGGAGCTGCGCCGCCTGAGCTGGGACTCGCCGGCCTCGCTGATCGAAAAGCTGATCCAGTACGAGGCCGTGCACGACATCCGCAGCTGGGCCGACCTCAAGAACCGCCTGGACAGCGACCGGCGCTGCTACGGGTTCTTCCACCCGCGCATGCCCAATGTGCCGCTGATCTTCGTGGAGGTGGCCCTGGTGGACAAGATGTCCGACAGCATCGCGCCGCTGCTGGACGAGACGGCGGCCGCGTCCGACCTGGGCCGCGCCACCACGGCCATTTTCTATTCGATCAGCAACACCCAGGCCGGGCTGCGCGGCGTGAGCTTCGGCGACTCGCTGATCAAGCATGTGGTGGAGACGCTCACGCGCGAGTTCCCGCGCCTGCGCCATTTCGCCACGCTGTCGCCCATCCCCGGCCTGCGCGCCTGGATCGCCAGGCATGGCGACGCCGTCCTGGAGAAGATGGACGAGCGCCAGCGCAAGGCCCTGGAGCAGAAGGCGGGGGGCGCGGGGGCCGAGCACCTGCTGGCCGCCCTCGATGCGCCGCAGCAACTCAAGCCCGACGCGCCCGTGCGCCGGGCGCTGCTGTTTTGCGCGGCCCACTACCTGGGGCGCGAGACGGCCAAGGGCCGTCCACTGGACCCGGTGGCGCGCTTTCACCTGGGCAATGGCGCGCGCGTGGAGCGGCTGAACTGGGCGGCCGACCTGTCGGCCAAGGGACTCAAGCAATCGCTGGGGCTGATGGTCAACTACCTGTACGACCTCAAGCGCCTGGACAAGCATCGCGGCCTGCTGGCGCAGGGCCGCATACCGGTGTCCTCGGACATCGAAGCCCTGTGCAAGTGAGCCAGGGCACGGCCTGGGCCGTGCCCTTTCGCTTTTTGCACGGGGATTGCCGCGCCTGACAACGAAGACAGCCTCGCAGAGGCGACAAGGAGACAAGTCATGCAAGATTCCCACCCCACGGGGCGGCGCGCGGTGCTGCGCGCGGCCGGGGCCTCGGTGGCCGCGCTGGCCCTGCCCATGGCGGCGCGCGCCGCGGCGGACTGGCCGAGCAAGCCCGTGAACCTGATCGTGCCATTCCCGGCCGGCGGCGGCACCGATGCCTTCGCGCGGCCGTTCTCGGCCCAGTTCGCCAAGAGCGCGGGCAAGACCCTGGTGGTCGACAACCGTGGCGGCGCGGGCGGCACGCTGGGCGCCAGCTACGCGGCCAAGCAGGCGCCCGATGGCTACAGCTTCTTCATGGGCGGCACCCACCATGTGATCGCGCCGTCCGTCTATCCCCGCCTGGACTACGACCTGGAGCGCGACTTCATCCCCCTGGCCCTGCTGGCCAGCGTGCCCCAGGTGGTGGTGGTCAATCCGCGCAACGTGCCCCACAAGACGATCCAGGAACTGCTGGCCGACCTGCGCAAGAGCCCGGGCAAGTACAACTACGGTTCGGCGGGAGCCGGCACCTCGCACCACCTGGCCGGCGAGCTGTTCAAGCTGCAGACCCAGACCTTCATCACCCACATTCCCTACCGCGGCGCGGGCCCGGCGCTGCAGGATCTGATGGCCGGCAGCGTGGACATGATGTTCGACGGCCTGGGCTCGTCGGCCCAGCACATCAAGAGCGGGCGCATCAAGGCCTTGATGGTCTCGGGCGACAAGCGCAACCCGGCCTTCCCCGACGTGCCCTGCGCGGCCGAGTCCGGCCTGCCCGACTACACCGTCACGACCTGGTACGGCCTGTGGGCCCCCAAGGGCACGCCGGCCGCCGTGCAGGCCCAGGTCATCGAGCTGGTGCAGCGCATCGGCACGGCCGAGGAGATCAAGTCCGCCTGGGCGCGCAACGGGGCCGACTATGGAGGCCTGAGCCCGCAGCAGTTCGCCGCGATGGTGCGCTCCGAGATCGCGCGCTGGGCCCAGGTGGTCAAGGCCTCGGGCGCCAAGCTGGAGTAGCGGCCTGCCGGCATGCGATTGCTGCCTTGGTCACCGCCCGGTCATTGTCTTTGCCTATCGTCCACTCTTTCTGTCATCGAAGGAGGGGATATGCACAGGGCATTCAATATGCGTTCGACCGCATCCAGGCTGGTGGCCATGGCGTTGGCCGTGGCGGGCCTGGCGGGTTGCGGCGGCAGCGACGACCGACCCGAGACCATCGGCTCGCTGCGCCTGATCGGCGACTATTCCATCAAGACCAAGACCATGTTCGAGGGCGTGGAGTTCGGCGGCATCTCCGGCCTGGACCGGGCCGGCGACGGCAGCTACTGGGCCATCTCGGACGACCGGGGCGGCGAGCGAGGCACGCCGCGCTTCTACAACCTGGGCATACAGATGGACGACAAGGCCATCCAGGGCGTGACCATCCGCAAGATGGTCTATCTCAGGGGCCGCGACGGCCAGCCGCTGTCAGCCACCACCCGCACCGTGGACCCGGAGAGCATCCGCGTCGCGCCCAACGGCAATCTCTACGTCTCCAGCGAGGGCAACTTCAGCAGCAATCCCGCCAGCCTGTTCCAGCCCTTCGTGCGCGAGGTCCGCACGGATGGTACGTTCGTGCGCGACTTCGAGATCCCGGCCGCCTTCAACTACGTGGACAACGCCACCACCGGCGGGCGCAGCAACAAGCTGTTCGAGTCCCTGGCCGTCACGCCCGACGGCAGCGTGTTCACGGCCAACGAGGATGCCCTGGTCGAGGATGGCCCCATCACCACGCTGGCGGCGGGCAGCGTGGTCCGCGTGCTCAAGCTCGACCCTGCCACGGGCAAGCCGGGTGCGCAGTACGCCTACCAGCTGCCGAAGATCCCCCTGGACAAGGCCGCCAGCGGCAGCTTTCCGCCCGACAACGGCCTGCCCGAGCTGCTGGCCGTCTCCAACAACGAGTTCATCGCCATCGAGCGCGCCTTCGCCGATGGCGTGGGCAACACCATCCGCCTGACGCGCGCCACCATCGAGCCGGACACCACCGACGTGCGTGCCGTCAAGAGTCTCGCCGGCGCCAGCTACAAGCCCATGAAGCGCGAGCTGCTGCTGGAGATGCCCGTGACCTACCAGGGCGTCAAGCTGGACAACATCGAGGGCATCTCCTGGGGGCCGCGCCTGGCCAACGGCAACCGCACCCTGGTGCTGGTGGCCGACAACAATTTCGCCGACAACCAGGTGACGCAGTTCCTGGCGTTCGAGGTCCGTCCCTGAAGGGGGACGGGACTATCTCGGCTTGCGCGGGCGCCCATAGCCTGCCTGCGCGGGCGCGCCCAGCACCATGTCGGTGAAGGCGCTGCCGCCCGCGCAGATGTGCTGGCGCATGGCCTCGGCCGCGATCTCGGGCTGGCCCGCGCAGATGGCGGCGACCACGGCCTCGTGCTCCTGCTGCGAGCGTGCCAGCCGGCCGGGCTTCTCAAACATGCGGCCCCGGTAGGGCGTGATGCGCAGCCGCAGCAGCCGGGTCTGCTCCACGATGAAGTCGTTGCCGCTGGCCTCGTATATCAGTTCGTGCAGCTGCATGTTGGCCTGCACATAGCCTTCGGCATCCTCGGCCACGGCGCAGGCGGCCGTGCGCGCCAGCGCTGCCTGCAGCCGCTCGCGCAACGGCACATGGATGCGCGTGGCGGCCAGCCGGGCCAGCACGCCTTCCAGCTCGGCCAGCCCCTCCATCATGGCCACCAGCTCGCGTGCATCCAGGCGCCGCACATAGATGCCCGAGCGCGGAACGATCTCCACCAGCCCCTTGGCCACCAGCAGCAGCAAGGCCTCGCGCACGGGCGTGCGCGAGGCGCCGAAGCGCTCGCACAGGGCCGGCTCGTCGATGGCGTCGCCGGGCCGCATCACGCCGGAACGCAACTCGTCTTCCAGCGATTGCCGTATACGCTCCTGCAGGCTGGGCGTGGCCGGGGTTTTCTCCAATGGCTGCTTGGCTGGAAGCATTTTCTAATTCAAATATATCTGATTGACTGACTGATACATATGACGCCCAGACTCGACATCCAGGATCACCTGGCCACCATCACGCTGCAACGCACCGCAGCCGCCAACAAGCTGGCGCCCGAGGACCTGGGCGTTCTGGTGGCGCACATGGAGCATGTCAACCACCGCGAGGACGTGCGTGTCGTGGTGCTGCGCAGCGAGGGCCGGTACTTTTGCAGTGGCTATGATATATCAGAGATACAAGGCAGCCAGACCGAGGGCAGCAGCTTCGGCGAGATGGTGGATGCCATCGAGCAGTGCCGCGCGGTCACCGTGGCCGCCATCCACGGCGGCGTCTACGGCGGCGCCACGGACATGGCCCTGGCCTGCGACTTCCGCGTGGGCAGCACGGCGGCCGAGATGTTCATGCCCGCGGCGCGCCTGGGGCTGCACTTCTATGCGGCCGGGCTGGAGCGCTATGTCTCGCGCCTGGGCCTGGACACGGCCAAGCGCCTGTTCCTGACCTGCGAGCGCATCCAGGCCCGCGAGATGAAGGACTGCGGCTTCCTGACCCACCTGGCCGAGCCCGATGCCTTCACGGCCGCCGTGGACCAGCTCACGGCCACGCTGGCGGCCATGGCCCCCATCCCTCTGTTCGGCATGAAAAAGCACCTGAACCGGATCGCGCGCGGCTGCCATGACGTGGCCGAGATCACGCGCGAGGTGCAGCGCAGCATCGCCTCCGAGGATCTGCAGGAGGGCGGCCGGGCCTGGCGCGAAAAGCGCAGCCCGGTGTTCAAGGGCCGCTGAACCGCATCCTCCCGCATACACGCAGATTGCCCGTGGTGCTGCCTACCGCCCACAGCCCACGGAACCGGCGCGGCCCAACTCGGGGACACCGAGGAAGGGCCTATGCTGGCCGCGCCGCCCCGCACCGAGGGTGTCGTCCCCCCTTGGGGGAAGGCGCGCAGCGACTCAGGGGGTATCAATAAACAGGAGACAAGCCATGTTCAAGCGTTCCGTTCTGTCGTTGCTGCTGGCCCTGTCGGCCGGCAGTGCAATGGCCCAGTCCTACCCCACGCGGCCCGTCACGCTGGTCGTGGGCTTTCCCCCGGGCGGCGGCGCCGATGCGGTGGCGCGCATCGTGGCCGACAAGGTCGGCAAGCTGCTGGGCCAGCCCGTGCTGGTGGACAACCGCCCCGGTGCCGGCACCACGCTGGCCTCCGAGCATGTGGCGCGCGCGCCGGCCGACGGCTACACGCTGCTGCTGGGCAGCGCCAACATCTATGGCTCGGACCAGCTGCTCTACAAGAGCGCGCGCTATGACGGGGCGAAGCACTTCACGCCCATCACGCGCTGGAGCGCGGCCCCCATGCTGCTGGCCGTGCGCAAGGACTTTCCGGGCCAGAACGTGGGCGATCTGGTGGCGCTGGCGCGCAGCCAGCCGGACAAGCTCAGCTACTCTTCCTCGGGCGCGGGCGTGATCACGCACCTGGCCACGCTGTCGTTCTCGGACGCCAGCGGCGGGCTGCGCATGCTGCATGTGCCGTTCAAGGGCGGCGCGCCCTCGATCCAGGCGGTGGGCGCGGGCGACGTGGACCTGACCTTCGGCACGCCGCCCTCGGTGCTGCCGCTGGCGCAGGCCGGCAAGCTGCGCGTGCTGGCCGTCAGCACGGCCGAGCGCTCGCCGCTGTTCCCGGACCTGCCGGGCATGAAGGAGTCGGGCGTGCCGGGCTTCGACTACACCTTCTGGTTCGGCCTGTTCGCGCCGGCCGGCCTGCCCGAGGAGGTGGCGAAGAAGCTTTTCGACGCCAGTGCCAAGGCGCTGGAGGACCCCGATGTGAAGGCCAGGCTGGCCAGGCAGGGCAATCTGGCCGCGCCCTCGGCCTCCCTTGAGGAATTCCGTACCTGGGCCTTGAAGGAAGGCCAGGAATCGAAGGCACGGACCCAGCGCTCGGGAGCAGGCCTGCAATGAATCCGAATGATCAACCCATGAATGGACAAGCCACGGGCCTGCCGCTCGAAGGACTGACCGTCATCGACCTCACGCGCGTGCTGGCCGGCCCCATGTGCACGCAGATGCTGGCCGACCTGGGCGCGCGCGTGATCAAGGTCGAGCAGCCGGGCTCGGGCGACGATGCGCGCGGCATCGGGCCCTTCGTGGAGGGGGCGTCCGCCTATTTCCTGTCGGTGAACCGCAACAAGGAGTCGATTGCGCTGGACCTCAAGCAGCCGCAGGACCGCGAGGTGTTCGAGCGCCTGCTGGAGGGGGCCGACGTGCTGGTCGAGAACTTCCGGCCCGGCACCATGGACAAGCTCGGCTACGGCTGGGATGCATTGCATGCGCGCTACCCGGGGCTGGTGATGACCTCGGTCTCGGGCTTCGGCCAGACCGGCCCCTACAGCGGCTTTCCGGCCTACGACATGGTGGTGCAGGCCATGAGCGGCATGATGAGCGTGACCGGCCATCCGGGCGAAGGGCCCTGCCGTGTGGGTGTGTCCATCGGCGACCTGGGCGCGGGGCTGTATGCGGTGATCGGCACCCAGGCGGCGCTGATGCGGCGCATGCGCACGGGGCGGGGCGAGCGCGTCGATGTCTCCATGCTGGACTGCCAGGTGGCCCTGCTGGAGAACCCCGTGGCTCGCCTGGGCGCGCTGGGCAGCGTGCCCGGCCCCATCGGTACGCGGCATCCGTCCATGGCGCCTTTCGATGTGTTCGCCGCGCAGGATGGCTGGTTCGTCATCGCCGTGGGCAGCGATGCGCTGTTTCGCAGGCTGTGCACCCTGCTGGATCTGCCGGAACTGGCCGGCGACGCACGCTTTGCCAGCAACGTGCTGCGCTGCGAGCACCAGGCCGCGCTCAAGGCCGCGCTGGAGGCGCGCCTGCGGGACAGTCCCAGGTCCCATTGGCTGGGGTTGCTCACGGATAATGGCATCCCGGCGGGGGAGTACAACAGCGTGGCCGACATCGTCGAGCACCCCCAGGTGCGCGAACGCGGCATGCTGGCGCAGGTGCAAACGCCCGGCGGCCAGGCGCTGCGCGTGGCGGGCAATCCCCTGAGGGTCTCGCGGGAGCAGCCCCTGGTGCGCCGCCAGCCACCCGCGCTGGACGCGGACCGCGAGCGCATCCTGCGCGAACTGGCCCTGGCCCAGCCTTCGCCGCCCACCCATGAACGTGCCTGAGATTTCCCCACCCCCAGCGGATTCCTTCTTCTTCCTCACAGCCATGACCCACAGCAATCTGTTCGCAGCCTTGCGCGCCGCCTTCCCCCAGGATCTGACCCAGTGTGCCGTCGAAGCGGTGGGCGCCGATGGCGCCAGCCTGTTCTACAGCTGGGCTGACCTGGAGCACGGCAGCGCGCGCATGGCCAACCTGCTCGAATCGCTGAACCTGCCGCCGGCCAGCCGCATCGCGGTGCAGGTGGACAAGTCGGTCGAGGCGCTGATGCTGTATCTCGCCACGCTGCGCAGCGGCCATGTCTTCCTGCCGCTGAACACGGCCTACCAGAGCGCCGAGATCGAGTACTTCGTGGGCAATGCCGAGCCCGCCGTCGTGGTCTGCACGCCGGCCAACTTCGGCTGGGTCTCCAAGATCGCCTTCACCTCGGGCGTGGAGCATGTCTACACGCTGGGCGACGACCGCAGCGGCACGCTGCTCGAACGCGCGGCCCACCACGGCGATGCGCACGAGGTGGTGCAGCGCGGCGCGGACGACCTGGCCGCCATCCTCTACACCAGCGGCACCACGGGCCGCAGCAAGGGGGCCATGCTCACGCACGGCAACATGCTGTCCAACGCCGGGACGCTCAAGGACTACTGGGGCTGGCAGGACGGCGACGTGCTGATCCATGCGCTGCCCATCTTCCATGTGCACGGCCTGTTCGTGGCCATCCATGGCGCGCTGCTCAATGGCAGCCCCATGATCTGGTTCTCGAAGTTCGACCCCGCCGCCGTGATCTCGCGCATGCGCGATGCCACGGTGTTCATGGGCGTGCCCACGCTGTACGTGCGCATGCTGGCCGATGCACGGCTCACGCGCGAGGCGGCCGCCCACATGCGGCTGTTCATCTCGGGCTCGGCCCCCATGCTGGTGGAGACGCACCGCGACTGGCAGGCGCGCACGGGCCACGCCATCCTGGAGCGCTACGGCATGAGCGAGACCATCATGCTGACCTCCAACCCCTACCGCGCCGACGCGCGCCACGGCGGACAGTCCGAGCGCCGCGCGGGCACCGTGGGCTTTGCGCTGCCCGGCGTGGACGTGCGCATCGTGGACGACGCGGGCCAGGCCGCCCCCGTGGGCGAGATCGGCAACATCCAGGTGCGCGGCCCCAACGTGTTCAAGGGCTACTGGCGCATGCCCGAGAAGACGGCCGAGGAGTTCACGGCCGACGGGTGGTTCCGCACGGGCGACGTGGGCAAGATCGACGAGCGCGGCTACGTGACCATCGTGGGCCGCAGCAAGGACCTGGTCATCTCGGGCGGCTACAACGTCTATCCCGCCGAGATCGAGGGCTTCATCAACGAGCTGCCGGGCGTGGCCGAAAGCGCCCTGGTCGGCGTGCCGCACCCCGACTTCGGCGAAGTGGGCGTGGCCGTGGTCGTGCCCCGGCCCGGCGCCAGCCTGCAGGGCCAGGCCGTGGTCGATGCCCTCAAGGGCCAGCTGGCCAACTTCAAGATTCCCAAGCGCTGCTTCGTGGTGGAGGAACTGCCGCGCAACACCATGGGCAAGGTGCAGAAGAACCTGCTGCGCGACCAGCACAAGGGGCTGTTCGCCTGAACCCGGCTGGCGATAGGAAATGAAAAAGGCATCGGCGCCGCCGATGCCTTTTTTTATGCGCCGCAGGCCCAGGCTGCGGCTACGCTTCAGCGCAATACCAGCACGGGGATGTGGGTGTGCGTGAGCACGTGCTGCGTCTCGCTGCCCAGCAGCAGGCGCTGCAGGCCCTTGCGGCCATGCGAGGCCATGACGATGAGATCGCAGTCTCGGCGCTTGGCCACGTCGATCAGGCTTTCGGCGACCAGGTCGGACTTGACGATCTCGGTGGTCAGGCTGACCTTGCGCGCCTGGGCCTTGGCCTGGACCGCGTCCAGCGCGGCCTGCGCATTGGCTGTCCATTGGCCTTCGATGCGCTCGATCTGCTTGAGGTCCACGGTTTCCCCGCCTTCGAAGTAGCTGCGCGGATAGTGCTGCACGACCTGGACGACGACCACGCTGGCGCCGCACAGAGCGGCAAGGCCCAGCCCACTGTCCACGGCCTTGTCGGAAAGCTCGGAACCGTCGGTGGCGATGAGGATGCGGTTGTACATGCGTGCTCCTTTCGTGAGTGCTGGTAGGTGGGTAGGGGTCAGCATAGACCCAACCTTGGGTTAACGGTTGATTCATGTCAATACGCTTATCATGCGCGCCGATTACGCTAGAACCATGCCCCACACCATGACTGCTCCCCCCGGCGAGGCGGCGGTGGCGGCGCTGGATTCAGGCCCCTCGCCCTCGCAGCAGGCCACGGCCCGGCTGCTCGATGACCCGCAGGAGTGGAGTGCGTTCGGACGGCCCGCAGGCCCCGCGACCGCTACCGGCTCTTGCAGCGAACCCACCGATTTCCCCGCCTGGGATTCGTTCGTCGTCCTGGAGGGAATGCACTGTGCCGCGTGCGCGCTGACCATCGAAGATGCGCTGCGCGCCGTGCCCGGAGTGGACAAGGCCGAAGTCAGCGCTGCCACGCGGCGTGCCCGTGTCACCTGGCGTCCTGCCCAGGTGCTTCCTTCCCAGTGGATGGAGGCCGTGCGCCGCGCCGGCTACCAGGCGCTGCCCGCGCGCGATGCCTTCGCGCGAGAGCGCCGCCAGGCCGAGAGCCGGCGCGCGCTGTGGCGCTGGCTGGTGGCCGGCTTTTGCATGATGCAGGTCATGATGTATGCGTGGCCCGCCTACGTGGCGCGTCCCGGCGACCTGTCGCAGGAGATGGAGACGCTGCTGCGCTGGGCGTCCTGGGTGATCTCGCTGCCCGTGGTGCTGTTTTGCTGCGGCCCCTTCTTCTCCAGCGCGCTGCGCGACATACGCCAGCGCCGCGTGAGCATGGACCTGCCCGTGGCCCTGGGCATGCTGATCACCTTCGTCATCAGCTCGCTGGGCACCTTCGATCCCTCGGGGCCCTTCGGCGAGGAAGTGTTCTACGACTCGCTGACCATGTTCGTCTTTTTCCTGCTGTCCGGCCGCTGGCTGGAGCTGCGCCTGCGCGACCGCACGGCCGGCGCGCTGGAAGCGGTGATGAACCGCCTGCCCGACGCCGTGCTGCGCGCGCGCGCCGACGGCCAGTTCGAGCGCGTGGCCACGCGCCGCCTGCGCGCGGGCGACCTGGTGCGCGTGCTCAGCGGCGAGGCCTTCCCTGCGGACGGCACCATCGTGCGCGGCCGCACCCATGCGGACGAGGCCCTGCTCACCGGCGAATCCACGCCCGTGGTGCGTGCCGAGGGCGACAGCGTCACGGCCGGCAGCTACAACCTCGATGCCGTGGTCGATGTGCGCGTGGACAACGTGGGCGCGGACACGCGCTTCGCACAGATCGTCGGCCTCATGGAAAGCGCCTCGCTGCAAAAGCCGCGCCTGGCCCAGCTGGCCGACAAGGTGGCGCGGCCCTTCCTGGCGGTGGTGCTGCTGGCGGCGCTGGGCGCGGCCATCTGGTGGTGGCCCGCCGACCCCGGCAAGGCCATGATGGTGGCCGTGGCCGTGCTCATCGTGACCTGCCCCTGCGCGCTGTCGCTGGCCACGCCCGTGGCCATGCTCACGGCCGCAGGCACCCTGGCGCGCAGCGGCGTGCTGGTGCGCAACCTGCAGGGGCTGGAGGCGCTGGCCGCCGTGGACACCCTGGTGTTCGACAAGACCGGCACGCTCACGCGCGACGGGCTGGCCCTGTCCTGCTTCGAGCCCGCGCCCGGCGAGGATGCCGCCGAGGTGCTGGCCCTGGCGGCGCTGCTGGCACGCCAGTCCATCCACCCGGCCTCGCGCGCCATTGCCCAGGCCGGCGCGGGCGCCGCGACGGCCTGGAAACTGGACACCCTACAGGAGATGGCCGGCCTGGGGCTGGATGCCTGGGTGCAGGGCCCCGGCGGGCGGCGCCACCTGCGGCTGGGCTCGGCCCTGCATGCGGGGGTGGACGGCGAGCAGCCCGTGCAGGGCGTGCTGCTGGCCGAGGAAACCCAGCAGGGCTGGGGCACGCTGGGGCGCTTCGTGCTGACCGAGGATGTGCGGCCCGAGGCGGCATCGGTGGTGCAGGCGCTGAAGGCGCATGGCGTGCAGGTCATGCTGCTGTCCGGTGACCGCGCCGATGCCGCGCAGGCCATGGCGGCCCGCGTGGGCATCGAGGTCGCCGAAGGCGGCTGCAGTCCCCAGGACAAGCTCGCGCGCATGCGGCAGGCGCAGGCAGCCGGACACCATGTGGCCATGGTCGGCGACGGACTCAATGACGGTCCGGTTTTGGCTGGAGCGCATGTCTCTTTTGCGTTTGGCGCAGCAGTGCCGCTGGCACAATCGCAGGCGGATTTCGTCGTTCTGGGCGACAGTCTGGAGCTGGTGCTCCAGGCCTGTCTGCTGTCGCGCCGCACGCTGCAGGTGGTGCGCCAGAACCTGGCCTGGGCCGCCGCCTACAACGCGGTGTCCATTCCCCTGGCACTGGCGGGCTTCATGCCTGCCTGGGTGGCCGGGCTGGGGATGGCGCTGAGTTCCCTGCTGGTGGTGCTCAATGCCGCACGCCTGGCCCGCAGCCTGCCTGCGCCAGGGACGGATCACTCGGGCACGCCTGCTGCGCCCGCAGCGTCCGTCGCCATGCCGACGGGCTCCACCGCAATGGTGGGGAGGTAGAACTTGAAACACCCCCTGAGCGGCTGCGCCGCTTCCCCCTCTCTTTCTCGCTTCGCGAGGGAGGGGGACGGCGCCCTCGCTGCGGGGCGGCCCTTGCTCGGCGCCCTTTGTTGGCGGGGCGCCGGTGTTGGGCGCAGTGGGTGGCGCATCAGCGCCACGGGGAACTGACCATGGACATTTTGTATTTGCTGATCCCGCTGTCGGTGGTGCTGGTGCTGGCCATCCTCGCGGCCCTGTGGTGGGCCGTCTACCGGGGGCAGTTCGAGAGCGTGGAACAAGAGGGCGAACGCATTCTTCGGGACGATTGACGTGGGTCAACACGCCCGGCAGCGAGAAAAGTAACACTTTGATAGCAATCTAAGGGGTGCACGATGGATAGTTCAAACAACAATGCTGTCTATTACGACGACACCGTCGTAAGGCAGTTCTCTATCATGGCCGTCGTCTGGGGGGTGGTGGGCATGGCTGTGGGCGTGTTGATCGCCTCGCAGCTGGCCTGGCCGGAACTCAACTTCGGCATTCCATGGCTGAGCTACGGACGCCTGCGTCCGCTGCACACGAACGCCGTGATCTTCGCCTTCGGCGGATCGGCGCTGTTCGCGACCAGCTACTACGTGGTGCAGCGCACCTGCCAGACGCGGCTGTTCAGCCCCAAGCTGGCGAGCCTGACGTTCTGGGGCTGGCAGCTGGTCATCGTGGCCGCCGCGGTCAGCCTGCCGCTGGGCTATACCCAGGGCAAGGAGTACGCCGAGCTGGAATGGCCGATCGACCTGCTGATCGCCGTCACCTGGGTCTCGTATGCCATCGTGTTCTTCGGGACCATCGGCATCCGCAAGGTCCGCCACATCTATGTGGCCAACTGGTTCTTCGGCGCCTTCATCATCGCCGTGGCGCTGCTGCACATCGTCAACAGCGCGGCCATCCCGGCCGGCTGGATGAAGAGCTACTCGGCCTATGCGGGCGTGCAGGACGCCATGGTGCAGTGGTGGTATGGCCATAACGCCGTGGGCTTCTTCCTGACCGCGGGCTTCCTGGGCATGATGTACTACTTCATCCCCAAGCAGGCCGGCCGCCCGGTCTACAGCTACCGCCTGTCCATCGTCCACTTCTGGGCGCTGATCTTCACCTACATGTGGGCGGGTCCCCACCATCTGCACTACACCGCGCTGCCCGACTGGACGCAGTCCGTGGGCATGGTGTTCTCGCTGATCCTGCTGGCTCCCAGCTGGGGCGGCATGATCAACGGCGTGATGACGCTGTCGGGCGCCTGGCACAAGCTGCGCGACGACCCCATCCTGCGCTTCCTGATCGTGTCGCTGTCGTTCTACGGCATGTCCACGTTCGAGGGCCCGATGATGTCGATCAAGACCGTCAACGCGCTGTCGCACTACACCGACTGGACCGTGGGCCACGTGCACTCGGGCGCCCTGGGCTGGGTGGGCCTGATCACCATGGGCTCGCTGTACTACCTGATCCCGCGCCTGTTCGGCAAGACCAAGATGTACTCGGTGGGCGCCATCGAGCTGCACTTCTGGATGTCGACCATCGGCATCGTGCTGTACATCGCCGCGATGTGGATCGCCGGCGTGATGCAGGGCCTGATGTGGCGCGCCGTCAATCCCGACGGAACGCTGACCTACACCTTCGTCGAAAGCGTGAAGGCAACCTATCCCTTCTATGTGATCCGCGTGGCCGGTGGCCTGCTGTACCTGGGCGGCATGCTGGTGATGCTGTGGAACACCTGGAAGACCGCGATCTCGGGCCGTTCGGTGAAGGTGGCCGTGCCTGCCGTCGTGGCCCACGCCTGAGCGTCTAGGAGCATTACCCATGTCCGATCACAACAATACCGCTCCCAAGAGCTTTTCCCACGAGAAGGTGGAAACCAGCAACTTCCTGCTGATCGTGCTGACGCTGCTGGTCGTCGCCGTCGGCGGGATGGTGGAAATCGTTCCGCTGTTCTTCCAGAAGTCCACGACCGAGGCCGTGGCGGGCCTCAAGCCCTACACGCCCCTGCAACTGATGGGCCGCGACGTCTATCTGCGCGAGGGCTGCTACAACTGCCACTCGCAGATGATCCGCCCCTTCCGCGCCGAGACCATGCGCTATGGCCACTACTCGGTGGCTGGCGAGTTCGTCTATGACCACCCCTTCCAGTGGGGCTCCAAGCGCACGGGTCCGGACCTGCACCGCGTGGGCGGCAAGTACAGCGACGAGTGGCATCGCATCCACCTGAACAACCCGCGCGACGTGGTGCCCGAATCCAACATGCCCGCCTATCCCTGGCTGGAGAAGAACAAGGTGGATGACACCGTGGTCGCCCGCCACATGGGTGCGTTGCGCAAGGTGGGCGTGCCCTACAGCGACGAGGAAATCAGCGGCGCCGCCGAGCAGGTCAAGGGCAAGACGGAAATGGAAGCCGTCATCGCCTACCTGCAGGTGCTGGGCCGGGCCGTCAAGTAAAGGAGAGCGACATGGACATCACCACCATGCGCATCGTGGCCACGCTGGCCTCTCTGGCCTGCTTCATCGGCATCTGGTGGTGGGCGTTCGCCCGCCGCAACCAGGCCCGTTTCGACGAGGCCGCCCAGTTGCCGTTCGAGCAAGACTGAGTCCCTCCACCAGAACGAGAACATCCCATGAGCGATTTCGTAAACAACTTCTGGTCGATCTATGTCGCGGCGATCACGCTGGGCGGCATCATCGGCTGCATGCTGCTGCTGTACATCACCGCGCGCAAGAAGGTGGTGCCGTCAGCCGACAACACCACGGGCCACGTCTGGGACGAGGACCTGCGCGAACTGAACAACCCCATGCCCAAGTGGTGGATGTGGCTGTTCGTCATCACCTCGGTGTTCGGCTTCGCCTACCTGGCGGCCTACCCGGGCCTGGGCTCGTTCGCGGGCAAGCTGGGCTGGTCGCAGCTGGGCGCCTATGAGAACGAGATGGCCAAGGCCCGCGCGGACCTGGAGCCGCTGTACGCCAAGTTCACAAGCATGTCCACCGAGGAAATGGCCAAGGATCCCCAGGCCATGGCCATCGGCGAGCGCCTGTTCATGAACAACTGCGCACAGTGCCACGGCTCGGATGCGCGCGGCGGCAAGAGCTTCCCCAACCTGACCGACGGCGACTGGCTGCATGGCGGCACGCCCGAGAAGATCCGGGAAACCATCACGGGCGGGCGCGTCGGCATCATGCCCCCGATGGCCGCCGCCGTGGGCACGCCCGATGACGTGCGCAACCTCTCGCACTATGTGCTGAGCCTGTCGGGCAGCCCGCACGACTCGCTCAAGGCCTCGCTGGGCAAGTCCAAGTTCACGGCCTGCGCCGCCTGCCACGGCATGGACGGAAAGGGCAACCAGGCCCTGGGCGCGCCCAACCTGACCGACGACATCTGGCTGCACGGCTGGGGCGAGGCGGCCATCACCGCCATGATCAACAACGGCAAGCACAACGAGATGCCGGCCCAGAAGGACAAGCTGACCGAGGCGCAGATCGCGGTGCTTGCTTCCTACGTCTGGGGCATGTCCCACAAGAACGGCGCCCCGGCGCAGTGAAAAGATGAAAAAGGCGGTGCCCCGGCGCCGCCTTTTTTGGCTTTTGAGTTTTCAGATATTTCAAAAAAACAAAGGAACCCACCATGAAGCCCGAGAGCGGCGATGACGCCGGGAAGCCTCCCCGCAAAGTCATTCCGATCACGCCGGCTGCGCCTGGGCCGGCCGCGTCCGAGCAGGCCGCGTCCGATCCGGACCAGCTGGTGGCCATGTTCGAATCCGAGAAAAAGGTCTACGCGCGCTCCATCAGCGGTGTGTTCGCGCGCTGGCGCTGGGCCCTGGTGTTTCTCACGCAACTGGTTTTCTACGGCCTGCCCTGGCTGGAGTGGGGGCAGCGCCAGATGGTGCTGTTCGACCTGGGCGCGCGGCGCTTTTACCTGTTCGGGCTGGTGCTGTACCCGCAGGACTTCATCTACCTGGCCGGGCTGCTGATCATCTCGGCGCTGGCGCTGTTCCTGTTCACGGCCGTGGCCGGGCGGCTGTGGTGCGGCTTTTCGTGCCCGCAGACCGTCTATACCGAGATCTTCATGTGGGTGGAGCGCAAGGTCGAAGGCGACCGCAGTGCCCGCATGCGCCTGGACAAGAACGGCTGGACCTTCGAGAAGCTCTGGAAGAAGTCGCTCAAGCAGTTCCTGTGGATCGCCATCGCGCTGTGGACCGGCTTCACCTTCGTGGGCTACTTCGTGCCCATCCGCGAACTGGGCGCCGAGCTGCTGGCGCTGCAGGGCAGCTGGCAGATCTTCTGGGTGCTGTTCTACGGCTTCGCCACCTACGGCAATGCCGGCTACATGCGCGAGCAGGTCTGCAAGTACATGTGTCCCTATGCGCGCTTTCAGAGCGCCATGTTCGACAAGGACACCATGATCGTCAGCTACGACACGGGCCGTGGCGAGCCGCGCGCGCCGCGCACCAAGAAGGTGGACCACAAGGCCCGGGGCCTGGGCGACTGCATCGACTGCAAGATGTGCGTGCAGGTCTGCCCCGTGGGCATCGACATCCGCAACGGCCTGCAGTACGAGTGCATAGGCTGCGGCCTGTGCATCGACGCCTGCAACTCCATCATGGACAAGATGGAGTACCCGCGCGGCCTGATCCGCCTGACCACGCAGAACGCCATGGCCCGCGCCTGGCGGCGCGCCCAGGTGCTGCGCCGCATCTTCCGTCCGCGCGTGCTGGTCTACTCGGTCGTGCTGATCGGCCTGAGCACGGCCATGATCGTGAGCCTGGCGCTGCGCCAGTCGGTCAAGGTGGACGTGATCCGCGACCGGGCCTCGCTGTCGCGCATCGTCGCGGGCGGCAAGCTGGAGAATGTCTACCGCCTGCAGATCATGAACGCCACCGAGCAGGCCCAGCGCTACCGCATCAGCGCCCACGGCCTGGACGGCCTGGAGCTCGCCTCGGAACAGGAGGTCGAGGTCGGCCCCGCCGAGACGCGCGGCATCGCGGCGCGGCTGCAGATTCCCTACGGTTCCGCCGAGCCGGGCTCGCACACCGTATTCTTCGACATCGATGCCGTGGCGGCAGGTGCGGGCCGGGCGTCCGAGAAGGCCGTCTTCCTGGTTCCCAGGTAATGTTCCCGGCACGCGCGGCGCATGCCGCGCGTGCCGCTTGAAAGAAAGAGGTTTCCCATGTCTTCGAGTCCCGCAGTTTCTTCTGCCCCAGCGCCCGCCATGCACCCGGACGCGGGCAAGCCCTGGTGGAAGTTCGCCCATGTCTGGCTCGTGGTGGCCGGCCCGGCCGCCGTGGTGGTTGCCGGCGTGGTCACGGCCGTCATCGCGATCAATGGGGCCGACCCCGTGATCGACCCCGACTACTACCGCAACGGCATCGAGATCAACGAACGCGCAGGCGGCACGCGCGAAGTGCCCAAGAGCCTGGCGCCCGCCGTCACCGGCCGCAACCATGCGGCCACCCCGGCGCACGACCATCCCACGGACCGCTGAAGCGCGCGTCTTGATGCCATAGCGCCTGTGCCTGTACGGCGGGCGTGCTGCCGGAGCGTCTGACAACACAGCCGTCCTCTTCTTCGGCGTCCTTTTTAGGTCTTCGCCCATTGGGGCCAAGGCCTTTTCTTCTTCTCCCCCCTCCATCTGCCTCGGTCGCCACAGTGCTTGGCGGCTTCAGCGTGCCGATGCCGCTTGTGCATGCATCGGCTGGAGCGGCCCTCGCTGGCCTGCATTCCTGCGCAAACGCGGAGCCATTATTTGTATTCGCAAATGACTTTTTTGTATTTTTAAAGGGTAAATACTGATTTTTTATCTGGTGTTGTGGCGGATATTTTGTATTCGTTATTTGTTTATTTGTATGTAATTAAACATTTAGGTGAATACATTGACTTGAAGCTCAAAGGCATGACCGTGCTTGTCACGGGTGCATCCAGGGGAATCGGGTTGGCGGCGGCACATTGCTTCGCCAGGGAAGGGGTGTCACGACTGCACCTCAGCGCACGTTCGCAGCAAGGGCTGGAGCAGGCACGCCAGGCCATCGTGCAGGCCTATGGCACCGAGGTGGAGATCCATCCCATGGATCTTTCGCGCACCGACAACCTGCTAGCGCTGGCACAGCGCTGCCAGGAGGTGGACGTGCTGGTGAACAATGCTGCGGATTCGAGCCCGGGTCCGCTGGACCAGATCTCCGAGCAGCAGTGGCGCGACAGCCTGGACATGAAGATCTTTTCCTACGTCGCCCTCACGCGCGAGATCTACGCGCACATGAAGCGGCGCGGCAGCGGCGTGATCGTCAACGACATCGGCAATTCGGGCGAGAACTGGGATGCCAACTACATCGTCGGCACCACGGGCAACGCCGCCATGATGGCCTTCACGCGCGGCGTGGGCGGGCGCAGCCTGGACGACGGCATCCGCGTGCTGGGCATCAACCCGGGGCCGGTGGCCACGGACCGCATGGTCAAGATGATGAAGCGCCGGGCGCTGGACTGGTACGGTGACGAGGGCCGCTGGGAGGAGTTGTTCGACAAGTACCCGGGCAAGCGCGCGGCCACCGCCGAGGAGGTGGCGGACCTGATCGTCTGGATGGCTTCGCCGCGCGCGGCCTACATCACGGGAACCATCGTCACCATCGATGGCGGCATTGCATCGCGCCGCTCCATCATCTAGGAGCACCAGCATGCGCAGCTTCGAAGCACGAAACGCCTATTTCGACAGGCTTTGCCAGACGCCCGGGCTGATGTGGCTGGGGCAGAACACCAACCACTTCGAGCCGCATCCGGCCGTGCGCGAAGCGGTGCTGCAGGCCATGGACAGCGGCCAGTACCACGCCTATGCGCCGCCGTTGGGCTTCGAGGAACTGCGCGCGCTGATACGCGAGGACATGGGCCTGGCCGATGCCTCGGTGCTGGTGACCGACGGCGCCGTCCAGGCGCTGTACAACGTCTGCGCGAACATCTGCGAACCAGGCACGGAATTCGTGACCACCGACCCGAGCTGGGCCTGGCCCATGCACTTCGCGCGCAGGGCCGGCGCTCAGGTCATCGAGCTGCCCATCTATGCGCCGGCCCAGGGCTACAAGCTCTCGGTCGAGCAGCTGCGCGCGGCGGTGTCCGAGCGCACGCGTGTGATCTACCTCGTGGATCCGAACAACCCGCTGGGCACCTGCCATACCGAAGACGAGGTCCGCGCGATCGCGGACATCGCCCGCTCGGTGGATGCCTACCTGATCCACGACGCGACCTATTGCCACTTCGCGGACCGGTTCACGCCGGCCTACCGCTTCTATCCCGGAAAAACCATACAGACCTACAGTTTCTCGAAGTGGCTGGGTCTGGCCGGCATGCGACTGGGTGCCATCCTGGCCAGTGCGGACCTCATCGAGCGCCTGGCCGCCGCGCCCCCCAACAACCTGGGCAGCAATGTGCTGTCCCAGCGCGCCGCGATCGCGGGCCTGCGCACCAAGTCGCAGTGGTTTCCCGAGATCTGGCGCCGGCAGCGGCGCAACCAGGCCTGCGTGGCCGAGGCGGCGGCCCGGATTCCGGGGCTGACGGTGCCGGTCTTTCCATCGCAGGCCAATCTGCTCATCGTCGAGACCGTGGACGCGGGGCTGCGGCCCGAGGCCCTGGTGGCAGCCTACCAGCAGGAGGGCGTGATGATCCGCCAGGGCGCCTACCACACCAAGCGCTTCGGCGAGCGCTTCGTCAAGGTCAGCCTCACGGTGCCCGAGCCCTGGGCCGACCGCTTCTGCGAACTGCTGCCCGCCATGGTCGAACGCGCGCGCGGCATCACCGTCACGCCGGACCTGTTCTGAGCCGGAGGCCACCATGCCCTACCTGAAGACATCCGATGGCATCCGCCTGTGCTACGAGGAGGCGGGAGAAGGCGATCCCATCGTCTTCGTGCACGAGTTCGGCGGCGACATGCGCAGCTGGGAGCCGCAGATGCGCTATTTTTCGCGGCGCCACCGCTGCATCGCCTTCAACGCACGGGGCTATCCGCCGTCCGATGTGCCGGAGTCCCTGGAGGCCTACTCCCAGACACGTGCCGCGCGTGACATCGGCTGCGTACTCGATGGACTGGGCCTGGCCAGCGCCCATGTCGTGGGGCTTTCCATGGGAGGCTTCGCGGCCCTGCATTTCGGCCTGCAAAGCCCCGAGCGTGCGCGTTCGCTGGTGGTGGCAGGCGCCGGCTACGGCGCCGAGAAGGCGCTGGAGTCGTATTTCCGCGATGTCTCGCTGGAGGTGGCCGCACAGTTCGAGCGCCAGGGTGCCGGGCGTTTCGCCGCCACCTATGCCCTCGCGGCCTCGCGCATCGCCTTTCTGGTCAAGGACCCGCGTGGCTGGAACGAGTTCGCGCAGCATCTGTCCCAGCACAGCGCCACCGGCGCCGCCATGACCATGCGCGGCGTGCAGGCGCGCCGACCATCGCTGTACGACCTGGAAGAGGCCTTGCAGGCGATGCAGGTGCCGACGCTGATCGTGGTCGGTGACGAGGACGACCACTGCCTGCAGCCGGGCATTTTTCTCAAGCGCGCCATCCCGGCCTCGGGCCTGGCCGTTCTGCCCAAGGCGGGCCACACCCTGAACCTGGAGGAGCCGGCGCTCTTCAACCAGCTCGTGGCCGATTTTCTGGCCATGGTGGCCCAGGGACGCTGGCTGCCGCGCGACCCGCGCTCGGCGCCGGCCCAGATCATGAAGACATCATGAGCGGCCGCATCAGCGACGCCGTCCGCCCCGAGCGGCTGTGGCAGCGCCACGAGGCGCTGGCGCGCATAGGCGCCACGCAGCAGGGCGGCGTTGACCGCCCCGCGCTGTCCGCCCACGACGTTGCCGCTTGCCGGCAACTGCTGCAATGGGGCACGGCCTTCGGCATGCAGGCATCGCGCGACGCCGCCGGCAACGTCTTTCTGCGGCTGCAGGGGAGTGACGCGGCGGCCAGTCCCGTGCTGTCGGGTTCGCACCTGGACAGCCAGCCCACTGGCGGGCGCTACGACGGCGTCTACGGCGTGCTCGCGGCGCTGGAGGTTTGCCAAGCCATGGTCGAGGCCGGCTTCCAGCCCCGTCGCTCCATCGACGTCGTGGCCTGGATGAACGAAGAGGGCTCGCGCTTCGCGCCCGGCATGATGGGCTCGGCCGTATTTGCGGGTGAGCGCAGCCTGGCCGACATTGCCGGCGTCTGCGATGTACAGGGCATCAGCGTCGGCGCGGCCCTGCAGCAGGCCGGGCAGGCCCTGGCCGACGTGCCGCCGCGGCCCCTGGGCGGACCGGTATTCGCCTATGTGGAGGCCCACATAGAGCAGGGACCTTGTCTGCAGGCCTGGGGCAAGCCCATAGGCGTGGTCAGCGGCATCCAGGGCAAGCGCACCTTCCGCGTCTGCGTGCGCGGCGAGGCCGCCCATGCGGGCACCTGTCCGCAAGCGGACCGGCGCGACGCCCTGCTGGCCGCCGTGGCCATGGTCCAGGCGCTGTCGGCACACATGCACGACCCCCGGGATCTTGTCAGGTTCACGGTGGGCCGCTTCAGCGTGGTGCCGAATGCGCCGTCCGTGGTCGCCAGCGGCGTGGAGTTCTCCATTGATCTGCGCCATCCGGACTCGCAGCAGCTGCGCTCGCTCGGCGATGCCGTGGCCGGCCTGTGCCAGCGCCACAAAGGCCCTTGCGATGTGCAGGTGCAGGAGCTGTCCTGTGCGATGTCGCTCGAATTTCCCGGGGAACTGCGCCAGCGCATCGCGGCGGCCGCGGACCGGCTGGGACTGGCCCATGCGGCGCTGCATTCTGCCGCGGGCCACGACGCGCGCTACCTGCACAGCATCTGCCCGACGGCGATGCTGTTCATCCCCTGCCACCTGGGCATCACGCACAACGAAGCCGAGTCGATCACGCCCGCGCATGCCGAGGCCGGCGCGCGCGTGCTCACCGAAGTGCTGGCGGAGCTCGCACAGCTGCAGTCCTGCGGCGATGGGAAAAGGCGTGCGCCATGACACAGGCCACGCACACGGCGGCCGAGGCCCCGCCGGCCCCGGCCGCTGAGGACAGGCTGTACCGCAGGATCACCTGGCGGCTGATCCCGTTCCTGATGTTCTGCTACGTGGCCGCCTACCTCGACCGGGTGAATGTGTGCTTCGCCAAGCTGCAAATGCTCAACGAACTGCGCTTCAGCGAGACGGTGTACGGCCTGGGCGCCGGCATCTTCTTCATCGGCTGCTTTCTCTTTGAAGTGCCGAGCAACCTGGTGCTGCGCAAGGTTGGCACCCAGGTGTGGATTGCCCGGAACATGGTGACCTGGGGCCTGATATCGGCGTGCTTCGCCTGGGTGTCCACCCCCGCCCAGTACTACGTGCTGCGTTTTCTGCTCGGCGCGGCCGAGGCGGGTTTCTACCCCGGCGTCATTTTTTACCTTATGTACTGGTATCCCGGCGCCCGGCGCCCGGCGATCGCAGATCATTGCGCTCTTCATGGTGGCGATCCCCGTCGCCGGCATACTGGGCGGCCGCGTGTCCGGCTCTGGATCATGTCAGCCTTCGACGGCGACCACGGGAATAATGTCGGATTGCGTTTCATTGGGCAACGCGATCTGCATATGAAGGTGGACAGGTCCTGGCACGCTGTGCAAAAGAGGGTCTTGTACACGTCAACGTATTTTCAGGTATGCACAGATGGAGCTGCCAGTGACTGCCTTGTAGAATCTCTTTCACGTCCACCGAAAGAGATGAATGACAGAGCCCCAGACGCATGCCATCCACATCCAGCAGACCCTGGAGCGTGAAATCCTGTCCGGCGCGCTGGTGCCTGGGGCCCGGCTCGAAGAGGTCGACGTGGCCGCGCGCTTCAACTGCTCGCGCACGCCGGTGCGGGAGGCGCTGAGGCAGCTGGCCGCCGCTTCGCTGGTGATCGTCAAGCCCAGGCAGCCCACCGTGGTGGCCGCGCTGTCGCCGCGCAAACTCATCGAGATGTTCCAGGTGATGGCCGACCTGGAAGGGCTGTGCGCCAAGCTGGCCGCGCGGCGCATCACGCCCCTGCAGGTTGAGCGCCTTCGGCAGATCCATGCCCGCATGCAGCAGCAGGCTCAGGGCGAGGACATCGATCTCTTCTATGAGACCAACCGCGAATTTCACGAACTGATCTACGAGGCCAGCCAAAATGAATTCCTGGCCGAGCAGACGCGCAGCCTGCGCAACCGGGTTGCGGCCTACCGCAAGCTGGTGACGCAAAGGCCCAAGCGCCGCAGCGATACCCTGGTGGAACATGCCGCCGTGCTGGAGGCCATTGCCAAGGGCGAGGAGGATATGGCCGACAAGGCCATGATCGCCCACGTCAACCTGCTTGGCGAGCGCTTGCTGGACTTCATCGCGCTGTTTCCGCAAATACCGGAAAGCCCATAAATCCTGGTCTACAGCAGGTTCTGCAAGGCGGCTGCGCTGTCGCGCAGGCGGTCGGGGCACAGGCGCCGGCCACTGTCCATGAGCCTGCGCGCCACGGAGATGTCCCGGCCGCTGTTCACCGCCGCCATGGCACGCAGCGCTCCTTGGGAGTCCACCCCCAGTACGCAGAAGGAGCCGCGCGCCGGCTCGCCACGCTGCACGATGTCCAGTCCAGGCTCGAAGGCGCCCAGGATCTGCAGTTGCATGTCGTATTGCGACGACCACAGCCACGGCCATTGGGCATAGGTGCGCTGGCCGCCCAGCAGGTTTTCGGCGGCGACGGCGGGCTGGTGTTCGGCCACCTGCCAGGATTCGACGCGCACATGCCGGCCCAGCAAGGGGTTGAAATGGCTGCTCACCTCGCCGGCGGCAAAAATATCCGGATCGGCTGTGCGGCACTGGGCGTCGACGACGATGCCGTTGTCCACCGCCAAACCGGCGGCCTCGGCGAGCTCGGTGTTGGGGATGACGCCGATGCCCACCACGACCAGATCGGCATGGAACACCCCATGATCGGTGTGCAATGCGCAGCCGCCACCCGCCCGGCCGAGAATTTTGCGCACGCCCGTGCCCAGGTGCACGCCTACGCCGCGCGCCGCATGCAGTCCCTGGACGAACGTGCCGATTTCCGGCGGCGCGCCGCGCTGCAACAGGCAAGGGGCGGGATCGAACACGTCCACGGCGCAGCCGCCCTCAGTCAGCGCGGCCGCAACTTCCAGACCGATGAATCCCCCGCCTACCACGGCAATGTGCATGCCCCGCGCCACGGCCTGGCGCAATTGCCGCGCCTGGGCCAGGGTCCGGAGGTAGTGCACGGCGGCCGTGCCTTCGACCGGGCCGCCAAAGGGCCGCAGCCGCGAGCCGGTGGCGATCAGCAGCTTGCCATAGGGAATCTCACCGCCGTCGGACAGTGCCACGGTGCGGCGCCGCCGGTCGATCGAGGTCGCGCGGATGCCGGTGCGCAAAAGGATGCCCTGCTGCCCATACCAGTCGGCTGGGCGCACGAAAAGGTGGTGCTCGGCATGCGGGTCGAGCAGTACGCTCTTGGACAGTTCGGGGCGGTCGTAGGGCGCTTCGGGCTCTTCGCCAATCAGGGTGATGGGCATGTGCGGCGACAGTTCGCGCAGGGTTTCGGCGGCGCGGCGCGCGGCGTGGCCTCCGCCGACCACGACAACAGCGTCATTCGACATGGACTTCTACCCGGCCATCCGTCACGCGTACCGGAAAGCTGCGCACGGGCACCGTGATGGGCGCACCCCGTGGCGCGCCAGTGCGGATGTCGACGCGGCCCTGGTGCAGCGGGCATTCCACGCACTCCTGCTCGACAAAGCCTTCCGACAGCCTGGCCTTGCCATGGGGACATTGGTCATGCAAGGCATAGATGCGACCCTCGAGCCGGAAAAGCGCCAGCGATTGATGGGCGATATGGATGGCCACCCCCTGACCTTCCGGAAAGTCGTCTTCGTCTCCTGCGATGTGCCACTGGCTCATGGTGTGCTCCTGCTTGCTAGACCGGATAGATCAGCGAGGTCTGGATGACGGTCGAGTCGTAGATGCATTCCCGCGACTTGATCTTCAGGCCGTTCTCCTCCAATGAAAACGTGTCGATGTAGCGGCCGACCATCAGATTGCGGGGATCACGGTCGATCAGGTTTTCCACCAGCAGAAAATTGCTCTCGGCCTGCAGTTGCCGCTGGTCCTCGTCCACGCCCTTGATCCTGACATCGGAGGTAATGTGCGTGATGGCGCGCGGCTCGAACATCATGGCGTTCTTGATGGCCTGCACCCGGTCCATCAGCATGCCCTGGCTGTCGCAGTAAATGAGTCCATAGCGCATTCCCTGGCCATAGTTGAAACTGTCCACCACACGGTAGAAGGGCTGTTCGCAAAAGAACCCGGGCCACAGCGTGATATCCCCGTAGTCGAGCACGTTGGCATAGATGGCGTTGAACTCTTGCACCTGCAGCCGGTACGCACGGTGCGCGGCCGCATGAAGCAGCATGGCATTGATGTCTGAATGCTTCATCTCAGATACCCATGGTCTTTCTGTAATTGGCATACATGCCGCGCACTGCCGATTCGGTGGCGAAATGCTCGACCGTGCCGCTTTCGTCTCCGCCGAGCCGGATGATGGTGCTGGCCGGAACCGAGCGCGTCAGGCCCGCGTGCACAAACTCGATCACCTCGCCGTCATCGGCCGTCACCAGGCCGCCAGGGCCCATCAGATTGGCCTGGCGCAGGCGGTGCTGCAGCATCTCCTCGCTGTCGCCCTGGTAGCCGAAGAAGGTCCAGAAGATGGAGAACTCGCCGGGTCCGTTGGGAATGATGGCGCGCACCGCCAGCGTGTTGGACTGCCGCTGGATGGCAAAGTTGGGCCATATGCTTTGTATGGCCACGCTCCAGGGCCCACGGTCTTCCTTGGTATAGCCCAGAAAGCGCTTGTCGTGCAGTTGCAGGCTGTCGTTGCCCATGGGCTGGGGCGTCTCGCCGGGGGCATCCCGGCGCTTGGAGCAGATGATGGCGTGCCGCCCGCCGGCGCTGACCGTCAACTGCGACACCTGGTCGGCGCGCAGCAGGCCGAAGGTGTGCAGAAACACATGCAGCAGTGTCGCGTGGTAGGGATCGCGGATGTTCTCGAAATACAGCTTCCAGTTGCCTTGGACCTTCTGCTGTGTGTAGCCCAGTACCTGGACCTCGCGGCCCTCGAAGACCGTGTCTATGGCGTCGATGATCTCGGGGCCCAGGTAGGCGTCCAGCGCCTCCGTCTCGTCGGAGAATGAGGCGAAGACCAGTCCGTTGCGCGTTGCCACGCGCAGCTTGACCAGGCCGTTGTCCTCCAGCTTGAAATCCGCCGGCATGCCGCCCTGGCCGCCCTTGACGCCTCTGCGGTAGGGTACGCCCATCAGGTTGCCGGCCAGGTCGTACTGCCACTGGTGGTAGGGGCAGGTCAGCTCCTGCGCATTGCCCTTGCGCTGCCGGCAGAACTCGGCGCCGCGGTGGGCGCAGCGGTTCTGCACCACATGGATCTGGCCCTGGTCTCCACGGATGAGGATGACCGGCGTCGGCCCCACATAGGCTCTTTGGAAGTCGCCGCGCTGGGGTATCTCTGCCTCGAAGCCGACGAAATTCCAGGTCGGCCCATGGAAAATCTTGCGGACCTCTTCGTCATACAGGCGCGCGTCGGTATAGATCCAATCGGGAATTCTGGAGACCCCTTCTTGCGGCCAGGCAGGAAAGCGCGGCGTATCGGCATCCGCAGCGGCGAGGTTCTTCACGGGCTCATCGTGCATTTTGGTGGCTCCCAGGGTGGTGGCTTTCAGGCAAAAAATCAACGGTTGACGATCTTGGCCGGCATGGCAAGGACCAGCAGTGCGCCGATGACCAGAGACAGGCTGGAGACATACATAGGCATGGCAAAGGAATGCGTGTAATCCTTCAGCCAGCCGATGAAGTAGGGGCTCAGAAACCCGGCCAGACTGGCAAACGAGTTGATGGCCGCTATGCCGACGGCGGCGGCGGCGCCCATCAGAAAGGCGGAGGGCAGGGCCCAGAACAGCGGCCCGGGCGTCAGCACCCCGATGGCGGCGACCGACAGGCCGACCATGGCCATGGCCGTGTTGCTGCCCGAATGCGCCGCCAGCACGAAGCCGCATGCCCCGGCCAGCATCGGTACTATCAGATTCCAGCGGCGCTCGCCGGTGCGGTCCGACCGCCGGCTGAAGAAAATCATGAAACATGCGCCGACGGCATAGGGAATCGCGGACAGCAGACCCACTTGCAGCGGCCGGGAAACGCCAGACTGCTTGATCAGCGTGGGCAGCCAGAAGGTCAGGCCATAGTGCGACATGAAGACGCAGAAATAGATGACGGCCATCTGCAGCACCCTGGCATTGCGGAAAACCTGGCCCATGCTGCTCATGGAATGCCGGTGGTTCGGCTGTGACGACTCCAGCCTGCTTTGGATCAACTGCTTTTGCGCAGGTGTCAGCCAGCGCGCCTCGGCCGGCTTGTTGTCCAGATGGAAAAGCGTGGCCACCCCCAGCAACAGCGTGGGTACGGCTTCGATGATGAACAGCCAGCGCCATCCGGCATATCCCATGGTGCCGTTGAACGACTCCAGTACCCAGCCCGACAAGGGGCCGCCCAGGATGCCCGTCACGGGAATGCCGAGCATGAAGATGGCCAGCATCTGGGATCGCCGGCGGGATGGAAACCACTGCATCATGTACAGCACCACGCCGGGATAGAAGCCTGCTTCTGCGACCCCCAGCAGGAATCTGAGCACATAGAACTGCGTCGAATTCGTGATGAAGAAGAAGCTGGCCGAAATGACCGCCCAGGTGATCATGATGCGGGCGATCCACAGCTTGGCGCCCACGCGTTGCATGATGATGTTGCTGGGGACTTCGAAAAGAAAATAGCCGATGAAGAAAATCCCTGCCCCCAGTCCGTAGACCGCTTCGCTCCAGCCCAGGTCCGTGGCCATCTGCAGCTTGGCAAACCCCACGTTGATCCGATTCAGATAGGCGCCCACGTAGCAAAAGAGCAGAAAGGGCACCAGGCGGATGGCGACTTTCCTGAAGATCCGGTCCTCATCTTGCTGACTTGGCAGCGGGCCTGAGGCCGGGGTGGCCGTTTCACCGTTTCGCATGTTGTGTCTCCTGGATGTGCCTATCCCCGAGCAGCGGAGGAGCGCAGGGAGCTGGCCTTGCTTGGTACTTTTATTTTGGATTTATTAATACATAAAATTGATTCTGTGTATACATTGATGGCTAGGTGGTAGTACCTATCGCTGTTTTTGAGCCTTTTTGACGCGTTGCAGACGCTTGGGGTTTTCTCTGCAGTGAGGGTGGCTGCTGGGGTCTTGGCATGGCCTTGGCCCAAGCGCACAATGCAGGCACCCCTTACAGCCCAAGGAGATCGCTGATGTTGGCCCAACGCTGGATGTGGATTGCCTGGCCTGCCTTCCTGGCGGCCGCCGTGATGGAGATGCTGGTCTTTGCCTTCGTGGACCCGCTGGAGCTGCACTGGCTGGCCGACCTGGGCTGGTCGCGCCAGGGGATCTACACGCTGGCCTTCTTCGCGTTCTGGGGCGTGACCATGCTGTCCAGCCTCATGACCACCATGCTGGGCCGTTCGGCGCGCGATCTCAATGGCGGCATCGTCTCCGGGACTGACGCGGATCTGGCCCTGCAGGGCCTGGGGCGCGACTGATCCGACCCCTGGTGATCCCGCAAGCAACAAGGCCCGCTGTCGCGGGCCTTCGTCATGGCCGCCAGTGGCGGCTGCCAGGCCTTACTGGCACTGCTGGCTGTTGACGATGCGCTTGAGCGCATCCGTGTCCAGGATGCGCAGGTGGCGCTGGCGCACCTCGATGATGTTCTCCTCGGCGAACTTGGAGAAGGTGCGGCTGACGGTCTCCAGCTTCAGGCCCAGGTAGCTGCCGATTTCCTCGCGCGTCATGCGCAGCACCAGCTCGGACTTGGAAAAGCCCCGCGCATGCAGGCGCTGCACCAGGTTGAGCACGAAGGCGGCCAGCCGTTCCTCGGCGCGCATGCTGCCCAGCAGCAGCATCACGCCGTGCTCGCGCACGATCTCGCGGCTCATGACCTTGTGCACGTGGTTTTGCAGGGCCGTGACCTCGCGCGACAGGTGCTCCAGCTTGTCGAAGGGCATGACGCAGACCTCGGCATCCTCCAGCGCAACGGCATCGCAGGTGTGGTGGTCGTTGACGATGCCGTCCAGGCCGATGATCTCGCCGGCCATCTGAAATCCCGTGACCTGGTCGCGGCCGTCCTCGGTGGCCACGCAGGTCTTGAAGAAGCCGGTGCGGATGGCGTACAGCGAGGTGAAGGCCTCGCCATTGCGAAACAGCAGGCCGCCGCGCTTGACCTTGCGGCGCGTGGCCACGATTTCATCGATGCGCTGCATCTGCTCTGCATCCAGTCCCATGGGCATGCACAGTTCGCGCAGATTGCAGTTGGAGCAGGATGCTTTGATGGTCTGAAGGTTCATGGAATAAACATCAGCGGCACAGCGGCGTGCCAGTGGTGACCTCGTGGATTGCGATGAGTTGGATCAAATTGTCGCAGCAGTCCCTCAAACAACTCTTGACATGAGTCAAGGACGGGGTCGATGCACTGCGGCACATTCAGGGTACTAGAGGAAAAAACCCATGACCGCTGTCACCCCTGAGCTGCTGCGTCGCTTTGACGTATCGGGGCCCCGATATACCTCGTTCCCCACCGCCGACCGCTTTGTAGAGGCCTTCGGTGCAGATGACTATATCCTGGCGCTGCAGCAGCGCAAATCCAGTACCGCAGCGCGCACCTTGCCTTTGTCGCTGTATGTGCACGTGCCTTTTTGCGAATCGCTGTGCTATTACTGCGCTTGCAACAAGATCGTGACGCGCCATCATGACCGCGCCGCTGTCTATCTCGAATATCTCGGCCGCGAAATCGCCTTGCATACCGCCCATTGCGGCAAGGGGCAGACGGTCAGCCAGGTGCATCTGGGCGGCGGCACGCCCACTTTCTTCTCCGACGAGGAATTGCGCCGCCTGATGGAGATGCTGCGCGAGCATTTCAGGCTGGAGCCCGGGGGCGAATATTCGATCGAGGTCGATCCGCGCACCGTGAC
Organism: Comamonas sp.; assembly: GCA_041984925.1. Classification (GTDB taxonomy): domain Bacteria; phylum Pseudomonadota; class Gammaproteobacteria; order Burkholderiales; family Burkholderiaceae_C; genus Comamonas. The sequence continues at coordinate 110,111 of JBHIXF010000009.1, forward strand.
CGGCGAGCGGCTGGCCGTGCTCAAGGAGCTGGGCTTCAACCGCCTGAGCTTCGGCGTGCAGGACTTCGACGAGCAGGTGCAGGTCGCCGTGCACCGCGTCCAGCCGGCCGAGCAGGTGTTCGAGCTGGTGGCCCAGGCGCGCGCGCTGGGCTTTGCCTCGATCAACGTGGACCTGATCTATGGCCTGCCCCGGCAGACGCCCGCATCCTTCGAGCGCACGCTGGCCCAGGTCAATGCGCTGCGGCCCGACCGCATCGCGCTGTATGCCTACGCCCACCTGCCCGAGCGCTTCAAGCCCCAGCGCCGCATCGCCGCCGAAGAGCTGCCGCAGGGCGCCGACAAGCTGGCCATGCTGTCGCGCTCCATCGCCGCCTTCATGGACGCCGGCTACGTCTACGTGGGCATGGACCATTTCGCGCTGCCCGAGGATTCGCTGGCCGTGGCCAAGCGCCAGGGCCGTCTGCACCGCAACTTCCAGGGCTACAGCACCCAGCCGGACTGCGACCTGATCGCCCTGGGCGTGTCGGCCATCGGCAAGGTCGGCGCCAGCTACAGCCAGAACGCCAAGACGCTGGAGGAGTATTACGACGCCATCGATGCCGGCCAGCTGCCCGTGGTGCGCGGTCTGGCCCTGTCGCGCGACGATCTGGTGCGGCGTGCGGTCATCATGTCCATCATGTGCCAGGGCTCGGTGCTGTTCGAGCCCATGGAGCAGGCCTGGCTGCTGGGCTTTCGCGAATATTTCGGGCCCGAGATGGCCGCCCTGGAGGATCTGCAGTCCAAGGGCCTGGTGCAGATCAACGACGAGGGCTTCCAGGTCACGCCCATGGGCTGGTTCTTCGTGCGCGCCGTGGCCATGCTGTTCGACCGGTATCTGCAGGCGGACAAGAACCGGGCGCGTTTTTCGCGCATCATCTGACCCCATGCTGTTGTCGCTGCTCTGGACCGCCTTGATCATGGGGCTCGTCGGCGGGCCCCATTGCCTTGCCATGTGCGCGGCGCCCTGTGGCGTGGTCACGGGCGGGGCGGGGCAGGGCGGCTCCCGGGTGGTGGCCGTGCATGGCCTGCAAAGCCGGATGTGGCTGCGCACGGCCCTGTTCCATGGCGGTCGGCTGGCCGGCTATGCGAGCCTGGGCGCCGCTGCGGCGCTGGCCATGGACAGCCTGTCGTGGCTGACCAGCCGGACCACGGCGCTGCAGCCGTTCTGGGCGCTGACCCATGTGGCGGTGATGGCCTGGGGCCTGGCCATGATGGCCCAGGCCCGCCAGCCGGCCTGGCTGGAGTCGGCGGGCCGTGCCGCCTGGCGCCGCGTGCAGCCCTGGGTGTCGGCGCCGGGCGGCACGCTGGCCGCCGGCTATGCCTGGGCGCTCATGCCCTGCGGCCTGCTGTATTCGGCCGTGCTGGTGGCCGCGCTCAGCGGCGGGCCCGTGCAGGGCGCGCTGTCCATGGCGGCCTTTGGCGTGGGCAGCGGCCTGTGGCTGGTGGGCGGCCCCTGGCTGTGGCGGCTCGGGCGCCAGCGCCTGGACGGGCTGCGTGCCGAGTGGGGCACGCGCCTGGCCGGCCTGATGCTGGTCGGCGTGGCGGCCTGGGCACTGTGGATGGACCTGGTCTACAAGCCCAGCCTGTGGTGCCGTTGAGCAACAGGCAGGATGCCGCTGGGGCGTCCCAATGTGAGGATTCGTTTCAAGAACTCCAGAAGTGGAGATAATCCTCGGACCATCGGTTTACATTGCCGATCCCTTCAGCCCCTGGGCCGTTGCCGCGCGTGAACCATTCCGTCCTCATCGATATCCGAGACTTGCGTCCCGGCATGTTCGTCCAGCTCGATGTTGGATGGCTGAACCATCCTTTTCCCGTCAGCAGCTTCAAGCTCGCTTCCCACGCCCAGATCGACACGCTCAAGTCGCTGGGCCTGCAGTCGGTGCGCTGCGTTCCGCACAAGAGCGATACCTGGCCCGCCGAGGCCCGGCCCACGGCGCCTGTCGAGGCGCCTGCGCCGGATGCGCCCTCCGCCCCTGCGCAGGAGCTCGGCGACAAGGACCTGCTGCTGTCCGTGCAGCACTGGCGCGGCCGGCTGGCCGACTGCAATGCCCGCTTCCAGCAGGTCGAGCGCGGCTACGAAGCCATCGCTTCCACCATAGCCCGCGCGCCCGAGCTGGCGCGCGTTCCCACCGAATCCCTGGTCGATGGCTGCATGGCCGAGCTCGTGGGGCCGCAGGATGTGGCCATCCACCTGCTGTCCGACGGCGTGGGCAGCAGCCAGAGCGTGCATGCGGTCAACGTCACCGTGCTCAGCCTGCTGCTGGGCCGGGCCCTGGGCCTGGATTCGTCGCTGCTGCGCGAGCTGGGCCTCGCGGCCATGCTGCATGATGCAGGCAAGCCCCTGGTCGGTGCCGAGAAGCTCCATGGGATGGCGCTGACGCCGGCCGTGGACGAGGCGCTGCGCGAGCGCTACTGCAGCCACGTCGGCGAGTCGGTGGCCATTGCCCAGCGCATGGGCCTGTCGGCCGTGGTGACCACGGCGATCGCCCAGCACCACGAATGGGCCGACGGCACGGGCTTTCCGCTGAGCCTGATGGCCGAGGACATGGACCTCACGGGCCAGATCCTGGCACTGGTCAACAGCTATGACCGCCTGTGCAATCCCGGCGATGCCCAGGCGGCCCCGACCACGCCGCACGAGGCGCTGGCCCAGTTGTTCAGCCGGCTGCGCGACAAGTTCGCGGCACCCGTGCTCAATGGCTTCATCCGCATGATGGGCGTGTTCCCGCCGGGCTCGGTGATCGAGCTGACCGACGGGCGCTACGCCATGGTCATGTCCGTCAACGGCTCGCGGCCGCTCAAGCCGACGGTGATGGTCTACGACGCCCTTGTCCCTGCCGCACGGGCGCCGCTGCTGGCGCTGGAGTCCCGGCCGGAGCTGGGCATACGCCGCGGCATCAGTCCGGCGCAGCTGCCGCGCGAGGCGCTGGACTATCTGTCGCCGCGCCGGCGCGTGTGCTACTACTTCGAGCGCGCGGTGGAGTTCGACGCCGCGAGGAGCGCGCCGTGAGCAAGCACCTGCTGAACCGGGCCCTGCCCCACCTGCTGGACGCGCTGCAGGAGGCGCTGTGGCTGATCGATGCGAAAAGCCTGCAGGTGCTGCGCGCCAACGCGGCCAGCGAGGACATCACCGGCTACGACCCGCAGTCCGTGCCCGGCCTGCCGGTGCAGGTGCTGGCCGCCACGCCGCAGCAGCAGGCTTTCTGGAGCGATCCCTTCAACTGGCAGGCGGGAGCGCAGTTCGTCACCGAGGTGCGCCGCCGCGACGGCCAGCTCGTTCCCGTGGAGATGCGCGTGCGTGCGCTGGACGCGGCGCTGCTCATGGTCAGCATGCTGGACCGGCGCGAGCAGGCCCGCCACGAGGCCGAGTTCGAGAGCCTGCTGGGGGAGCTGCGCGCTACGCTGGAGTCGGCGGCCGACGGCATTCTGGTGTGCGACCCGGGCGGCCATATCCGCGCCTTCAACCACCGCTTTGCCACGCTCTGGGGCATCCCCGAGGCGCTGCTGGTGCGGCGCAACGACGCGGCCATCCTGGACCATCTGACGCTGCAGCTGCGCGATGCGCAAAGCTATGCGCGCCAGCTCGCCAGCCTGTCCGAGCAGCCGCTGCTGGAGGCCACCGACGTTCTCGAACTCAAGGACGGCCGTGTGCTGGAGCGGCGCGCCGTGCCCCAGCTGCGCCGCGGCCTGCCCATGGGGCGCATCTTCTCCTTCCGCGACATCACGGCCGAGGCCCAGACCCAGGCCGGGCTGTCGCTGGCGGCGCAGGTGTTCGAGTCCAGCCTCGACGGCATCTTCATCGCCGACAGCCGCATGGGCGTGGTGCGCACCAATCCGGCCTGCCGGCGGCTGCTGGGAGACCTGCCGGTGCAGGGGCGCGGCGTGGTGTCGCTGTTCGCTGCGGGCGAGGGCATGCCCGAGGACCTGGCACAGGTGGCGCGCAGCCACTGGCAGGACAACGGCTTTTGGGAAGGCGACCTGTGGCTGAGGCAGGCTGCCGGCGCGCGCTGCGCCGTGCGCCTGTCCTGGGTGCCGCTGCGCAATGCGCAGGGAGAGGTGGTGCAAAGCATCGGCTTCATGCGCGATCTCACCCAGCAGCGCGCGGCCCAGCAGCGCATCGAGCAGCTGGCCTACAGCGATGCGCTCACAGGGCTGCCCAACCGGCTGAACCTCACGCAGCGCGTGGATGCGGCCATCGAGTCGGCGCGCGCGGGCGGCACGGTGTTCAGCATCCTCTTCATCGACCTGGACCGCTTCAAGATCATCAACGACTCGCTGGGCCACCAGTTTGGCGACCGCGTGCTGCAACTGGTCGCGCAGCGCCTGAGCGACTGCATGCGCCCGGTGGATATCCTGTGCCGGCTCGGCGGCGACGAGTTCGTGCTCTATCTGCACGGCTGCAACGCCGAGCTGGCTGCCAGCGTGGCGCGGCGCATCCTGCATGAAATGGAGCGGCCCTTCCTGCTCGACGGACTGGGCTTTTCCGTGCAGTGCAGCATCGGCGTGGCGCAGTACCCGGCCGACGGCCTGACGCTGGACGAGCTGATCCGCCAGGCCGACACCGCCATGTACCGCGTCAAGGAGCGCGGGCGCGGCAATTTCAGCTTCTACCAACCCCAGATGAGCGCGGGACTGCTGTCTCGCATGAAGCTGGAGCACGCCATGCGCCAGGCGCTGGAACACGACCGCATGGCCGTGTTCTTCCAGCCCCAGGTGCACATAGACAGCGACCGCATCGTCGCGGCCGAGGCGCTGCTGCGCTGGACCGATCCCGAGTTCGGCGTGGTCTCGCCCGGCGTCTTCATTCCGCTGGCCGAGGAGTCGGGCTACATCGTCACGCTGGGCGCCTGGGTCATGGAGCAGGCCGTGCGCGAGGCGGCGCTGTGGCAGCACCAGGGCCTGGCCATCAAGGTCTCGGTCAACGTCTCGGCGCTGGAGTTCCGCCAGGCAGGCTTCGTGGAGCGTCTCACGGGGCTGCTGCAATCGTACGGGCTGGCGCCCCAGCTGCTGGAGCTGGAGCTGACCGAGAGCATCCTGCTGCAGGATGCCCAGGACATGGCACTGCGCGTGCGCCAGATCGCCGAACTGGGTGTGGGAATGGTCATCGACGACTTCGGCACCGGCTACTCCAATCTGGCCTACCTCAAGAAGCTGCCGATCTCCAAGATCAAGATCGACCAGAGCTTCGTGCGCGGGCTGCCCAGCGACGAAGGCGACCAGGCCATCGTCGGCGCCATCATCAACATGGGCATGGCCCTGGGCGTGGAGATCGTGGCCGAGGGCGTGGAGACGACCGAGCAGTTTGCGGCCATACGCAGCATGCATGGCCATTACTTCCAGGGCTTTCTGTGCGCGCCCGGGCTGCCACGCGAGCAGTTCGCCGAATACCTGCAGGCCCAGCGTTCGGGCGTGGGCGCCGTCGCCTACCGCCAGCAGCAGGCGCACGGCACTCAGCTGCCGGCCGTCAACCCCTTCCAGAGCATGTAGCCCGCCAGGGCGAACAGCAGCGCCGCAAAGATGCGCTTGAGCTGGGGCACCGGCAGGCTGTGGGCTGCACGGGCCCCCAGCGGGGCGGTGAGCACGCTGCAACTGGCCACGGCCAGCAGCGCCGGCAGCCACAGATAGCCGAGCGACCAGCCAGGGCGGCCCGCATCGCCGGCGCCCGTGAAGACCAGGCCCAGCGCATTGACCAGGGCGATCGGAAAGCCCAGGGCGGCGCTGGTGCCCACGGCCTGGTGCAGCGGCACCGAGCGGCGCGTCATGAAGGGCACGCTGATGAAAGCGCCGCCAGCGCCGACCAGGCCCGACACGAAGCCCAGCCCCGTGCCCGCGCCGAACAGGCCCCAGGCGCCCGGCAGCGGCCGCGAGGCGCCGGGCTGGCCGCTGCTGCGCAGCATGCGCATGGCCGTGAAGCCGATGAACAGGCCGAAGAACAGCGCCAGGTACTGGCCGCGCAGCAGGGCGAACACGCCCAGGCTGGACAGCAGCCCGCCCACGACGATGCCGGGGGCCAGGCTGCGCACGATGTCCCAGCGCACGGCGCCCCGGCCGTGGTGGGCGCGCAGGCTGGAGATCGACGTGAAAACAATGGTTGCCATGGCCGTGGCAATCGCCATCTTCACGGCCAGGTCCGCTCCCACGCCGCGCTTGCCGAGGAAGTAGGTCAGAAACGGCACGAGCACCATGCCGCCGCCCACGCCCAGCAGGCCGGCCAGAAAACCGGAGCACAGGCCCAGCAAGGCCAGTTCCAAAAACAGCGGGTCAGGCATGGCGCGGCAAGGGGGGGCGATAAAAAACCCGGCGCGCCTGAGGGCGCGCCGGGTCGGGCATCAGGTGTCTGCAAAGGCCACCGGGCCGTCATCCTGAACCGGGGTTCAGGGGGGCAAGGGCAGCCAGACGTTGGGTTCATCTAACGCGAGACGATCACGCTCGAATGGCAATGTACCAAGCCCGGGCTCATAGAGCATTGGTCCAAGGAACTATAAAGCCCGGCGGGTTTGCAGACGGCTCCATTCTACGGCGAATGAAGAGGGTCGCGATCAAGATCTTCGAATGGGATGGATTTTCCATTGACAGCCGGGACAAGGCCATTGAAAACGGCCTCCGAAGAGGCCGATGCGGTACGGGGGGCGGGGGCTCAGAGCAGCCGGGCGTCGCCTTCGAGGGCCTGGTCCAGCCGCAGCACGAGCTGCTCGGCCAGCTCCTTCTGGCGCTGCTGCTCGGCCAGCTCCTGCGGGCTGGGCTCGGCGGCCGCTGGCCGGGCCATGGCCTCCTCGTGCAGCGACTGCATCTCGGCATGGGCGGTGGCCAGCGTGGCCTGCTGGGATTCGCGGTCGAGCACGTCGAAGGCCATGTTCAGCGCCGCCAGCACGGCCACGCGTTCGCGCGAGCGGACCTTGCCGCTGTCGCGGATGCGGGTCATGGCCGTATCCACGCGGCGCACAGCTTCGAGCAGGCGCTCTTCTTGGCCGTCGGGGCAGGTCAGCACATAGCTTTGCTGCAGGATTTGCACTTCGATCTGCTTCATGGGCGTTGGGTCGTCGGCGGTTGCAGCGGGCAGTTCAGGCCCCCTGGTTGGAAGGCAGGCGCTCGATCAGGGCGTCCACGCGCGCCCGGGCCGCACTGAGGCGCGAGCGCAGCGAGTCCCTTTCCTGGGTCAGGGCCGCCACCTGCTCTGCAAGCAGCGCATTGGTGCGCTGCAGTTCCTCGTGGCGAACCAGCAGGCGCTCCACGCGTTCTGCGATGTGGTCGAGGGAAGTCTGGGAGGTCATAGACGCTGGCATTGTAGGACTTGCGGGCAAGGTCCACACGTTCCGAAAAAAAACCGAGGAAAACCATGCAACGGTGGTGCAGCCGGAATTGTTCTGCAAAATCGTAGCGGGCAGCGCAATCGGCGTCAGCCTTGGCCACTATTTTGCGTAAGAATTCGTTGCTGCTGCGGCCTGCGCCGCGCCCGCAGGCGGCATGCGCCATCGAAGGATCCTCCGTTGCCAGACCACACCTCCCAGGCGTCGACAGTCCGCTGTCCCGCGCTGCTGATCACCTCCACGGCCTCAGGCCAGGGCAAGACCACGCTGACGGCGGCCCTGGCGCGGCTGCACGCGCGCCAGGGGCGGCGCGTGCGCGTGTTCAAGTGCGGCCCCGACTTCCTGGACCCGTACTGGCATGCGCTGGCCAGCGGCGCGCCCGTGCATTCGGCCGACCTGTGGATGACGGGCGAGGCGGACGTGCGCGCACGCCTGCATGCGGCGGCGCGCGAGGCCGACCTCATCCTGGTCGAGGGCGTCATGGGCCTGTTCGACGGCCAGCCCTGCGCGGCCGACATGGCCGAGCGGCTGGGCCTGCCCGTGCTGGCCGCCATCGACGCCTCGGGCATGGCGGAAACCTTTGGCGCGCTGGTCCATGGATTGCAGCACTACCGCCCCGGCCTGCGCTGGGCGGGGGTGCTGGCCAACCGCGTGGGCAGCGAGCGCCATGCCGAGCTGCTGCGCCGGGGCCTGCGCCATCCCTCGCTGTGGATGGGCGCACTGGCGCGCGTGCCGGGCAGCGACGCCGCGCTGCTGCCCGCGCGCCACCTGGGACTGGTTGCGGCCCATGAGCTGGGCGATGCGCTGCAGCGGCTGGACGCCGCCGCCGATGCCTTGCAGGCCACGCCGCTGGGCCAGCTGCCCTGGCAGGCGCGGCATGGGCAGGGGCCGAGCTGGCAGGACTGGTGCGTGGCGTTCGGCCCTGAGGCCGCTCTGGAACCGCCGCAGCCCTGGCTGGCCGGCCGCACCGTGGCCGTGGCGCGCGATGCGGCCTTCAGCTTCATCTATGAGGCCAACCTCGACTGCCTGCGCGCCATGGGCGCGCGGCTGGCCTTCTTCTCGCCGCTGGCGGGCGACGGCCTGCCCGGATGCGATGCGCTGTGGCTGCCCGGCGGCTACCCCGAGCTGCACCTGGACGCGCTGGCCGCCAATACCGGCCTGCGCGACGGCATCGCCCGCCATGTGGCGCAGGGCAGGGCGGTCTGGGCCGAGTGCGGCGGCATGCTGGCGCTGTGCGAGCGGCTGACCGACAGCGCGGGCCGCACGGTGCAGCTGTGGGGGCTTGTGCCCGGCCATGCGCGCATGCAGACGCGCCTGGCGGGGCTGGGCATGCTGGAGCTGCCCACGGCCTGGGGGGCGCTGCGCGGCCATACCTTCCACTACAGCCGGCTGGAGACGCCCATGGCCGAAGCCGGGCGCAGCCACCGCCCCGGCGAGGCCCCGCAGCCCGGCCGCGGCGAGGCGCTGTACCGCCATGGCAGCGTGCACGCAAGCTATTTCCATGCCTGGTTCGCCTCGCAGCCGCGCGCCGTCGCGGCGCTGCTGGGGGCCGGGCTGCAGACGGAGCAGGCATGAGCGACCCGGTCTTTCCTTTTTCGCTGCCGCGCAGCCAACTGATCCTGGGAGGCCAGAAAAGCGGCAAGTCCCGCCGCGCCGAACTGCTGGCGCGTGGATGGCTGCAGGGCGCGCCGGGGCGCGAGGCGCTGCTGGTCGCCACCGGCCAGCCCTGGGATGATGAAATGCGTGCGCGCATCGCCCGCCACCAGCGCGACCGCGCCGAGCGCGTGCCGGGCATGGCCACCGCCGAGGAGCCGCTGGATCTGGCGGCGGCCCTGGCCAGGCACAGCGCGCCGCAGCGCCTGCTGGTCGTGGACTGCCTGACCCTGTGGCTGACCAACTGGATGATGCCGGCCCGGCCCTCGCCCGCGCTGGCCGGCGGCTGGAGCGGGCAGTGCGACGCCTTTGTCCAGGCGCTGCAGGCGGCGCCCGGCCCGGTGATCCTGGTCGGCAACGAGATCGGCCTGGGCGTGATCCCGCTGGGCCCGCAGGTGCGGGCCTTCGTCGATGCGCTGGGCGCGCTCAACCAGCGCGCGGCGCGCTGCTGCGAAACCGTCACGCTGATGTGCGCGGGCCTGCCGCTGGCGCTCAAGGGGCCGCAGCCATGAGGGCATGGCCTCTTGCCGCGCTGGGCCTGGCGCTGGTGCTGTCCACGGCGCAGGCGGCGATCCGGGTCACCGATGGCCGCGGAGTCCAGGTGGAGCTGCCCGCGCCGCCGCGGCGCATCGTCAGCCTGCTGCCCTCGCTGACCGAAAGCGTTTGCGCATTGGGCGGCTGCGAGCGCCTGGTGGGCGTGGACCGCTATTCCAACTGGCCGGCCTCGGTGCAGGCCCTGCCCGCCGTGGGCGGCGGCATCGATCCCCACATCGAAGCCATCGCCGCGCTCAAGCCCGACCTGGTGCTGGCGTCCACCGCATCCCGCGCCGTGGCACGGCTGCAGGACCTGGGCCTGAAGGTGGTGGCGCTGGAGCCGCGCACCCACGCCGATGCGCGCGCCGTGCTGCAGACCCTGGGCCGGCTGCTGGACCTGTCCCCGCAGCAGGGGGCCGACCGTGTCTGGGCCGCCATCGAGTCCGGCATCCAGGAAGCCGGCCGCAGCGTGCCGGCCGCGGTGCGGGGGCAGACGGTGTACTTCGAGGTCAGCCGGGGGCCCTTTGCGGCGGGCGCTTCCTCCTTCATAGGAGAGACCCTTGCGCGGCTGGGCATGCGCAACATCGTAGGCGCTGACCTGGGACCGTTTCCGCGCATCAATCCCGAATTCGTGGTGCGTGCCGACCCGGACTTCATCATGGGAGGCGACCGCAGCCTCGGAACCTCGGGCGTGCCCTATCCGGGCTGGGCGCGGATGCGCGCCGTGCAGGCCGGGCGCGTCTGCCGCTTTGCGCCGGCAGAACTGGACGTGCTGGTGCGTCCCGGCCCGCGCATGGCCGAGGGGGCGGCCCTGATGGCGCGCTGCCTGAACGGGGCGGCGCGATGAGCCAGGGCCCGGGCCTGCCCGCCGCCTGGATGGCGCTGGCGCTGCTGGCCGCCAGCGTCCTGCTGGGGCTGCTGGGCGCAGGCGTGGGCAGCACCGGCTGGGAAAGCGTCTGGGCCGCGCGCAGCGACCCGCTGGCCTGGCAGATCGTCGCCGACATCCGCCTGCCGCGCACCCTGGGGGCCTGGCTGGCCGGCGGCCTGCTGGGCCTGGCCGGCGCCATTGCCCAGGGCGTGTTCCGCAATCCGCTGGCCGACCCCTACCTGCTGGGCAGTGCCTCGGGCGCATCGCTGGGCGTGGCGCTGGGCATGGCGGCGCTGGGGGCCTCGCCGTTCGCGCTGGCCGCACTGGCGCGCCTGGGCATCGCGGGCGCGGCCTTCGCGGGCGCCGCCCTGGCCGTGCTGCTGACCCTGGCGCTGGCGCGCGGCGTGCATGACAGCCTGCGGCTGCTGCTGGCCGGCGTGGTCGTGGGCGTGGTGCTGGGCGGCAGCTATCTGCTGTGGCTCATGCACCGCCGTGGCCTGCGCGGCGGGGAGGC
>JBHIXF010000010.1:0-115161 GCA_041984925.1 Comamonas sp.
CGCCGCCGCCGCACTGCGCCGCCACCAGGAGACCATGCCATGAACCTCACCAAGATGCTTGCCGGCCTGCTGGTGCTGCTGGCCCTGGTGCTCGCGGGCCTGGCCTGGGTGATGGGCCGCCAGCCCGCGCGCACCGTGGCCTCGCCCACGGCCGCCGAACCGGCACCGGCGCCTGCCGCCCCCTTGCCGACGCATGCCGTCGTGGTCGCCGCCAAGGCCATCGAAGCGGGGCAGCGCATCGCCGAAGAGGACGTGAAGCTGGCCCGGCTGCCCGCCGCCGTGCCCGGCAGCATGGCCGACATCCAGGACGCCGTCGGCCGCACCACGGTGATGGCCCTGCCGCCCGATGCGCCGCTGTTCGAGCAGCAGCTTTTGAGTGGCCTGGCGCTGCAGCTGGAGCCCGGCCAGCGGGCGGTGTCCATCGCCATACGGGAGCAGATGGCGGCCGGCCACCATGTGCGGCCCGGCGACTTCGTCGATGTCTATTTCTCGCTCGACGGCAAATCGGACCAGGCGCCGGTGGACGCCCAGACCCGGCTGCTGCTGGCCCGCAGCCGCGTGCTGGCCTATGGCGCCAGCAGCGTCGAGAAGCCGCCGCTGACGGCGGCCCAGCGCCAGGCCCGGCAGGCGCAGGCGGGAGCGGCCTCGCGCATCGGCACGCGCGACGAAGCGGGGCAGCGCCCGGACAACGTGCAAAACGCGCAGTCGGCAGTGCTGGCCGTGCCGCTGGACGACGTGCAGCGGCTGACGCTGGCCGAAAAGCACGGCCAGCTCACGCTGGCGCTGCGCCATCCCGATGACCTGTCGGTGCCCGACCCCAGCCTGTTCGCCGCGCTGCCCACGGCGCTGCAGCCCTTGGCCGGCCGCCTGCGCAAGGACCAGCCGCTGCAGGGCGCGGACCGCGCGTTCGCCGGCCTGCGCTTCAGGGACCTGGCCACCGGCGCCGATGCCGCCAACACCCGCGGCGGCGCCGTGCCGCAGATGGCCGCCGCCGCGCCCGCCGCCCGCGCCGCAAGACCGGCCCCGGGCCCGCGCCAGCAGACCGTGGAGATGCACAACGGGGCGGCGGTGCAACTGGTGCACTACTGACAGGACAGGCCACAGGAGGGGGAACGCCATGAAGCAGAACGACCAGCCATCGCAGACGCAGGCCGCCCACGCCAGCCCCCGGGCGCGGACCGCCTGCGCCACCCGGGCGCTGCAGCGCGCCGCCTGGGCGCTGTGCGGCAGCGCCGCCCTGCTGGCGGGCGCGCAGGCCACCCAGGCGGCACAGGCGCCGCAAGAGCAGCAGGAGCCGCCCGCCGCGCAGGGCGGATCGCTGCAGCTGACCGCAGGGCGCCAGCAACTGCTGCGGCCCGCCTTCACTCCCGCGCGCATTGCCGTGGGCGACCCCAACGTGCTGGACGTCAAGGTCCTGCGCGCCGCGCCCGGCGCCAGCGCCGGCGCCGCCGAACTGCTGCTCACGCCCAAGGCCCAGGGCAGCACCACGCTGATGGCCTGGCCCCAGGGCAGCGGCCTGCCGCACAGCTGGCTGGTCCAGGTGCGCGGCGCCCACCTGGTGCTGGAGCGGCGCCTGGCCTCGGTGCCCGCCCATGCCCAGGCCGTGGCCGAGCTGCGCCAGGGCGCGCCCGCGCAGACGCCGCTGGTGGACAACGCGCAGATCGAGGTCAGGAGCAACACCGTGCAGGTGGATGTGCAGGTGGTCGAGTTCAAGAAATCCGCGCTGCGCCAGGTCGGCATCAACATCTTCAGCGGCGGCCGCAACAATCACGGCTTCAGCTTCGGCAGCTTCAGCCCTGGCGTGTCCGGCAGCATCAACTCCAGCACCGGCACCGGCACCGGCACGGGCGGCGGCAGCGGCAACTCCGGCACCGGCGGCTCCACCGCGGCCATCGCCAGCGCCATGAGCCTGGTGCTGGGCTTCGGCCGCGCCTTCAGCGGCGCCGGCATCACCACCCAGCTGAGCATCCTGGAAGGCAATGGCCTGGTGCGCGTGCTCGCCCGCCCCACCCTGCTCGCCCACACCGGCCAGAACGCCAGCTTCCTGGCCGGCGGCGAGCTGCCCGTGCCGGTGCCCAGCCGCGACGGCAACGTCGCCATCCACTACAAGGAATTCGGCATCAAGCTGCAGCTGACGCCCACCATCCTCTCCGACGAGCGCATCGCGCTCAAGGTCTCGCCCGAGGCGAGCGACCTGGACTTCAACAGCGGCGTCACGATCAGCGGCGTGGCCGTGCCCGCCATCCGCACGCGCCGCGCCGACACCTCGGTGGAGCTGGCCGACGGCGAGAGTTTCGTCATCGGCGGCCTGGTCAGCCGCACCACCTCGTCCAACGTCCACAAAGTGCCCCTGCTGGGCGACCTGCCCGTGCTGGGCGCCTTCTTCAAGAATCTCAACTACTCGCAGGAGGAGACCGAGCTGGTGATCATCGTCACGCCCCGCCTGGTCCACCCGCTTCCCGCCAGCACCAATCTCCAGGCCCTGCTGCCCGGCGCGGACGCGGAGCAGCGCAACGCCGCCGCCCAGGTCTGGACGCCGTTTCTCGCCGGCGGCCTGGGCCAGGGCGGCGCCGTGCCCGGTTTCTCGTACTGATGCCATGACAAGCAAGCCCCACACCTCCGATACGCCCGTGGATGCTGCCGCCCCGCCGGACGCCGGCAGCCCCACGTCGCTGGAGACGCTGCTGGGCCTGCGCTCGCCCTCGCTGTCCAGCCAGCTGCAGCCGGTGCCGGCCACGAACGCGCCCCAGGCGCCGCCGTCCCCGCAATTGCCGCCTGCCCAGCCGCAGCCGGCCGACGGCGACGCCGAGCCGGCCGTGGAGCTGCTGTTCATCCACGCCGGCACTGCCGAGAGCACCATCGCACAGTCCTGGCTGCAGCGCATGCTCGACGGCAGCCGCCTGCACCTGGCGCGCTTTCAGGACCCCATCGCCGAGCAGGTGCAGCGCTACATGCCGCATGCGGTGCTGGTGCATTTCGACCCCCTGGCCACCGACGAGGCCGCCCACCTGGCCTCGCAGCTGCACGTCTCCCACCCCCACCTGCCCTGCGTGGCCGTGGGACGCACCAAGTACCCCCAGTGCATGCTGTCGGCGCTGCGCGCCGGCGTGCAGGACTTTCTCGACGTGGACGGCCCTGTGCTGGCGGCCCAGCAGACCGTGCGCGACCTGCTCCGGCGCATGCCCCCGCCGGCCGCCGCCGCAGCCGCCAGCGCGCCGCTGACGGCCATCCTCTCGGCCCGCGCCGGCATCGGCACCAGCCTGCTGGCCTCGCACCTGGCCTGGTACCTGCAAAAACGGCTGCACGGCATCATCCAGAACAAGGAAATCAGCGCCAGCGAAATCAGCACCGAGACACTGGACGGCCTGCTGATCGACCTGGGCAACCCCAGCGGCGACTGCGCGCTGTACCTGGGCACGCTGGGCGACTTCGACTTCATCGAAGCCGTCAACAACCTGCGCCGCTTCGACCGCCGCCTGGCTTGCACGGGCCTGGCGCGCCACGGCAGCGGCCTGCGCCTGCTGACCCTGCCGCGCCAGTCCGGCCGCCTGCGCGATGTCTCCTACGCCGACGTCGATGCGCTGCTGCAGCGCCTGCGCCAGTATTTCCGCCACATCGTGGCCGACCTGGGCGCGGTCGTGCCCACCCACCTGGCCATGCGCGTGGCGCTGCGCGCCAGCCAGGTCTGGGTGGTCTGCGACCAGAGCGTGGCCAGCGTGGTGTCCACCAGCGAGCTGCTGCGCCAGCTCGATGAGCAAAAGATCGAGCGCGAGCGCATGCAGCTCATCGTCAGCCGCCACGACAGCCAGCTCGAACTCGATGCCCAGCAGATCGCGCGGCAGCTGCACCTGCCGCTGCTGGCCACGATTCCCGAACGGCGCCGCGAACTGGCCCAGGCCGTCAACCAGGGCCAGCTGCTGCCCAGCCGGCTGCAGCGCGAACCCTACGTGCAGGCCGTGGACAAGCTCGCCACCTTGCTGATGGCCACGCTGCACCACAACCATGTGCCAAGCACGGGCACGGGCACCGCCGCAGCGCCGGCCCGCGGGCTGCAGCGCTTCTTCCATCGCACCAGAAGCTGAACGCACCATGACGAACACGGCTTATTCCCAACTGGCGGATGCGCAGGCCAGCGAGTTCGAGCAAAGTGCGCTGTTCCTGGACCTGAAGAACCGCGCCCACGAGCACCTGCTCAGCCGCATCGAGGAGCTGGGCGCCGAGTTCGGCCGCTGGTCCCAGGCGGCCATCGCGCAATTCGTGCTGATGGAGCTGGACAGCTATGTCCGCCTGCACTCCGTGCCGGTCAACGAGCAGGAAGGCCTGCAGGTGGCGCGTGCGCTGACGCGCGAGCTCACGGGCCTGGGGCCGCTGCAGCCGCTGCTGGACGACCCCCGCGTGGAAGACATCCTGATCAACGGGCACGGCAACATCTACGTCTCGCGCGGCGGCGTGCTGCAGCGCGAGACCCTGCATTTCAAGGACGACGAGCATGTGCTGCGCATCGTGCGCCGCATCCTGGCGCCGCTGGGCCGGCGCCTGGACGAATCCAGCCCCATGGTCGATGCGCGGCTGCCCGATGGCGGGCGCATCAACGTCATCATCGAGCCGCTGTCCATCGACGGCCCCTCGGTATCCATCCGCAAGTTCCGCAAGGACCCGCTGACGCCGCCCGAGCTGGTGCAGCTGGGCACCTTCAACCACGACATCTGCCGCATCCTGGAGATGGCCGTGCAGGCGCGCTGCAACATCCTGGTCAGCGGCGGCACCAGCTCGGGCAAGACCTCGCTGCTCAATGCGCTGGCCAGCTTCATCCCGGGCAGCGAGCGCATCGTCTCCATCGAGGACACGGCCGAACTGGCGCTCAACCACAGCCATGTGGTGCGGCTGGAAAGCCGCCCCGGAGGCTTTGACGGCAGCGGCCACGTCAGCATCCGCGACCTGCTGCGCAACAGCCTGCGCATGCGGCCGGACCGCATCATCGTCGGCGAGGTCCGCGGCGGCGAAGTGCTGGAGCTGCTGCAGGCCATGAACACCGGGCACGACGGCTCCATGGGCACCATCCACGCCAGCTCGCCGCGCGAATGCCTGTACCGGGCCGAGATGCTGGCCGGCTTCGCGGGCTTTCAGGGCAGCGAGGTCAGCCTGCGCCGCCAGATCGCCAATGCCGTGGACTTCATCGTGCAGATCGGCCGCCTGTCCAACGGCCGCCGCCGCCTGCTGTCGCTGACCGAGGTCACGGGCATGACCGACAGCATGATCTCCATGCAGGAGCTGTACCGCTACGAGCCCCAGGTCGGCGCCGACGGGCAGGAGCACGACCACTGGATCTCGCTGGGCATCTCGCCGCACTCGCCCAAGCTCCTGAGCTGGTGGCGCTCGCAGCAGCAGGCCGGCAGCGGAGGCGTGCGATGACCGGCCTGGCCCCCGCCGTTCTGATCCTGGGCGCGCTGGCCTGCCTGATGCTGGCCCTGGCGCTGTGGGTGCTGGCACGCGCGCAGCGCAAGGAAAACGAGCAGTCGATCCACCGGCACCTGCAGCGCAGCGTCGAGGCCGGCCGCGAACCGGCCGCCGCCGCTCCTGTGCTGGCGCAGCCCGCGACCAGGGCGGCGCCACGGCCGGCGCGGCACCGCGCCGTGCAGTGGCTGCTGCAGCGCCTGGGCGTCGATGCCTGGGGCGTGGCGCCGCGCGTGCTGGCCCTGTTCGCCGCCACCGGCGCCCTGCTGGCCCTGCTGGCCGCCAGCCAGGGCGGCGCGGCGGCAGCGCTGTTGACCGCCGCCCTCTACAGCCTGCTTCTGGCCTTCGGCCTGTGGCGGCGCCTGGGCAAGCGCCGCGAACGGCTGCTGCAGCAGTTGCCGGGCTTTCTGGACAACATGGTGCGCCTGATCTCCATCGGCAACTCGCCCCATGCCGCCTTCCAGATGGCGACGGGCAACATCCCCGAGCCGCTGGGCGCGGCACTGCAGCAGGCCGGCGCCCTGCTCAGCGCGTCGCCCGACCTCGGCCAGGCCATGGCCCAGCTCGAACGCTCCTGGCGCCTGCCCGAATTCGGGCTGCTGGCCGCCGTGTTCCGCATGAGCGTGCGCTATGGCGGGCGCGCCGACCTCGTGCTGGAGCGCGTGTCCGCCTATATCCGCGACCGCCAGTCCGCCGAGCGCGAACTGCATGCCCTGTCCTCCGAGATCCGCCTGTCCGCCTGGGTCCTGGCGCTGCTGCCCATCGTGGTGGGCACGCTGATCATGGTGATCAACCAGGGCTACTTCATGCGCATGTGGAACGACGACAGCGGCAGGACCATGGTGCTGATCGCCTGCGGGCTGGAGATCATCGGCGCCTTCACCCTCTACCGGCTCGCCCGGCTCAGGTAGCACCATGCAGTACGGCGCAATCACGACGCAGCACCTGTGGATCGCCAGCATCTGCCTGGCGGCGCTGGGACTGGCGCTGTGGGCCGGCGCCATGGCCTGGCGGCTGTGGCGCTCGGCGCGCGCATCGGACCAGGTCGCCAGGCTGCTGCAGGCGCGCGAGAAGGTGGCGCAGGCACCGCCACGGCAGCCCGTCTCCGACGCACAGCTGCTCAACCCCCTGGCCAGCGGCGCGCGCGCCTCGGACACGCCCCAGGCATCGGCCGCCAGCCAGCCGCCGCCGGCCTGGCTGCAATGGGGCATCGCCCGGGCGCTGCTGGCCGACGAGGACCGCAAGCTGCTCGACCAGGCCGGCGCGGGCACGCGCAACGGCAGCATGCTCTACGTCGCCAGCCGGCTGCTGCTGTCCATCGCCCTGCCGCTGCTGGCCCTGGGCCTGCTGCGGCCCGGCGGCGCCATGGCCGTGGTCCACGCATTCGTGGGCCTGAGCCTGGGCATGATGCTGCCCAAATGGCTGATGCGCTCACGCGCCAGGCGCCGCCGCGAGCAGGTGGTCGAGGAACTGCCGCTGTTCGTCGACCTGCTGCGGCTGCTGCAGGGCGTGGGCCTGAGCGTGGACCAGAGCCTGCAGATCCTGGCCACCGAATTCAAAGGCGTGCTGCGCGTCATCAGCGCAGAGCTGGCCCTGGCCAACCAGCTCTACCACACCGGCCGCACGCGCGAGCAGTCGTTCCAGCGCATGGTCAACATGAGCGCCGACGACGACATGAGCGCCATCGTCAACCTGCTGGTGCAGGTGGACCGGCATGGCGGTGCCGTGCAGGAGCCGCTGCGCGAATTCAGCATCCGCCTGCGCGAAAAGCGCCAGGCCGGATTCAAGGAAAAGATCGGCGCCATCACCGTCAAGATGACCGGCGTGATGGTGCTCACGCTCTTGCCCGGCCTGCTCGTCATCACCGCAGGCCCCGGCTTCCTCGCCGTGATCCGGGCACTGTCCACCATGGGAGGGCGCTAGCCATGCCAGACCACCGCACACATTCCCCCCGCCGCACGGCGGCCGCCCTGCTGGCCGCCGCCGCGCTGGCCCTGGCGGGCTGCGCCGGCAAGGGCCCGCAGGGCTATGGCGTCGCGCCCCGGCAGGATGCGGCCGCCCCGGCGCAGCAGCCCCTGCAGGCCGCCCAGCAGGCCAGCCAGGTCGATGCCGCCCAGACCTACCTGGACCTGATCGCCCAGATGCAGCAGGCCGGCCAGTGGTATGCCTCGCTGGCCCACACCGAGGCCTTCGAGCAGCAGCATGGCGCGATGCCCGAATCGCGCCTGCTGCGCGCCGACGCGCTGCGCAACACCGGCCAGTACGTGCAGGCGCAGCAGGCCTACCTGGCGCTGCTGCAAGGCGCCACGGCGGCACGCGCGCGGCGCGGCCTGGGCCTGCTGCACGCCAGCCAGGGCCAGTACGCCCAGGCCGTGGAGCAACTGGAGCAAGCCCGCCAGCTCAACCCCATCGATGCCAACGTGCTCAGCGACCTGGCCTATGCCCAGATGCTGGACGGACGCCTGGCCTCGGCGCATCTGCCCGCCATGCAGGCCGCGCAGCTGGCCCCCTCCAATGCGCGCGTGCAGCTCAACCTGGCGCTGTACTGGCTGGCCAGCGGCCAGCAGGCGCAGGCATCGCAGCTGCTGCGCCAGCTGGCCCGGCCGCCGGCCAAGGGCGCCGCCCCCCTGATCGACCAGGCATCGCTGCAGACGCTGCAGGCCCAGCTCGCCAGCGTGCAGCAGGCCGTGCGCATGCGCGCCGAAGACCTGCCGCCGCCCCTGCGCCAGGCGCCTGCGCAGCCCCTGCAGCCGCCTGCCGGCCCAGCCGCCGCCGATCCCCCGGCCATGCCCGATGCCGGCGCGCCCGGTCCGGCGCAGCGCACCCTCCACACCCCCGAGGCCGGCACCGCACCGCGGCAGCCGGACAGCCCGCTGTAAGGAGCACGACATGCCCCTGTCCACCCCCCTGCCCCCGGCCCCCCGCACGGCACGGCGCCGTGACCCGCTGGCCGCGCTGTGCGCGGCCGCCCTATCGTCCTGCGCCTGCGCGGCGCTGCCTGCGGCGGCGCAGGACGGCATGGCGGACGAACGCCGCGTCGCCTCCGTCCAGGTCCCGGCCGCAGCGGCCGGGCCGGCCGATGCGGCCACCGCGCCCGCCGTGGCGCCGCCGCCGCCGCGGATCGACATCGGCCATGCCACGGAACGGCTGCTGTCCTTGCAGGCATCGCCGCAGCACACGCCTGCGCCGCGCCCCATTGCCGGGGAGCAGGCGCGGCGCAGCTATGCGCGCTACCTCAAGAGCTTCGAGACGGATATCCCCGCGCTCTACAAGACCGGATCCGACTCCGGCGGGCGCAACTGAGGCGGGGCCGCCCCCCGGCAATGCCATGGCCCATCTGCCGCCTCCGCGTCCGGCCCGCCCTGCCCGCACCCGGCAGCGGGGCGTCTATGCACTGGAGTGGGCCATCATCTTTCCGGTGTTCTTCATGCTGCTGTACGCCTGCATCGGCTACGGCCTGGCCTTCCTCGTGAGCGAGTCCCTGCAGCTGGCCGCCGAGGATGCGGCGCGCGCCGCGCTGCGCTACCAGAGCAGCCGCCCCGCGCGCCTGCAGGCCGCCACGGCGACGGCCCAGCAGCATCTGCAATGGCTGCCCGCCGATCTGCGGCCCCAGTCCGACGGCATCCGCGTGCAGGTCTGCCGGCTGCAGGACAGCACGGCCTGCTCGCCGTCGCTGGCCTGCGGCGTGGCCCTGGCCGAGCGCTGCATGGTCAAGGTCTCGATCGATGTGCCCTATGGCGCCCATCCGCTGCTGCCGCCCCTGCCCGGGCTGGGCGTGTTGATGGCGTTTCCCGCCACGATGCGCGCCCAGGCCGGCATCATGGTCGACAAGGGGGGGCTATGACAGGGCACGCCCATGGCCGCTGCACGGCGGCGCCGCAGCGCGGCGTCGCGGCGCTGGAGTTTGCGCTGATCGCCACCATCGCGCTGGTGCTGCTGATGGGCCTGTTCGTCTACTGGCGCGCGCTGCAGGCGCAGCAGTCGCTGGCGCGGGCCACCGGGGACGGCGCGCGCATGGTCCAGCACCTGGCCTTCGGCGGCCTGGCGGGCTTCAACCCGGCGCGGCCGGTGGAGCGCGCCAACATCCTTCAGGCCACCCGCGACGTGGTCAACCAGAGCCTGGCGGCCAGCGGCCTGCCGCCGGGCACCGGGCCCACCCAGGTGCAGATCGACTGGGGCGCCTCCGAAGCCACGCTGACCGTGGTCTACCTGCTCCCCCCGGTGCTGGGCCAGGGCCTGGCCACGGGGGGCCAGCCGCTGGGCGAGCCCACGCGGCTGCAGTCGCGCAGCGTGGTCCGCCTGGCCCCCGCCAGCTAGACAGGAGCAGCCCATGCGCTACCGCCTCCCCCTGGCCGCCCCGCGCCACACCGGCCCGTCCCGCACCCTGCAGCGCGGCAGCATTCTCGTGCAGTTCGCGCTGCTGGCCTCGGTGCTGTTCCTGCTGCTCGGCGTGGTGGACCTGGGCTACCTCTACTACGCCAAGCGCGACCTGCAGCGCATCGCCGACCTGGCGGCCATACAGGCCGCGCAAAGCATCCGCCCCGGCGGCACCCGCGCACAGTGCGAAAGCGCGGGCGAGGGCAGCATCGCCGGCAACTGGCCCCTGCCGCTGACGCGCAACACCAGCCAGACCCAGGTGGCCTGCGGCAACTGGAACCCGGCCGAGCCTGCGCGGCAGGCCTCGGGCGGGCGCTTCTTCGCGGCCGGCGCCGCCCCGCTCAACGCGGCCCGCGTCACCATCGGGGCCACGTCGCCCACGCTGTTCCCCGGGCCCTGGAGCCGCGCCGTCGTGGCCGAGGCCATCGCCATGCGCAACGAATCCGTGGCCGCCTTCCAGGTCGGCTCCCAGCTGCTGCGCTTCAACAAGGACACGCCGCTGGGCAGCCTGCTGGGACTGGTGGGCCTGAGCGTGGACCAGCTCCAGCTGCTGGACTCGCAGGGCCTGGCCAATGCCAGGATCACGCCGGCCGGCCTGCTCCAGGCACTGGGCGTGAACCTCAGCATCGAGCAGCTGCGCGCGCTGTCGCCCGAGGGCGTGGCCAACCTGACCAGCGTCAGCCTGCTGCAGCTCATCAACGCATCGATCGGCGCCGTCACCGACAACGCGCTGGCCGTGCAGCTCAATGCGCTCAGAAGCCGCCTCGTCGACCTGGGCCTGGGCGCCATCCAGATCCCGCTGGGCAGCCTGGACGGCCAGAAAGGCCTGTTCGCCTTTCTCAACGCCGGGCGCACCGATCCGCTCGGCGCCGCCATGGACGTGCAGCTGGGCGTGGGCGAAATCCTCAAGACCGCCATCGCCATCGGCGCCAATGGCCGTGCGCTGGAGGCCAGCCAGCTCAACATCGGCGGGCTGGTCCAGGGCCGGCTGACCATCGTGCAGCCGCCGACCATTGCCGTGGGCCCCGTGGGCACGCAGGGCTACAGCGCCCAGATCCGGCTCAACCTGGAGGTGGACACCGACAAGCTGCTGGGCGGCGCGCTCAAGGCGCTGGTCAAGGACATCCTGGGCACCCAGGTCAGGCTGCCCATCGCGGTGGACATCACCAATGCCACCGGCACGCTGACGGCATTGCAATGCAGCAGCACGCCCCCGACCATGGACCTGTCGGTCACCTCCTCCATCCTCAACGCCTGCGTCGGCAGGATGGACCCCGCCAACAGGCAAAGCTGCGAAAAGGGCCTGCAGGACGAACAGCTGATCACGCTGCTGCGCCTGCCCGTGCTCAGCGGCAGGCTGCACGTGCCCGCGCTGGAGTACACCGATGCCACCACGGGCCTGGGCATGGAGCCCGGCCACGACGATCCGGCCGATCCGGACTGGAGCAAGACCAACCGCTCCACCGCCGTCAACGCGCTGGCGCTGGGCGACACGGTGGACAGGCTGGTCACCGGACTGCTGAACCTGCTCAGCGGCCTGCTGCAGCCGCCGGGCTCCTCCGCCGGCGCCGCCGACCTCCATGCGCGCCTGCTGGAGTCCTACCTGGAAGCCTCCAAGGTCAACGGCCTGTACAACGTGAACAGCCTCACGGCGCTGCTGCTCAACGGCAAGGGAGCGCAGGGCGACAAGGACTACATGCCGCCGCTGCTCAAGTCCAACTTCACCTTCAGCAACGCCATTGCCAAGTCCTGCCTGCTTGTGGCGTGCCCCTCATCGACATGGGCCAGCGGCACCTTCTCGGCCGCCCTGAACTCCTACACCACCGTGGCAGGCGGCCTGCTGGACGTGCTGGGCATCTCCACCTTCGACAACGGCTACCAGAGCTGCGCCGGCCTGCTCAGCTCGCTGCTGAACTGGAATGGCTGCGTCAAGAACAACGTCACGCGGCTGCTTGCGGCCAACCCGGCCCAGGTCAACACCATCTCGCCGACCAGCCCCGAGCTGCAGTCGCTGCTCAACCGCGACAACAACCTCAGTTGCAACGGCGCGCTGTGCACCCTGCTCAAGCCGCTGGTCACCACCGTGCTCAAGCCCATCCTCAACGGCGTGGGCACGCTGCTGACCAGCGGGCTCAAGGACGCGCTGGGCCTGGAAGTGGGCCGCACCGACATCAAGGCCCTGTCCATCGGCTGCGACACGGCGCAGCTGGTCTACTGAAACTGCCAAGCCATGCAATACACGAATCGACGACGAGGGAGCACACCGTGAACCTGGATGAGCTGGTCATCTACGTCTGGGAAGGCCAGGCCGATATCGCCGAGCGCGTGGAGCGCTGCGTGCTCAACCTGGGCGTGGACGTGGTCCGCGCGGACGGGCTGAGCCTGTCCGCCGACACCAGCGAACTGGGCCATGCGATCGCCGTGGTCAGCGTCTCCGTGCTCGAAGGCGCGCGCTTCACGCGCCAGGGCGTCGAAGGCAAGTTCGGCATGCCCGTGCTGTGGGTCAGCGCCAACCAGCGCGAAGCCAGTCCCGGCAGCTATGCGGCCGAATACTCGCATGTGCTGCCGTTCGACTTCACGGGCGCCGAGCTGCGGGCCATGCTGGTGCGCATCCTCCGGCGCATGCAAAGCAACCAGCGCCCCGCGCAGCGCGGCGAGGACATCATCGCCGTGGCCGAATGCATGCAGGGCCTGCTGCGCGACGTGGACACCTTTGCCGACTGCGAGCACAGCGTGCTCATCATCGGCGAGACCGGCGTGGGCAAGGAGCGCATCGCCGAGCGGCTGCACGAGCGCAACAGCCGCTATGGCCAGGGCCCCTTCGTGGTCGTCAACTGCGGCGCCATCCCCGACGGCCTGTTCGAGTCGCTGTTCTTCGGCCACGCCAAGGGCTCGTTCACGGGTGCCGTGACGGCGCACAAGGGCTTTCTGGAGCAGGCCAACTCCGGCACCCTGTTCCTCGATGAAATCGCCGACCTGCCGCTGTACCAGCAGGTCAAGCTGCTGCGCGTGCTGGAGGAGCGCGCCGTCACGCGGCTGGGCTCGGCCGCGCCCGTGCGGCTGGATTTCCGCCTCGTGGCCGCCACCAACAGGCCGCTGCGCGAACTGGTGCGCGAAGGCAAGTTCCGCGCCGACCTGTTCTTCCGGCTGGCCGTCATCGAGCTGCAGATACCCAGCCTCGAAGAACGCGGCGAAGCCGACAAGCTGGCCATCTTCCGCAGCATCCTGGACAAGGTGGTGGGCGAAGCGGCGATGCAGGAGCTGGGCGAGCCGCCCTTCTTCATCCTGGACGCGGTGGCGCAGATGTACTTTCCCGGCAACGTGCGCGAGCTGCGCAACCTGGCCGAGCGCATCGGCGTGGCCGCGCGCCAGACCCGCGACTGGGCCGGCGCCGGCGCCACGCGGCGCATCCTCGACCACGCCCAGAACCTGAGTGCGGCGATACTGCCAGCCGAAACCGCCAGCGGCGAACCGCTGCTGGCCGACCGCAGCAACTGGGACATGGACGAACGCAACCGCATCATCTCGGCCCTCAACGCCAACGACTGGAAGCGCCAGAATACGGCCCAGCACCTGGGCATCAGCCGCAAGGTGCTCTGGGAAAAAATGCGCAAATACCAGATCAGCGACGGCGAGCCCGAAGTGCCCCTGCCCGGCTGAGCGCAGCGCCGCCCCAGGCCCTGCGACCCCTCGATCCACCGACCACCGCCACCATGCAGGACAAGCCCGTCATCATCTTCATCAGCGCCGTGTACCCCAGCCAGTACAGCCTGCTGTGCAGCCACCTGCGCGCCAGCGGCGCCGCCGACAGCTGGTTCATGACCATGCCCGGCCACGCCGAGCGATATGCCAGCCAGTGCGACCATCTGCTGCCCTTCCGCCCCGACGGCGACATCATGGGCCCGCAAAGCTACTACTACTCGGCCAAGCTGGAGCGTTCGGCCCGCATCTGCCGCGGCATCCTGCAGGCGCTCAAGGCCTTCGAGAAGGACAAGGGCAGGCGCATCGACCTCGTGGTCACCCACTCGCTGTGGGGCGCGCCCAACTGGCTCTACGGCGAGCTGGATGCCGCCATCGCCAGCTACATCGAGTTTCCCAGCTACCGCGCCCACGGCTGGGACCCCGCCTATCCGCCCGACGACTCGCAGAACCAGTCCGACCGCAACATGGAGATGCTGCACTACCACCAGGTGCTCAACAGCGACCTGACCATCGTGCCCAGCGCCTTCGCCAAATCGCTGTTCCCGAGCGCGCTGCAGGACCGCATCGCCGTGCAGTTCGAAGGCTTCGACATCCAGGCGCCGCCGGCTGACAGCCTGCCGCGCCAGGACCCGCGCTTCACCATCGCCTTTTCCTCGCGCGACCTGTCCAGCGCCAAGGGCTTCGAAACCTACATGCGCCTGGTCGACCGCATGGTGCGCGAGGGCGACGGCGCCAACACCCGCTTCATCGCGCTGGGCGATCCCACCGCCGCCACCTATGGCTACGAACAGCAATGGGTGGAGCGCCGCTACAAGGGCGAGGTCAAGAGCTTTCGCGACCACCTGCTCAAGGTCTACCCGGCCACCCAGGGGGTGGAATTCCCCGGGCAACTACCCTACGAGCAGTTCGCGCGCACGCTGGCCTCGGTGGATCTGTTCCTCTACCCGCTGCGCTACGGCGTGGCCAACTGGGGACTCATGGAAATCATGGCGCGCGGCGGCTGCGTGATCGGATCGAACTGGGGCTTCGTGCCCGAGCTCGTGCGGCACGACGTCAACGGCATGCTGGCGCCCGACAACGACGAGGCCTGGCTGCATGCCATCCGCACGCTGCGCGCGGACCCGGCCCGGCGCGCCCGCTACGCGCGCGCGGCGCGCGAGACGGGCAAGGCCCACCACATCGCCAGCGTGGCGCCGCGCTTCATGGAGCTGTTCCGCCTGGCGATCGCGCAGCGCCGCGCCGCATTGCAGCAGCAGCGCCCGCGCAACGGCGGCTGAGACCGCCCCGGCTCAGGCCCGCAGCGCGCCTGGCTGCGGATCGCCCAGGCCGGCGCCCGCCCAGCTCAGCGACAGCTCGGCCCAGTCCGATGCCACCGCTTCGGTGGGCTGCAGCACATCGTCCACGCGCACGGTTTCGCCGAACAGGCCGTGCGGCTGCAGCATGGGCCGGGCAATGTGGAAGCCCTGCACGCCATGGGCGCCGGCCCGCTGGGCGGCCATCTGGTCCTCGGCCGTCTCTATGCCTTCCACGACCACGCAGGCGCTGCGGTCGGCGCACAGGCGCACCAGGCCCTGCAGCATGCGCAGCGAAGGCCTGCCGTCCGCCGTGCGGCCCAGCACGGATTTGTCCAGCTTGATGATGTTGGCGTGGAGCTTGGTGAGAATGTCCAGGCAGCCGCGCCCCGGCACGATGTCGTCCAGCGCCACGCGCACGCCCAGCAGCTGCAGATGGCGCACCAGCGCGAAGGCGCTTTTCTCGCAGGGAAAGCTGCTGGTCTCGGTGATCTCCACCACCAGGCGCTGCGCGACGCCGGGACGGTCCTCCAGGTAGCTGAACAGCCCGTCCCACCACGCCTCGTCCACGAAGGAGCTGGCCGAGACATTGCAGCCCAGGCTCTGGCCCTCATGCGCCTGCAGCGTCCCGATCACCGTCCACAGCACGCTGCGGTCCAGGCGCGAGGCCAGGCCCAGGCGCTCCAGCGCCTCGATGGCCTCGGGCACGGTGTAGTTGTCGTAGACGGACAGCCCGCCGCGCCGCAGCAGGCACTCGTGGTAGAGCGCCTCGCCCACGCCGTCCGCGCCCAGACGCGCCACGGGCTGGAAAGCCAGCGCCAGATGGCCGAGCCTGAGCTCGTCCAGCAGGCGGCCGGCCAGGCGCATATCGTCCTGGTAGGTGCGGCTCCAGCGCGCATGCACCCTGCGCGCCGTGGGCGCATGGCGCCGGTAGCTGGAAAAGCCGTGCCTGCCATGCATCTCATGGGCGCCGCTGAGCGAAATGCCGCCCAGCGCCTCCACCTCCACCTGCAGATAGGCCTGCACCGGGCCATGCTGCACGGGATCGCAGCCCAGCGCCGACTGGATGGCCTCGGCCCAGCGCTGCTCGCCGCTGTCGCCCGCGTCCTCCAGCGCCGGCGGCAGGAAATCGGCCACCATGATGGTCGCGCCGCTGTGCGCCACCTGGTGCGGACAGATGCCCAGGCCGGCCAGCCGCTCCAGGCAGGTCTGCACCGCCGCCTCGGCCAGGGGCGCGCCATAGACGCAGCGCAGCTCATCGAGGTTGGCAAGCCAGATCATGAGACTCGCGGGCCTGCCGCATTGCGCACTGTCGAAGCTGTCCAGCATGGTCGTCTCCTTGGTCGTTCAACGGCCGGCAATGGCCTGTGAATAGCAGTAAAAGCCGATGGCCCGCCGCCCCGGCACCACGGAAGGCGTGGCCCGCTCCGCGCCCTCCAGCGTGGACAAGGCCATGTCCACATGGCCGGCCACCAGATCGAACACCACCGAGCAGGCCCCCTGCTTCCTGCTGAAATAGGCCAGCGACGCATCGGTGCCGCCGTCGAAGGAGCCCAGCAGCACCTGGTCGTCCTGCTCCTGAAAAACCGCCTGCGCACGGCCTGCGGCCGGCACGACGATGCGGTCGCCCAGCTCCAGCATGCCACCGGCCAGCGCCGGCATCACCACGCCGTGGCGCACGATGCACACCCCTTCGCTGGCCTGCACCAGCAGGGCCGCAGGCCCTTGCCCGCCCGCATCGGCTACCGCATGCCAGGCCGCGCCGGCAGGCTGCGCCCGGGGCGCCGTGGCCACTGGCGCGGGACTGCACGGCATGTCCAGGCACATGGGCCTGTGCTGCACGGCGGCTGGCGCCAACGGCGTCGAGACAAAGGCCATGTGTACTCCGGGATGATTCTGGGGTGGTCAGGGGACGCCGCGCGTCAGACAACGCGACAGACTTCTTGCATCTTGTTGCAACAACCGTGCCACGCGCCTGCAGCCGCTGGAAGGCTTTGCCATTTTTTGCAACCCATTGATTTGCATGGGGCATGCATGGCCGATCGCCGTGCGCCATCGACCATTTGTTACGTTCCGCGTCACGTAACACCGGCGCTTTCGAACGTTACCGGGCCGCTTGCACACGTGGCTGCGCAAATGGTCAAGAAATACCTGCGCGCATAGGACAATGGACGCCCTGCGGACCGTTTCCGCAGGCCGCTGCGCACCGCCTGCGGCTGTTTCCGAACCCACCAAGGCCGGCCCCGCCCGGCGCGGCCTGTTTCTGCCGCCGAATGACCGCCAACAACAAGAAGCCCGCTTCCCGCAAACGTCCCGCCTCCTCCACCCCGAAAAACAAGAAATCGCGCAGCCCTTCCGGCCTGCGCCGCTTTCTGCTGGGTGCCGCCGCCGCGGCCCTGGCGAGCTTCCAGATCGCCAGCTGCACGCTGGACCCCGGCTGGAACGACCGGCTGCTGCACCCGCCCAGGCTGTCCACCCTGTCCATACCGGGGCTGGAGCAGGCGCGCGAGAAAACCGCCTCCGCCACGCCAGCCGGCAGCCAGGCCACCAGCTTCTCGCAATGCCGCGACTTCTTCCCCGGCGGCCAGCCGCCGGCCCTGCAGCCCCGGCCCTTGCAGCGCGAACTGTGCTTCAGCGCCTTTGCCGTGCTGCACAGCGGCCAGACCAAGACCCCCGTCTTCGTGGTGGAGCGCCTGAACCGCCAGTTGCTGGAGCAAGGCCAGGGCCTCAAGCGCGGCGACAGGTTCTATGCCGATGCGCGCCTGCCCGGCGCCGAACGCGCCGAGCTGGACGACTACCGCCGCTCCGGCTACTCGCGCGGGCACATGGCGCCGGCCGGCGACATGTACTCGGCCGAAGCCATGGCCCAGAGCTTCAGCCTGGCCAACATGGTGCCCCAGGACCAGACCCACAACGGCGGCGTCTGGAGCAAGGTCGAGCAGGACACGCGCCGCTACGTACAGCGCGCCAGGGGCGACGTCTACGTGTTCACGGGGCCGGTGTTCGAGGGAACGCCCCAGACCATCGGCCCCGGCAAGGTCCATGTGCCCAGCCACCTGTTCAAGCTGGTCTACGACGCCAGCACGGGCCGCTCCTGGGTCCACTGGCAGGCCAACAGCCCGGACACGCGCATGAGCGCGCCCATCAGCTACGAGGAATTCACCAGGCGCACGGGGATGCCATTGCTGTCCGGCGTGATGCGCACGGGCGGATAGGGCGTGTTCAGCGCCGCTCCAGCACCCGGTCGATCAGGCCCCACTGGCACGCCTCTTCGGCCGTCATGAAGCGGTCGCGGTCCAGGTCGCGCTCCACCTCCTCGCAGCTGCGCCCGCAGTGCCGGGCGTACAGGCGCGTCACACGCTCCTTGGTGCGCAGCATCTCCTCGGCATGGATGCGGATGTCCGACGCCTGGCCCTGCACGCCGCCCAGCGGCTGGTGCACATGCAGGCTGGCGTTGGGCAAGGCCATGCGGTGGCCGGGCTCGCCCGCCATCAGCAGGAACGAGCCCATGGAACGCGCCGTTCCCATGCACAGCGTGTGCACCGGCGCCTTGATGAACTGCATGGTGTCGTACATGGCCAGCCCGCTGGTGATCACGCCGCCCGGCGAGTTGATGTACAGGTGGATGGGCTTGTCGGGGTTCTCCGCCTCCAGGAACAGCAGCTGCGCGCAGACCAGGGCCGAGACCGCATCGTTGACCTCGCCGTTCAGAAAGATCACGCGGTCGCGCAGCAGCCGCGAATAAATGTCGAAGGAACGCTCGCCGCGCGCCGACTGTTCGACAACCATGGGGACGAGCATCATCGATTCGCGCATGGGCGAACTCCTGTGGGTGGGTTGACAGTGAAAAGAAACGGGCTGCGGCCCAGCGCCGCACGCCCCGTGGCGAAGGCCGCGCCTCAGGCCGCGTACATGAGGAAGCCGCCGTCGTTGGCAGCGTCCCTGGCCGGCTGCACCCGGGCGTCGGTCAGCGCATGGACGATGCGCAGCAGCGTGCCTCCGCCAGCAGCGGGGCGGATCTGCAGGTCCACCGTGCTTTCCAGAAAGGGCGGTTCAGCCTCGCGCAACCGCAGGCGCAGTTCCTGCTGCGGCACCTGGTGCAAAGCCTCGGCGTGCTCGCTGCCCGGCAGCCAGTGCGCGCGCAGCTCGGCAATGCCCAGCGCGCGCCAGACCTTGTCGGCAGGCGCATCCAGGTGGTACTCCTGCACCAGCGCGCCGGCCGGCGCGTCCGCTTGCGTTTCGGTGTCCGTGTCGTTCATTGGTCCATGTCCTTGAGCAAGCTCCTGAGTGCGTCCACGCGCTGCGGCCAGTAGGCGCGGTACTTCGCCAGCCAGCCCGCGATCAGCGCCAGCCCTTCGGGATCGACCTCGTAGTGCACAAAGCGCCCCTGGCGCTGCTCGCGCACCAGGCCCGCATTGCGCAGCACCGCCAGATGCTGGGACATGGCCGACTGGCTGATCTCCATGCCCTCGCGCAAGGCGCTGGCATGCAGGCTGCCGTTGGCCAGCTTCTCGAAGATGGAGCGGCGCTTGGGGTCGGCCAGGGCCTTGAAGATGTCGTTCTCGGGCATGGCGACACTTTAGCAATCACTTATTTCAAAAGCAAGTCCCCCGCCCCGCGAACATCGTGGCGCCATCGCAGCCAGGCCTTCGTCCGCCTGCTAGCCCGGGTAGCTCAGATGGATCAGGGGATAAGGACGCCCCTGTGAATCCACCTCCGAACGTCCGGTCTCGACAAACCCCATCCGCCGATAAAAGCCGACGGCTTGGGAGTTCTGCATGTTGACGTCCGTGCTCAATGTCCCATGCAGCGACAACCCGTGCTGCAGCAACTGGCGGCCGATGCCGGTCCCACGGACAGCAGGATCGATGAAGAGAGCCTCCATATGTGTGCCATCGATGAGCATGAAGCCATGGGGCTTGTCATTTTGATCGACAGCCACCGTCACTGGCGCATGGGGCAGGAAACCACACACTTCGGCGTCGATGGCCTTGCGGTCTTCGGCACTGAGAAAGTGATGGGTCGCGTCCACGGAGCGCCGCCAGAGATCGACGAGAGCAGCGCCATCTTCAGGACGTGACGTGCGGAGTGTGTACATGGCCAACTTCAAGACAGTTCAGAGTGGCATGAAGTATGACCTCACACCCGCCATGCGCCGCCCGTGCTGCACATGGCCTGCGGAAAGATCGCGTCGCGGCGCTGCGGGAGGCCGGCATGCCGGTGGCGCTGGACTTTCCCGCGGACATGGTTGCCAGGCGGGCATGGGCGCGGCGCATTGTCGAGACGGCCGGCGCAGACCATCGCCCGGCCTGAGGCGGCGGCCGGAGGACTTGGGGGGCGGGCGCGGTGATTGCATGGACAATCCCGGCATGTCTGCTGCTGCATCCCCCTCCAATCCGCCCCGCCCCGTGCTGATCGCCGGCGGCGGCATCGGTGGCATGGCCACCGCCCTCACGCTGCACCAGATCGGCGTGCCCTGCATGGTCTTCGAATCGGTGGCGCAGTTGCAGCCGCTGGGCGTGGGCATCAATCTGCAGCCGAACGCCGTGCGGGAGCTGCATGACCTGGGCTTCGGCAACGAGGTGCTGGACACCATCGGCCTGCAGGCGCGCGAGTGGGCGCTGGTGGGCCGCAACGGCAACGAGGTGTATGCCGAGCCGCGCGGGCTGGATGCGGGCTACCGCTGGCCGCAGTATGCGGTGCACCGCGGGCAACTGCAGATGATGCTGTTCAACGCGGTGAGGCAGCGCCTGGGCGAAGGCGCCGTGCGGCTGGGCCAGCGCGTGGCGGGTTACCGGCAGGACGCCGACGGCGTGACCGCGCTGATCGAGACACGCGATGGCGGACGCCTGGAGGTGGCGGGCTCGCTGCTGGTGGCGGCCGACGGCCTGCACTCGGCGGTGCGCGCGCAGATGCACCCCGCGCAGCCGCCTATCCAGTGGGGCGGCGCCATCATGTGGCGCGGCACGACGCCGGGCGTGCCGGTGCGCACCGGCGCGTCCTTCGTGGGGGTGGGCTCGCTGCGCCACCGCGTGGTGCTGTACCCCATCACGCCGCCGGACCCCGTGACGGGCCTGGCCACCATCAACTGGATCGCCGAGATCACGGTGGACAACGGCGGCGGCTGGCAGCACGGCGACTGGAACCGGCGCGTGGTGCTGGAGGACTTCATCCACCACTTCGACGGCTGGAACTACAGCTGGCTCGACGTGCCGGCCATGCTGCGCGGCGCGCAGGAGGTGTTCGAGTATCCGATGATCGACCGCGACCCGGTGCCCACCTGGGTGGACGGCCGCGTGGCCTTGCTGGGCGATGCCGCGCACGTGATGTACCCCGTGGGCTCCAACGGCGCGAGCCAGGCCATCGTGGATGCGCGCGTGCTGGGTGCGCAGTTGCTGGCGCACGGCGTGGGCCCGCAGGCGCTGCGCGCCTATGACGACAGGCTGTGCAAGGACATCTCCGCCCTGGTGCTGCGCAACCGGGGCGCCGGGCCGTTCGGCCTGCTGGGACTGGTGGACGAGCGCTGCGGCGGCGTCTTCGACCACATCGACGACGTGCTGCCGCGCCCCGAGCGCGAGGCTTTCATGGCCCGGTACAAGGCGGCGGCGGGCTTTGCGATCGAGACGCTCAATGCCGCGCCCCCCACCATCGCACCGGGCCAGCGCGTGGCCTCGGCCTGAAGCAGGCGGACGCGGCGCGGCCCAACACCGGTTTCGGCCGACGGCGGGCCGGCGCACTTGGCGGCAGAATGTGCGCGGTTCGCCATCCATTGCATTGAGGCCGCAGGCCATCGAGGAAGACCCCTATGCCGATCCAATCCATTCTGAAATCCACCGTGGCGGCGCTGGCGCTCGCGACGGGCGCCTCGCTGTTCGCCCAGGGCAAGCCCATCGATGCCGCGGCGTTCGACGCCCTGGTGGCGCAGGGGCCCGTTGCCGATGCGGCCACCATCGCATCGAGCACCTGGGCCAGCAAGATCAAGCAGGCCGGCACGCTGCGCCTGGGCGGCACGCAGACGTCGAACCTGTTTTCGCTGCTCAACGAAAAGGATGGCAAGCTGCGCGGCTTCGATGCCGGCCTGGCCCAGTTGCTCACGCGCTACATCCTGGGCGATGCGGCCAGGTACCAGTTCACCCAGGTGAACTCGTCCACGCGCGAGCAGGTGCTGATCAATGCCCAGGTGGACATGGTGCTGGCCACCTACTCCATCACCCCGGCGCGCGCCGAGAAGATCTCGTTCGCCGGCCCCTACTACACCTCGCAGGCGGGCGTGCTGGTCAAGGCAAACAACAAGACCATCCAGTCGTACAGCGACCTGGGCGGCAAGAAGGTGGCCACGCAAGCCGGCTCCACGGGGCCGGCGATCCTGGCGCAGTACGCGCCCAAGGCGGTGGTGCAGGAGTTCCAGACGCACCAGGAAGCGCTGGATGCGCTGCGCCAGCGGCGCGTGGACGCCTATGTGACCGACTACACGCTGCTGCTCAACGCGCTGAGCCTGGGCGGCACGGATGCGCGGCTGGCCGGCGCTTCCTTTGGCACGCAGGACCCCTATGGCGTGGGACTGCCCAAGGGCTCGGACGGCGTGGCCTTCATCAATGCCTTCCTCAAGAAGCTGGAGGCAGACGGCACCTGGGCCAGGCTCTGGACGATATCGATCGGACAGCGCACCGGCAGCACGGCCATTCCCACGCCACCCGCCCTGCCCTGACCGATGGGCGAGGTGTTGCGGCTGCTGGCCGACCACGGGCCGGCCTTCTGGCAGGCCCTGCTGCTGACGTGCAAGCTCACGCTGCTGTCGTTCGTGCCCGGCTTCGCGCTGGGCGTGGCCGTGGCGGTGCTCCGGCTGCCGCCGCTGCCGCCGCTGCGTTTCGTGCTGACGGCCTACGTCGAGATCTTCCGCAACATTCCCAGCGTGGCGCTGCTGATCTTCATCGTGTTCGCGCTGCCCGACCTCGATGTCGTGGTGGACTATGAGCCCAGCGTGGTCCTGACGCTGGCGCTGGTCTGCTCGGCGTTCACGGCGGACTATCTGCGCACCGGCATCAACACCGTTGCCGGCGGCCAGATCGAGGCCGCGCTCAGCCTGGGCATGCGGCCGGCGCAGATCATCCGGGTGGTGGTGCTGCCCCAGGCGCTGCGCGCGGTGGTGCAGCCCATGACCTCGCTGCTGATCGCGCTGATGCTGTCGACCTCGCTGGCGTCCCAGGTGCCGCTGCCCGGCCGGGAGCTCACCGCGCTCGTAGCCAAGATCGCCAACGACTCCGCGGCCGGCACGGCCGCATTCGCGCTGGCCGCCGCCATGTATGTGGCGATGGGACTGCTCATCGCCTGGGCAGGCGCCACCCTGGAAAAGAAGGTCCGGATACTGCGATGAGCCGCCCTGTGCAGGACATTCTGTTTGCCGCGCCCAGCCCCCGGGCACGCCGCGCCATGCGGGCGATGAGCGCGCTGGCGGCCGCCTTGCTCATCGTGCTGGCTGCGGGCGTCGTGGCGCGCTTTCATTCCGAAGGGCAGCTCGATGCGCGCTTTTGGGAGTTTTTCGCCTGGCCGACGACCTGGGCCTTCCTGGGCCGGGGCCTGCTGGGCACGCTGGCGTCGTCGGCGATGGCCGCCGCCATCGCGCTGGCGCTGGGGCTGGTGCTGATGGCGGGGCGGATGTCGCGGTCGCGGCTCGTGCGCTGGCCCAGCGTCGCCGCCATCGAGTTCCTGCGCGGCACGCCGACGCTGCTGCTCATCTATGTGTGCTTTCTGGTGCTTCCCCCGGCCGGCCTGAAGCTGAGCACCTACTGGATGCTGACCCTTCCCATCAGCCTGAGCACCGCCGCCGTGGTGGCCGAGGTCTACCGGGCAGGCGTGCTGGCCGTCCCCCGTGGCCAGGCCGATGCGGCGCGCAGCCTGGGGATGACCGAGCTGCAGGTGTTCTCGCTCGTCGTCTTCCCCCAGGCGCTGCGCTACATCGTCCCGGCCCTGGTGGCGCAGCTGGTCATCGTGGTCAAGGACACCACCTTCGGCTACGTGGTCACCTACGGCGAGCTCATGCAGAACGCCAAGGTGCTCATCGCCAACTACCACGCGCTGGTGCCGGTGTACCTTGTCGTGGCGGCGCTCTACTGCCTCGTGAATTACGCGATCTCCAGCGCCAGCCGGCGGCTGGGCCGGCCGGTGCACTGAGTTGCAGGACGGGCAGCGCCCGTGGCCATGCAACGGCAGCATGCAGATGCCGAAGCCGGGCTGCGGGCCCCGTGCCTCAGCCGCGCAGCGCCGCGCGGCGCTGGCGCACGGCAGCCGCCAGCTGCTCCAGCACAGGCACGGTCTGCTCCATGCTGATGCAGGCATCGGTCACGGAGACGCCATGCGCCAGCGGCTGGCCGGGCACGATGTCCTGGCGGCCTTCCTGCAGGTGGCTCTCGATCATCAGGCCGGTGATGCGCGCATCGCCGCCCGCGATCTGCCGCGCCACGTCGGCCGCCACGTCGATCTGGCGGCGGTGCTGCTTGCTGCTGTTGGCGTGCGAGACGTCGATCATCACCTGGGGCCGCAGGCCCGCGCCCTGCAGCATGTCGCAGGCGGCCTGCACATGCTCGGCGCCGTAGTTGGGCTGCTTGCCGCCGCGCAGGATGACGTGGCAGTCGCCGTTGCCGCGCGTCTCGAAGATGGCAGACTGGCCCATCTTGGTCATCCCCATGAAGGCGTGGGGCGCGCTGGCCGCGAGGATGGCATCGCTGGCCACCTTGACGCCGCCGTCCGTGCCGTTCTTGAAGCCTACGGGGCAGGACAGGCCGCTGGCCAGCTGGCGGTGGCTCTGGCTTTCCGTGGTGCGCGCGCCGATGGCGCCCCAGCTGACCAGGTCGCTGATGAACTGGGGCGACAGCAGGTCCAGGAACTCCGTGCCCACGGGCAGGCCCAGGGCCAGCACGTCCAGCAGCAGGGCGCGTGCCATCTCCAGCCCTTCGTTGATGGCGAAGCTGCCGTCCAGGTGCGGGTCGTTGATGTAGCCCTTCCAGCCCACGGTGGTGCGGGGCTTTTCGAAGTACACGCGCATCACGACGAGCAGGTCCTGCGACAGCGCATCGGCCTGGACCTTGAGCTGGCGCGCATAGTCCATGGCCTGGCCGTGGTCGTGGATGGAGCAGGGACCGACGACGGCGATGAGCCGGTCGTCACGCCCCTGGAGAATGGACGAGATGGCTGCGCGGCTGGTTTCCACGAGCTGCTGCGCGGCCTCGGGCGCGGGCAGCCATTCCTGCAGCAGGGCCGGCGTGATCAGCGGCCGCACGGCCTTGATGCGCAGGTCGTCGATGCGGGTGGTGTCGTGCGTGCTCTGCGGCACGGCGCTGGTTTTGACGTGGGTGGTCGTGGTCATGGCGCTATTGTCGCGCCTGCCGCCTGCGGGGCCGCTGCGGCAGCCGGCGCTGCGCCAGCCGGCGCTGCGCCAGCCGGCGCTGCGGCAGCCGGCGCTGCGGTAGCTGCCCCCTTCTGAGCACCCTGCTGCCAGCCAGCCGGCAGCAGGGGGTCGATCCAGTGCAGTCGCCAGGCCAGCAGGGCCAGCAGCGCGATGGCGGCCAGGGCCACGGCGCCATTGCGCAGCCCGTTGCCTTCGGCAAAGGGGTCGTTGATGCTGCGCCGCGCGCCGGCCGGCACCTTGGCGGTCTGCGACAGGCTGCGCCCCAGCGGCAGGTTGATGCGCATGCGGCCGTTGATGGCCCAGCCGCTGGCATCCAGGATGGGCCCCAGGCTGCGCTGGCGCAGCTTGAGCCAGGCGATCATCATGCTGGGCCCCGAGATGGCGGCGATGAGCCCGACGAGGGCCACGGGAATCCACGGCCCCAGGTCGATGAACTTGCCGAAGATGCCCACCATCACGGCGCTGATGGAGCCCAGCGCCACGCCCAGGGCGGCGACCGTGCCCACGTCGGTCTTGCGCGGCGCGGCCGTGGCAGCGGCGGTGGCGGCATCGCGCGGCGCCGTCACGAGCTGGGCGGCCTGGGCGCCCAGGCCGGTGTTGACCACGTCCTCCTTGGCCGAGGCCCGCTTGGCCACCTGCTCCTCGACCATGCGCAGGAATTTCTTGTAGGGAGAGAAAAACGCCTGGCCGATGCTGGTCGGGTTCTCGATGAGCTTGACGATGGTCGCATCCCAGTCCTGGCCCGCGCGGTCGTAGAACACGCCGTTGCGGCCCACGAACAGGAAGTCCACATCGCCGGCCGTGAAGGCCGCGACGATGGATTTCTTGCGGCCTTCCCGGCGGCACTCGCAGTAGGCCAGGCAGGTCTTGGCGCGCCCGGCCAGTGCCGCATGGGCGGCCGTGTTGCCGACCTCGACCGTCAGGTCGCAGCTGCGCGCATCCAGGTACAGCGTGCCGGCCTGGAAGGCGGCGCCTTCGCGCCGGTAGAAGTGGCTGAAGGACACGAAGTTGTTGAGCAGAGCCAGCAGGTCGCGCTGCAGGCGGATCAGCTTTTCCAGCGCCATGGCCTGTTCGCTGTGCTGCTTTTCCTCCTCGTCCTGCGTGATCAGGGACAGCAGGGCCTGCTCCTGCTGGGGCGACAGCAGCTCGGCAACCTCGGACGCGTCCAGGGCGCCCAGGGGCGTTGCGGGCTGCGCATCCAGCCATTTCTGGCAGGGCGCCAGCGCCGCCTTCAACTGCTGCCACTGCGCAGCATCCAGCTCCCGCAGAGCGCTGCCCAGCACAGGCTCGACGGCCTTTTCGCGCAGCGCCTGCAGCGCGTCGGCCCAGGCGGGGTTGACGCCATCGACCAGGGGCAGCGCGCGGCCGGCGGCAACGCTGGCCAGCGGCAGCGCGGCGATGGCGTCGGCGTCGCTGGCCAGCACTTCGCGGCCCAGGGCCGCATAGCCGTCCAGCGAGGGGTTGAGGGGCTCCTGCGCCCGGGGATCGAAGGCTGCCAGCCGGACGCGGGCGAAGAAATCATCGGCCTTGGCCTGCACGGCCCTGAGGGCCTGCGCCGCGGCCAGCGCGCGCTCGCGCGGCGCCAGCAGGCAGCCCAGCTGCTCGGCCTGCGCATGCCAGTCGCGCAGGGCGCGCAGGTCGGCAAAGAAGCGTTCGGCCTGGGTGCGCGCGATGCCGGCCACGCCATCGGCGCCCGGCGTCTCGCCGTAGGCCTTGGCGATGCGCCCGATCAGCGCGGCCAGGGCCTGGTCGTCGCCGGCCGTGGCGGCGCTGACGATGCCATCGCCGTTGAAGCGCATGGATGCCAGCGACTGCAGGCGCTCGCGCACCTGGGCCAGGCTCAGCGCGGTCGCCTGGCCATCGCCCGCCAGCGCCAGCATGCGCCGGGCCTCGGCATGCAGCAGCGCGCCGGCTTCGCTGTCCTGGTCCAGGCTGTCCAGCTGCAGCACGTCGCCCCCGTCGGCCAGCACCTGCGGATCGCGCACGCGTGCCACGGCCCACTGGCATGCGGCCACCAGCTCGGGCGGGCGGATGCGGCCGTCCTTGTCTTCGTCGATCAGGTCCAGCGTGGCGCTGTCGAACTCGATGCCGCGCGTCGGGCAGGCCAGGGCCACCCACAGCTTCTGGTCCAGTTCCCCGATGTGGGCAATGTCCTGCCCCGTGCGTATGACCACCTGGTCCACTCCGCCCGCGCGGAAGAACTGCCAAACATGTTGCTGCTGCATGAAATACCCCGGCGGCCCGGCCACCCTTCGAACAATGGAAAGGGCCGCAGTTTAAAAGTCATTGGCCCACATCGAGGCGGACATTTGTCAACGATGTGCGTCGGTCCCTGCCGGCAGGGGACGCGGTTTGTGCAAAAATAAAAGCACTAAACAGATACTTTATTGCCGCCATGCCCGCCCGCTCCGCTGCCGCAGGCCCCCAGGGCCGGGACAAGCTGCACCTGCAGCTGGCACGGCTGTTCCGCAACAAGATCGCCACGGGGGAATGGGCCGTGGGCAGCGCCATCCCCACCGTGCAGGAGCTGCAGTCGCTGCACGGCGTCTCGCGCACCACGGTGCGCCTGGCCCAGAGCGCGCTGGTGGCCGAAGGCCTGCTGCACACGCGCAAGCGCGGCGGCACGCGCGTGCTGGCCGCGCCCTACCGGCCGCCCTCCTTTCTGCTGCCGACCAGCTGGAAGGAGCTGGTGGCCTTTGGCGCACGCATCGGACAGACCACGCTGCACACCGCGCGCGGCTGCCTGCCCCCGATTCCCGAGGGCTTTCCGGCCGTGGGCCGCATCGCGCCCGGCTATGTGCATCTTTTGCGCGTGCACACGCACGATGCGGCGCGCTTTTGCCTGTCGCAGCTGTACCTGGAGCAGCAGCTTTTCCCCGCGATCGAGGCCCAGCTGGAGCGCAGCACCCTGGCCGTCGCGCTGGGCAGCGACCCCTCGCGCATCGCCGTGGCGCGCCAGCACCTGAGCGTGGCGCCGGCCGACGAGCTGGCCGCCGGGCACCTGGGCGTGGCCCTGGGCACGCCGCTGATGCAGGCGCTGCGCTGGGCCTGCAATGCCGACGGCCTGCTGGTCTACTGGGCCCGGGTCCGCTTTCTCAGCGAATACGTACACATGGAAATGGACTTGCTCAAATGACGATGCCCACGCCTGCCCCCGGCCGCCCGCATGCAGGCCGCGTGGCCTGGATCACGGGCTCGACCAGCGGGATCGGCCTGGCCGTGGCGCGCCAGCTGGCCAGCGAAGGCGCGGCCATCGCGCTGCACGGCCAGCGCCCGGCATCGGACACCACCGAGGCGCTGGCGCACGGGCTGGCCGCCACCCATGGCGTGGCCGTTCGGCATTACGCGCTGGACCTGCGCGACGGCGCGGCCATCGCACCGCTGGCGCAGCGCATCGCGGCCGAGCTGGGGCCGGTCGACATCCTGGTGAACAACGCCGGCATGCAGCATGTGAGCCCGCTGCTCGAATTTCCGGCCGGCAAGTGGGACGAGCTGCTGGCCGTCAACCTGTCCGCGCCCTTCCATGCCATCCAGGCCTGCGCGCCCGGCATGCTGGAGCGCGGCTGGGGCCGCATCATCAACATCGCCTCGGTCAGCGGCCTGGTGGGCGTGGCGCACAAGCCGGCCTACGTGGCCAGCAAGCACGGGCTGATCGGCCTGACCAAGTCCGTGGCCCTGGAATTCGCCACCACGCCCGTGACCTGCAATGCCATCTGCCCCGGCTGGGTGCTGACGCCGCTGGTGCAGGCCCAGATCGATGCCCTGGCGCGGCGCGAGCGGATCGGCGGGGACGCAGCGCGCCAGCGCCTGCTGGGCGCCAAGCAGCCCTCCCAGGCCTTCGTGACTGCCGAGCAGGTGGCCGCGCTGGCCGGTTTCCTGGCCAGCGACAACGCCGCCCAGGTGCGCGGCGCGCACTGGAACATGGACGGCGGCTTTGCGGCCGCCTGAACGCCGCCCTCTTTCTTTCACCCACAACGACACGCATCCAACCAGGAGAGACAAATGACCCTGAACGAAACCCATGACGCCGGCCTGCGCAGCTGGGTGGCCTCGGCCAACACCGGCGCCTGCGACTTTCCCATCCAGAACCTGCCCCATGCGGTATTCCGCCGTGCGGGCAGCCAGGAGGCCTGGCGCGGCGGCGTGGCCATCGGCGACCAGGTGCTGGACCTGGCACGCGCCAGCGAGGCCCGGGCCTTGGGCGCCGCCGTGCAGCCGCAGCTGGCCGCCGCCGCGCAGCCGCGCCTGAACGACTACATGGCCATGGGCCCTGCCGCCTGGTCGGCCCTGCGCCTGGCGCTGTCGCGCGCGCTGCGCGAGGGTGCCGCCGAACAGGCCGTGCTGCAGCCGTTGCTGATTCCCCTGGCCGAAGTGGAATACACGGTGCCGGCACAGGTGGGCGACTACACGGATTTCTACACCTCGGTGCACCATGCCACCAACGTCGGCAAGCTGTTCCGCCCGGACAACCCGCTGATGGAAAACTACAAGTGGGTGCCCATCGGCTACCACGGACGTGCATCGAGCCTGCGCGTGTCGGGCGTGGACTTCCGCCGCCCGCTGGGCCAGCTCAAGGCCCCCGATGCCGCCCCCGCGCTCAAGCCCTGCGCGCGGCTGGACTATGAGCTGGAGATGGGCATTTACACGAGCGGCGGCAATGCCTGGGGCGAAGCGATCTCCATGGACCAGGCCGAGGACCACATCTTCGGCCTGTGCCTGCTCAACGACTGGTCGGCACGCGACGTGCAGGCCTGGGAATACCAGCCGCTGGGCCCCTTCCTGTCCAAGAGCTTCGCGACCACGCTGTCGCCCTGGATCGTGACGCTCGAAGCGCTGCAGCCCTATCGCACGGCCTTCGCGCGCCCGGCCGGCGATCCGCAGCCGCTGCCCTACCTGGACTCGCCCGCCAACCGCGAGCGCGGCGCCCTCGACGTGCAGCTGGGCGTGGAGCTGCAGACCGCGCGCATGCGTGCCGAAGGCCAGGCGGCCGAGCGCATCACCCGCACCAGCTACCGCCACGCCTACTGGACGATGGCCCAGCTGGTGGCCCACCACAGCGTCAACGGCTGCGACCTGCGGCCCGGCGATCTGCTGGGCACGGGCACGCTGTCCGGGCCCACGGCATCCGAGGCCGGCGCGCTGCTGGAGCTGACCGAAGGCGGCAAGAAGCCGCTGGCCCTGGCCAATGGCGAAAGCCGCAC
Organism: Comamonas sp.; assembly: GCA_041984925.1. Lineage (GTDB taxonomy): Bacteria > Pseudomonadota > Gammaproteobacteria > Burkholderiales > Burkholderiaceae_C > Comamonas. The sequence goes on from JBHIXF010000010.1 coordinate 30,432, forward strand.
CTTCCTGCAGGACGGCGATGCGGTCGTCCTGCGCGGCTGGTGCGAGAAGCCCGGTGCCGCACGCATCGGCTTTGGCGAATGCCGTGCCACCGTGCTGCCTGCGCGCCAGGCCTGACGCGGACCGCACTGGCGGGCATGCACGCATGACACAATTGCTCACATGCCCGCCACTCCGGATGACGAACTCCGCGCCCCCTCCTGCGCCGACCGGCTGCCTGCCGCCGCTGCGCAGGAGCCGCCTGCCGGCGCAAGCAAGCTGCCCCCGTCGATAGCCAGCGCCTTCGCCGCGGCCGCCTATGCCTTGCAGCACGGCGACCCGCAGGGCATGGCCGCGCCTGACGAAGCTTCGCAGGCCCCGGGCCAGGGCCTGATGCCCGGCCTGTATGCCAGCATGATCGGCGAGTCTTCACGCGATTACTACCTGCCGCTTTTCGAACGCTTCGATGCGCTGGGCAAGGCCTTGCCGACCTGGAACTACGCCGCCGGCCTGTTCACACTGCCCTGGTGCGGACTGCGCGGACTGTGGCGCGAAGCCGCGCTCTATGCGCTGGCGGCCGGCGGCGCCGCAGCCCTGTGGGGCGGCCTGCTGCGCCCCGCCCTGGGCCTGCCGCCGCCCATCGCCCACGGCATCGATGCCACCCTGGTGCTGCTGGCCATCGCCATTCCCGGGCTGGGCGCCAACGCCCTGTACTGGCGGCATGTGCGCAGGCATACGCTGCAGGCCATCGGCGAAGCGCCCAACATGGCCGAAGCCCATGCGCGGCTCGCGCGCCACGCGGCGACTCCCGCGCGCAAGCGCCTGGCCGTGCTCGCCGGCGGGCTGCTGGCCACGGCGGCGGCGGCAGCGGCTTTCGCATGGGCCGTGCGCACCACGGCCACAGCCGTGCCGCAGGCGGCAGCGTCGGCGCTCGCCCCCGCGGCCGAGGCCTCTGCCTTGGCCGAGGCCGCGCTGCAGCCGATCGCGGACACGCCGCCCGCTGCCGCGGCAGATACCGCTGCCCGGGCTGTGGAGCCGCCCATGCCGCTGCCCCCGGCCACCGCCGAGGCCCCGCCCCCCGCGCCCCCTGCCTCCCCTGTCCTCCCTGCAGACGTGTCTGCGACGCCGGACGCCGGGCCGGGGCAGATGGTGGCCGCCCCCATCGAACCCATGGCCGCGCCCCCCGCAGCGGAGCCAGCGAAGGCGGCTGCGGCGGCCCCGGCCCACCAGGCGGCCCCTGCATCCAGGCCGTCCGCGCCGGCCCCATCCGCTGCGCCGAAAACGCCACCGGCCAAGGAGCCCCCGGCCAAGGCCGCGCCAGCCAAGGCGGAGCCCGCCAAGCCTGCGTCCGCGGTCCTGGAGCCGGGCAACTACTACATCAACATCGCCGTGTTCTCGGATGCCGCCAATGCCGACCGCGTCGTGGCGCGGCTGGAAAAGGCACGGCTGCCGGCGCTGCGGCAGACGCTCAACAGCAACAAGGGCGAAATCGTGCGCGTGCGCTCGGGCCCCTTCGCCCAGCAGCGCCGGGCAGAGCAGGCGGCCGGCAAGATCCGCAAGATGGGCCTGGATGCCACGGTGTTCCACCATGCACCGCAGCAAGAGCGCGCCGGCCGGCGCCCGGGCTGACGGCGGCGAGGCCGGCGGCCTGTAGGCAGTGCGCGCCAATACCGTCTGTTACGGTGGCGCGGCCCGCAGCGGGCGCGGCCATCGGCTAAGGTAGCGCGGTCGCGCCGCCGGCGCCTGTCCATGATTGCCAAGGAGACCCTGCCATGCCCCGTATCGCCCTTGCGTCCTGCGCGTCCTGCGCGCCCTGCGCACCCTCGCACCGCCGCCTTGCCGGCACCGCCGCGCTGCTGGCGGCGGCCGCGCTGGTCGCCGGCTGCGCGGGCATGGGCTCCACCGGCACGGGTGGCGCCGGCACGCCGCCGCCACGGCCCGTGCAGGTCTGCAATGCGGCCCCGGCCCAGTCCTTCGTCGGCAAGAGCAATACCGCAGCCACGCTCGAAGCCGCGCGCAAGCAGGCAGGCGCCTACATGGCCCGCGTGCTGCGCGAGGGCCAGCCGACCACCATGGAGTTCAACCAGGAGCGGCTCAATCTCGTGGTCGATGGCACGGGCCGCATCGTGGCCGTGCGCTGCGGTTGAGCAGCCTCGCCGCGCTGAATGGCCACGGCGTCCTTTTTCCTTGGCCGGTGGCCCCGCTCACTCCGCCAGGAACAGCTCCTGCAGGTCGCTCAGGAAGTCGAAGCCCCGCTCGGTGGGCGCCACACGGCCCAGTTCGCGTGTGATCAGGCCCTTGGCCTGGGCCGCATCCAGCCCCCTGGCGATGGACGACAGCGGCAGCCCCGTGCGCTCCATGAAGTCCTGCAGCGCAAAGCCCTCGCGCAGGCGCAGCGCGTTGAGCATGTACTCGAAGGGCAGGTCGGCGCGGCGCACCTCGCTGTCCTGTGCCAGCGGCGTGCCGGCGAGGGCCTGGTCCATGTAGCGTGCCGGATCGCGAAAACGCACCTGGCGCACGATGCGGTGCGCAAAGCTGAGCTTGCTGTGGGCGCCCGCGCCAATGCCCAGGTAGTCGCCGAACTGCCAGTAGTTGCGGTTGTGCCAGCACTGGTGGCCTTCGCGCGCATAGGCCGATATCTCGTAGCGTTGCATGCCCGCGGCGGCCGTGCGCGCCGTGATGCGGTCCAGCATGTCGTAGGCGATGTCGTCCTCGGGCAGGGCCGGCGGGTACTTGGCGAACCAGGTGTTGGGCTCGATGGTCAGGTGGTAGACCGACAGGTGCGGCGGCGCGAACGACAGGGCCACGTCCAGGTCGCGCGCCAGGTCCAGCTCGGTCTGGCCCGGCAGCGCGTACATCAGGTCGATGTTGAAGGTCTCGAAGCTGTCGGCCGCCTCGCGCACGGCGGCACGGGCCTGGGCGCCGTCATGCACGCGGCCCACGGCCTGCAGGAAGCGGTCGTCGAAGCTTTGCACGCCGATGGACAGGCGCGTCACGCCCGCGGCGCGGAAGGCGCGGAAGCGGTCGGTCTCGAAGGTGCCGGGATTGGCCTCCATCGTGATCTCGCAGTCGGCCTCCATGCGCAGGCGCGCGCGGATGGCTCCCAGCAGCCGGTCGATGGCCGCGGGCGAGAACAGGCTGGGCGTGCCGCCGCCGATGAAGATGCTGTGCACCGTGCGGCCCCAGATCAGCGGCAGCGCGGTTTCGAGGTCGGCCACCAGCGCATCGACGTAGCGGTCCTGCGGCAGGGCGGGACCGTCCCTTCCGTGCTCATGGGAGTTGAAGTCGCAGTACGGGCATTTCCTGAGGCACCAGGGCAGGTGCACGTACAGCGACAGCGGCGGCAGGCTGCCCAGTTGCAGCGTTCCCGGCCGCATGTAGTGCTGGATGTCGCGCTGCACGGCGGCCTGGGCGCCAGCCGCATCGTCCCGGGGCTGGATGGGAATCATCGCACCCAGCGCTCGCGCACGAGCTCGATCATCTGCCGCGTGGCGCGGCCGCGGTGGCTGTGCGCGTGCTTGACGGCCGGGTCCATCTCGGCAAAGGTCTGGCCCAGCTCGGGGATGTACATCACGGGGTCGAAGCCGAAGCCCAGGCTGCCCCGGCGCTCGGTGGCGATCTCGCCCTGCACGCGGCCCATGGCGATCAGCGGCTCGGGGTCGCGCGCGCTGCGCACGCCGACCAGGGTGCTGACCATGGCCGCACGCCGGTTGGCCACGCCCTGCATCTGCTCCAGCAGAGCGCGCACATTGTTCTCGTCGCTTTTCTCGTAGCCGAACTGCGTGCAGTAGTAGGCCGTGTCCACGCCCGGCAGGCCGCCGAAGTGCTCCACGCACATGCCGGCGTCATCGGCGATGGCGGGCAGGCCCGTGCGCTCGGCCGCGAAACGTGCCTTGGACAGCGCGTTCTCGACGAAGGTGCAGTGCGGCTCGGGCGCCTCGCCCTCGAACAGGTCGCCCTGGCGGAGCAGCTCCACCCCCAGCGGGGCGAACATGGCTTGCAGCTCGGCGAGCTTGCCGCGGTTGTTGGAGGCCAACACAATCTTCATCGCATATTCCATGGGCGCCAGCGCGCCCGTTGATCCTGAAAGTCGAGGGGCCCGTTGCGCGGGCCCCGTCATCTGGGTTCAGCGCCTGAACTGGCGCTCGGCCGAGCGGCGTATCGCTTCGTTGATCTCGGCGATGGAGCGCTCGATGGCGGCATCATCGAGTTCATCCTCCAGCCCGTCGAGCGGGCCCGCGGCCTGTATCGTGGACTCGAATGCGTCATCTTCGATGTCCTGCGTCGAGATGCCGAGTGTGGACTCGAACAGCTCGGGCGTCTCCCACTCCATGGCAATGGCCGTGACGTTGTCGCTGGCATCGCCCGCATGGCGCAGCGCGCTGTCCACCAGCTGCGGCACGGCCTGGGACACGCCGCGGCCATGCAGGGTGCGCAGCAACTGCGCCTGGTCCACGCTGCCCCACAGCCCGTCGGAGCACAGCAGCAGCTTGTCGCCCTGCTCCAGGCGCCGTGGCTCGGTCACGTCATAGATGGGCTTGGACGGCGAGCCCAGGCAGGTGAACAGCACGTTGCGGTTGGAGTTCTTGAGCTGCGCGGCGATCTCGCCCATCTCCATGTATGAATGGTCGCGCGTGCGCGCCAGCAGCTCGCCGCCGCGCACCATGTACAGGCGCGAGTCGCCGCAATGTATCCAGCAGACCCGCCCCTTCTGGACCACCGCCGCCACCAGCGTGGTGCGCGGCGTGTCCACCATGCCCTTGGCGCTGGCGTAGCGCAGGATCTGGCGATGGGCGTGCAGCAGCGCCTCCACCAGGAACTCCTGGGGGTCTTCGAGCATGGGCTTGGCCTGGCGCTGGAAGTGCACCGACATCACCTGCAGGGCCATCTGGGCCGCGACCTCGCCCTCGGGATGGCCGCCCATGCCGTCGGCCAGCACGAAGAGCACGGCCTCGCGCGTGTAGCAGTAGCCCATGCGGTCCTCGTTGAGGGCCCTGCCGCCGCGCCGGCTCAGCTGGAATACCGAAAACCTCATGGCTTGCGCTCCTGGCCCGCGGCCGGCAGGCCGGCAGCGCCGCTGATTTTTTGCATGTTCTTCCTGGCGTCGCTGACAAAGGTATCCAGCTGCAGCCGCATGCGTTCGGACACGCTGAGCTTGGTGTAGCGGCGCTCGCCTTCGCGGCTCAATTCCTTTTGCAGCGCGAACACCGACTGCGGGCGCGAACCCGGGTCCATGGCCATGCACCATTCGACGACCTCGATGAGGTTGTCCGAATAGACGCCGCGCAGCTTGGACAGGGCCATGGACAGCCGGTCCTTGTCCTGGCGCTGCGGCGCCTCGTTGGGCGGAAAGCCCTGCATGCAGGCGTAGATGCAGGCGCCGATGGCGTAGATGTCGGTCCAGGGCCCCAGCGAGGCATCGCGGCGGTACATCTCGGGGGCGGCAAAGCCCGGCGTGTACATGGGGCGGATGAAGTTGCCTTCCTTGGAGAGCACCTCGCGCGCGGCGCCGAAGTCGATCATCACCGCACGGTCGTCGTTGGTGATGAAGATGTTGGCGGGCTTGATGTCCAGGTGCAGCATCTTGTGCTGGTGCACGATGCGCAGGCCGCGCAGCACCTCGTCGAACAGCGAGCGTATCGTCGACTCGCGGAACACCTTCTCCGCCTTGAGCTCGCGGGCCGTGACGATGAAGTCCTGCAAGGTGGCGCCCTCCAGGTAGTTCATCACCATGTAGACAGTCTCGTTCTCTCGGAAGAAATTGAGCACGCTGACCACCGAGACATGGGAAATCTGGGCCAGGGAACGCCCTTCCTCGAAGAAGCTCTTGAGGCCCAGGCGGTACAGCGAAAGTTTCTCGGGAGCCACGGCGGGCTGCAGCTCTCCGGGGGCGCGGGTGGCCAGCGAGGCGGGCAGGTATTCCTTGATGGCCACCTGCTTGCCCTCGGCGTCCAAGGCCAGGTAGACCACGCCGAAACCGCCTGAGGCAAGTCTGCGAACCACCCGGTAGCCGCCGATGGTGCTGCCTGGCAGCAAGGGCGCGGGCTTGATCTTGGGAGACATTTTTTTCGGGTAAACCTCAGGGATGGGGCGAAACCCGGATAATCGGGCGATTGCAAGCATCCATCGAAAGTCCAATGGCAGTTTACAGCATGACCGGATATGCCAGTGCCCAGCACGAAGCATCCGAACAAGAGGGAGGAACCCCGGGCCGCAGCAGCCGGCTCGGCCTGGAAATCCGCTCGGTCAACAGCCGCTTCCTGGATCTGTCGTTCCGCCTTCCCGACGAACTGCGCGCCCACGAGCCGGCCCTGCGCACGCTGTTGACCTCGCGCCTGAAGCGCGGCAAGGTCGAAGTGCGGGCCGCCATCGACAGCGACGACGGCAATGCCCTGCCCGATCCTTCCACGGCCGTGCTGCAGCGCCTGTCCATGCTCCAGGACACCATCCAGTCCTGGCTGCCCGACGCGCGCAGCCTGTCGGTGGCCGATGTGCTGCGCCTGTCCGGCGGCGGCGCCTCCTCCTGCACCGACTGGAGCAGCGTGCTGCCCACCCTGGCCGAACAGGCCCTGGCCTCGCTCCTGGAGGCCCGCGCCAGCGAAGGCAAGCGCCTGGCCGCCATGCTCCAGGACCGCATCGCCCAGCTGCGCAAGCTGGCCGCCGACGCCACCCCGCTGGTGCCGCAGCTCGTGGAGCAGCAGCGCCTGCGCTTCATGGAGCGCTGGAAGGAAGCCATGGCCCTGGCCGAAGGCGCCGTCGCGCCCGAAGCCGCCCAGGACCGCGCCCTGACCGAAGCCACCGCCTTCGCGATCCGCATCGATGTGGCCGAGGAGGTCACGCGCCTGGACTCGCACCTCGACGAGCTGCAGAGCCTGCTCAAGAAGGGCGGCGAGATCGGCAAGCGCCTGGACTTCCTGATCCAGGAACTGCACCGCGAGGCCAACACCCTGGGCTCCAAGTCCGCCACGCTGGAGCTGACGCGCATCAGCGTGGACATGAAGGTGCTGATCGAGCAGATGCGCGAGCAGGTGCAGAACATCGAGTGAGGCTGCGCGCAGCCCCCCCGGCCGCTCAGGGGCGGGGACGGGCCTGGGAGCGCATCAGTGCCCAGTACACCGCGGCCGCCAGTGCCACGCCGACGAACCAGGCGTAGTTGTAGATCTCCTTGAGCCAGGCCGGAAATCCGCCGAAGGTCTCGGGCAGGCCCTGGGCCAGGAAGCCCGGCAGGTTGGGCAGCACGCCGATGGCGAAGGCGGCGATGGCCGCCGGGTTCCAGCCCTTGCGATAGGCATAGCGGCCCTGGGGCTCGTACAGCGCCGGCACGTCGATCTCGGTGCGCCGCACCAGCCAGTAGTCGACCAGCATGATGCCCATCACGGGCCCCAGCAGGGCGCCATAGCCGATCAGCCAGGTGAAGATGTAGCCGTCGGTGGTCTCGATCAGCTTCCACGGCATGATCACGATGCCGATGACGGCCGTGATGTAGCCGCCCGTCGCGAAGTTCACGTGCCTGGGAAAGATGCCCGCGAAATCGTAGGCGGGCCCCACGGTGTTCGCCGCGAGATTCACGCACAGCGTGTCGATGGTGATGATCAGCAGCCCCACGGCGACGGCCGCGCCCTCCAGCCGGCCGGCCAGGTCCACGGGGTCCCAGATGGCCTCGCCGTAGATGATGACCGTGGACGAGGTCACGGCCACGCTGATGAAGGCCATCAGGCCCATGGGCACCGGCAGGCCCACCGACTGCCCGATGACCTGGTCGCGCTGGCTGCGGGCAAAGCGCGTGAAGTCGGGGATGTTCATGGCCAGCGTGGCCCAAAAGCCCACCATGGCCGTCAGCGAGGGCCAGAACACGGCCCAGAAGCGCCCGGCCTTGGCACCGCCCTCGACGAACTGCGACGGGCTGGACAGCATGCTGCCGAAGCCCCCGGCCTTGCTCCAGGCCCAGGCCAGCAGCGCCAGGATGACGGCCACCTTCAGCGGCGCGGTCACGGTCTCCAGCCAGCGGATCGACTCCGGCCCCCTTGCGATGAAGTACAGGTGCATGGCCCAGAACAGCAGAAAGCAGGCCAGCTGCGCCGGGCTGATGCCCAGGCCCGGCAGCCTGTCCCCCTGCAGGGCGCCACCGCTGGCGATGTTCCCAATGGCATAGATGGCCGCGCCGCCCACCCAGCACTGGATGCCGAACCAGCCGCTGGCGACGATGGCGCGCAGCAGCGCCGGCAGCCGCGCGCCGCGCACGCCGAAGCTCGAGCGCACGAGCACGGCGAACGGCACGCCGTGCCTGGCGCCCGCATGCCCGATGAGCAGCATGGGCGCCAGCACCACCAGGTTGCCCAGCAGCACGGTCATGATGGCCTGCGCCGCCGACATGCCCTGCTCGATGAGGCCCGAGGCCAGCAGATAGGCCGGAATGCACATCACCATGCCGATCCACAGCGCCACGTAATGGTGGGCGCGCCAGGTGCGCTGGGACGCATCCGTGGGCGCGAGATCCTCGTTCCACAGTTCCGATCGCGTGCCCGGATCCTTGCCCAAGCCGGGCACGCATGCCGAGGTGGTGGCCATGAGCCGTCTCCTGTAGATGTTCGCAGTCTGGGGAGTTTGGGCAAGCGCGCCGCGCGGCGACATGTACAGCGGTATCGAAGGCGGGCAGGTGTTGTGGCCCCCCGACCTGTACAGCGCAGAACGGGCAAGAGGCCCGCAGCGCGCAGGCTGCGGCCGATTCAAGGATAATCTGCGCCACGTTTTTGGCATCAGGTGCACAACATCTGATAATTCCAGCCTCGATCGGATGCGCAGGCCGGGCCTGTCATCAGGCGCCACACGGATCGGATCGAGAATGGTGTCAGCCCATCCCAGATTCCACGCGCCCTGCCGGGCGCCATTCCATGGACTACCCCGGAAACCTCTTTGTCGTCTCGGCCCCCAGCGGGGCCGGCAAATCCAGCCTGGTACGGGCGCTGCGCGAATTCGACGCGCGCGTCTCCCCCTCGGTCTCCCACACCACGCGCGCGCCGCGCGGCCAGGAAAAGCATGGCCGCGAGTACTACTTCGTCTCCGACCAGGAATTCGACGCCATGGTGTCGAACAATGCCTTCGTCGAATGGGCCCATGTGCACAGCCGCCGCTACGGCACGGCCAAGAAAGCGCTGGAAGAGCGCATCCAGGGCGGCACCGACGTGCTGCTGGAGATCGACTACCAGGGCGCGCTGCAGGTCAAGCAGGCGTTTCCCAACGCCGTGCTGATCTTCATCCTGCCGCCGAGCTGGGAAGAGCTGCGCGCGCGCCTGGAAAACCGCGGCGAGGATGCGCCCGAGGTCATCGAGCTGCGCCTGAAGAATGCGGCCGAGGAAATGGCCCAGGTGTCGAAATTCGACTTCGTTATAATCAATGAATTGTTCGAGACCGCGCTGTTTGATCTCAAGGCGATCATCCACGCCCAGCGTCTCAAGTACGCGGCTCAGCGCAGCCGCCGCGCCGAGACCTTCGAGTCTCTCAACATTTCTGAACCCAACTGACGTTTCCCGGAGATCCTGATGGCACGCATCACTGTTGAAGATTGCCTGGAGCAAATCCCCAACCGCTTCCAGCTCGTGCTGGCCGCCACCTACCGCGCCCGCATGCTGAGCCAGGGCCACACGCCCAAGATCGAGACCAAGAACAAGCCCGGCGTCACCGCGCTGCGCGAGATCGCCGACGGCAAGGTCGGCCTGGAGATGCTCAAGAAGGTTCCGGGCTGATTTGCTGCAAAGCAACACAACCCCCCCAGAAAAAGCACCGCGCCGCGGTGCTTTTTTTACATCTGGCCTTCACAAACTCGCTTGCACGCTACATTTGAGTCATGAAAGCGGCCCTGACTTCGTTCAAAGCCCCCTCTGATTCCATCCCGAGCCCTCGGCCGGAACGCATGTCTGCCCAAGAGGCCAGCGCCGTTTCCGCCAGCGCTTTTGCCGGACTGATGGAGAGCCTGGGCTACCTGGATGCACCCAGCATCGAGCAGGTGCGCGAGGCCTATGCCTTTGCCGACCGGGCTCACAGCGACCAATGGCGCAGCAGCGGCGAGCCCTACATCACGCACCCCATCGCCGTCACCGCCCTGTGCGCCAGCTGGAAGCTCGACGCCCCGGCCCTGATGGCGGCCCTGCTGCATGACGCCATGGAAGACTGCGGCGTCACCAAGGCCGATCTGCACCAGCGCTTCGGCCAGGACGTGGCCGAGCTGGTGGACGGACTCACCAAGCTGGACAAGCTTCAGTTCAACACCCGCGAGGAGAACCAGGCGGAATCCTTCCGCAAGATGCTGCTGGCCATGGCGCGCGACGTGCGCGTCATCCTGATCAAGCTGGCCGACCGCACCCACAACATGCGCACCATGGGCGACATGCCGCGCAGCAAGTGGGGCCGCATCTCGTCGGAGACGCTGGAGATCTACGCGCCCATCGCCCACCGCCTGGGCCTGAACCAGACCTACCGCGAGCTGCAGGATCTGGCCTTCCGCCACCTGCACCCCTGGCGCTACGCCACGCTGTCCAAGGCCATCTCCCGCTCGCGCACGCGGCGGCGCGACCTGGTCCAGCGCGTGCAGGACGAGGTCAATGCCGAATTCGCACGCATGGGCCTGCAGGTGCGGCTGGCCGGGCGCGAGAGCACGCTGTACTCGCTGTACCTGCGCATGGAGAAGAACCAGCAAAGCTTCGCAAAGGTCACGGACATCTACGGCTTTCGCATCATCGTGTCGCGCGTCATCGACTGCTACACGGCGCTGGGCGTGCTGCACCAGATGTACAAACCCATGCCGGGCCGGTTCAAGGACTACATCGCCATTGCCAAGAACAATGGCTACCAGTCGCTGCACACCACCCTGGTCGGCCCCTCGGGCGTGAACATCGAGTTCCAGATCCGCACCGAGGAGATGCACATCGTGGCCGAGGCCGGCGTGGCCGCCCACTGGCTGTACAAGGCCCAGCCCGGCCACGACTCCGAGCAGCTGGGCACGCAGTGGCTGCAGTCGCTGCTGGACATCCAGAACGAGACGCGCGACGCGGCCGAATTCTGGGACCACGTCAAGGTGGACCTGTTCCCCGACGCCGTCTACGTGTTCACGCCCAAGAGCGAGATCATGGCCATGCCCCGTGGCGCCACCGTGGTGGACTTCGCCTATGCCATCCACAGCAAGGTCGGCAACCACATGACGGCGGCGCGCATCAACAACGAGGAAGTGCCGCTGCGCACCGAGCTCAAGAGCGGCGACGTGGTGCAGATCGTCACCTCCGACGACGCCACCCCCAACCCCGCCTGGCTGGGCTTCGTCAAGACCGGGCGCGCGCGCTCCAAGATCCGCCACTACCTGAAGACCGCCGCCCAGACCGAGTCGGCGCGCCTGGGCGAGAACCTGCTTGCGCAGGCACTGCGCGCGGAAGGCATCGATGCCGTCCCGCCCTCGGACGACGCCAACCAGGCGCTGTGGGACGAGGTGCTGCGCATGGCCGGCAGCCGCAGCCGCAGCGACCTGATGGTCGACATCGGCATGGGCCGGCGCATCGCCTCGCTGGTGGCCTCGCGCCTGACCGCGCTGATGGCGCGCCACGGCCGCAGGCCCGATGCCCTGCTGCTCACGCGCGAGCGCTTCGACTCCAGCAACCGCCCCCACCAAGGCTCGGTGGTGCTGGATGGCACCAACCGCGGCTCCATCCACTATGCGCAATGCTGCCGCCCCGTTCCCGGCGATGCCGTGGTCGGCTACCTGGGCAGCGGCGAAGGCCTGATCGTGCACCATGCCCAATGCAAGGTCGCCCAGCGCCTGCAGGAAAAGGACAGCGACCGCTTCATCACCGTGGACTGGGCCGACGACATCGATCCCACGCGCCTGTTCGATGCCGGCATCACCGTCACCGTCAACAACGGCAAGGGTGTGCTGGCGCGCGTGGCCGCCGAACTGGCGGGCGCCGAGGTGGACATCCTGCGCATCGACATGGATGACGAAGGCAGCAGCATGAGCACCATGGACATGCGCTTCGTGATCTCGGTGCACAACGCCCAGCAGATCGAAACCGCGCTGCGCAACCTGCGCCGCGTGCAATCGGTGGTGCGCGCCGCGCGCATCATGCCCTGACGCGGCTCAGTCCGCTGCGGCAGCCAGGTGCTGCAGCAGCGGGCCGCAGTCGTGCTCGATCTTCAGGGCCAGCAGTTCCTGGCCGCGCATGTGCCCCCGGTTGACGGCCGCCACGGGCTTGCCCTGGGCCACGGCCTCGTGCACGAAGCGCAGGCCTGAATACACCATCAGCGAAGAGCCCACGACCAGCAGGCCGTGGGCGCGCGCCAGCGCGGCGCGCACCGCCTCCACGCGCTCGCGCGGCACGCCTTCGCCGTAGAACACGACATCGGGCTTGAGCACGCCGCCGCAATGCGGGCAGGCAGGCACGTCGAAAGCGCTGAAATCGCGCCCTTCCAGATCCGCATCGCCATCGGGCGCGGCCTCGGCGCTGAGGCCGGCCCAGGCGGGATTGCGCTGCAGCAGCTCGCGCTGCAGGGCAGCGCGCTCCATCGCCGCCGCGCACTGCATGCAGCGCACTGCGGCGATGCGCCCATGCAGATCGATGACGCCATGGCTGCCGGCCTGGGCATGCAAGCCATCCACGTTCTGCGTGACCAGGCACTCGACCCTCCCCTGCGCCTGCAGACGCGCCAGCGCCTCATGGGCCGGCCCCGGACGCGCCTGGGCCATCACGGGCCAGCCCAGCAGGCTGCGCGCCCAGTAGCGCTGGCGCGTCGCATGGCTGCCCATGAAGGCCTGCAGCGTGACAGGCTGCGGGCGCTTCCAGCGGCCTGCCTCGTCGCGGTAATCGGGAATGCCCGAACCCGTGCTGCAGCCCGCCCCGGTCAACACCAGCCAGCGCCCGCCGGCCGGCAGCAGCGCGCGCAGCGCCTGCACTGCGGCAGACAGTTCGGGGAGTGCATCGCCAGCGGACGGCTTCAGGGCGGGGGCGTTCATGGCTGCACAGCATAGCGCCGCGCCGAAACACCGTGTTGCATCCAGCACGCGGCAGCGCAGGCGACAATGCGCGCATGCCCTTCGCACACGCCAAAGCCCCTGGCCAGAGGCCATCCCCATTGTTTTGCGCCGGCCTCGCGGCCGCCCTGGCCGGCGCCCTGCTGGCAGGCTGCGCTTCGCGCCCCGCCGCCGAGGCCGGCCCGCCGCCCGCAGCCACCACGGTCGCCACCGCTGCTGCCCCCGCTGCTCGGCCTGAAGCGGCCAGGGATGCGCCATCCGAGGCCGACACGTCCGCCCGCTTCACGGCCTGGAAAGAGGGCTTCGGACGCCAAGCCCTGGCCGCCGGCATCTCCGCCGCCACCGTCCACGCCGCGCTGGACAATGCCCGGCTGCAGCCGCAGGCCGTGCGCCTGGACCGCGCCCAGCCCGAATTCACGCGCACACCCTGGCAGTACCTGGATGGCGCCGTCTCGGCCCAGCGCATCGCCCAGGGCCGCGCCAAGCTGCAGGAGGCCGCCGCTGCGCTGCAGGCGGCCAGCCAGCGCCACGGCGTGCCCGCCGAAGTGATCACCGCCATCTGGGGCATGGAAAGCAACTACGGCGCCAATTTCGGCAATTTCGCCACGGTGGACGCGCTGGCCACGCTGGGCTTCGACGGACGGCGCGAGGCCTGGGCGCGCAAGGAGCTGCTGGCTGCGCTGCGCATCATCGACAACGGCGACATCGACGCCGCCCACATGATCGGCTCCTGGGCCGGCGCCATGGGCCACACCCAGTTCCTGCCCTCCGTATTCCTGGCCTACGCCGTCGATGCCGACGGCGACGGCCGCCGCGACATCTGGGGCAGCCTGGCCGATGTGACGGCCTCCACGGCCAACTACCTGGCCCGCTCGGGCTGGAAGCCGGGCGAGCCATGGGGCGTGGAAGTGCGCCTGCCCCCGGGCTTCGACCACGCGCGCGCCGAAACCAGCGTGCGCCAGGACAGCAGCCAATGGTCCGCCGAAGGCGTGCAGGCCGTGGATGGCACCGCCCTGCCCGCCATGGCCGATGCCAGCGTGCTCGCTCCGGCCGGCGCGCGCGGCCCGGCCTTCATGGTGGGCGCCAATTTCCGCGCCATCCTGCGCTACAACAACTCGGTCAACTATGCGCTGGCCGTGGGCCTGCTGTCGCAGCAGCTCGCGGGCGGCCCGGGCGTGCAGGCCGCCTGGCCGCGCGATCTCGGCACGCTGTCGCGCGAGCAGCTGCGTGCGCTGCAGACGGCGCTGAACCAGCGCGGCTTTTCCGCGGGCAGCGCCGATGGCGTCATGGGCCCCGCCACGCGCGCCGGCCTGCGCCAGTTCCAGCAAAGCCGGGGCATGGTGGCCGACGGCTATCCCACCCTGGAGCTGCTGCAACTGCTGCAGCCCTGAAGGCTCACGCGGCGGCGTCGCCCGGCCGGGGATAGCTCACGTCCAGGACTTGCAGCGTGCGCACGCCGGCCGGCGTGGGCAGGGCCACCTCATCGCCCACGCGGGCCTTGAGCAGCGCACGCGAGACGGGCGCGATCCAGCTGACCTGGCCGCGCGCGCTGTCGGCCTCGTCGATACCCATGATGGTGATGGTGCGCTCCTCGCCCTCGTCGTCGGCGTAGGTGACGGTGGCGCCGAAGTAGATCTGGTCGCTGCCCTCATGCACGCAGGGATCGACCACCTCGGCGATCTCCAGCCGCTTGGTCAGGAAGCGGATGCGCCGGTCGATCTCGCGCAGCCGTTTCTTGCCGTAGAGGTAATCGCCATTCTCGGAGCGGTCGCCATTGCTGGCGGCCCAGTGCACGATTTCCACGATGCGCGGACGCTCGTTGTCGATCAGATCCAGCAGCTCGCCCTTGAGCCTTGCGAAGCCCTGGGGCGTGATGTAGTTCTTGCCGCCCGGCGGCAGCGGCGGCAGGCCGACTTCGTCATCGTCGTCGCCATCGGATTCCTTGGTGAAAGCCTTGCTCATGGTGGCCGATCTTCACACAGATCGCAGCGGCCGCAGGAACGAAAAAGCCTCAGGACCTTGCGATCCTGAGGCTTGTCGTTTTGGTGCGGCTGGCAGGAATCGAACCCACGACCCCTTGGTTCGTAGCCAAGTACTCTATCCAGCTGAGCTACAGCCGCCAAGCTTTGAATTATAGCGTGTTTTTCCAAGCCGACGAGAAATTCAAGAAAATAAGCCAAACCGATCCCGATCCCGGTCCCCCCGCCATCCGCACTGCAGGCCGGGTTCCACCAACGAAAAAGCCTCAGAACCTTGCGATTCTGAGGCTTGTCGTTTTGGTGCGGCTGGCAGGAATCGAACCCACGACCCCTTGGTTCGTAGCCAAGTACTCTATCCAGCTGAGCTACAGCCGCCAAGAAAGCTATTGTAGCGCATAAATCCCGCGCTTTCAGAAAAAAGCCGTCATCGAAACCTCGCAGGCGCCAGCGCGCACTCTGGCCTATATTGGTCGGTTGCCGCGCGGACCCGACCTGCTGGTGGCGGCAGACCACAGCGGCGCATGCGCCCGAGCGAGAGACAGAGCCATGACAGACAAGCGCACGGCCACGCCGATGCAAGCGCCCGACGGCGCCATGTGGGGACAGCTGTTCAGGCGCAGCGCGCGCCCTGCCCTGAGCCTGCAGGCGCAGATACGCGAAATGCTGGTCGATGCCATTCTTTCAGGCATCCTGGCGCCCGGCGAGCCGATTCCTTCCAGCCGCGACCTCGCGCGCCAGCTGGGCGTGGCGCGCATCACCGTGGTGCTGGCCTACCAGCAGCTGGCCGAGGAGGCCTTCCTGCTGAGCCGCCAGCGCCGGGGCCACTTCATCCATCCCGACGTGCTCAAGGGCCGCACGCCCGGCAGCGCGCACGGGGGCGACGCCGAAGCCCCGGCGCAGCCTGCGGGCGGGCGCCCCACCGACTGGTCGCGGCGCCTGTGGCTGCTGCCCAGCCAGCAGCGCAGCATCGTCAAGGAAGAGGACTGGCAGCGCTTTCCCTACCCCTTCCTCTATGGCCAGTTCGACAAGGAGCTGTTTCCCACTGCCGCCTGGCGCGAATGCTGCCTCAAGGCCCTGGGCGTGCTGGACATCCGCCAATGGGCGCCGGACCTGATCTCGCGCGACGACGAGATGCTGATCCAGCAGGTGCAGACCAAGATCCTGCCCCGGCGCGGCGTCTGGGCCTCGGCCGACGAACTGATCATCACCGTGGGCGCCCAGCACGCGCTGTACATGGTGGCCGACCTGCTGATGCGCGAAGGCACGGCCGTGGGCATCGAGGACCCCGGCTATCCCGACGCACGCAACATCTTCAGCAGCCGCACCTCCCAGGTGATCGCGCTGCCCGTGGACGCCGAGGGACTGCCCGTCACACCGCGCCTGCGCCACCTCGACTACCTGTACGTGACGCCCAGCCACCAGTGCCCCACGGGCGTGACCATGCCGCTGGCGCGCCGCGAGGCCCTGCTGGAGATGGCCGAGGCGCAGGACATCATCCTCATCGAGGACGACTACGAAAGCGAAAGCAGCTTCGACGGCCAGCCCATTCCCGCGCTCAAGAGCCTGGACCGCAGCAACCGCGTGATCTACGTGGGCAGCCTGTCCAAGAGCCTGGCGCCGGGCCTGCGCGTGGGCTACATCGTGGCCGCTCCCGAGCTGATCCGCGAGCTGCGCGCACTGCGCCGGCTCATGATCCGCCACCCCTCCACCTTCGTGCAGCGCACGCTGGCGCTGTTCATCTCGCTGGGCCACTACGAAGCCCAGCAGCGCCGCCTAGCGCAGGCGCAAAAGGAGCGGCACGCCGCGCTGACCGCCGCCATGGCCGCGCACGCGCCCGAATGCCGCATCACGCCCGTGCGCGGCGGCGGTTCGTGCTGGGTGCAGTTGCCGGGCCACGTGCCTGCCCAGGCGCTGGCGCGGCGCGCGGCCGAGCGCGGCGTGCTCATCGAGCCCGGCGACGTGTTCTTCTCCCAGGCCGGCGCGGCGGACCGCAGCGGCAGCTTCATGCGCATGGGCTACCAGTCCATCCCCGCAAGCGACATCGGCCAGGGTGTCAGGACCCTGGCCGATGTGATGCGCGGCATGTAGGGCTGCGGCCAGCCCGGCCCTCAGAGCTTGTGCGGCTCGGGGCGCGCGCCCTCCGTGATCGAATTCATCACGGGCGCCACGCCGCGCTGCAGGAAATGGCGCAGCCCGTAGGCCAGCAAAAGAATCAGCAGGCTGGCCACGCCCAGCGCCAGCGGCGTGCGCTGCTCGGGGATGAAGCCCATGGCCACGACGATGGCCAGCATGCCGAAGATGGCGAACCAGGTCAGGTACGGATAGCACCACATGCGCACCTTCAGCTGGTGCGGCGCCTCGCGCTCCAGCCGCGCCCGCAGGCGCAGCTGCGAGACGGCAATCAGCATGTACACGAAGATGGCCACGGTGCCGTAGGAGTTGACCAGGAAGGCGAACACCGTGTCCGGCGACACATAGGACATCACCACGGCGCCATAGCCGAACACCGTCGCCACGAGGATGGCGCGCACGGGCACGCCGTTGCGGCTGACCTTGGCCAGCGCCTGGGGCGCATCGCCGCGCCGCGTCAGCGCGAACAGCATGCGCGAAGACGCATACAGGCCCGAGTTCAGCGCCGACAGCACGGCTGTCAGCACGATGGCGTTCATGATCTGCGCCGCGGCAGGCACGCCCATGGCGTTGAGCGCGCTGACATAGGGCGTGGCGATGCCGCCCGCGTTCCAGGGGACCAGGCAGGCCACCAGGAAGATGGAGCCCACATAGAACACCAGCACGCGCGTGATCACCGAGTTCGTGGCCTTGGCCACCGCCTTCTGCGGCTCGGCCGTCTCGGCGGCGGCAATGGTCACGATCTCGGCGCCGAAGTAAAAGCCCGTGGCCGCCACCGCACCGGTCAGCACCGGCACGATGCCATTGGGCATGAAGCCGCCGTTGCCCGTCAGATTGGACAGGTGCGTGCCCGTGGATCCCGGCGTCAGCCCCAGCACATAGACCCCTGCCACGAACAGGAAGACCACGATGGCCGCCACCTTGATGGAGGCGAACCAGAACTCGAACTCGCCGAAGGACTTGACCGACACCAGGTTGGTCAGCGTCAGCATCACCAGCAGCACCAGGCTGATGCTCCAGTTGGGAACGTCGGGCAGCCAGTAGCGCACGAGATCGGCGCCGGCCACGGCCTCCAGCGCCACGACGATGACCCAGAAGTACCAGTACATCCAGCCCGTCAGAAAGCCCGCCAGCCGGCCCACGCCGGGGCGGTCGCGCCAGGCCTCTCTGGCGTACTCGTAGAACGAGCCGCCGCCGGGCATGGAGCAGGCCAGCTCGCCCAGCATGCGCATGACCAGCACCACGAGCAGGCCCGTGATGAGAAAGGACAAAATGGCGGCCGGCCCGGCCGACTTGATGACGACGCCGCTGCCCACGAACAGCCCCGCGCCGATCACGCCGCCCAGGGCGATCATGGTCATGTGGCGTTGCTTGAGCCCGTGTGAAAGCCCCGGCGAAGAGGCGTGCTGATTTCCGATCATGTCTTGTCTCCTGTTGTCTTCAGGCGCCACGGCTGTTGCTCTGTAGTGGACGGCTGCGCAGCGGTGCGGGCCATGCCGTGGCGGCTCCGGTGTGCCCGGCGGCACGAGGCCTCGCGGCCCCGCGCCGTCAGGCGGCCGCCACCGGCGGGCGGTCCTTGCGGAAGGCGTTCTTCACGGCGATCTTTCCATCGCGGAAGGTGAACACATCGACCATGCGCGCTTCCACGCGCAGGCCGTCGGCCTTGGTGCCCCTGAAGGTGCTCTCGGACACGCCCCGGTCGCCCTGGACGAAGTGCTCCCCGTCCAGCCAGGCCGCGTCGGGAAAGGCCTGCCAGGCCATCTGAAAGCCCTCGCGCACCGCGTCGCGGCCGATGAAGCTGCGGCCCATGAGGTCGGGCCCGGCCACGGCGTGGAACTCGCACTCATCGGCCATGAAGCCCATCAGGGCCTCGATGTCGTGGCGGTTCCAGGCCTCGGCGAAGCGCGCCAGGAACTGGGCGTCGGGAGGGTTGGTCGGTGTGCTCATGCTGTCTCCTTGTCGGTGGTGGGCCTGCGCGGCTGCCGCAGTCCATGCGGGGGTTGCCGCGTCATCGAGATGTCGATGGACCATGGTAGGGAGCAGGCGCACGGACCCGTTAGAACCAGATGCCAACAATCGTTAGGTCCAGCCGCGCCGTCCGCCGCCTCCGCTGGCCCTATCGAAAGCTGCCCTGTGGCGCTAACCGGCCCCGGGGGGCGCTGGATATGCTGAATCCATCGTCGGCACAAGGCCCCGCAAGGCCCGCCGGCACGCCCCCACCACTTTTCCCATAGCAAGAAAGCCGGCTCCCGCAACAGGCCGCCGCACCAGGAGACATCCGCCATGAAAGCCGAGGACATCCGCCCCAGCCACCTGCGCCCCTACGATCCGCAATACGATCCGCTGGTGGCCGACAACCCCGGCCACGGCACGGGCTACGCCCCCACCTACTGGGTGGCAACCGCCGGCCGCCCGCCCGAGGACGACGGCCCGGTCTGCGGCGACATGGATGTGGACGTGGCCATCGTCGGCTCGGGCTTCACGGGCCTGTCCACGGCGCTGTTCCTGGCGCGCGAGCACGGCATACGCGCCGTGGTGCTGGACGCCAACCAGGCCGCCTGGGGCTGCACCAGCCGCAACGGCGGCCAGGGGCAGAACGCCAGCGGCCGCCTGTACCGCTCGCAGTGGATCGCGCGCTGGGGCAAGGACGTGGCGCTCAAGCTCGATGCCGAGATCCGCGAGGGCTTCCAGACCTTCAAGGACCTGGTGGCCGAGTTCCCCGAATGCGAGCCCCAGCCCGGCGGCCACCTGTACATCGCCCACCGCGACAAGAAGCTCGACTTCCTGCGCAACGAAACCCGGGTCATGCGCGAGGTCTTCGGCTACGACGCGCGCATGCTCAGCCGCGAGGAGGTGCGCCGCGACTACGTCGACGACGCCGACAGCCACGGCGCCATGCACGAGCCCGACGGCATCGGCGTGCACCCGCTCAAGCTCGCCTTCGGCTACCTGCGCAAGGCGCGCGCGCTGGGCGTGAAGGTGCACCCGGCCAGCCCGGTACTGGGCATGGAAACGCGCAACGGCGTGCACCACCTGCGCACGCCCGGCGGCACGGTGCGCGCACGCGCCGTGGGCTTTGCCACGGGCGGCTACACCAGCAATGCGCTGCACGGCAGCCTGCGCTCCAAGATCATGCCCATCCTCTCGAACTCGCTGGTCACGCGCCCCCTGACCGAGCAGGAACTGGAGGCCACCGGCTTCAAGACCACCCAGGTCATCACCGACACGCGCACGCTGCGCTTTTACTACCGCCGCCTGCCCGACAACCGCGTGCAGATCGGCAGCCGCAGCGCCGTCACGGGCGCCGACGCGCCCAACCCCGTGCACATGGCCAAGCTGGTGGACGGCCTGCACCGCAAGTTCCCCGCGCTGGAAGGCATCACCATCGACTACTCCTGGTGGGGCTGGGTCGACGTGAGCCACGACATGATGCCGCGCGTGTTCCAGCCCGACCCGGGCCAGAGCATCTTCTACGCCGTGGGCTACGGGGGCAACGGCGTGTCCTTCTCCGCCCACGCGGGCCGGCGCATGGCCGAGCGCATCGCGGGCCGCCGCAGCAAGGCCTTCGAGCTGCCCATCTACAACTCCGAACTGGAGTACCCCAACGTCTTCAACATGGTGCGCTCGCCGGCGTTCGCGCCGTTCCGGCGCATGGGACAGCGCTTCCTGTACCACTGGTACTACCTGCGGGATGAGAAGCTTTGACCTCCTGAGCGGCTTCGCCGCTTCCCCCTGAAAGGGGGACGACACGACACCCTCGGTGCGGGGCGGCGCGGACTTCATCATCGCGCGCAAGGTCTTCGGGGGCTTGCTCGTTCCATCAGTTGCTGCTTGGGCTGGCCGCGTGGTTGTGGCCAGCCTTTTTTTCCGCCAATGGATCAGCAGGCCGAGCGCAGCGAAGGGCTGCGAGAACGCGCCCCGCATGGCAGCGCCTGCGTCGGGCCGGCACCCGGCCTCGAAAGGCAACCGCCCGGCAGGGACGGAAAGCAGTGCCGGAAAGCCGTTGTCAAGGCCGGCAGACCAACTCCGCCACCGCCATCAGCAAGGCCTCATCGATCTGCTCGCGCAGGTCCACCGCCAGCCGCTGCCGGTAGAACACCCCCAGGTCCAGCCCCACGCCCAGGGCCCGGATCCGCACGTCGCCCGCGCGCTCGTGGCGGGCGACGACCTGGCGCAGGTGCTGGTCCAGGTAGTGCGCGTCATTGGCCTGGTGCGTGGCGGTGTCCATGGGGCAGCCGTCGGAGACGACGAGCAGGATGCGCCGCCGCGCGGGCCGCGCCAGCAGCCGCTCGCAGGCCCATTCAACGGCCTCGCCGTCCACGCCTTCGCGGAAGAGGTCGGGCCTGCGCAGCGCCGCGATGCCGTGGCGCGCGTGGCGCCAGGGCCGGGCGGCGTCCTTGAAGACGATGTGCAGCCGCTCGTTGAGCCGGCCCGGGATGGCTGGCTGGCCCGCGCGCTGCCAATCGCGGCGCGCGCGGCCGCCATTCCAGGCCTGGGTGGAAAAGCCCAGGATATCCACGGGCACGCCGGCCATGGACAGGGCACGGCCCAGCAGGTCCACGAGCAGGGACAGCGGCCGGGCATGCGCCTTCATCGAGCCCGAGCAGTCCAGCAGGATGGCCACGGCCGCGTCGCTCACGGGGCGCGGCAGCTCGTCCCTGAAGATGGCGCGCTGCTGCGGGTCGCTGATCAGCTGCGCCAGGCGGGCGCCGTCCAGGTAGCCATCCTCCCGCCCGAACTGCCAGCCGTCGTGGCGCGGCACGGCCAGGCGCTGCTGCAGGTGGCGCGCCAGCCGGCCCGCGTGCAGGCCGCTGCGCGCCAGCTCCTCGTCCATCTGCGCGCGCAACTCGGCCAGTTGGGCCGCGCGGACCAGCTCGGCCGCCTGGGCCTCGCGGTCATGGGCGCGCGTGAACACGCGGTAGCGGTGCGCCGACCCCGCCCAGGCGCGGCTGTCGCCGCTGAGCGCCACGGACGGCGCATCCAGGCCCTGCGATTCGAAGTGCAGCGGCAGCGCGAAGCTGCCGCGCCGGCGCGGCCCGGCGCCGCCGCGTGGGGCCTCCTGCTGCGCCGCGCGCACCGACTCGCCCACCCAGCGGCTGACGGCCAGCGCCGGTGCAATGAAGGCCTGCTGGTCATGCCGGTGGCGGCGCAGCAGGGCCCATTGCGGCCCCAGCGGCCCCGAGAGGGCGGCGCGCGTGGCTTCGGCCAGGTCGGACAGGGCTTCGGGCGGCGCATGCCCGCTCAGGCGGCTCCAGGCGGTCAGCGCCACGGTGAACAGCAGGATGCCCAGGCTGCTTTCGGTCAGTCCCGAATCGGCAAAGGCCTGGCTCCAGTGGATGAAGCGCGTGCGCAGGTTGGCGCGCACGCCGGGCCACTCATCGGGCGCCAGGCTTTCCACGCGCAGCTGCTCCAGCAGCTCGAACACCAGCCGCTCCACCGGATCGCCGGGCAGGTGGCGCGCATGCAGGCCGGCATCGCTCAGGCGCAGCCGCAGGCTGGCGCCGTCCAGCAGGCCGCGCTGGTCGGCCCGCAGGGCGGGCACATCGGACTGGTGGGCCGCGGCCAGGACCACGGGCATGTTGCCCCGGTACAGCGTCTGCCCGCTCCACTGCAGCGAGGCATCGCCCGCCATGGCACGCAGCAGCGGACCGCCCCAGGCCTCCATGCAGGCCGGCGAGGGCCATGCGTCAGCCGGCATGGACGGGCTCGCCCTGCAGCGCCAGCTCCTGCCCGAAGCAGCGCTGGAAATACTCGGCCACGATGGCGCGCTCGGCCGGCTCGCACTTGTTCAGGAAGGACAGCGCGAAGGCCAGCCGCAGGTCGTGGAAGATCTGCGCGTTCTCGGCCCAGGTGATGACGGTGCGCGGCGACATCAGCAGCGACAGATCGCCCACCGCGAAGCCCTTGCGCGTGAGCGCGGCCAGCGCCACCATGGCGGCCACCTGCGCGCGGCCCTGGGGCGTATCGAGGGCGGGCACGCGCGCCAGCACGATGGCGGCCTCCTCGGCCGGCGCCAGGTAGTCCAGGCTGGTGACCAGGTTCCAGCGGTCCAGTTGGGCATGATTGAGCAGCTGGGTGCCGTGGTAGAGGCCGCCGAGGTTGCCCTGCCCCAGCGTGTTCATGGTGGCGAACAGCCGGAACTGCGCATGCGGCTGAAGCACGCGCTTTTGGTCCAGCAGCGTGAAGCTGCCCTCGCGCTCCAGCACGCGCTGGATCACGAACATCACATCGGGCCGGCCCGCGTCGTACTCGTCGAAGACCAGGGCCACGGGCCGCTGCAATGCCCAGGGCAGGATGCCCTCCTGGAACTGCGTGACCTGCTTTCCATCCTGCAGCACGATGGCATCCTTGCCCACCAGGTCCAGCCGGCTGATGTGGCCATCGAGGTTGACACGCACGCAGGGCCAGTTCAGCCGCGCCGCCACCTGCTCGATGTGCGTGGACTTGCCCGTGCCGTGCAGGCCCTGGATGACCACGCGCCGGTTGTGCGCGAAGCCCGCAAGAATGGCCAGCGTGGCCTGCGGGTTGAATCGGTAGGCCGGGTCCACGGCCGGCACATGCTCGCTGCGCTCGGCGAAGGCCGGCACCCGCATGTCGGTGTCCAGGCCGAAGGTCTCGCGCACGCCCACGGCGCGCGTGGGTTGCAGCTGGGTCAGGTCAATCATCGTCGGGGGCTCCGGGGGGCACGTCATCGTTGATGCGCGCGATCGCCTCGGCGGCCGCGCGCAGCTGGGGAAGAAAGGACAGCGCCCGCTCGCGCGTGAAACGCATGATGGGCGCCTGCACGGCCAACCCCATGTTGGAGGCGCCGCCTTGCGAGGGCACGAGCACCCCCAGGCACAGCAGGCCGGGCAGGAACTCCTCGTTGTCGAAGGCATAGCCCTGGCTGCGCACCTGGTCCAGCTCGGCATCCAGCGCGTCGAAGGCCGTGAGCGTGTTGGCCGTGAAGGCCTCCAGCGGCACGGCCGACAAGAGGCGCCGGCGCTGCGCGGGCGCCATCTGGCTCAGGAACAGCTTGCCCGTGGCCGAGCAATGGGCCGGCACGCGCGAGCCGGGGTGCAGGTAAAAGCGCAGCGGCGCCGGCGTCTCCACGCGGTCCAGGTAGAGCACCTCGCTGCCCGAGAAGGCGGTGATGTTGCAACTCTCGCCGATGTCGCGCACCAGCTGCGCCAGCACCGCGTGGCGCGCGCCATGCGTGGTGTTGTTCAGCAGCACGCTCTCGGCCAGCCGCATCAGGCGCCGGCCCGTTCCGTAATGCCGGCCATTGCCCTCGCGCTGCAGGATGCCGGCGCCCTCGAGCTGCTGGAGCATGCGGTGCATGGTGGGCTTGGGCAGGCCCGTCTCCTCGACCATGGCCTGCAGCGTGAAGGGCTCGTTCTTCTGCGCGATCGCCTCCAGCAGCGCGAACAGCCGCAGATTGGGTGTGTCGCCATCGATGCGCGCAAGGGCCGGGGTCTGGTCACGGGTGTTCATGGTGTGGGTCATCATATGTTTTTCAATTTTTCGAGTCAATTTGTTCCGAAAAAAGAAATTTGTTTGACACCGGAGCGAAATCGCCCCTAGACTTGCGCCGTGATTTCTTTTTTCGGAACTTAAAGTTCCATTTTCAAGGAGACAGCATGACAGCAGCCAGCAATCGTACGGTGGTCGAGGGCGTCCAGAAGATGACCCCTTCGGAAGCCTTTGTGGAGACCTGCGTGGCCAACGGCGTGACCGAGATGTTCGGCATCATGGGCTCGGCCTTCATGGACGCCATGGACATCTTCGCGCCGGCCGGCATCCGCCTCATCCCCGTGGTGCACGAGCAGGGCGCGGCCCACATGGCCGACGGCTATGCGCGCGTCTCGGGCCGCCATGGCGTGGTGATCGGCCAGAACGGCCCCGGCATCAGCAACTGCGTGACCGCCATCGCGGCCGCCTACTGGGCCCACAGCCCCGTGGTCATGATCACGCCCGAGACCGGCACCATGGGCATGGGCCTGGGGGGCTTCCAGGAAGCCAACCAGCTGCCCATGTTCCAGGAATTCACCAAGTACCAGGGCCATGTCTGCAACCCCAAGCGCATGGCCGAGTTCACGGCCCGCTGCTTCGACCGCGCCATCTCCGAGATGGGCCCCACGCAGTTGAACATCCCGCGCGACTACTTCTATGGCGAGATCCAGTGCGAGATCCCCAAGCCCATGCGCGTGGAGCGCGGCGCGGGCGGCGAAAACAGCCTCAAGGCCGCCACCGAGCTGCTGGCCACGGCCCGGTTCCCCGTGATC
Organism: Comamonas sp.; assembly: GCA_041984925.1. Taxonomy (GTDB): domain Bacteria; phylum Pseudomonadota; class Gammaproteobacteria; order Burkholderiales; family Burkholderiaceae_C; genus Comamonas. Next base: position 55,794 of record JBHIXF010000010.1, read on the forward strand.
CTGGCCGGCGGCGGCGTGGTCATGGGCGATGCGGTCGATGAATGCCGGCAGCTGGCCGAGCGCCTGGGCGCGCCCGTGGTCACGGGCTACCTGCGCAACGACGCCTTCCCCGCCAGGCATCCGCTGTGGGCCGGGCCGCTGGGCTACCAGGGCTCCAAGGCCGCGATGAAGCTCATCGCCCAGGCCGACGTGGTGATCGCGCTGGGCTCGCGCATGGGCCCCTTCGGCACCCTGCCCCAGCACGGCATGGACTACTGGCCCAAGAACGCCAAGATCATCCAGGTCGAGGCCGACCACACCAACCTGGGCCTGGTCAAGAAGATCTCGGTGGGCATCCATGGCGACGCCAAGGCCGTGGCCCGCGAACTGACGCGCCGCCTGCAGGGCCAGGCCCTGGCCTGCGATGCCACCAAGGCCGCGCGCGCCGACACCATCGCCACCGAGAAGGCCGCCTGGGAAAAGGAGCTGGACGAGTGGACCCATGAGCGCGACCCCTACAGCCTGGACATGATCGAGGAAGCCAAGGGCGAGCGCACCCCCACGGGCGGCCACTACCTGCATCCGCGCCAGGTGCTGCGCGAACTGGAAAAGGCCATGCCGCCGCGCGTCATGGTCTCCACCGACATCGGCAACATCAACTCGGTGGCCAACAGCTACCTGCGCTTCGACGAGCCGCGCAGCTTCTTCGCGCCCATGAGCTTCGGCAACTGCGGCTATGCGCTGCCCACCATCATCGGCGCCAAGTGCGCGGCACCCGACCGCCCGGCCATCGCCTACGCGGGCGACGGCGCCTGGGGCATGAGCATGGTCGAGATCATGACCGCCGTGCGCCATGACATTCCCGTCACGGCCGTGGTCTTCCACAACCGCCAGTGGGGCGCGGAAAAGAAGAACCAGGTGGACTTCTACAACCGCCGCTTCGTGGCCGGCGAGCTGGAAAGCGAGAGCTTCGCGGCGATTGCCAGCGCCATGGGCGCCGAGAGCATCGTGGTGGACCGCATCGAGGACGTGGGCCCGGCCCTGAAGAAGGCCATCGACCTGCAGATGAACGGCAAGAAGACCTGCGTCATCGAGGTGATGTGCACGCGCGAGCTGGGCGACCCGTTCCGCCGCGACGCGCTCTCCAAGCCCGTGCGCTTCCTCGAGAAATACAAAGACTACGTGTGACCCGCGAGGCGCTTCGCGCCTTCCCCCTGAAAGGGGGACGACAGCCTCGCGGCGGGGCGGCCCTTGCTCGCTGTCTCGCGCCTGGGCCGCGCCGGTTGCGCTTACGGCCCGGGGCATTGCCCCCCGGGCTTCTCCACGCACAACGCGGGTTTCCAGCCTTGCAGCCAGGAGTTCTCCCATGCCCCCACTCTCCCTTGCCGTGGCCGCCGACGATGCGCCCGCCACGCCCCGCCCCCATCTCCAGCACTTGCTCGACCAGGCCAAGGCGCAAGGCCCCATTCCGGTGGCCGTGGCCTATCCCTGCGATGCAGGCTCTCTGCAGGCCGCCATGCAGGCCGCGCAGGCGGGCCTGATCACGCCGCTGCTGGTCGGCCACGAGGCACGCATCCGGGCAGCGGCCCAAGCAGCCGGACTGGATCTGGCAGGCACGTCCATCCATTGCACAGCCGACGATCCGCGCGCCGCGGCGGCACAGGCGGCCGCCCTGTGCGGCAGCGGCCAGGCCCGCGCGCTGATGAAGGGCAGCCTGCACAGCGACGAGCTGCTGGGCGCCGCCGTGGCGCGCGAGGCCGGCCTGCGCGGCAGCCGGCGCGCCAGCCATGTCTTCGTCATGGACCTGCCGGGCTTCGAGCGCCCGCTGCTCATGACCGACTGCGTGGTCAACATCTTCCCCACGCTGATGGACAAGCGCGACATCGCGCAGAACGCCATCGACCTGGCCCGCGCCATCGGCATCGCCCGGCCGCGCGTGGCCGTGCTCTCGGCGGTGGAGACCGTCAACCCCGCCATCCCCGGCACCATCGACGCCGCCGCGCTGTGCAAGATGGCCGACCGGGGCCAGATCAGCGGCGCCATCCTGGACGGACCGCTGGCCTACGACAACGCCATCTCGCTGCGCTCGGCCCACCACAAAGGCATCGTCTCCGACGTGGCCGGCCAGCCCGACGTGCTGCTGGTGCCCAGCCTGGAGGCCGGCAACATGATCTACAAGCAGCTGGTCTACATGGCGCACGCCGAATGCGCGGGCCTGGTGCTGGGCATGCGCGTGCCCATCGTGCTGACCAGCCGCTCGGACTCGGTGGACAGCCGCATCGCCTCCTGCGCGCTGGCCGTGCTGGCCAGCGCGACGCACGGCAAGGAGCCGTCATGAGCCAGGTTCAAGCGCATGTGGCTGCAGAGCCGCCCGTGCCGCGCATGCTGCAGTGGCTGCGGCTGCTGCCCGGCACCGGCCTGTCAGGCGTGATCGCGCTGGCAGCCACCTTCGTCTCCACGCTGCACGGCGGCCCGCAGTTGCTGTTCGCGCTGTTCTTCGGCGTGGCCTTCCACTTCCTCAGCCAGGACGCGCGTGCCAGGCCCGGCATCGAGTTCTGCGCACGCGGCGTGCTGCGCCTGGGCGTGGGCCTGCTGGGCGCGCGCATCACGGCCACCCAGATCGCGGGCCTGGGCTGGACCACGGCGCTGATCGTCATCGCCGCCGTCGCCACCACGCTGCTGTGCGGCACGCTGCTGGGCCGGCGCCTGGGCCTGACGCGGCCCCAGGGCGTGCTGTCGGGCGGCGCGGTCGCCATCTGCGGCGCCTCGGCCGCGCTGGCCATCTCCTCGGTGCTGCCGCGCGACAAGGACAGCGACCGCTTCACGCTCACCGTGGTGGTCACGGTCACCGTGCTGTCCACGGCCGCCATGGTGCTGTACCCGCTGGTGGCGCGCGCCCTGCACCTGCCGCCCGAGCTGGCGGGGCTGTTCATCGGCGGCACCATCCACGACGTGGCCCAGGTGGTGGGCGCGGGCTACACCATCGACCAGGCCACGGGCGACTACGCCACCATCGTCAAGCTGTTCCGCGTGGCCATGCTGGCCGTGGTGGTGGTCATGGTCTCGGCCCTGTTCAAGCGCCAGCGCGAAGCGGCGGCCGAGCAGCACCAGGGCAGCAAGCCGGGACTGGTGCCGTGGTTCCTCTGGGTCTTCGTCGCGCTGGTGGCCGTCAACTCGCTGGGCTGGGTGCCGCCGGGCCTGCAGCACCAGTTGAGCGACCTCTCGCGCAACTGCCTGGTGCTGGCCATCGCCGCCCTGGGCCTGAAGACCTCGTTCCAGCAACTGGCCCAGGCCGGCTGGCGGCCCTTCGCTCTGCTGGTGGTGGAGACGCTGTGGATGGCAGCCTTCGTGCTGGTCGCCATCGAGATCGAGATGCGCTGAGGCGGTGGCCCTCCGGGCGGCATGGGCGGCATGCCCGGCCCCCGGGCTTCGGCAGCTGCGCCAAGGGCCAGCAAGCCCGCGGCGCAGCGCGTGCTTGCTGGCCTCCCTCAATACGCGTGCGCCCCCTGCAGGAAGGCGCCCTGGCTGCCAGGCGCAAAAAAGCCCTGGCGGCGCTTGCCGTCAGGGCTTTCGAATGCTCTGGCAGGGGAGGAAGGACTCGAACCCTCGCATGCCGGAATCAAAATCCGGTGCCTTTACCAACTTGGCGACTCCCCTAGCAGACCGTTATTCTAATGCGGTTTTCGACCCCGAAAAGAAAACCGGCCCATTTTTTTGCTGCGGTGCGCCCGCCCCTGGATCTGCGCAACCTGCTCGACAAGCGGCACTACGCCGCCTCATGGGGCGCGATGGCCGGGGGCCCGGGCCGCCAGCCGGTGGCGGGCGTGCAGATGGCGTTCTGACGCCCGCCCCCGGCTTCACCGCTGGGCGCGATCCCGGTCTCCAGGCCTGCCGGGCTCCGCAGGCTGGGCAGCGGCGCCTGCCGCCGCGCCCCCCAGGGCCCCGGCGACACTGCCCACCGTGCCGCCGACCAGCACTCCCACCGGGCCGGCCACGGCCGCGCCGACTGCGGCACCGGCGGCCGCGCCCGCCAGCACCCCGCCTCCGGCGTAGACGGAATGCGCCTCGCGCTCGGCCTCTTCAGGCCCCAGGGCGAACTGGGCGCCAGCGCTCGGGTCCTGCGAAGGAACGCCATGGCCTGGACGGGCCTGCTCCCTCAGATCCTCATCGGCGGCGGCATCCCTTTGCGGCGCATGGTTGGCTGGGGTCTTCATATGCATCTCCTCGGGTTGAACGCAAGAAACGGAGGCAGCAGGCCTGCGTGCCTCTGCGCCTCCATGGGTATGTCCGTTGTAGCCCGTGGCCGCCGCCCTGCACGCCAGCGTCGGCACCTTGGCCATGTCAGCCAAGCGCCAGCCATCCGGAGGCTTTGCGCGCCAGTGCGGGCCCGCCGGCAAGCCGCAGCGTGCGCACACCAGTGCCCGCTGCAGCCCCCCATTTCCCCGTCCCCCCATCCATCCCCGTTGCCGATACCTCTGGCGCAGCCGGGCACCACCACTCATCGGACGTGCGCTACCGCTCATCAAAAACAATAGTCAAAAACTATCAATCGACCACCCAGCGCAGCCCGCCTGCATGATGATTCGCTATCACTCAAACAATTCAATTGCCCCGAGCTATCCACTCCATGCCTTACAGAAACGTCGAAGGTTTTCCTGCCCGATGCTTCGCTTTGCGGCATGCGGCGATCCAGGGCGGCTTCACCCTCATCGAGCTGATGGTGGTGGTATCGCTGCTCGCCGTGCTGGCTGCCCTGGCGGGCCCCTCCTTTGTGACGCAGCTGGCCAACCAGCGCGTCAGTTCGGCCGCGCAGGAGTTGCAGACCCTGCTGCAGTTTGCGCGGGCGCAGTCCGTCTACACACGCACGGAAGTCAGCGTCACGAATGCCGGCCAGGTCTGGTCGGCCAAGGCGGGGGGGGCGCTGCTGCGCCAGTCGCAGCTGTCCTCTGCCGTCATCCTGACGCCCGCCGCGAACGCCAGCGCGGGCGTGAGCTTCGATGCCAACGGCGCCGCCCATTTGATTTCCGGCGCCGCCACGCCCTATGCGCTGGCCTTGTCCGCCCCGCAGGCGACACGCATGCATTGCATCAGCGTGACGCGGGCCGGCCTGGTGCGCGAGCAGCGGCTCGCGCCCGATGGCCAATGCCAGGGCTAGTACGGGAGTTCCTGTTCCATGCCTTTCCATCGCTTTGTCCACCGCGCCGCGCAATGCCGCGCGCCCTCCCCGTCGCGCCAGTCGGGCGCGGGCCTCATCGAGGTGCTTGTCGCCGTGCTGCTCATCGCCCTGGGGCTGCTGGGCGCGGTCAGCATGCATGTGCGCTCCATCGAATACACGATGGATACCGAGCGGCGCCAGATGGCTGCCACCCTGGCCGCCGAACTGCTGGAGACGCTGCGCAGCGACACCGCCAGGATCGTCGACGGCACGGGCAGTCCGCTGCAAGACCTCGGCGGCTACCAGAAAAGCGCGGGAACGGCCCTGCCCACCGTCGCGGACACCGACTGCCAGCCCCTGTCCAACACGCCCGCCAAGCGCATGGGCTGCTGGGGCCGCCGCGCCATGCAGCTCATCCCGGAGCTGACGACGGAGCTCCTGACCAGCTCCTTTGCCGTGAATGCCGATGCGTCCAGCGGACTGGTGTCGGTGACGGTGGCCTGGCCCGTCAAGAAAGGCCAATGCCTGAATGGAAACGATGATGAAATCTGCACCCTCACGCTGCGCTCGAGGCTGTGAGCCCGGGCCGCGCGCCCGCCGCATGCGCGGCCTGACCCTGGTCGAGCTCATGGTGGCCCTGGCCATCGGCCTGTTCCTGGTACTGGTCGCCACGACGATCTATATCCAGGGCCTGTCAAGCTACAGCTTTCGCATGGGCCAGAGCGAAAACCTGGGCAACAGCCGCTATGCGCAGGACCTGCTGGACGCAGCGCTGACCAAGGCAGGCTACCGGCGCAACCCCACGCAGCCCATGATGGATGCGTTTGCCGCCGATGCGCAGCCCCATCCCAACGGCTGCCAGTTCGCCGCGGGCCAGGCCCTCTATGCCGTGGATCAGAAGACCCTGTGCATGCGCTTCCAGGCGCGCGACAACGCAGAAACCGATTGCGCCGGCACCGCCGCCAACCTGGGAACGCTGGGCCCTTACGAGTCGCCGCCCGCCGGGTCGGGGCTGTTCGTCGAGCAGTACACGTTGAGCAACGGCTCGCTGGTCTGCCAGGCCGGCGCCGCCCAGCCCGTGGCCGTCGCCGATGGCGTGCGCGACATGCGCCTGGATTTCGGCGTGGACCAGCAGGCCGATGCAGGCTCGCTGCGCCGCGTGGACCAGTTCAAGTCCAGCGTGCCCGTGGCGGGCGAGACCATCCGCTCGCTGCGCTATGCCCTGTTGATGGTGAGCTCGGGCCAGCATCTGACCCAGGCAATGCAGTCCACCGTCTGCACGCGCTGGGTCGCGCTCGGCGGCGCTGAGGGCAGCTGCGACACATCGAAGGGCCAGCTCTACCAGTTGGCCATCGGCACGCTCTCTCTAAGGAATCTGCTGCCATGAAGCTGTCCCGCCTCCCCGCCCGCGGCGCGCAGCGCGGAAATGCGCTGTTGGTGTCCATGGTGCTGCTGCTGATGGTGCTGCTGCTGGCCGTCGTCGGCATGCGCACGGCCACGCTCGAATCGCGCATCGCGGCCAACCAGCTGCAAAGCGAGCGCCAATATGAAGCGGCCGATGGAACGCTGCGCGAGGGCGAACGCACGCTCTTGAACCATGGCGTCGCGCTCAAGCCCTGCGAGTCCACCGCCGCCTCCCCCCTGTCTGCAGAGGGCCTGCCCTGCTTTGTCGCCGACGCGCGCGTGGACAGCCGGGGCCTGGGCACCGACTTCGCCACCACCAAGGCCAAGGCAAAGGGCTTCGACGCACCCGACGCGTACTGGTACCCGCGCTACATCACCACCACCTGCCCGAAGTCCCAAAGCGCGACTTCGGCGCTGGACGTGGCCACCACCGGCTGCACGGAGTACTACGAGATCAATGCCCAGGCGACGGAAAAGGACCAGGCGCAAAGCTGCGGCCCCGACGCGCTGTGCCTGCGCTCCAGCGTCAACATGTTCATCAAATAGACAACAAGAGAGGATTGCGCGATGAGCAACCGCCACGCAACCGGGAACACAAGGCCCCAGGCCCGCGCCATGCTGGCGCTGGCACTGGCCGCAGGCACGCTGGCGCTGGCCGCCCCGCTCGCCCAGGTCCAGGCCCAGACCTCGGCGCTGTCGCAGACGCCGCTGTTCGTGAGCCAGTCCCAGCCCCCGCTGAACATGCTGGTGATGGGGCGCGACCACAAGCTGTACTACGAGGCCTACAACGACGCCTCCGACCTGGACGGGGACAACGTCATCGACGTGGGCTACAAGCCCGACCAGATCGACTACTACGGCTACTTCAACAACAACGCCTGCTACAGCTACGAAGGCGGGGTCTTCAAGATCGCGGCTGCGGCCATCGGCAGCCGCAAGAAGAAATGCGCGGGCAACACCTACTGGAGCGGCGACTACCTGAACTACGTGGGCACCTCGCGCATGGATGCCATCCGCCGCGTGCTGTATGGCGGCATGCGCGTGGAGGACACGGCCTCCAGGACCGTGCTGCAGGCCTCCTACATTCCGCGCGACGCCCACAGCTGGGGCAAGGCCTACGACCCCGAGCGCGACGGCCAGACCTACAGGATCGAGGACTACACGCCGCTCAAGCAGCCCCAGCAGGGCACGCGCCACCTGCTGGCCGTGACCACGCTGAGCGAGAGCTCCGACACCGTTCCCCAGCTGAGGGTGCTCAATGACTCGCTGTTCCAGATCTGGGACTGGGTCTCGCAGGAAGGCACCGCAGGCCAGAACAACTGCGCAGGCACCGGCCCCTGCGCCGTGGCCCAGGCATCGGACGTGTACTGGATGCTGACCCCCTCCTCGTTCAGGGACCTGAAGATCACCACCTACAAGCACTCCGGCGCCATCCCTGCCAACGCGGCGGCCATGGAGGCCTTCTTCAACAACTACGCCACGCCATCACAGCTGTGTGGCAGCAGCGGCCTTTCGGCGATCAACACGACCGGCAAGGACAACAATCCGTTCACCGGGAACAACTACAACAAATGCACGCAGGACAATTACCTGACCCTCATCAGCGGGCAGGTCTACATTCCCAAGCCCGGTAACTACACCTTTGCCATCGACGGCGACGATGCGGTGGATGTCACCATCGATGGAAGCACCCCCCTGGGCTGGTACGGCAGCCACGCCTCCGACCGCTCCGATACCGCCATGCAGAGCCATTCGAGACAGTTCACCTTCACCAGCGCCGGCTGGAAGAACCTGCGGTTCCGCCATGTCGATGGCACGGGCGGCGACAACTGGGGCCTGGCGCTCAAGATGTGGCGCCCGGTCAGCGCCATCACGGGATACAACCTGCGCGTGGAGGCCTGCGCCAGCAGCGATGCGGCCTTGCGCGAGTCCAGCTGCAAGGCCTACCCGAACAGCGGCAAGACGCCCATCTACAAACCCACCGGGCTGCTCCACGATTTCGGCGAAAGCGGAAAAATGCATTTCGGCCTGCTCACGGGCTCGTACCAGAACAACATTGCCGGCGGCGTGCTGCGCCGCAACGTCGGCAGCTTCATGGCCGAACTGGACCCGCAGACCGGGCAGTTCAAGGCCGACATCGACGGCATCGTCGCGAACATCAACCGCCAGCGCGTGATCGGCTTCGACGGCAAGTCCTACAAGGACTGCGGCTGGATCACATCGGGCCCTCTCAGCTCCCTGACCGATCCGTCGATCTGCGCCATGTGGGGCAATCCCGTCAGCGAGATGATGTTCGAGACCATGCGCTACTTCAGTGGCGCCACGGCCGGGCTGGGCCTGTTCAGCGGCGGGCAAAAGGATACGGACCTGAAGCTGTCCCAGCCGGCCTGGACCCCGCCCTACAAGGACAAGGCCAGCGGGGGCGGCGGCTACCCCTATTGCGCGCGGCCCGTGATGACCGTGATCAGCGACATCAACCCGTCGTATGACGGCAAGCTGCCCGGCAGCCGCTACGGCAGCATCAATGCCAATGCCGGCGCCCTGAGCGGCTTCAACGCCTCCACCGAGGTGGACGCCATCGGCCGGTCCGAAGGCATCAGCGGCAAGCCCTTCTTCATCGGCCAGTCCAATGCGGACAATGCCGACAACGCCCCCACGGTCAAAACCATCACCGACCTGTCGTGGGCGCGCGGGCTCTCGCCCCAGGAGCCCAGCAAGGAGGGCACCTACTACTCCGCCGGCGTGGCCCGCTTCGGCGCGGGCAACGCCATTTTCGGCAAAAGCTCCGCCACGGCAACCAACGGCAAGGGCAGCGCGCTGACGACCTACTCCGTGGCCATCGCCTCGCCGCTGCCCGAAATCCGCTTTCCGGTGGGCAAGGACGGCAGCGGCAAGGACCGCTTCATCACCATCGTGCCGTTCGCCAAGACGGTGACCAACAGCAACGCGTCCCCCGTCGTCGACAACACCAAATTCGCGCCCACCAACCAGATCGTGGACTTCTACGTGGACCGCATCGTCAACACCAACGACGACAACAAGGACGCCAGCGTCAACGACGGCAGGGCCTACGCGGAGTTCCGCATCAACTACGAGGACATGGAGCAAGGCGCCGACCACGACATGGATGCCATCGCCCGCTACGTGGTCACGCAGCAGGCGGATGGCCAGGTGAAGATCGACATGGTCTCCGAGTACGCCGGCGGCAGCTACGGCCAGCACATGGGCTACGTGATCTCGGGCACCACCAAGGACGGCATGTACCTGGAAGTGAGGGACAAGGACACGGCTTCCGTCTACTACCGCTACAACACGCCCGCGGGCAAAGACCCGGGCTACTGCATCAACGACGCCGGCAAGCCCGAGTGCTCGAACCTGGGGCTCAGCGCCAGCCGCCTCTTCACGCCCAGCACCGGCGCCGCCTCGGGCAGCTTCCTCAAGAACCCGCTGTGGTATGCCGCCAAGTACGGGGTTCCGGACCGCGACCCCAGCAAGATCACGGGCGATCCGGACAACTACTTCCTGGTCACCAATGCCACCACGCTGCAGGCCCAGTTGACCAAGGCATTCAACAGCATCCTGCAAAGCACCTCCTCCGTGACGACCGCCAGCGTGGACATGCCCACGTCCAACCTGGCCCAGGGCGCGGACCTGTACCGCACCTCGTTCGAGGCGGAAACCTGGAGCGGCGACGTGATCAAGGAAGCCCTCGCCAAAGGCGGCGACAGGACGCTCACCTGGAGCGCGGCCCAGAAGCTGTCCGAGCGTTCGCCCGACGATCGCACCATCTACTACGCCGGCAGGAGCGGCTCGCAGCTGGCGCTGCGCACCTTCACCTTCGCCACCCTCAACAACCAGCCCGCCGATGCGGCCTGGCTGGCCGCGCTGAACACCAGCCCCGTGACCGGCGTGGCCGACGGCCTGGCGCAACGGCGCATCGCCTTCCTGCGCGGACAGGCGGACGACGACCTGCGCGTGCGCAAGCTGCTGGACAACCAGCGGCCCAATGTGCTGGGCGATATCGTCAATTCCTCGCTGGTGCGCGTGAAAGGCCCGCTGTACCAGGCGGCCGCCGCCAACCGGCTGGAAGGCGGCACCAGCGACTACGCGGCATTCGCGCAGGCGCAGGCCGCCAAGCCGGAAATGCTCTACGTCGGCGCCAATGACGGCATGCTGCATGCCTTCAACGCCGCCACGGGCGCCGAGACCTTCGCCTTCATCCCCTCTGGCGTCCGGGACACGCTGGGCCTCCTGACCACGCCCAACTACGGCGGCAAGGGGGGCCTGCCGCACCGCTACTTCGTGGACGGCAGCCCCGTCGTCTCCGACGTCTACTTCGGCAATGCCTGGCATCGCGTGCTGATCGGCAACCTGGGCGCAGGCGGGCGCCAGATCTTCGCGCTGGACATCACCACCCCCTCGGCGCCCACCCTGCTCTGGGAATTCGGCCCCGAGCAGCATGCCAACATGGGCTACGCGCTGGCCAGGCCCACCGTGGCCCGGCTCAACGACGCCGGCGGCAGCAAGGGCAAGTGGGTGGTGCTGCTGCCCAATGGCTACCAGGGCGCGAACAGCACGGCCGGCGACGCCAGCCTGTTCGTCCTCGACGTGGCCAACGGCAGCATCATCCGCAGCTTCGACCTCGCGGGCGGCATGACCGCACAGGAGCTGACCGCCTCGCTGCCGATAGGCAATGGCCTGTCGCGCATCGCCGCAATCGACAACAACACCGACGGCAAGGTGGACATGGCCTACGCCGGCGACCTCGCCGGCAATGTCTGGCGCTTCGACTTTTCCAGCGGCAGCAGCAGTGAATGGAGAGCCCAGCGGTTCTTCACCGCGCGCGATGCCAACAGCCGCCGCCAATCCATCACCGCAGCCCCTTACGTGACGCGCCACCCCACCGGCAAGGGCGATCTCGTGATCGTGGGCACGGGCCGCTTCATGGCGGACGCCGACAAGCTCCTGCAGGACCGCCAGACGCTCTACGGCATCTGGGACCGGTACAGCAGCCCCGGCACCACTGCGCCCGATACCCTGCCCACCGCCAGCAAGGGCCGGGCCCACCTGCAAAGCCAGACCTTCACCGAGCTGCAGGACTATCCGGGCAAGTTCTGGCTCAGCGCCAACACCGTGGCGTGGTACGCGAACGGCAACGGCACCACGGACGAGAACGTCTCGCAATGGGGCTGGTACGTGAATCTGCCACGCGACGGCGAGCGCCTGGTGTACGACATGAGCCTCTACGGCCGGGGACTTGTGTTCACCAGCATCCGCACGTCGCAGGACCCATGCGCGGGCGAGATGAACAGCACGCTCTACGACATCGACCCGAACACCGGGGGCCAGCTCAACTTCGTTGCCTTCGACGTGGACAACAACCGGCTGTTCAACTCCGCCGACAACCTGGGCGGCAAGCAGATCAGCGGCTACGAAGTGGGCGCGGGCAAGCAGGCCGTCAGCGGCGGCATCGTCTTCAACCCCGACGGCAAGAAGGCGACGGCCACGCCGGATTCGGGCGCAGCCATCAACCACGGCATGGATGTGGGCCGCCAGAGCTGGCGCCGCCAGCCCGCCAACTGAGGAGACCGGCATGAGCACCCCATGGACATCGCCCTTGCACCAACGCCCGGCGCGCAATGCCGAACGCGGATTCACGCTGATCGAGCTGATGATCACCGTGGCCGTGGTGGGCATCCTCGCGGCCATCGCCTATCCGTCCTACCAGGAATACATCCTGCGCTCGCGGCGCGTGGAAGCGCAGAGCCTGCTGGGCGAGGCCGCCGCCCGCCAGGAGCGCTGGCGCGCGCAAAACGGCAGCTACACCACGACGGTCTCCAATCTCAAGCTGCCTTATGCCAACCAGTCGGAACACGGCTACTACACGCTGAGCATCAGCCAGGTCGCCGGCGACGGCGGCTACACGCTCAAGGCCACGCGCGCGGCCAGCCAGACGGCGGATACGCGCTGCGGCGACTTCACCCTGGACGCCCTGGGCGTCAAGGGCGTGAGCGCCGGGACCGTGGACAACTGCTGGCGCTAGCGTCCCGCGCCACAGGCCCTCTGCGACCATCCGGAGGCGATCCAGAGGGCAGGATCGCCGCCGTGTGCGAAGCCGGACGTCCCCTGCACCGCACCGCGCCGTGTGCAGGCCCTTGCCACGCCGGCATGCGCAGGCTCTCCGACCCCGCGTAGGACCGCGCCGCCGCCGGTCCACTGCCCTCCTACCGCCGCTGCGGCGGCATGACTACCCGCCCGGCAAAGCGGCGTGGCTAAGCTGACTCCAGAAGCACGAAGGCTTCGACTTCGCCAGGCGGGGCCGGGCAGGCAGGCAACGGATTGCATGCCCTGCGCCATCCCCGCCTCCCCGGGCCGCCCCAGGCGTTTCGCTGCGGCGCGCACGCACCAACCCCATCACCGGAGATTGCCATGGTCACACCCAATACCGCATCCAGCGTCATTTCCTCGGACAAGGTCAACGGCACCAACGTCTACAACCCCGCTGGCGACAAACTGGGCTCCATCGACACCCTGATGATCGACAAGATCTCGGGCAAGGTCCGCTATGCCGTCATGGAATTCGGCGGCTTTCTGGGCATAGGCACGGACCGTTATCCCCTGCCCTGGGAATCGCTGAAGTACGACGTGCAGCGCGAGGGATACGTTGTCTCGCTGACACGCGACCAGCTTGAAAGCGCTCCCCGCTACGAGCGCAGCACGGCGCCCGCCTATACCGACGAGTATGGGCGCCGCGTGCACGATTACTACGGCGTGCCCTATCTGTAATCCGTGCTGCGGCGATACGGCCCGCGCCGCAGAGCGGCGCAATAGGCATCGCCCCGGCTGCAAAGCCAGGCAGGCCATGGCCGCCAGAGCGGGCGGCGCCCGGGCCGGGCGCCTGCCGGCCGCAAGCCATATGCCGGGGTGCGACAGGCATGTGAAAGGCATGTGAGAGGTCCGGAAAAAAGGCCTGCAAAGGGTCTGCAAAAGGTCTGCAGAAGGCCTGCAAAAGGTCTGCAGAAGCCGCACAGACAAAAGCCCCGCGACTGCGGGGCTTTCTGCTTCGGACGGTCCGGCCGTGGCCTTGTTCAGATCTCGAATGCCGTGCGGTCTTTGCCCAGAATCCAGTTGGGCGGCTTGCCGCGGCCGGTCCAGGTGGCGCCGGTTTCGGGATTGCGGTACTTTGCCTCACCGACCGATGCCTTGCGCTTGGTGGTGCCAAAGAGGTCGTCGTGGGTCAGTCCATACTGCTGAACGAGCTCTCGCACTTGCGCGATTGCCGACCCCTTCTCCTGCTTCAGCGCCTCGGCGATCTTTGCTTCGAGCTCGGCCTTCTGCTGCAAAAGGGTCTTGTAATCAACTGTCATTGATCTCTCCTGGTTAGTGTGCTAGCGATGGCGTATTCTATAAAAAGCGCCAAGTCCTTGCAGCACAATCTGCATGAGGACTTCCACTTACGATCCACTTTGCGCGGCGAAATTCCCATGGAAAAAGCCGCCCGAAGACGGCCCTGCCGGCAGAAATGGCAATTGCAGCAGGGCAATGTGCCGCAATCCAATCGATATGCGGCCTGCCGATGCGCCACCGCATCACGGCCGATAGACAAGGGATAGCCAGAGGATAGACAGGGGATAGGCAGGGATATCGGCCTTTGCATGCAGGCACCATGACGGTGCATTGCCGCCGATATGACGCAAAAAAGCCGCTTGACATTATCTTTCGATAATACTCAAGCGGCTTGCATCTTGGCGGAGAGGGAGGGATTCGAACCCTCGGTACGCTCACACGTACGCCTGATTTCGAGTCAGGTACAATCGACCACTCTGCCACCTCTCCGCAGCGTCGAAGCTGAAATTATAGCCTAAAAATTCAGGCCTTCAGCAAAGTTTGACCGGCCATGTAGGGCCGCAGTGCCTCGGGCACGGTCACCGAGCCATCGGCGTTCTGGTAGTTCTCCAGCACCGCCACCAGCGTGCGGCCCACGGCCAGGCCCGAGCCGTTGAGCGTGTGCAGCAGTTCGTTCTTGCCCTGGGCGTTCTTGAAACGCGCCTGCAGGCGGCGGGCCTGGAAGGCCTCGCAGTTGGAGACGGAGCTGATCTCGCGGTAGGTGTTCTGCGCGGGCAGCCACACTTCCAGGTCATAGGTCTTGGCCGCGCCGAAACCCATGTCGCCCGTGCAAAGGCTCATCACGCGGTAGGGCAGGCCCAGCTTCTGGAGCACGGCCTCGGCATGGCCGGTCATCTCCTCCAGCGCCTCGTAGCTCTTGTCCGGATGCACGATCTGCACCATCTCGACCTTGTCGAACTGGTGCTGGCGGATCATGCCGCGCGTGTCGCGGCCATAGCTGCCGGCCTCCGAGCGGAAGCACGGGCTGTGGGCCGTGAGCTTGATGGGCAGCTGGTCCTCGGCCACGACCACGTCGCGCACGAAGTTGGTCAGCGGCACTTCCGCCGTGGGAATCAGGTAGAGCGCGGCATTGTCGGGCACGGGCTCGCCGTCCTGCCCGCCCTTCTTGGCGGCGAACAGGTCGCCCTCGAACTTGGGCAGCTGGCCGGTTCCGCGCAGCGAGTCGGCGTTGACGGCGTAGGGCACGTAGCACTCGGTATAGCCATGTTCCCCGGTCTGCAGGTCGATCATGAACTGCGCCAGCGCGCGGTGCAGCCGGGCGATCTGGCCCTTCATGACGGTGAAGCGCGAGCCCGACAGCTTGACGCCCATGTCGAAGTCCAGGCCCAGGGGCTGGCCCACGTCCACATGGTCCTTGACCTCGAAGTCGAAGGCCCTGGGCGTGCCCCAGCTGCGCACTTGCACATTGCCGGATTCGTCGGCGCCCACGGGCACGCTGGCGTGCGGCAGGTTGGGCACGGCCAGCAGCATGGTCTGCAGCTCGGCCTGGATCTGCTCCAGGCGCGTGGCCGACTGGTCCAGCTCGGTCTTCAAGGCACCGACTTCGGCCTTGGCCGCCTCCGCGGCATCCTTCTCGCCCTTGCCCATGAGCATGCCGATCTGCTTGGACAGCTGGTTGCGCTTGGACTGCAGCTCCTCGGTGCGCGTCTGCAGGGACTTGCGCTCCGTTTCCAGGGACTGGAAAGCCTCCACATTCAGGAAGGCCTGGGGCTTTTTGCGGGTTTCGAGCCGGGCGATGGCCGAATCGAGGTCTTTGCGAAGAAGAAGGATATCGAGCATAGCCGGCGATTTTAGGCGGTAACCCTGTACCGGTGCCCGTGGCCTTTGCGCTACAGAACCCGCCGCTTGCGCCGATACTGTGGCGAAAGGGCCGCACGCACGCCTGGGATGCGGGCGGTCCAGCAGCCGGGAGCAGCCATGTTTTTCGTCTTCGGTCCCAATGGACAGATGTTTCGCGGTCCCGCCGAGCGGCTGGGACAGGTGGCGCCCGTGCGCCGCGTGCAGCGCCCCCAGGCCCTGCGCACCCGCGCCGGCGACAGCACGGCCGATGAGCATGTGCCGCCCTTCCCCGCCATCCTGGCCGATCTCACGGGCACGCCGGCCGGTGGCGGCGAGGCGCCGCTGCGCAGCCGCGACGCCGTGGACGCCTATCTGTCCACCGAAAAGGGGCCGAGCCAGCCGCGCCAGCCGCTGCAGACCGTGGCCGACGTCATGAGCCACGACGCCGTGACCGTCTCGCAGGAGGCGGGCGTCAACGATGCCTGGCGCGTGCTGGCCGAGCAGCGCGTGGCACAGGCGCCCGTGCTGGATGCGGGCGGCCATGTGGTCGGCCTGCTGCTGCGCGCCGACATGGCGCCCCTGGATCTGCTGCCCGAGCCCGGCGCCATCAAGGACGCCATCGCGCTGGCGCGCCGTTCGGTCAGGGAGGTGATGATTTCGCCGGTCCCCACCGTGGCCGCCGGCACCCACCTGCGCCGCGTGGCCGGCGTGCTGCTGGACACCGGCCTGCCAGGCCTGCCCGTGACGGATGAGCAAGGGCTTGTGGTGGGTTTCATCAGCCGCACGGACATCCTGCGCGCGGTGGCGTCCGATCCCCCTCTGGATCTGTGGAGCTGACCGACGGGCGGCCCGCCGCGCACGGGCCCTTGCCGGCTCAGCCGCCGGTCTCCGGCATCTTGCGCACCGCGATCTCCAGCCCCGTGGCCGCGTCGATCTTCAGGCCCTTGGGCAGGGGGAACTTCACGGTCTCCTCGATGCCGTCCATCTTGCGCACCGACAGCGCCCCCAGCTGGCGCAGCCTGCGTATGACCTCGTCGACCAGCACTTCGGGCGCCGAGGCGCCGGCCGTCAGTCCCACGCGCCGGGCACCGGTGAACCATTGCTCGCGCAGCTCGCCCGCGTTGTCCACCATGTAGGCAGGCGTGCCCAGGCGCGCCGCCAGCTCGCGCAGGCGGTTGCTGTTGGAGCTGGTGGGGCTGCCCACGACGATCAGCACATCCACCTGGGGCGCCAGCACCTTCACGGCATCCTGGCGGTTCTGCGTGGCATAGCAGATGTCCTGCTGCTTGGGCTCGCGCACCTGCGGAAAGCGCGCGCGGATGGCGGCCGTGATGCCCGCCGCATCATCCACCGACAGCGTGGTCTGGGTGACCACGGCCAGCTTCTCGGTCTGGCGGGGCGTGACGCGGGCCACGTCGGCCTCGTCCTCGACCAGGTGGATGCCTTCGGACAGCTGGCCCATGGTGCCCTCGACCTCGGGGTGCCCCTTGTGGCCGATCATCAGGAACTCGTAGCCTTCCCTGGCCAGCTTGGCCACTTCCACGTGGACCTTGGTGACCAGCGGGCAGGTGGCGTCGAAGATGGAAAAGCCACGGCGCTGGGCCTCCTGCTGCACGGCCTTGCTGACGCCGTGGGCGCTGAAGACCAGGGTCGCGCCCGGCGGCACGTCATCGAGCTCCTCGATGAAGATCGCGCCCTTGGCCTTGAGGTCGTTGACCACGAAGGTGTTGTGCACGATCTCGTGGCGCACGTAGATGGGCGCGCCGAACTTGGCGAGCGCGCGCTCGACGATCTCGATGGCACGGTCCACGCCCGCGCAAAAGCCGCGCGGCTCGGCAAGCAGGATTTCCTGGGGCGATACGTCCTGGGCCATCGGGGTCGGCTGGGCCTGCTGCACCTCAGAGCACTCCGATGATCTGCACTTCGAAGGTCACGGGCTGACCTGCCAGCGGGTGGTTGAAATCAAAAAGAACGGCGCCATCCTCGCGCACTTGCACCACGGCGCCGGCATAGCTGCCCAGGCCGTCGGGTGTGGGGAACTGAACCACGTCGCCCGGCGCATACTGTTCGTGCGGATCGCCCAGTTCGTTCATGAGCTTGCGCGCCACCCACTGGACCATGTCGCCATTGCGCTCGCCAAAGGCCTCGCCAGCCGGCATCTCGAAAGTGCTGCGCGAGCCTTCCGCCAGGCCGATGAGGCGCTGCTCCACGGCCGGCGACAGCTCGCCAGCGCCCAGGGACAGCGTGGCGGGCTTGTCGTTGAAGGTGTTGATCACGTCGCCGGCCGGGCCGGACAGGCGGTAATGCAGCGTGAGAAACGAGCCGGCCTGGACAGTGGCAATGGCCGTGGAAGAAGCGCTAGAGGTCATGGCCCGTATTGTAGAAAAACATCCATGCCCCCACGCCCCGTGCAACCGCGCCACCGGCGCACCACCAGGCTCCCACATGGCACTGAAAGACCTTCCCGCCGATGCCCAGCCCCGCGAAAAGCTCGCGGCGCGCGGACCCTCGGCCCTGTCCGACGCGGAACTGCTGGCCATCGTGCTGCGCACCGGCATGGCCGGCAAGGGCGTGCTGCAACTGGCGCAGGAGCTGCTGGAGCTGCCCGGCCAGGGCGGCCTGTCCGGGCTCTTGCAGGCAGGCTATGCCGACCTGTGCCACATCAAGGGGCTGGGCCCGGCCAAGCGCGCCGAGCTGCTGGCCGTGCTGGAACTGGCGCGGCGCGCCATGGCCCAGCAACTGCGCGAGCGCCCGGCACTGACATCTCCCCAGGCCGTGGCCAGCTATGTGCAGATGCATCTGGCGGCCAGGCCCCACGAGGTGTTCGCCGTGCTGTTCCTCGACGGCCAGCACCGGCTGATCGCGCTGGAGGAGATGTTTCGCGGCACGCTGACCCGCACCAGCGTCTATCCAAGAGAAGTGGCGCTGCGGGCGCTGCACCACCATGCGGGCGCGGTCATCCTGGCCCACAACCACCCCAGCGGCCGTGTCGAGCCCAGCGCCGCCGACAGGGCCATCACCCAAAGCCTGCAGGCCGCGCTGAACCTGATCGACATCCAGGTGCTGGACCACTTGATCGTGGCACCCGGCGCCGCGCTGTCCATGGCGGAGCAGGGCCTGCTGTAGAGCGTGGCCCGCCATGGCCGCCGGGGTGCCGAAATTGCGGTACAACCGGCGTCACCATGACGTTGAAAGCCACGAGCCTCCAGGACCTTGCGCCGCTGCGCCGCGCGCTGGCCGAAGCCGCCGCGCAGGAGGCCCTGCTGCGCCAGCAGCGCGCCGAAGCGGCGCGCCGCGCGCTGGCCGAGCAAAAGCTGTTCGAGAACACCGTGGGCCCCGTGCATGCGCTCAAGGCCTCGCATGCACGCCACCGCCATGCCCCCGAGCCGCCCGAGCCGCTGCCCCTGCAGCTGGAGCTGGACGAGCAGCGCGTGCTGCAGGAGGCCATGAGCGACGAATTCGACGTCAGCACCCTGCTGGACATCGACGACCAGCTGAGCTTTCGCCGCCCCGGCATCGGGCGCGATGTGACGCACAAGCTGCGCGGCGGCCACTGGAGCATCCAGCGCCAGCTGGACCTGCACGGCCTGCGCGTGGACGAGGCCCGCGAGGCCCTGGGCCAGTTCATCCGCCTGGCCCACCGCACGGGCATACGCTGCGTGCGCGTGGTGCATGGCAAGGGACTGGGCTCGCCGGGCAAGACACCCGTGCTCAAGGGCCGCGTGCAGCGCTGGCTGGTGCAGAAGAAGGAAGTGCTGGCCTTCGTGCAGGCCCGCCCCGCCGACGGCGGCGCGGGCGCGCTGGTCGTGCTGCTGCAGCCCGGCAAGCGCCAGCTGTACTGACGGCGCCCTGGCCCGGCAAAGGGGTCAGCTCCCCTGGGGTGGCGCCAGCAGCGGCGCGCTGCCCAGCGCGGCCTGGCGCCAGGCGCGCGGACTGGCACCGAAGGCTTGCCGGAACAGGCGGGCGAAATGGGCGGCGTCGTTGAACCCCCATGCAAACGCGATCTCGCTCACCCGCCGCCCCGCCTGCCGGGGATCGGACAGCTCGCGCCGGCAGGCCTCCAGCCGCTTGTGCCAGATCAGCCTCGACAGCGCCATGGGCTCGGCGCGAAACAGCCGGCCCAGGTAATCCGGCGACACGCCCAGCGCCCGAGCCATTCCGGCCACGGACAGTTGCGGGTCGCGCAGATGCTCCGTGAGGTACTGCCGGGCCCGCGTGACATGGAAGGACGCCATGCTGGAGGCGCCGCGCGCGTTGGCGCCCGGCAGGCTGCGCAGGCCAGCCGCGACCATGCTCACGATGGACTCCGAGAAGCTGACGGCCGACGACGGATAAACGGGGTCCTGGCTGCGCTGCAGCGTATCGACCATCGTGCCCAGCAGATGGGCGGCCGCACAGGTGGCCGGCACGGCGACGGCGGTCAGGTCCTCGAAGTCCGGCACATGCGGCGCCAGCGCGGCGCGCGGCAGCCTCACCACGATGACTTCGTGGGTGGGTCCGCCAAAGCACAGCTCATAGGGCCGGGAAGTCTCATAGACAACGAAGTCCCCCTGCCGCACGGTGGCCTGGCGGCCGCCCTGGCTGACCAGCGCGCTGCCCGAGCGCTGGACCTGCACCAGGCAGAAGTCGTGGGCATCGCGACCGATCAGGCGGGGGGTGCGACGCACCTTGCGCACCGAGGAGTGCAGCTGCGTCAGCTCCAGCGGCCCCAGGCGGCTCAGCGCGATCTCGCCGACGATCTCGCAGGCTTCGGGCGGCTCACATTCCAGCGGCACATAGGCGGCACAGACCATGTCGTTCCAATAGGCGAAGCGATCGCGGACATCGACGCTGGCCGTGCTCATGCACGTTCTCGCCAGGGCCGAAGGCGCGGCTGCGCACGCGTTGTCTGACAGCAGGGCGTCGGTGGACATGGGGCCTCGCAAGGGAAAGGCTGCGCCAAGGCGCAGGCTGCACGCCACACAGTCTAGTGGCGTGCTCCGGGGCGCTTCCTGGGTGAATCCCTGGGCGCCGAGGGCGGAACCAGCCATGAAACCGGTCGCTTCCAGCACAGCGCCTTGCGTCCCGCGCCCCTACCCTTTTGTTCCTCGTCATTCGTCATTGCCCAGGAGCGAACCATGGCCGTTGCGCACCCGAAGTACCACGTCGCCGTCGTGCAGGCGGCGCCTGTGTGGCTGGATATCGATGCCACCGTCGACAAGTGCATCGCCCTCATCGAGGAAGCCGCAGCCAGGGGCTGCCAGCTGATCGCCTTTCCCGAGACCTTCATTCCCGGCTACCCCTGGCATATCTGGATGGGCCCTCCGGCCTGGGCCGTGGCGCGCGGCTTCGTGCGCCGCTACTTCGACAACTCCCTGTGCTATGACAGTCCCCAGGCCGAACGGCTGCGGCGGGCGGTCCGCGCCTCGGGCATCACCGCCGTGCTCGGCCTGTCGGAACGCTGCGGCGGCTCGCTGTACATCGCGCAGTGGATCCTGGGCCCCGATGGCGAGACCATCCATCGGCGGCGCAAGGTCCGCCCCACCCACGGGGAACGCACGGTGTTCGGCGAGGGCGACGGCAGCGACCTCGCCGTGCACGACACGCCGCTGGGCCGGCTGGGCGCGCTGTGCTGCTGGGAAAACCTGCTGTCGCTCAACAAATTCGCCATGTTCTCGCAGCACGAACAGGTGCATGTGGCCTGCTGGCCCAGCTTCTCCACCTATGAGCCCTTCGCGCACCAACTGGGCTGGGAAACGAACAACGCCATCAGCAAGGTGTATGCGGTGGAGGGCGGCTGCTTCGTGCTCGCGCCCTGCGCCACCATCAGCGATGCGATGGTCGAGGAGCTGTGCGACACCCCCGACAAGCGCGCGTTGACCCATGCGGGCGGCGGACATGCGTTGATCTACGGACCCGATGGCAGCCCGTTGACGGACAAGCTGCCCGAGACCCAGGAGGGCCTGCTCATCGCCGAGATCGACCTGGGCGCCATCGGCGTGGCCAAGAATGCCATGGACCCCGTCGGCCACTACTCCCGCCCCGACGTCTACCGGTTGATGCTCAACCGCCATCCCGCCCAGCGCGTGGAAGCCTTCTCGCCGCCGCTCTCCCCCCAGGATGTCCCGATGGCGGCCGCCGCCGGCCCGGCCTGACAATGCAGGCCAACCCCGCAACCGAGGCGACCGATGCACATCGATCAACGTCAGCTCCAGTGCTTCCTGGAAGTCGTCAATACCGGAAGCATCAACCGCGCCGCGCAGAAGCTGCACATCGCGCAGCCGGCATTGAGCCGCCGCATACAGCAGCTCGAACACGCCCTGGGCACCGAGCTGTTCGTGCGTACCAAGGCCGGCGTGGACCTGACTGCGCCCGGACAGCGCCTGTACGGGAAGGCGCAGGCCTGGCTGCAGGAATTCGAGCGCCTGCAGCAATCGATGCGCCAGGAGGTGGAGCACGATGGGAATGTCCTGCGCCTGGGCATGGCGGCGGGCCCCATGGCATTGCTGCTGCCCCGGGTGATGGCCTGGGCCGTCGAGGTTTCCCCTGGGCTGCGCCTGCGCGTCATCGAAGGCGACCGCCCCTCATTGCGGGAACAGATCTTTGCCGGGCAACTGGATTTCGCCATTTCCACGGACGTCTGCCCGCAGCCGCGGATCGCACGCGAGCCGCTTTGGAAGGAAGCCCTGTTCCTGGTGGCACCCCGCAGCGCATCGGCCGCAGCCGGCAGGCCGGCCCCCTTCGTCACGCCGACCAGCGACTCCGACATTGCGCGTGCGGTGGCGGATGCGGCGGCTTCGATCGGACTGCATCCGGACACGGGCATCGCCGTGACGCCGACGGCCAGCGTCAAGCGGCTCATCGCGGCGGGGGGCGCCCGCTCGATCCTGCCGTTTTCGGCCGTGCACGAAGAGGCGCAGCAGCAGTGCCTGCAGTTGCAGTCCATTCCTGGCGCCTTCGTGGAGCGCCATCTGGTCTGGCTGAAGGACCGCCCTCGCAGCGCGGCCGCCGATGCCTTGCACGCGGCCATCCGCCACAGTGTGGACGCCATGCTGGCAGCCACCGGCGGCGAGTGCCTTGTGCGCAGCGAGGCGGCATCTGCCCCGTGACGGCCCCTCCCCGGCCGCTGCCCCGCCGCGGCGCGCCATTCACCGCGCGGCCGGCACCGGCCTGAAGCGGACCGAGCCATCGCGCCGCAGCTGCGCCACCAGCGCCAGCTCCCAGTCGATATAGGCCTGCATCTGCGCTGCCACATCGCCCTGGTAGTCATACGGCAGGACATAGACATCGTCCACCTCGTCCGCCCAGCGCGGGGCCGCCGCCGACAGCGGCCCGCCGCTGGCGGCCCATGCGCGGTTGCCGCCCGCCAGGGCGACCACATGGCCCGGCAACCCGCTGTCGGCGGCCACGGCCCATGCGGCCGTCTCGCCATCCGTGCTGGTCAGCACGATGTGCTGCGCCGGCGGCACGGCCTGCAGCGCCTGCTGCAACCGGGAGCGCACCGCGAACCACGCCCCGGGGATGTGCGCGCGCCGGTAGGCAGGGCTGGGCGACAGATCCAGCACCAGCGCCTGCCCGGCAGCGATCCATGAGGCCAGCTGCGCCGGGGCGACCAGGCGCTCGCCCGGCGGCGCCTGCCAGCGGCGCAGGGGCTCGGGGCCCTGCCGCAGCGGCCCCGCCTCGGCAGTCCCGACGACGGCCACGTCGTCGCATCCCATCTGCCACAACATCACGGCCACGGCGTCGGCCCGCAAAGTGTCGTCGGAAGTGACGACGATGCGGCTGTGGCGCACGGGCGCATACTCATCCAGCTGCTGCAGCAGCTGGCCGCCCGGCGCATGCAGAAAACCGGCCGGATGGCCGTCGAGATACTCCTGCCGCGTCCGGATGTCGAACGCATAGAGCGTGCGGGAAGCGTCGCTGCGCATCTGCTGCCACTGCTGCGCGCCGAGCCGCGCAATCTTGCAGCGCTGCCGCAGCGCCGCCACGGCCGGGCCGAAGACTGCCGCGCTCTGCGCAGCGGGCGGCGGCAACTGCGCATCGCCGCCCGAGGCCGTCTGCAGGCCGGCCAGTTGCCAGCCCATCGTGCCGTTGCGCAGTGCGTAGATGGGATTGGGCAGGCCGAGCAGGCGCAGCAAGCAGGCACCGATGATGCTGCGCGTGCGCCCCGCACAGTGCACGACGACGGGCGTATGCCCGTCCTGCAACAGCCCGGGGACACGCCATGGCAGCTCCACGCCGGGGCAATGCAGCGCACCAGGAACCCGCACCCGCAGATGCTCATCCAGGGGCCGGCTGTCGAGCAGCAGATGGTCCTGCGCGCCCCGTCGCCACCGATCCAGAGCGGCCGCGTCCAGCGCGTCGATGCTCCATGCATGCTCGATCCACTCGCCGAAGGCCTTGCCCAGGACGTTGAAGCCGCGAAACACCTCGCCACCGCCAGCCGCCCAGGCAGCGACGCCGCCCTCGAACACCGCGACATCGGTATAGCCCAGGGCCTGCAATCGCTGCGCGCCGCGCCGCGCCAGCATGGCGTCGGCATGCCCGTCGTCGAGCACGACGATGGACACATCCAGGCGCGGCAGGCGCTGCGGCGCATCGGCCTCCAGCGTCCCCAGCGGCAGGCATGCCGCCGCCAGCAGATGCCCCTGGCCAAAGCGTGCTTGCTCCCGCACGTCGAGCAGGGCGAACTCCTGCGGCGCAGCCAGGCGCTGGCGCAGGGCGGCAATGTCGATGCTGCGGATCATAGGATCAGCGGCTGCGGCGCATAGTGGCCGCTGTCCCGCCCCTGGGCATCGAACCGGCGCCGGCCCGACTGCCTGTCCATCGCCGCGCCGTACAGGTGCAGGTTCAGCAGCCGGGTGCCGGGCTCGACACGGATGCTGTGCACATCCTGCGGCATGAGGGCGATGGCGGCGCCCTCCTTCAATGCGACCTCGCGGACGGCGGTGACGCGCTCGCTGCCATCCGCCAGCGTCTCGCGCCGGTAGAGCCGATTGAGCTCCGTGCCATGGACGGCTGCGATCACCGCCCAGGTGTTGTGGTCATGGGGCGGCGAGGCCAGGCCGCCGTCGCTGCGGTTGACGTAGAGCGTGCACCCGCATTCCATGTCCGTGGCCAGCGTGTGGAGCACGCTGACCTGCCCCGGCGGCAGCGCGAAGCGCTCATAGGTCAGAAGATCGCGGCGGGCGGCCAGGCGTTCAAGAATGGACTGGATGTCCGCCAGCGCGGCGCGATCGACGCCTGCGAGTGCCACCACACGGCGCACCTGCGCCATGGTGCTGCGCACCATTTGAGTCAACAGGTCTTGGTTCTGCATCCGTATCTCCTCGTCAGTCCAGCGCCGCAGCGGCCTGCATGCGCGCAAAGGCCTTTGCCAGGTCCTCGATCAGATCCCGGGGATCTTCCAGCCCCGCATGCACACGCAGATAGCGTCCGCCCGTGCGCCATGCGCCAGCGCTGCGGTGGCGCGAGGGGTCGTCCGGAAACAGCAGACTTTCGTAGCCGCCCCAGGAGCCTCCCAGGCCGAAATGCGCCAGCCCGTCGAAAAAGGCTTCCCATGCACGCTGCGCGACAGGACGCAGGACGATGCCGAACAGGCCGGATGCCCCGCTCCAGTCGCGCAGCCAGACGGCATGGTCGGGATGGTCGGGGAGCCCGGGGTGAAGCACACGTTCGACCTGCGGCCGCAAGGCCAGCCAGCGCGCCAGCTCCAGGCCGGTCTGCCCATGCTGGCGAAGGCGCGGCCCCAGCGTGCGCAGGCCCCGCAACACGGCATAGGCATCATCGGCGCCCACGCACCAGCCGAACTGCCGGTACACCGGCTCCAGGCGCGCATGGGCGGCGGCGCTGGCCGTGGCGATGCCCATCATCACGTCGGAATGCCCGCACAGGTACTTGGTGGCGGCCTCCACGACCACATCGGCGCCATGCTCGAGCGGACGAAAAAGCATGGGGGTGGACCAGGTGTTGTCGAACACGATCACGGCGCCCGGCGATTGCTCGCGGACGGCGCTCACCAGCGCCCGCATGTCCGGAACCTCGAAGGTCAGCGAGCCGGGCGCCTCCAGGTAGACGACGCGGGTGTCGCCGCGCAGGCAGCCCCGCAGGCCGGCCGGGGTCGCGGCAAAGAAGTCGCAGCGCACACCGATGCGTCCGAGATGCGTGGCCGCGAAGCGGCGCGCCGGCGCATAGGCGGTATCGATCATGGCCAGGTGGTCGCCGGGCGCCAGCAGCGCACTGAGCGTTCCGGAGATCGCCGCCAGGCCGCTGGGATACAGCAGGCTGCCGTGGCCGCGTGCCAGTCCCGTCATGGCCTCTTCCAGCGCCAGCGTCGTCGGGGTGCCGTAGCGGCCGTAGGTCAGCTGGCCCGGGGCATGGGTCTTGCCGGCTTCAAACGCGGCGAGATGGGGGTACAGAATCGTCGATGCCCGGCAAACGGGCGGGTTCACCATGCCGAAGAAGGCGGGCGGATTGCGCCCGGCGGCGATGAAATCCGTATCGCAAGGGCCTGTCATTGCCATACCTCCCATGCGCAGGCCAGGCGCGACATCGCTGCCTGCAGGATCTGGGGCGATGCGGCAAACGACAGGCGCAGGCAGCCTGCGGCCCCGAAGGCGCTGCCCGGCACCAGCCCCAGCCCATGCTCGCGCAGCAGCCACTGCGCCAGGTCGGCGTCGTCGGCCCGGTCGATGGCGCCGCGCGCCTTCAGTGCCTGCACCGCCGTGGTGGCGTCGAGCAGCAGGTAGAACCCGCCACGCGCGGGCCGGCAGCGCAGCCCGGGCAGGGCCTGCAATGCCTGCAAGACCTGTGCATGGCGCTCGCGGAAGGCGGCACGCATGGGCAGCACGGGCTCGTCACCGAGGTTCAGGGCCGCCAGCGCGGCAGCCTGCGACACCGAGCTGGCGCAGGACGTCACCTGCGACTGCACGCGCTCCATGGCCTCGACCAGATCGCGCGGTCCCGCCGCGTAGCCGATGCGCCAGCCTGTCATGGCATAGGCCTTGGACACGCCGTTGATGACCACCGTCCGGTCGTGCAGCCCGGGGCAGGCCTGGAGCCAGTGCACGAAAGGCTCGTCATCGAGCAGGATCTTTTCGTAGATGTCATCGCAGGCCACCAGCAATTGCGGGTGCGCGGCCAGCACCCGGCCCAGCGCCAGCCAGTCGCCGCGGCCATAGCGCGCCCCCGTGGGATTGCAGGGGCTGTTGAGCACCAGCAGCCGGCTGCGCGGTGTGATGGCGGCGGCCAGCGCCTCGGGCTGCAGCAGATAGCCCTGCTCGTACGTGGTGGGCACGCGCACGGTTTCGGCACCGGCCAGCCGGGCGATGTCGGCATAGCTGACCCAGCCCGGCGTGGGCAGCAGCAATTCGTCGCCCGGCGACAGCGTGGCCATCATCAGGTTGAACAGCGACTGCTTGGCGCCACTGGAGACGATGACCTGGTCCGGCCCGTAGCGCAGCCCGTGGTCGCGCTGCAGCTTGGCGGCGATGGCCTCGCGCAGCGCGGCGGTGCCGGCCATCGGCGTGTACCGCGTCTGGCCGGCGCGGGCCGCGGCCAGGGCGGCTTCCACGACCGGGGCGGGCGTGGGAAAGTCCGGCTCGCCGGCGCCCAGCACGACAATGTCGCGCCCCTGCGCACGCAAGGCATGGGCCGCCTGCTCGAAGGCCAGGGTGGGAGACAGGCGCACGGCCTGCATGCGGGCGGCGATGCGCCGCTCCTGGGTGGGCCGTTCAGACATCCAACACCTTTCCGGGGTTCATCAGCCCCTGGGGATCGAGCGCGCGCTTGATCCTGCGCATCAGCCCCAGCTCGACCGCGGGCTTGTAGCGCCGGACCTCGTCGATCTTGGCCTGTCCGACGCCATGCTCGGCAGAGAACGAGCCGCCTGCCGCATCCACCGCGTCATAGACATGGCGGTTGACGCGCGCCTCCATCTCCTCGAATGCCGCGCCGCGCAGACCGGCGGGCGGGGCCACGTTGAAGTGCAGATTGCCGTCGCCGATGTGGCCGAAGACCAGCAGCTCGGTGCCGGGAAATGCCTTGGCCAGATCGACGCGCATGCGCTCGATGAACTGCGCGATCTCCGAGATCGGCAGGGAGATGTCGTGCTTGAAGTTCGGCCCCTGCTTGACCTGGGCCTCGGCCGACAGCTCCCGCAGGCGCCAGAGTTCGCGCGCCTGGGACAGGGAGCCGGCCACCACGGCGTCCAGCGCGCATTCGGCCTGCAGCGCCTCGGACAGCAGGGCCTCGCAGGCCGCACGGGCCCGCGCCTCGTCCCGGCCGTCGCCACATTCGATCAGCACCCAGGATGCGCAGGCGATGGGCAGCGGCCTGCGGCATTGCGACGGAAAGTGGTGCTGGGCCAGGGCAACGCAGCGGTCGTCGACCAGCTCGAAGGCCGTCAAGGCCCCGCCCAGATGGCGCTGGGCCATCTCGAACAGCCGCACCGCCTGCTGCGTTTCGGCCAGCGCCACGAAGGCGGTCACCTGAGCCGCCGGGCGGGGAAACAGCTTCATGGTCGCGGCCGTGATGATGCCCAGCGTGCCCTCCGCGCCAATGAACAGATCCCGCAGGTCATAGCCGGTGTTGTCCTTGCGCAGGCCCCGCAGGGATGACCACAGCTCGCCTTCGGCAGTGACCACCTCCAGGCCCAGGCACAGCTCGCGCGCATTGCCATAGCGCAGCACCTGCACCCCGCCGGCATTGGTGGACAGGTTGCCGCCCAGCGTGCAGGTCCCCTCGGATGCCAGCGACAGGGGAAAGAGCCGACCATGGCGGGCCGCCAGCTCCTGCAAGTCCGCCAGGCGGCAACCGGCCTCGGCCGTCACGGTGCCGTTGACGGGGTCGGTGCGGCGCACGGCATTCATCCGCGCCAGCGAGAGCAGCAGCGCGCGGCCGCTGCCGTCCGGCACGCCGGCCCCCACCAGGCCGGTATTGCCGCCCTGGGCGACGATGGGCACGCCGTGGGCGGCGCACCAGCGCACGATCGCCTGCACTTGCGCGGCATCGGCGGGCTGGGCCACGGCGAGCGCCCGGCCCCGCCACCGGCCGCGCCAGTCTTCAAGAAAAGGCGCCATGTCGTGCGCAGCGGTCAGCAGGCGGGCCGGTATCTGGCTTTGGAGTGCATCGAGATTCATGGATGGCCCTTGCGGTCGGGTGTGTCGGAGAGCGGGGACGCCTGGGCTTGCATGCCGATGCCGGCCTCCCTGACCAGCTTGCGCCCGGCAGCCAGCTCCTCGTGCACGAAGGCACGGAACGCAGTCCGGTCGAGCTTGAAGGGCTGCGATCCCAGCGCCTGCAGCCGCTGCGCCGTGGCGGGATCGTCGAGTGCCTTGCCGATCCAGCGGTTCAGCTCGTCGGCCTTGGATGCAGGCATG
Organism: Comamonas sp.; assembly: GCA_041984925.1. Classification (GTDB taxonomy): domain Bacteria; phylum Pseudomonadota; class Gammaproteobacteria; order Burkholderiales; family Burkholderiaceae_C; genus Comamonas. The sequence continues at coordinate 84,876 of JBHIXF010000010.1, forward strand.
CCGGGCGGCCCCACCAGCCCCGCCCAGACCCGCATCTCCACGCCGGGCACGCCCGCTTCCCGCGCCGTCGGCACGGCGGCGAGCGCCGGCGAACGCTGGGGCGAGAGCACGGCCAGTGCGCGCAATCTGCCCGCCAGCAGGGCTTCACGCACGACGGTCAGGGTCACCACCATCAGGTCCACATGGCCGCCCATCAGGTCGGCTAGGGCATTGGAGGCGCCGCGGTAGGGCACGTGGACCAGCCTGGCGCCGGTGCGCTGGCCCAGCAGCTCGCCGGCCAGATGCGGGGACGTGCCGGCCCCCGGCGATGCATAGGTCAGCGGCCGGTCGCCGCGCATGCCGGCGGCCAGCAGGCTTTGCAGCGAGTCGTAGGGGCTGGCCGCGCGCACGACCACCACATTGACGCTCTCCGCCACCGCCGCGATCGGCGTGAAATCCCTCTCCGGATCCCATCGTGCGCCCGTATTGAGGGCGGCGCCCGCGCCGTGCTGCGAGGCACCTGTCATGTACAGCAAGGAGGAGCGGGCGCCGCTGCGGCTCACCAGATCGGCCGCCAGGTTTCCACCCGCCCCCGGGTGGTTTTCGACGATGACCGGACGGCCGGCCTCGGCGGACAGGCGCGGCGCCAGAATGCGCGCCCATTGGTCGGCGGAGCCGCCAGCCGAGTAGCCGACGACGATGCGCAAGGGCTCCTGCGGCGCTTGTGCCAAGGCCGGGGCGGTGAAAGCGCATGCGGCAAGGCACCAGGACAAGGCCCGGGCCATCATCCTCGTCACCATCGGCACACGAACGGGACAGGTGCATCTCACGGAAGTCTCCTGCTGGAAGGGGAATGCGGGCAACAGGGGCCACTCTAGGGGGGCGATGGCTGTTTCACGTCATGCCGGATGGGCATGGGGCCGGCGTATGCCCATCCGGCATATCCACGGCGGGGCCGGGCTCTGCAAAATCGCCACATGACGCCCTCTTGCCCCTCCCGGTTCACGGCTGCAGCCGTCCAGGCCGCGCCGGCCTTTCTCGACTCGGATGCGACGATCCAGCGAAGCCTGGACCTCATCGCGCAGGCCGCAGCGCGGGGCGCGCAGCTGATCGTGTTCCCCGAACTGTGGTGTCCCGGCTATCCCTGGTGGGTGTGGCTGGGCAGCCCCGCCTGGGGCAGCCGCTTCGCCCTGCGCTATGCCGACCAGTCGCTGGAGCGCGACGGCCCGCAATTGCGCGCCATCGCAGCGGCGGCAGCGAGGCACCGCATGCACGTCAGCTTCAGCTTCTCGGAGCGCCAGGGCGGCAGCCTCTACATCAGCCAGGCCCTGTTCGGCGACGACGGCCGGCTGCTGCACTGCCGGCGCAAGCTCAAGCCGGCGCGCACGGAGCGCGGCACGTTCGGCCAGGGCATGGGCAGCGACCTGCGCGCGATCGATACGGCGCTGGGCCGATTCGGACAGCTGTGCTGCGGAGAGCACTACCAGGTGCTGTTCAAGGCCGGCCTCATGGCCCAGGGCGAAGAAGTCCACGTGGCGGCCTGGCCCTCCTTCAGCCTGCTGCGGGGCAGCGCCTTCCGCACGGGGCCCGAGGCCGCGCGGCTGGCCAGCCGCAGCTACGCGCTCGAAGGCCAGTGCTACGTGATCATGGCCACCAGCGTGGCCGACACCGACATGCTGGAGACCGTGTGCGACACGCCCGAGCGGCTGCAGATGATGTCGCCGGTCGGCATGGCGCGTTCCGGCGGCAGTTCCATGATCTACTCGCCCGACGGCGAGATGCTCTGCGAGGCGCTGCCCGAGGGCGAGACCGGCCTCGTGCTGGCCGAGATCGACCGCAGCCGCATCGCCAGCGCCAAGATCGCGGTGGATGCCTTTGGCCACTGGGCGCGCCCGGACATCGTGCAATTGCGGCTGTGCCTGTCCGATGCGGCAGGCATGCCCGCCTGCGGCCCCTTTGGCGAGGCCGCACCATGAGCGCCACGGACAAGGGCAGGCGCCCGTTGCGCGTCGCCGCCGTGCAGGCGGCCCCGGTGTTCATGGACCGCCAGGCCTCGCTCGGCAAGGCGCTGCGCCTCATCGAGCAGGCGGCTGCGGCGGGCGCGCAGCTCGTCGCCTTCGGCGAGGCCTGGCTGCCCGGCTACCCCTGGTGGATCTGGCTGGATTCGCCGGCTGCGGGCATGCCATGGGCCGTCCGGCTGCATGCGCAGGCCCTGGTCCGCGAAGGACCCGAGATGGCGCAACTGTCGGCCGCGGCCCGAAAGCACGCCATCGTGGTCGTGATGGGCCATGTGGAGCGCTTCGGCGCCAGCCTGTACCTCGCGCAGTCGATCATCGATGTGGACGGGACCGTGCAGCACCGGCGCAAGCTCAAGCCGTCCAATCACGAACGCTCGCTTTTCGGCGAAGGCGACGGCAGCGATCTGCGCGTGGCCGAGACGGCCGCAGGCCGCGTGGGCGCCCTGTGCTGCTGGGAGCACCTCATGCCGCTGTCGCGCCACGCGCTGGCGATGCAGCATGAGCAGATCCATGTCGCGGCATGGCCTGCGCTCAGCATGGGGCGCGACTGGCGCTACACCATCGGCCCCGCGATGACCGCCGCCATCAACCAGACGCTGGCGGTGGAGTCGGCCTGCTTCGTCATTGCCCCCACGGCCGTCCTCGACCAGGACCTGATCGCGGCACTGTGCGACACGCCCGAAAAGCGCCGCCTCATGGGCGTGGAGGGCCGCTGTGCGGCGGGCGGCGCCGCCATGGTCTACGGACCCGACGGCGCGCCAATGGCCCCGCCTCTGGCCGAGGACCAGGAAGGCCTGGTGCTGGCAGACCTCGATTTCTCGGCCCTGACCCTGGCCAAGCGCGTGCTCGATACCACAGGGCATTCCGCCAGGCCGGACGTGCTGCGCCTGCATGTGGACTACCGCGCGCAACCCAGCGTCGTCTTCACCGAGGCACCGCCCTCTTCGAGCCACGGGAGCGAACCATGACAGTGACCCGATTGCGCCGCCTGATCGCGGCCGCCTTGCTCGCCACCGTGGCGGGACACATGCACGCACAAAGCCATTCCCCGGTCCGCATCGTCGTCGGCTTCCCCGCAGGCGGCTCTGCCGACACCGTGGCGCGGCTCATCGCGGACAAGCTGCGGGATGAATGGAAGCGGCCCGTGCTCGTCGACAACCGGCCGGGGGCCGGGGGCCAGGTCGCGGCGGCCCTGCTGAAGGCGCAGCCCCACGACGGCTCCGTCGTCATGCTGGCGCCCGACGGGCTCGTCACCACCAACCCATTCGTCTTCAAGCGCCTGCCGTACGCCCCCGGCGACCTGCTGCCGGTCTCCGTGGTGGCCGAGTTCCCGTTCGCGCTGGCCACCGCAGCCAGCTCCGGCATCCGGGACCTGCCCTCCTATGCCGCCTGGAGCCGGCAACACCCCGGCAAGGCCAGCTTCGGCTCGCCGGCGGCCGGCTCGCCGCCGCACTTCACGGGCACGATGATCGGCCGTGACATCGGCGTGGCCCTCATGCATGTCCCCTACCAGGGCAGCGCCCCGCTCATGACCGCCATCATGTCGGGCGAGATCGCGGGCGGCATCGCAACGCTGACCGACATGGTCGAATTCCACCGCGCCGGCAAGCTGCGCGTGCTGGGCATCTCCAGCGCCGCGCGCGCCAGCGCGCTGCCCGACGTGCCGACGTTTGCCGAGCAAGGCTACACGCAGCTCGTGGTGACGGGACGCTACCTGGTTTTCGCCCCCCCGGGCACGCCCGCGCATGCCGTCCAGAACTGGAATGCCGCCCTGGCAAAGGCGCTGGGCCAGGCCGACCTTCGCCAGCGGCTGGCGGCGCTGGGCATCGAGGCCCGGACAGGCTCGCCGCAGCAAGCCGCCGACCTGCTCCAGCAAGCCGCACGCCTGTGGGAGCCCGCGATCCGCGCATCCGGCTTCGCCGCGGACTAGGACGGCAAGCGCGCAACCCCGCCGGCATCCGGCATTCAGGCCGGCACCGCCTGCGCCTTGCGCGAGCGCCCTATCACCAGCGCCATCGCCGCCGCCACCAGGCAGGCCAGGCCCGCCGCATACAGCGCAGGCGTATAGGTCAGCAGCAGGGTGCGCGTCAGGCCCGCGCCCCAGGCGGCCGTGGCCGCGCCCAGCTGGTGGGCCGCGAAGATCCAGCCGAAGACCAGGCCCACCTTCTGCGGGCCGAAGTGCTGGCCCGCCAGCTTGACCGTGGGCGGCACGGTGGCAATCCAGTCCAGGCCGTAGAACATGGCGAACAGGCCCAGGCCGTAGAAGGTGAACTCCGAATGCGGCAGCCAGAACAGCGACAGCCCGCGCAGTCCGTAGTACCAGAACAGCAGCTTGCGGTTGTCATAGCGGTCCGACAGCCAGCCCGACAGCACGGTGCCCACGAAGTCGAACGCCCCCATCATGGCCAGCACCGAGGCCGCCGGCACGGCCGACATGCCGAAATCGCCGCACAGCGAGATGAAATGCGTCTGCACCAGGCCGTTGGTGGACAGGCCGCAGATGAAGAAGGTGCCGGCCAGCAGCCAGAAGGTGCGATTGCGCGCGGCCTCGGCCAGCACCTTGAAGGGCGTGGCCAGCGTCATGGCCGCAGGCGCGGCGGCGCCCGCCGGCGCGGGCTCGCCGCCATAGGGCGCCAGCCCCACGTCGGCGGGCCGGTCGCGCATCAGCGCCCAGGCCAGCACGGCGATCAGCGCGCTGGCCGCGAACACCGGCACGGTGGCCGAGCGCCAGCCCCAGTGCTCGATCATCCAGGCGGCCAGCGGCAAAAAGGCCAGTTGCCCCGTGGCCGCGCTGGCCGTGAGCAGGCCGATCACCAGGCCCCTGCGCGCCACGAACCAGCGGTTGGCCACGACGGCGCCCAGCACCAGGGCCGTCAGCCCCGTGCCCATGCCCAGCAGCAGGCTCCACAGCACGAACAGCTGCCACAGCTGCGTGGCCTGGGTGACCAGGGCCATGGCGCCGCCGACCAGCAGCAGGCCCGCGCACATCACGGCGCGCAGGCCGAAGCGCTCCATGAACACGGCCGCGAAGGGCCCCAGCAGGCCGAACAGCGCAAAGCGCAGCGCCAGGCTGCTCGATATCTGCTCGGTGCTCCAGCCGAACTCGCGCGACAGCGGCTGCAGCATGGCGCCGGGCAGGCCCAGCGCCGCCGACATGGTGAGCATGGTCAGGAAGGTGATGGCGGCGACCAGCCAGCCGTAGTGGATGCCGCGCTGCTGCAGCCAGCGCGCCGTGGGGTGGGAGAGCATGGGAGGCCTCGTCTCGGGGTTGGGATTCGGTGCGGCTGCGGTGTGCGCCCTAGTCTTGTGCAGGCGCGTCCAGCAGCTCCAGGCATTCGTCGATCAGCCCGTGCAGCGCCGCCACGCGCTGGGCGCCCAGGCGTGCGTTGATCTCGTGCTGCGCCGTCTTCCAGCACTGCTTGGCCTGCTCGCGCCGGGCCCGGCCCTCTTCGGTGATGTGGACCAGGCGGCTGCGCTGGTCCTCGCCGGGCCCCATGCGCACCCAGCCCGCATCGACCAGGGGCTTGAGGTTGCGCGTCAGCGTCGAGGCATCCATGCGCATGCGCCGTGCCAGGTCCACGGGCCGCACGGGACTGGAGGCCAGCACATGGCTGAGCAGCGAATACTGCGTGATGCGCAGCCCGCTGGTGGCCAGATGGGCGTCATAGATCTGGCCGATGCCGCGCATGAGCTGGCGCACGCGGTGGTTGGTGCAGCCCTGGGGCATGGGGAAAAGGTCGGGATCGCTGCGCATGGAAAGCATTATTGCATATACAACCGTTGTAGCTACAATAATTTCCACGGCACCATCCCGGTCGCTTGCACACCAGAAACGGAGACATTCCATGGAACCACGCACCACCCCGCCTTCGGACAACGCGGTCTCACCGGCCCTGCAGGCCTGGCTGGACGAGGAGCGGGCCGTGCAGGCCCGGCTGGACGCCGGCCCCGGCCCCGGCGTGGCCCGGCCCGACCAGGTCGCGGGCCGCAGCGGGCTGGAGCTGATGCAGGCCATGCTGCGCGGCGAGCTGCCCTACGCGCCCATCGCGCGCACGCTGGACTTCATGCTGATTTCGGTGGATGAAGGCAGCGCCGTGTTCCAGGGCCGGCCCGGGCCCGCGCACCTGAACCCCATGGGCGGCATTCATGGCGGCTGGTTCGCCACGCTGCTGGATTCGGCGCTGGGCTGCGCCGTCCACACCCGCATGCCGCCGGGCCGGGGCTACACCACGGCCGAGCTGGGCATCAACCTGGTCAAGGGCCTGACCCCGCGCGTGGCCCGCGTGCGCGCCGAAGGCCGCGTGCTGCACTGCGGCCGCCAGTTGGCCACGGCCGAGGCCCGCCTGGTGGGGGCCGATGGCACGCTCTACGCCCACGCCACCACCACCTGCCTGGTGTTCGAGCTGCCGCCGGCGCGCTGAAGACCGGCACCCGAGCGCCCCGCGCGCCCCGCCCCAGGCGCGCGGGGCGCTCCCTCCTTTTATTTGGAGAGGTCCAGGCGGTACTTGGACGTGCCCTTGCCCGAGCCATCGTCCGCCGCCACCAGCGACACATTGTCCAGCCCTGCGGCCTGGGCCACGGACAGCGCGTTGGCACCGGAGCTGAACACCACGTTGGCCGAGGTGGCCACCTTGGTGAAGCGCCAGCTCTTGGCCGCGCCGTTGGCCGCGCGCGTGATGGCGCCGTGCTTGCGCACATAGCCGATCACCACGTCGCGGTTGGCGTCGGGCGAGGCCCAGATGGCGCTGGAGCCGTCCAGCTTGGCGATGAAGCTCTTGCCGCTGGTGGCGCGGTAGTTGTTCGTGGCGATCACGAACTCCTGCGTGGCATCTATGGGCTTGCCCAGGTACTGCAGCTTCCTGATGCGGCTGCCCACGGGCTGGGTCACGTCGATCTCGTACTGCACGTCGGCCGTGGTGAACATGTCGAAGTTGTAGCCGGGGAAGCTGCTGATCAGCGGCTGCTCGCCCGTCTTGGCCGGGTCGATCTGGTTGAAGCGCTTGGCGGCGGCCTCCAGCCAGTCCTTGATGTCGGCGCCGTTGACCTTCACCGCGTACACCGTGTTGGGATAGAGGTACAGGTCGGCCGCGTTGTAGATGGCCAGCGGGCCCGCGGCCACGTCGGTGTAGTCGGCGCCGCCCTGGAAGCCCGACTTGAAGGGCGCGCTGACCGACAGCACGGGCAGTTGCGCGTACTGCGGCAGGTTGGCCTTGACGTAGTCGGCCACGTAGTCGCGCTGCGCCTGGTTGACGATCTGGATGGCGCCCGGATCACCCACGTCGGCGAACAGCGTGCTCATGCGGAAGTCCGTGCTGCCGATGGGCGTCTTCACGTACTGGATGGCCGCCTGGTGCTGGGTCTCGATCAGCGGCGCCACCGAGGGGTCCACGGCCACGTAGGTGGCCTTGCCCGCGGCGTCCTTGCCGGTCTGGATGTTGCGCAGCTCGCTCTTGCCAGCGCCCTTGTCCACGCTCCACTGCTTGCCGTCCCACTTGAGCGCCAGCTGGATCACGCCCAGCGCCTTGCCCCAGGAGCTGGCCATGACGGCCTGCACGCCGTTGACGGTGCCGGCCTTGTTGTCCACGCCAGGCTGCGAAAAGGCCGGCGTGGCCGCCGTGTCGGGGAAGACGCTGTGCTGGTGGCCCATGACCATGGCGTCGATGCCGGCCACCTGGCTCAGGTACAGGCCCGGGTTCTCCATGGTCGGCGAGTAGGCCGCGCCATCGAGGCCGCCGTGCAGCATGGCCACGACCACGTCGGCGCCCTTGGCGCGCATCTCGGGCACGTACTTGCGGGCCGATTCGACCGCGCCCTCGGTGTAGAGCTTGCCTTCGAGGTAGCGCTTGTCCCAGTTCATGATGCCGGGCGTGGTGAAGCCGATCACGCCGATCCTGATGGGCAGCTCCACGGCCTTGCCATCCTTGTCCTTGGCCGCGATCTTGCGTTCCAGGATGACATAGGGCTGCACCAGGGGCTGCCGGGTCTTGCTGCTGTAGACGTTGGACAGCGCCATCGGGAAGCCGTTGCCCGCGCACTTGAGGGACTTGTCCACCCCGTCCACGTCCAGGCCGCCGCCCAGCACCTGGTTCAGGAACGGCAGGCCGTAGTTGAACTCATGGTTGCCCAGCGTGCCGGCGTCGAAGCCCAGCGCGCCCATGGCCTTGTACATGGACAGCTGCTGCGTGCAGGGGATCTTGGCGACCTCGGCCTCATAGTCGGCCAGGGCCGTGCCCTGGATGGTGTCGCCGTTGTCCACCAGCAGCGTGTTGGCGAACTCCTTGCGGGCCGCACGCACCAGCGTGGCCGTGCGCTCGAAGCCGTAGGACGGGTCCTCGGCCAGCTTGAAATAGTCGAAGCTGCGCACGTTGAAATGCAGGTCCGTGGTCTCCAGCACGGCCAGCGTGGCCGTGGCCGGCTGGCTGGCGGCCTGGGGCGCGGCACTGTCGTTGCTGTCGCTGCCGCCGCAGGCGGCCACCAGCGCGGCGCTGGCCAGCACGCTCAGGGCCAGGCGGCGGGACAGGATCAGGGATTGCAGGGTGGGGAGTTGACGGACCGGCATGTGGTTTTTGTAGCAATGAGGAAGTGCACGAGTGTCCCGGCCCGTATTGACAGGCCTGTGACACCCGGGCCGCTCATTGCGCGCCCGACGGCTGCATGCCCGCGCGCAGCGGCAGCGGCCCCATGCCGCGTCCGTAGATGCGCCGCACCCTCTCGTCCAGCGGCGGATGCGAGTCCAGCCAGGCCTCAAGGCGGCCGCCGCCCGGCGCATCCACCAGCAGCATGTGCTGCACGGCGGGATGGTTGAGCCCGACATGGCTGCGCGCATCGCCCGAGCTGCCATAGTGGCGCCGCTCTTCCTGGCGCTGCGTCATGACCTTGCGCAGCACGCCGCCCAGGCCATCGCGGCTGCGCGTCCACTGCACGGCGCGGGCATCGGCCAGGAACTCGCGCTGGCGCGACACCGCGGCCTTGAGCAGGTGGCCACTGAGCCAGCCCACGAAGCCAGCGGCCATGATGGCCGAACCGAACCACCAGAAGGGACCGCCGCGCTCGCGCAGCGTATCGCCGTAGTTGTAGACCAGCTCCAGGCCGAAGACCATGCCGCCCAGCTGCATGTTCATGCGCGTATCGCCTTCGTGCAGATGGGACAGCTCATGCGCCACCAGGCCCTGCATCTCCTCGCGCGTCAGGTGCTCCAGCGCACCCTGGGTGACGGCCAGCACGGCATCCCGCGCATCGCCGCCGTCCCAGCCCGCGGCAAAGGCGTTGATGGCCTCGGTGCGCGCCAGCACCATGACCTGCGGCGCCTGCATGTGGGCCGCGATGCACATCTCCTGGACGATGTTGCACAGCTGCTGCTCGGCCAGGCTGCTGCCGGGACGGGCCTCGCGTGCGCCCACGCGCCGCGCCAGCCGCTGGCCGCCGCCGCGCAGGCTGTCGGTCTCCAGCCACCAGCCGCCCAGCACCAGGACCAGGGTCACGCCCACGTTCACGGCCGTGAAGCCGGCCGGATAGGCCCATTGGCCCGGCAGCATCCACGCCGCCAGCAGCCAGGCCAGCGCCAGCCCCAGGTGCACGGCGGCCACCACGGCCAGCACGCACAGCGCGAAGGCCAGCAGCAGCCAGCGGGTGTTGCGCCGCGCCTCGCCCTGGCGGTGCCAGAACCTCATCGCAGGCCGTCAGCCATCAGAAACGCACCTGCGGCGCCTGCCGCTCCTCGGCCGACTGCGTGGCCTGCAGCATCTGCAGATGGGCAAAGCCCAGCAGGCGCGCGATCAGCAGGTCGGGGAAACGGCTGGAGCGGTCGTTGTACTCCAGCACCTGGTCGTTGTAGGCCTGGCGGGCGAAGCCGATGCGGTTCTCGGTGCTGGCGATCTCCTCGGCCAGAGACTGCATGCGCTCGTCGGCACGCAGTTCGGGATAGGCTTCGCTGAGCGCCATCAGCCGGCCCAGGCTGCCGCCCAGCGCCTGTTCGGCCACGGCCAGCGCGCCCATGGCGCCGGCCTGGCCCGGATGCTCGCGCGCCGTGCTGGCCGCGCCCACGGCCTGGCTGCGCGCGCGGGCCACGGCCTCCAGGGTCTGCGCCTCGTGCGCCATGTAGCCGCGCGCTACCTCCACGAGGTTGGGGATGAGGTCATGCCGGCGCTTGAGCTGCACGTCGATCTGCCCGTAGGCATTCTCGACGCGGTTGTGCAACTGCCGCAGGCGGTTGTAGGCGGCGATGGCCCAGATGCAAGCCAGCACCAGGGCGATCACCAGCCAGATTCCGGTGTCCATGGCTCCTCCTCCTTTTGTCGTTGCGGAGATGCATCTTAGAGCGTGTGATGCACTTTTACGAACCCGCGTTGGCTCTGCGCGCTGGTGATCGCAAGGCGCAGTGCGCCGCCAAGGCCCATGCTTTGGCAAGCACTGCAACTTTGCTGAGCGCCTGCGCGCAGAGCCAACCCGCTGGGAAAGCCGGGAAAGTGCATCACACGCTCTAGGGCGTGTTCAACCGCCGCGATTGCGCATCCAGTCGGCGGTGTTCATGAAGCTGGCCTTCAGCCGCACGCGCAGGTCCTTCGGCACGCCGGTCTCGCCCATGGCCTGGTCCATGCAGGCCACCCACTGGTCGCGCTCCTGGATGCCGATGGAAAACGGCATGTGGCGCATGCGCAGGCGCGGATGGCCGAAGCGGTCCTGGTAGTGGTCGGGGCCGCCCAGCCAGCCGCACAGGAACCAGAACAGCTTCTGGCGCGCATCGGCCAGCGTGCTGCCGTGGGCGGCGCGCAGTTCGGCATAGCCGGGCTCCAGGTCCATCAGGTCGTAGAAGCGGTCGACCAGGGCCTGCACCGCGGGCTCGCCGCCTATCCACTCAAAAGGGGTCTGGGGGGCTGTGTTCTGGGAATCCTCTGACATGGCTGCTGGGGGCGGGCGCGTGAATGAAACCCGCGATTGTCAGGCATGCGCCATATCCGTGCCCGCCGTGCCGGCGCGCAGGAAAGCGAACACGGCCAGCGCCGTGAACACGGTGACGCCCGCCAGCACGTCGAGCAGGCTGGCGAAGGCCTGGCCATAGGCCGCCAGCACGGCGGGCGCGGACAGGCCGGGCAGCAGTGCCATGGCGCTGGCGATATCGCCCGTCACCAGCAACTGGGCCGCCTGCCGCGCCGCCGGCAGCCCAGGGGTCTGCGCGGACAGCCGCGACGCCAGCAGGGCCGCGAACCCCGCGCCCACCAGGGCCAGGGCAATGCCCTCCCCCGCCACGCGCACGGTGCTGAAGATGCCCGTGGCCATGCCGGCGCGCTCGCTGGGCACCACGCTCACGGCCAGGCCGTCCATCAGGCCCCAGGGCAGGCCGATGCCCAGGCCGATCAGCACCAGCGGCGGCGCCATCTGCGCGAAGTCCGTGCCCGGGCCGCAGCGCCCCAGCCACAGCAGGCCCAGTGCGCAAACCAGCAGGCCCGCCGCGCACAGCAGCGCGGCCGATACCCAGCGCGCGAGCCAGCCCGCAAGCAGAGGGACACACAGCATGGGCAGGGACAGCACGAACATCAGTCTTCCCGCCTGCATCGGAGCCATGCCCTCCACGCCGATGAAACGCACTGGCAGCAGCACCAGCAGCACGACGAAGGCATAGGCAGGTGCCGCCGCGAGCAGTTGCACTCCCACGAAGCGCGGGTAGCGAAACAGCGACAGATCCAGCATGGGCTGCGGGGTGCGGCCTTCCACACGCACGAATGCGACCAGCGCCAACCCCGCGCCGGCCAACGGCAGCAGTGCCGCTGCGCTGCCCCAGCCGGTCTCCGGCCCCTGCAGCACCCCCCAGGTCAGCAGGGCCAGTGCGGTTGTGAACAGCCAGGCACCGCGCCGGTCCAGACGCTGGGCCTGCGGGTTGCGGGACTCGGGCATGCAGCGCAAGCCCAGCACCAGTGCAGCCAGTGCCACGCCCGCCACGCAGAGCACCACCCCGCGCCAGCCCGCCACGCCCAGCAACCATCCCGACAGCAGGGGACCGAAGGCCAGACCCACGCCAAACGACGTGCCCACGCAGCTGAAGGCCCGCATGCGCCCCGCCCCGTCGAAGACCTGGGCCAGCGCCGCCGTACCGCCCGCCAGCGCGGCCGCCGCGCCCAGGCCCTGCAGCGCACGCAGCAGATCGAACAGGAGGATGGCGCCCCGGCCGGTCAGGCAGCCCTGGGCCAGTGCACTGACCAGCACCACGGCCAGCCCGGACAGAAAGACACGCCGGCGCCCATGCAGGTCGGCCAGCGCGCCGCAGGCCATCAGCGTCGCGCCAAAACTCAGCATGAAGGCATTGGTGACCCAGTTCAGGGCCAGCGGCCCTCCGCCCAGGGCCTCGCGCAACGCCGGCAAGGCCACGGCCGGCCCCGTGAAGCTCAGCGGCATGGCCAGCGCCGCCAGGCACACCGACAGCAGAACCCAGGCCGGTGAAGCCGCGCGGGAAGACGGGCCGGCGTCCGCGACGCAGGCCGAGGGGGAAGAAGAGGACATGGGGAGACAGCGCTTTCAGGCAAGGCCCCGGTCAGGGGTGACCGGGCATGTATCAACGATAAAAGCGCTTCAATTCCAGGAAAATATCCGTTTCACTCCCAATACTCCCAACCACAGGTTGCCAATCGCCATGGACAGTTTCAGTGGACTCGAATCCTTTGTGCGGGCGGCCGACCTGCTGAGCTTTGCCGAGGCAGGCCGCGCGCTGGGCATCTCGGCCTCGGCCGTCGGCAAGAACGTGGCACGCCTGGAGCAGCAGCTGGGACTGCGCCTGTTCCAGCGCACCACGCGCCAGGTACGGCTCACCCAGGAAGGCATGCTGTTCCACGAACGCTGCCGCCGCATCCTCGACGAGCTGCATGACGCGCGTGCCACCATGCAGGCCGCCGCCGAGGCGCCGCGCGGACGGCTGCGCGTGAGCCTGCCCGCCATCGGCTACCGCTTTCTGCTGCCCGTGCTGCCCGAGTTCCAGGCGCTGTATCCGGAGGTCGAGCTGGACCTGGACTTCAACGACCACCTGGTGGACGTGGTCGAGGCAGGCCTGGACGTCGTGATCCGCAGCGGCGAACTGGCCGACTCGCGCCTGGTGGCGCGGCGGCTGGGGCCGTTTCGCTTCATCCTGGCCGGCGCGCCCGCCTACCTGGCCGAGCGCGGCGTTCCGGCCTCGCCCGCCGACCTCGTGCGCCACAGCTGCCTGCGCTACCGCTTCCTGCACAGCGGCAAGCTGGAGGAATGGGTGCTGCCGGGCATGCCCCCCAACCTTCCCATCGCCCTGGTCTGCAACAACATGGAGGCCATGCTGGGCGCGACCGTGGCCGGCATGGGGCTGGCCTATATGCCCGACTTCCTGGCGCGCGATGCACTGGGGCGTGGCGAGCTGCAGCGGGTGTTGGCCGAGGAGCTGACGCACACGGGGCAGTTTTCCGCGCTGTGGGCTTCTAGTCGGCAGTTGTCGCCTAAGGTGAGGGCGTTTGTGGATTTTGTGGGGGGGAGGTTGTTCAAGGAGTCTTGAACGGGTACTTCCTCTGCTGTTGCTCGTTTCTGCCCCTGCCGGGTGGTTGCTTTTCGAGGCCGGGTCTCGGCCCGGCGGCCGACCTACTTTCTTGTCGCACGACCGGAGTGCCGGCCACAAGAAAGTAGGCAAAGAAACGTGCCCGAATGCCCGCGACCCCTGCGCTTCGCTCCGGGGCAACCTGCGTCGTGGCGGTTGCGGGGTTCGCCGCAGAACTCACTGCGCGCTGCGCGCTCCGTTCAAACAACTGCGGCAAGTCAGATCACGAAGCAGTCCTGTCCTTCGGCAGGACTGCAACCCCGCAACCACCACGCCGCAGGCGCTGACATACGGGGAGTTGGCTCGGGCCTTCGCTGCGCTCGGCCTGGGGCTTTTGGGCCTGCGCTTCTTTCAAAGCATCTATCATCCTGAGTAGCCCCCTGTCCGGGGGCTGGTGCTTCAAAACGCCTTTTCTCAAAGCGGCGCGGCCTCTCCGTTAACGAGGTCCTTTCACGTCTGGATTGTCGAGTCGTGGGTGTATGCCCACGTCCCTACGGTTACGGGCGGGATGGGGCTACCCGTAAGGGCGTCCGCACGTCTTTGAGCGTGTTTTGAACATCCCGTCCACCTTCTTCGTGCTTCAAAACGCGGGCTGGTGGTTTCAAGTCTCTCAAAGGAGCACGGAATCATGAACGCTCAACTGTCCTCTTCACCTCGCCCCAGCATCGAGCAACTGACCCGCACCGTCACGGAAACCAATGCATGGGTACACGAAAGCTGCAGTGAAATCTGGGCCCTGGCCCAACTCGCATTGGCCTGCGTGAACGCACCGGAGGACTACCGCCGCCCGGAAGCCATGGCCCACGCACTGCGCACCATCCGCGATGCAGCGGAGTCCCTGGCCAACTACGTCCAGACAGAAGCCAGAGCCGTGAACTGCGACCACCCATAAACAACAGGCCGAGCGCAGCGACGGCCCCTACCACCCCCCGTATGACCGCGCCTGCGTCGGGGCGCTTGCGGGGTTGCAGTCCTGCCGAAGGACAGGACTGCTTCGTGATCTGACTCGCCGCAGTTGTCTGAACGGAGCGCGCAGCGCGAAGTGAGTTCTGCGGCGAACCCCGCAACCGCCACGACGCAGGTTGCCCCGGAGCGAAGCGCAGGGGTCGCGGGCATTCGGGCGCCGTTCTTTGCCTACTTTCTTGCGGCGCAGCAAGAAAGTAGGTCGGCCGCCGGGCCGAGACCCGGCCTCGAAAAACAACCACCCGGCAGGGTCAAAAAACCAGATCCAGACCTCGCCCAAACTACTCAGCGGCCTGCCGCAGCGTCGCCATCACCGGCCTGCGCAACACCTCCCGCAAAGCCCACCAGCCCGCCATCCAGGCCAGCACGGCGCCGGCCACGGCACCGGCCAGCGGCGCCCACCAGGGCACGGTCCAGGCGAACTCGAACACCCAGCGCGCCAGCGCCCAGCCCACGGCGGCGGCCGCGCAGCTGGCCAGAAAGCCCGCCAGCAGGCCCACGCCGGCCAGCTCGGCGCGCTGCACCTGGGCCAGCAGGCGGGCCTGGGCCCCCACGGCGCGCATGATGGCGTACTCGCGGGCGCGCTCCTCGCGCGTGGCCGTGACGGCCGCGAACAGCACGACCAGACCGGCCGCCAGCGTAAAGCCGAACAGGAACTCCACGGCGCGGATCACCTGGTCCAGCACGCGCTGCACCTGGGCCAGCGTGGTGCTCAGGTCCACATTGGTGATGTTGGGAAACGCGCGCACCAGGGCGTTGTCGAAGCCCGCCACCTCGGGCGCGCGGTAGGCGGCCAGATAGCTGACGGCGACGTCGTCCAGGTGGTCCACCGGGTAGATCACGAAGAAGTTGGCGCGCATCGATCCCCAGTCCACCTTGCGCAGGCTGGTGATGCGCGCCTGGCTCTGCACACCGCCGATGTCGAAGTCCAGCGTGTCGCCCAGTTTCAGGCCCAGGGTTTCGGCGATGCCGTCCTCCACGCTGATCTCGCCCTTGGCACCGGGCGTCCAGGTGCCCGCCGTGATCAGGTTGTGGGCGGGCGCCTGGGCCGAGGTCGAGAGGTTGAACTCCCTGTCCACCAGGCGCTTGGCGCGGTCCTCGGTGTAGCTGTCGGGGCTGACCGCCTGGCCGTTGACCGCCACCAGGCGGCCCCGGATCATGGGAAACCAGTCGTAGTCCCGCACGCCTGCCTTGTCCAGCGCCGCGCGGAAGTCCTGCGCCTGCTCGGGCTGCACGTTGATCACGAAGCGGTTGGGCGCATTGGCCGGCGTGGCCTGGCGCCAGCTGCCGATCAGGTCGGTGCGCAGCAGCACCAGCAGCATCAGCGCCAGCAGGCCCACGGCCAGGCTGCTGATCTGCACCACGGCATAGGCCGGGCGCGCGGCGATCTGGCGCGTGGCCAGCACCAGCCAGCGCGGTGCCGTGCTCTCGCGCACCAGGCGGCGCAGGGCCTGCACGGCCAGCCAGCCCAGGGCCGCGAACAGCAGCACGGCCACCGCAAAGCCGCCCACGGCGATCAGGCCCAGCCGGAGGTCGCGGCTGGCGGCCAGCAGCAGGGCCGCAAAGCCCGCCACGCCCACGGCCAGCACGGCGATGGAGGCCGGCTTGAGCGCGCCCAGGTCGCGCCGCATCACGCGCAGCGGCGGCACGCGCGCCAGCTGCAGCACGGGCGGCAGGCCGAAGGCCAGCAGCAGGGTCAGACCCATGCCCATGCCGAAGGCGGCGGGCCACAGGCCGGGCGAAGGCAGCGCCGATTCCACCAATCCCGCCAGCAGCAGCACGAACACATGGTGGATGGCCCAGCCCAGCAGCACGCCGGCCGCGCTGGCGGCCAGCCCGACCAGCACGAACTCCACCGTGTAGGCGCCCGCGATGCGCCGCTGGCTCTGGCCCAGCACGCGCAGCATGGCCGAGGCATCCAGGTGGCTGTTGGCGAAGCCGCGCGCGGCCAGGGCCACGGCCACGGCCGACAGCAGGGCCGCCAGCAGGGCGACCAGGCTCAGGAACTTCTCGGCGCGGTCCAGCGTCTGGCGCATCTCCGGGCGTCCGCTGTCCAGCGACTCCACGCGCACGCCGTGCACGCCGGGCGCCTTGGCCTGCAGCTCGGCCCAGGCGCGGTAGCGCTGCACGGCGGCTTCGGCGCCATCGCCCTCGCCGGCCACGGCCAGGCGGTAGGTGATGCGGCTGGCTGGCTGCACCAGGCCCGTGGCCGCAAGGTCGGCCGAGCGGATCATCACGCGCGGCGCGAAGTTCATGAAGCCCGCGCCCCGGTCGGGCTCGATGGCGATGATGCGCGCCACGCGCAGCTGCGCATCGCCCAGCAGCAGCATGTCGCCCACGGCTATGCCCAGGGCTTCGAGCAGGGGCTCGTCCACCCAGGCCTCGCCGCGCGCCGGGATCTCGCGCGTGGCATGGTCGGCCGCGCCGGGCGCATCGGCCACGCGCAGGCTGCCGCGCAGCGGATAGCCCTCGTCCACGCTTTTCAGCGCCACGAGCCGGCTCATGCCGCCCTGGGCGTCGGTGGCGCGCGCCATGGTCGGGAAGCTGGCAGTCTCCAGGGCCTGCAATCCCTCGGCCCGCGCCTGCTCGGCAAACGCCGCCGCCGTGGGGTTGTCGCTGACCACGACCACATCGCCGCCCAGCAGCTGGCGCGCATCGCGCTGCAGCCCCGCCTGCAGCCGGTCGGCGAAAAAGCCCACCGAGCTGAGCGCGGCCACGGCCAGCATCACGGCGACGATCAACAGGCGCAGCTCGCCCGCGCGCAGGTCGCGCCACAGCGTGCGCCAACCCAGGGTCCATGCAGAAGATCCGTTCATGCCGCGCAGATTAGCGCAGCCGCCGATGGGCAGTAGCGCGCCACGGCTATTCGGCGGGCGCTCAGAACACCAGGCGCAAGCCCAGGTCCAGCCCGAAGGCGCCGGCCGGCTGCATGCCGCCCGTAGCCAGGTAGGCGGGCTGGGGCAGGATGGCCGGGTTGCTGACCACCAGCGGCGTCACGCCCATCACGCCCGGGTTGCTGCGCCCGTTGCCCACGCGGATGCGCGACACGGTGGCATACAGTGCCGTGCGCCGGGACAGCGGGTGCACATAGCCCAGGGCCAGCTTGCTGACCGAGGCATTGCCGTCGGCCAGCCCCTGGCCATTGCGAAACTGCACCCGGGCATAGGAGGCGCGCAGCGCGCCGGGCCCCACGGGCACGCTGACGCCCGCCAGCACGCCGTCGTAGCGGTCGTTGACCGGGGCCAGTGTGGCCGCGTCGCGCCGCTCGTTGCGCACGCGGGACCACTCGCCGAACAGCCTGGCGGCGCCGAAGTCGTAGGAGCCGCCCAGGTTCAGCGAGCGGATCTTTTCCGCGCTGGCGCCCGAAGCGCCGGACGTGCCCAGGGTGCTCTCGCCATAGCCCAGCGCCACATCGGCCGGCCCGCCCGCCCAGCCGATGCGCGCGCCCGCATAGCGTCCCCGTTTCGAGCGGTTTTCCGGGAAGGCGTACAGGGCCTGGCCGTAGACGCCGCCCAGGCCCTGCGGCAGGAAATAGCCGATGGAGTTGCCCGCGCGCAGATAGGTGTCCGTGCCCGCCGACAGCCCGCCGCCCAGCAGCCCGCCCGTGGCCAGCGCGCGGGCGATGGCCAGGTTGCTGTTGACGACGGCGATCAGGTTGGTGCCCACGCCGTTGACGGTGAAGGGATCGAAGGCCCAGTCGTTGAGAAAGGACGGCGTGTGGTCGCGCCCCATGCGCAGCTCGCCCCACCGTCCGGACAGGCTGACCGTCGCGCGCCGTCCGAAGTTCAGCGCGCCGCCCCCCGTGTCGTTGCCGACTGGCGCCTCCAGCCACAAGCCGGCCGCCAGGCCGCCGCCCAGGTCCTCGTGGGCGCGAAGGCCGATGCGGCTGGCCAGGTTGCCCGAGGGCGACAGCGCCCAGATGCCCTGGCGCACCGAGCGCGCAGGCCCCGCATCCCAGGACGCGCTGCGCACGCTGTAGCGGCTGATGCCGGCGTCCATCACGCCGAACAGCGTGACCGAGGACGGGGCCTGGGCGGCGGCGGCGCCCGAGAGGCACAGGATGAGAAGGCCGGATGGCTGGCGGCGAAGGCGGGGCATGGATGTCTCCTGTTCATCGTGGTGGTGGCGCACCCGGGCGCCGCCGCGCCGTACAGGCCCGCGCCGCATTGCCCGGGGGTGTGTTCAGGCCCTCAGGGCACGAGCACGGTCGCGCCCGTGGTGCGGCGCGACTCCAGCGCGCGGTGTGCTTCGGCGGCATCGGCCAGCGCGAAGCTTTGCTGGGGTTCGCTCACGATGCGCCCGGCCAGCACATGGTCGAACAGCTCGCGCGCCATCTCCAGCATGTGGGCGCGCGGCTGGATGTAGTGCACCATGGCGGGCCGCGTCATCCAGATCGATCCCTTGGCGGCCAGCAGCTGGGAGTCCACCACCACCGAGCCCGACGAGGTGCCGTTGCTCACCAGCGTGCCGCGCGGCTGCAGGCAGTCCAGCGAGTCCATCAGCGTGTCCCTGCCCACCGAGTCGTAGACCACGGGCACGCCCTGGCCGCCCGTGATCTCGCGCACGCGCTGCACGGTGTTCTCGCGCGAGGTCACGATGACGTGGGCGCAGCCATGGGCGCGCGCCACGGCGGCCTTTTCGTCGGTGCTCACCGTGCCGATCATGGTCACGCCCAGGGCGCGCGCCCATTGGCAGGCGATCAGGCCCACGCCGCCGGCGGCCGCGTGGTAGAGGATGGTCTCGCCGCCTTGCAGCGGATAGACCTGGCGGAACAGGTACTGCGCCGTCATGCCCTTCATCATCAGCGTGGCCGCCGTGCGGTCGGAAATGCCGCCCGGCAGCGGGATCAGCAGTTCGGCCGGCATCACGCGCACCTCGCTGTAGGCGCCCTGCGGGCCCATCAGGTAGCCCACGCGGTCGCCGGGGCGCACCTCGGTGACGCCCGGCCCCACGGCCTCGACCACGCCCACGGCGTCCGATCCCAGCCCCGAACCCACCCCCTCAGGCAAAGCCAGCGGGTAGCGGCCGGTGCGGAAATAGATGTCGATGAAGTTGACGGCGATGAGGCTGTGGCGCACGCGCGCCTGCCCGGGGCCGGGCGCGCCGACCTCCACGTCTTCGAGCCCGAGCACCTCGGGGCCGCCGGTGGTGTGAAAGCGGATGGCCTTGGCCATGCAATCTCCTTGTGTGTGTATGACAGCACGCTTCGGTTCAGTTGAGCTGGATGCCGAAGCTCTTGACGATGCCGGCGTTGCGCTCGAATTCGCCGCGCAGGTCGGCGGCCATCTGCTCCATGGAGCGCTCGCCCTCGATGGGCTCGAAACCCGTGCCCGCATAGCGCTCGCGCACGGCCGCCCGCGCGTTGACCCGGGCCAGCGCGGCATGGATCCTGTCCAGCACCGGGCGCGGCGTCTGCGCCGAGGCGAACACGCCGCTCCAGTTGCTGAAGTCCACCTCGGGATAGCCCAGCTCGGCCAGCGTGGGCACTTGCGGGTAGTCGGGCAGGCGGCTTTTGTAGGCCACGGCCAGCAGCTTGACCTTGCCGCCGGCGATCAGCGGCCTGGCGGTCACCGAGCCGTCGAACATCAGCGGAATCTGGTTGCCCATGAGCTGGGCCAGCGCGGGCGCCGAACCCGGGAAGGCCACATGCTCCATGTCCAGCCCCGCCCTGCGGTTGAGGATGGCGCCCGCGTACTGCGAGGCCGTGCCCTGGCTGTACGAGGCAAAGGACAGCTGGCCCGGGTGGGCCTTCACGTAGGCGATAGCCTCGGCCGCATCGCGGGCCGGGAACCGGGGCGAGGCGATGAACAGCATCACCGAGCGCGCCATCTGCGCCACGGGCCGCACGTCCTTCAAGGGGTCGAAGCCGACCTTGAGCACATGCGGCACCTCGGTGAGGATGTTGGTCACCGTCACCAGCAGCGTGCTGCCGTCGGCCGGCTGGGACAGCATGTGCTTGACGGCGATGGCACCGCCCGCGCCGGGCCGGTTCTCGACGATGACGGGCTGGCGGATCTCCTGCGCCAGCTGGTCGCTGATGATGCGCGCGAACACATCGATGGTGCCGCCCGGCGGGGCCGGCACGATGAGCCGCACCGGCTTGTCGCCGAAGGCGAAGGCGCTGCCGGCCTGGAGCGCGGCGGCCAGGGCGATGGCAGTCCACGGGACCATGCGTTTCATGGTGGGCTCCCCGGGGGTCAGGCGGCCTTGCGCAGAAAGCCCTGCTGCGCGCCGTGGCGGTTGGGCGCAAAGCCGTTGGCCGCCAGCGTCTCGTCGGCCGTGGCGTAGAACTGGCCGATGCGGCAGATCTCGCGCGCCTGGCGGGCCGTGGCGATGGGGCGGCCGAACTCGCGCGCGATGCGCACCAGCTGCTCGATCTGCGCCACCGTGCCGATCTTGGCCGAGCGGTCCTGGTTCCAGAGGTTGTCCTCGGTGCCGCAGCGCACGTGCAGGCCCATGGCCATGCCCATCATGTTCACGGGCAGCACGTTGAGCACCGAGCTTTCCACAGTGAGCACGGCGCCGTCGGGCACGGCACGCACGAAGTTCGCCAGGCTGTAGATGCTGGGCGCGTCCATGCCGCCGCCGATGGCCACCCAGTTCAGCACCAGCGGCCCCTTGTAGATACCCCGGCGCATGAGCCGCTCCACCGACTCGAAGCTGTTGATGTTGTAGCACTGGAAGGCGCTCTGGATGCCGGCCGCCGACAGGCGGCGCACATGCTCTTCCACCCAGCCGGGCTGGGCCGGCACGGTCATCTCCTGGTAGGCATGGAAGACGGCCGGGTCCTCCATCGAGGTGCCGCGGATGTCGCGCGCATCGAACTGCTCCAGGAAGTTCATCTGCGAGGTGTTGACGGTCACCGTCACCTGGTCGGGCACGGGCTGCAGCTCGGCCAGCATGTGGCGCGTGTCGTCGGACAGCCACTTGGCGGCCGCGCCCTCGGACTCGGGCGCGAAGCTGATGGAGCCGCCGACCTGGATGATCATCTCGGGCACGCGCGCGCGCACGCCGGCGATCAGCTCGTTGAACTTCGACAGGCGCTTGCTGCCCTTGCCGTCGGGCTCGCGCACATGCAGGTGCAGCACGGTGGCGCCGGCGTTGTAGCAGTCCACCGCCTTCTGGATCTGCTCGTCCATGGTCACGGCGATCTCGCCGGGAAAGTCCGAAGGCAGCCACGAGGGCGCGTAGGGCGCGGCCGTGATGATCAGGGGCGGCTGGTTCTCGGGAAACAGGTGGCCGTCGAGGAAGTTCATGGTTTTCGTCTCCTTGCTTGTCGTGGTTTCAGAAGGTCGGCGTGCCGACGATGCCGGCGCGCTCCATCTTGCGATGGCAGGGCGGGTAGTCCATGGCCGCGTAGTGCTGGGTGGCGCGGTTGTCCCAGATGGCCACGTCGCCGGGCTGCCAGCGCCAGCGCACCTGGTACTCGGGGATGGCGGCCTGGCCGATCAGGTACTGCAGCAGGCCGCTGGCGCCCTGCGTGAAGTCCTGGCCCACGCGCACGTTGGCCGGCGTGTGGAAGTTGGTGAAATGCGTGGTGAAGCCGTTGACGAAGAGCACCTTCTCGCCCGTCTCGGGGTGAGTGCGCACCACAGGGTGCTCGGCATCGGGGTATTGCGCCCTGAGCGCCAGCCGCCGGTCCATGGGCAGGGCCGCGCCGAAGGTGCATTCGATGCTGTGGCGCGCGCGCAGCGGCGCGATCAGCGCCTTGACGGCGTCCGGCAGCCGTTCGTAGGCCAGGGCCATGTTGGCCCACAGCGTGTCCCCGCCCACGGGCGGGCACTCGATGCAGCGCAGCACGCAGCCCATGGGCGGCGCCTCGCGCCAGGTGGCATCGCAGTGCCAGGCGTTCTCGTAGCGGTCATTGGGCTGGTCGGGCGACTTGTAGATGCGCACCAGGCCCGGGTGCTCGGGGTCGCTGCCGGCCACCGGATGGTCTTCCAGCGCGCCGAAGCGGCGCGCAAAGGCCACGTGCTCGGCGCGGTCCATGTCCTGGCCGCGCAGGAACAGCACCTTGTGGCGCAGCAGCGCCGCCTGGATGTCCGCAAACAGCGCGTCGTCGCGCACCGCGTCGGCCAGGCGCACGCCGGTCAGTTCGGCGCCGATGGCGCAGGTCAGGGGCGCTATGCGCATGCTTGTCTCCTTGTCCTGTCGTGGATGCGGGGCCTGTGCCGGCGCCGTCAGGCCGGGGCGCCAAGGCGTTCCCGGTGTTGGCAATGTAGGAAAACTCCGGGTCCGCAGGCTTTGCAAGCCATGCCATCCTCTTTGCATTTCGTGCCAGCACGGCACAGCCCGGCCACGGCCTGACAGGAGGCAAAGCATGGTCACCCTGGTGCGCGCCGCCGCGCTGACCCATTTCTCGGACGTGATGCGCGCGCTCGGCGGCGACCCCGACAAGGCGCTGCGCCAGGCCGGCCTGCGCCCGGCCCTGCTGAGCGAGCAGGACCAGCTCATCGAGGTGACCACCGTCGCGCGCCTGCTGGAGGACGCCGCCCAGGCCACGGGCTGCGAGTCCTTCGGCCTGCGCATGGCGCAGTCGCGCCAGCTGTCCAGCTTCGGCGCGGTCAGCCTTTTGCTGCAGCACCAGCCCACGCTGCGCCATGCGCTGGACACGCTGATCGCCCACCTGCACCTGGTCAACGAGTCGCTGCTGATCCAACTGGAGGATGCCGGCGGCATCGCCGTGCTGCGCCAGGATTTCGTGCGCCCCGGTGGCGCCCTGCGCCAGTCGGTGGAACTGGCCATGGGCGTGCTGTGGCGCATGTGCGAGGTGCTGCTGCGCGAGCGCTGGCAGCCGCAGAGCGTGTGCTTCAGCCACGCACCGCCCGCCGACCTGGCCATGCACCGCAGGATGTTCCGCTGCCATGTCGCCTTCGGCGCCGAGTTCAACGGCATCGTCTGCCGCGCCGCCGACCTGGACGCGCCCAACCCGCTCGCCGACCCGGCCCTGGCCCGCTATGCCCGCAGGCTCGTGGACGCCATGCCGGCGCACCGTGCCGCCTCCGTGGGCCAGCAGGCGCGCAAGGCCATCTACCTGCTGCTGCCCTCGGGCCATGCCAGCTGCGCCAGCGTGGCCCAGGGCATGGGCCGCAGCATGCGCACCCTGCAGCGCGAACTGGACCGCGAGGGCCTGAGCTTCAGCGGCCTGCTGGCCGAGGTGCGCCAGGAGCTGGCCCTGCGCTACCTGGGCAACCCGCTGTACGGCATCGGCCAGGTGGCGGCCATGCTCGGCTATGGCAGCCACAGCACGTTCACGCGCTGGTTCGCCGCGCAATATGGCTGCCCGCCCGAGGCCTGGCGCAGCCAGCGCGCTGCCACTGGCGCATCAGGCCAAGGAAAAAGCCGCCCGGCATGAGGGCCTGGCGACTTCCGGCAAGGGCGGCCAGGCAGATGACGATGATGGCGCCAGCGATCAGAAGAGCCCTCCTGAATCCGCCATCCCCACTGGATCGGCTTGCCATGCCCGAGAATGGCAATCCCTGCGAAGCGCAGCCACTGCACCGGTAATCCATGCAAGAACCCAGCAACAAGATTCGTGTCCTCATGCTCTGCACCGGCAACATCTGCCGCAGCCCCACGGCCCATGGCGTGCTCGAGAAAATGGTGGCCGACGCCGGCCTGTCCGCCCGCATCGCGGTGGACTCGGCCGGCACCCATGGCTACCACGTGGGCGAGGCGCCGGACCGCCGCTCCCAGGCCCACGCGGCACGCAGGGGCTATGACTTGTCAGGCCAGCGCGCAAGACAGCTGCTGGCCGAGGATTTCCAGATATTCGACCTAGTGCTGGTGATGGACGGCGCCAATGAATCCGCCGCACGCAGGATCTGCCCGCCCGCCGAATGGCACCGGGTGCGCCGGCTGACGGACTTCTGCACACGGCATGCGGCACGCGAAGTGCCCGACCCGTACTACGGGGGTGAGCGCGGATTCGAGGAGGTACTGGACCTGGTGGAAGACGGCTGCGCGGGGCTGCTGGCCGAGTTGGACACGCCACCGCGCCAGGCGTAGGCAGGACGACGCCATGCGGACCTTCATCCTGTGTCTCGGCATCCTGGGCGCCCTCCTGTTCGGCGCAGCGTTTGCGCTGTCGTTCTCTTCACCGCTGTGGGTCGAGCAGCTGGGCCGGCAGGTGATCCGCATCGAGATCGAGCGCAGGCTGGACACGCAGCTGGATGCGCTGTCGGACTCGCGGATGGCCGGCCTGGCCCGGCAGGCGCTGGGCAAGACCGATGACGACATCGCCGCCGTACGGCGCGAGATCGAAGCGGACATTCCCGGCAAGCTGGCCAGCGTCATGGCCGACATGCGCCGTGCCGACTGCGAATGCCGCAGGCGCATGGCCGCCCGGGCACAGCAGCGGCAGGACGCCCAGCTGGCATCCCTGACCCAGATCCGCGCACGGCTGGTGGAGTTCATCGAGTCGGCCTACCAGCAGACCACGGCCAGCCTGATGCGGGAGTTGCGGATTTTCACGGCCTCCAATGCGCTGGCCTTCCTGGCGCTGGCCGTGGTGACCGCGCGGCGCCGGCAGGCTGGCCTGCAACTGGCCCTGCCCGCCCTCGTCCTCGTGACCGCATGCGCGGTGACGGCCCTGCTGTACCTGTTCGCCCAGAACTGGCTGCATACCATTTTGTTCGGGACCTACGTGGGGCTGGCCTACATGGCCTATCTGGCCTTTGCCATCGCCCTGCTCAGCGATATCGCGTTCAACAGGGCCCGCGTGTGCACCCGGGCCATCAACGGCATCGCTTCATCGCTGGGCTCCGCCGTCGAAGTCGTGCCCTGCTGAGCCCGGCGGCCTGCCGGCGGCCACGCGTTTGTCCTGTACATTTGCGCCGGGCAGGCCGTGGCGCAGCACGGTGGTCCACCACCAGTCCCCCCGCATTCCATCGAAATCCCAGTGACAGCCACCACCCTCATCGAATGCACGCATGACCGGCATGCGCCCGCCATCCTGGACATCTTCAACGACGCCATCGTGAACTCGACGGCACTCTACGACTACCAGCCGCGCACGCCCGCGAACATGGCCACCTGGTTCGAGGCCAAGCGCCAGGGCGGCTTTCCCGTGATCGGCCTGGAAGACGGCTGCGGCAAGCTGCTTGCCTTCGGCAGCTACGGCACGTTCCGCGCCTGGCCGGCCTACAAGTACACGGTCGAGCATTCGGTCTATGTGCACCGGGACCACCGGGGCAAGGGCCTGGGCCGCGCCATCATGCAGGCCCTGGTGGACGCGGCGCGCCAGCACGGCGTGCATGCCATGGTGGGGGCCATCGACGCGGACAACGCCGGCAGCATCGCGCTGCACGAGCAACTGGGCTTCCAGCGCGTGGGCACCCTGCCCCAGGTCGGCTTCAAGTTCGGCCGCTGGCTGGACCTGGCGCTCTACCAGTTGCTGCTGGACACGCCGGCGCAGCCGGTGGACGGCTGAACGGCCCGGCCAGGCCCGCCCGGGCCTGGGCTACTGCACGAGGGCGGAAGGCTGCTGGGCGGGCGCCTGCGCCGCTGGCCGGGCGCCCCGCAGCACGATGCCGCCCTTGCCTGCGCGCTTGGCCTCGTACATGGCCTCGTCGGCGCGCTGCAGCAGTTGCTGCGCCGACTCCCTGCGCTCGCCGGGCAGGCTGGGGGCCACCCCCACGCTGGCGCCGACCTGGACCTGGGCGCCGCCGTCCAGGCGCATGGGTTCGTTCACCGCGGCCAGGCAGCGCTGCATGATCTGCACCGCGTCCTCCGCCGCGCGCAGCCCCGTGAGCATCATCACGAACTCGTCGCCGCCCAGGCGCGCCACGCAGTCGCCGGGGCGGGCCTGGGCCTGCAGCCGGCGCGCAAGAATGCGCAGCACTTCGTCGCCCGCGTCGTGGCCCAGGCTGTCGTTGACCTGCTTGAAGCCATCCAGGTCCATGAAGCACAAGGCCAGCACCGGTCCGTCCAGGCCGGCCAGGACCAGCTCCCGCTCCAGCCGCTCCTGCAGTGCGCGCCGGTTGGGCAGGCCCGTCAGGACATCGTGCATGGCCTGGTGCTGCGCGGCCTGCTCGTCGCGCTTGAGCGCGTCGATGTCCACGAAGACCCACAGGGACTCGTCGTTGGCCAGCGCCGCGCCGCTGGCATCCACCCACAGCAGGCCGCCTTCGCGGGTGCGCAGCTGCATCTGGGCATGGAACCTGCCGCGCAGCTGCAGCGCCTCGTAGGCCTGCTCGCCGACACGCAGGTAGGCCTGCTCATCGGGATAGATGATGCGCTCCGAGGCCCCCAGCAGTTCGCTGGCCGGCCGCTGCAGCATGCGCTGCATGGCCTGGTTGGTCCACAGCAGGCGCCGGTTGCGCATGCGCGCCATGCCGATCAGGTCGTTGTCCATGAACAGTTCCTGCTGCCGCAGCAGCTCGGAGACTGCGATGCGCGCGCCTCGCTCGCGCTTTTGCAGCAGGTACAGGCTGACGGACCCCAGGGCGATCAGCAGCATGCTCACGGCGGTCAGCGCCCAGGCGCGCCAGGCCGATGCGCGCCACAGCGTCAGGTATTTTTCCGTGCCCAGCCCGGTGAACACGGTCAGCGGATAGCCGGCCAGGCGCTGGTAGGCCGTGATGCGCTCCACGCCATCGAGCAGCGTGGGCGTGACGTACCAGCCCCGTTCCCGGCTGCGGGCCATGGCCCGGTGGTACTCGTCGGAGACCAGGGTGGCGCCGATGCCGGCCACCGACTGCGGCTCGGCCGCCGAGAACCGGGCCACCAGCACGTCCTTGTCCGTGCGCAGCGCGATGGCGCTGTCGGGGCCGAAGGCCTGGCGCCGGAAGAGCTTGCGGAAATGCTCGGCCGACACCACCGCATACACCACGCCATGGAAGCTGCCGTCCGCGCCCTGCAGGCGGCGGGCCATCACGATGGCCCAGCGGTGGAAGGAATGGCTGATCAGCGGATCGGACACCACCATGCGGTCGGTGTTGCGGGCCTGCTGGAAATAGTCGCGGCCCACCACGGAGAAGGTGGGCTCGTCCTCGTTGGACCACTGCACGACCTGGCCCTTGGCATCGGCCAGGCGCAGGGCCGTGACGAAAGACAGCAGGCCGCGCTGCTCCTGCAGGATCTCATACAGCGTCACCGGGAAGCCGCCCGCGCCGTCGGCGCTGTGGCGCAGGTAGTGCTGGGCGATGGTGGCCAGGGCGTTGTCCACCAGCCGCATCTCGGCCGTCAGCTCCAGGCTCAGGCTGCGCGCCTGGTTCTCGGTGACGGCGACTCCCACGTCCATGTCGGCCTGGTGCGTGGCGCGCAGGCCCAGCCAGGTGGCCAGGCCCAGCAGGCTGGCGACCAGCAGGTTGCCCAGCACCAGGCGCATGAGCACCTTGTCGGAAAGAAGCCGCTTCATTGCGCCTGTGGTTTTTGCTGTAGGACCGCCGCGGCGGCAGGGATGGATGGCCATCCATGCTAGCCGCTGCTGCGGCGTTTTTTCCAACAGGCAGCGGTGAAATTCTTCTATCGGCGGATCTGGCGCGGGCCTGCGCCGCGCATGCCGCGCATGCGTGGCATCCACAGCGCCAGCGCCAGCGGGCAATCCGATAATCGGTTTTTTTCCACGCAAGAAAATGCCATGTCGAAACTCCATGTCGTGCAGCAGGGCCAAGGTCCGGTGATTGTTCTGAGCCATGCGCTCGGTTGTGATCTTCAGATGTGGGACGGCGTCGCCCAGGCCCTGCAGGATCGCTTCACCGTGGTGCGCTACGACCAGCGCGGCCATGGCCGCTCGCCGGCCATCGGCGAGAGCTTCGACATGGCCGACCTGGCCGACGACGCGGCCGGCGTGATCGAGGACCTGGGCCAGGGGCCCGTGCATTTCGTGGGCCTGTCCATGGGCGGCATGGCGGCCCAGGCGCTGGCCGCGCGCCACCCGGCCCGGGTGCGCAGCATCGTCATCGCCAACTCGGCCAGCCACTACGACGAGGCCGCCCGCGCGGGCTGGCAGGCACGCATCGCCACGGTGCGCGCCCAGGGCGTCGCCGCCATTGCCGACGGTGCCATGCAGCGCTGGTTCACCCCCGAGTTCCGCGCCGCGCAGGCCCAGCGCGTGGCCGCCCTGCGCGCAGGCCTGGAGGCCACGGCCGCCGCGCCCTATGCGGCCGCCTGTGCCGCCGTGGCCGGCATCGACCTGCGCGAGAGCAACCGGCGCATCGCCTGCCCGGCCCTGGTCATCGCCGGCAGCCGGGACGAGGCCACGCCCCCGTCCATGTCCGAGGCCATGCAGTCGCAGATTCCCGGCGCGCGGCTGGCCTCGCTGCCGGCCTCCCACCTGAGCGCGGTGGAGATGCCCGGCGAGTTCGCCGACCTCGTGGCCCGCTTCGTCGCGGCCTGAACGCCTGGCCGGGCCGAGGCGTCAGCGCCCCATGCCGGTCCGCGTGGCCGGCGCCAGCTGGGCCGCGAATTCCCGGGCCGCGGCGCTGGAGCCGGCGCCGCGCCGCCACAGCAGCCCGGCCGTGCGGATCAGCTGGGGCGAGACCAGGTGGATGGCCACCATGTCGCTGGCCTGCTGGGCCGCGCGCTCGGGCACGATGGTGGCCATGTCGCCCCAGCGGCACAGCGCGATCAGCGACTCCACCGAGCCCATTTCCGCACGCAGTTGGGGCGTGACGCCCGCGCTGCGCAGCCCCTCCTCGATCAGGCTGCGCGTGTAGAAGCTGCGCGGCAGCAGCGCCAGCGGCACGCCGGCCAGCGACTTGACGGCCAGGGTGCGGCGGCCGGCCAGCGGGTGCGAGGGGTTGACCAGCAGCATCATGCGTTCGTCGAACAGCGGCAGCGCGTCCAGTTCGGGCCGCTGCGGCGGATGAAAGCTCACGCCCAGGTCCAGGCTGCCGTCCAGCAGGCCCTGCTCCACGGGAGGCGCCAGCAGTTCGATCACCACCACGTTGACCTTGGGATAGGCACGCATGAAGGCCGCCACGGCGGGCGCCACCAGGGTGTTGAGAAAGGTGGGAATGACGCCGATGGTCAGCGTGCCGGTCTGCAGTTCGCTGAGGTCGGCCAGCGCCATGCGCCCGGCCTCGACCTCGTGCAGCGCGCGCTCGGCATAGCTGCGGAACACCACGCCCGCCTGCGACAGCTTCAGCCCCCGGCCGATGCGCTCGAACAGCGCCATCCCCAGCTCCTGCTCCAGCTGGCGCAACCCGTGCGACAGCGTGGACTGGGTGACGTAGAGATTCCTGGCCGAAGTGGTCAGGTGCTCGGTCTTGGCGATGTCGACGAAGTAGCGCAGCTGGCGCAGTTCCATGGCGGCGGCAGTGGGTGGTCGGGGCGCGCCAGTGTCGCACAGCGCGCCCGGCCATGGCCCGTTCAGGCCAGCTGCAGCACCTGCTCCACCGGGCGGCGCGGCTTTTGCGGCCAGTTCTGCGGCAGGGCCTTGCCCACGGCCACCAGCAGGGCCGGCACCTCGTTGGCAGCCAGGCCGAAGGCCTGCGCCACGGCCGCCGCATCGAAGCCGATCATGGGCGTCGATCCCCAGCCCATGGCCTGCGCCGCCTGCATGAGCGTGCTGGCGCCGAAGGTGGCCGAGCGGATGGCTTCGTCGCGCTGCAGCTGCGGCTGGCCGCCGTACAGGCCGCGGGCCGCGCCATGCAGCACCGCCAGCAAGTCCGCCGGCATGAAGCCGGCCTGCACCGCAGGCGCCAGGCGCTCGGGCAGCACCTCGGGATCGGCCAGCTGGCCGCAGACGATGAAGGTGACCGGGGCGTCCGTGATCTTGGGCTGGTCCCAGGCCAGCGCGCGCAGGCGCGCCCTGGCCTGCGGCGTGCGCACGGCG
>JBHIXF010000011.1:0-113340 GCA_041984925.1 Comamonas sp.
ACTTGCCGCGCCGGCGCACGCCCCGGACCTCGCGCCCGGCAAGATCCGCGGGATCCATGCCCAGCGGCCAGCGCAGGGGCTTGCCCAGCGCGGCATCCAGAACGCGTGCTCCGGCAATCTGCGGCGCGACGGCACGGCGTGTGACTTCTACTTCCGGCAATTCAGGCATGCGGTCCAGGTTGGGATGTAGTTCTACAAAAGCAAGGCGAGGCTTCGATTATTATGGGTCGATGGTTCATCCTCTACGCCTTCAGGGACTCGCCGTGGCCGCTGCACTGGCCCTGGGTTCCGCCGCATCCTGGGCGCTTCCAGGCAAGACCGCCGCCACCATAGAGACCGAGGCGCCCGAGCCCCCGAGCAGCGTCGTGGATGCAGAGGAAGAACGCGCGGCCCTCAATGCGGAGCTCTTCTACGAGATCCTGGTCGGAGAGATAGCGGCCAGCGAAGGCGCGCTCGGCGATGCCCAGGCCATGATGATGGAAGCGGCGCGCACCAGCGGCAGCGAACAGCTGTACCGCCGCGGCACCGAGCTGGCGCTGCAGTCCCGTTCGGGCGAGCGCGCGCTGGCCAATGCCCGCGCATGGCTGGAGGCCTTTCCCGAATCCCGCGATGCCAACCGCTACGTGCTGCAGATTCTCGTGGCGCTCAACCGCATCGCCGATTCGGCCAGCTACCTCCGGCGCGAAATCGCGCTCACTCCCGCGCCGTCCAAGCCCGCCGCCTATCTGGCCATCACCCAGCTCTACAACAATGCCGGCGACAAGGCGCTGGCAGCGGATGTGGTGGAGCAGGCCATGGCCGATGAGATCGGCAACGCCAGCAGCGGCCCGCTGGCCTGGGCCACCATCGGCCACATGCGGCTCGGAGCAGGCCAGAAGGTGGCCGCCATGCAGGCCGTGCAAAAGGCGCAGGCCCTGGCGCCCGACACCGGCGCCATCGCCCTGCTGTCGATGGAGCTGCTCGAAGCCGGCGTTCCCGATGCCGAGCCCATCGTGCAGCGCTATCTCGCCAAGAACCCCTCGGCCCAGATGCGCATGGCCTATGCGCGCGTGCTGCTGGGCCAGCAGCGCCTGCCCGAGGCACGCCAGCAGTTGCAGGCCATCACCACCGACTCTCCCGACTTTCCCGAGGCCTGGGCCACATTGGCCGCCCTGCAGCTGCAATCGGGGGAGATCACGCAGGCCCAGTCCTCCGTGGAACGCTTCGGCAGGCTCGTGCCCCAGATTCCGGCAGGCGTGGCGCGCAGCGCGGCGCAGTCCCAGTACTACCTGCTGCAGGCCCAGATCGCCGAAAAGCAGGGCCGCTATGCCGAGGCCGACGCCATGCTGCGACGCATCGAGGATGCGCCCAATCTGCTGAGCGTGCAGGCGCGCCGTGCCGGCCTGCTCGCGCGCCAGGGCAAGCTCAAGGAAGCGCGCGCCCTGATCGAGGCCGTGCCCGCCAGCGGCCCCAGCCAGCAGCGGCTCAAGCGCCTGGCCGAGGTCCAGCTGCTGCGCGATGCGGGACAGCTGGGCGAAGCCTATGCCCTGCAGGCCCAGCTGCAAAAGCAGGACCCCGACGATGCCGAGCTGGCCTACGACACCGCCCTGCTGGCCGAGCGCGCCGGCAAGCATGAGGAGATGGAGCGGCTGCTGCGCGGCATCATCGCGCGCAAGCCCGACTTCCAGCATGCCTACAACGCGCTGGGCTACTCGTTCGCGGAGCGCGGCATCCACCTGGATGAGGCCGAGCAACTGGTGCGCAAGGCTTTGGAGATGTCGCCCGGCGATCCGTTCATCACCGACAGCCTCGCCTGGGTGAAATTCCGCCGTGGCGACCTGCAGGAAGCGCTCAGGCTGCTCGAAAGCGCCTATGCCACGCGGCCCGATGTCGAAATCGCCGCCCACCTCGGCGAAGTGCTGTGGGCCGTGGGCCAGCAGGAGCGCGCCAAGGAAATCTGGCGCCAGGCGCTTTCCATCAACCCCGACAACGCCACGCTGCGCGAGACGCTGCAGCGGCTGGGCGTCTCGCCTTGAGCGGCTGCGCCATGCCGCATGGAAACGGCCCGTGCCGCCGCAGGCTGTGCGCCGCCATCGCAGCGGCGCCGCTGCTGGGCCTTGCAGGCTGCGCCCTGCCCCCGCGCCAGCTGCAGCCTGGCGCGGCGGATGCATCGGCGCCGGGCCACTGGTCCGGGCGGCTCGCACTGCAAGTCGAGGATGCCCGCAACCAGTCCTTCAGTGCCGGCTTCGAACTGGCAGGCACGCCCCAGCGTGGCGAGCTGCTGCTGTTCACGCCGCTGGGCTCCACGCTGGCGCGGCTGATGTGGGCGCCAGGGCAGGCCCGCCTGCAGCAAGGCGATGAAACCAAGGCCTCGGAGTCCCTGCCGGCCCTGGTGCAGGAGCTGACCGGCAGCGATCTGCCCGTCGCCGCCCTGTTCGACTGGCTGCAGGAAAAGCCCACGGCGGTCCCGGGCTGGGAAGTGGACCTGTCGCGCATGCCGCAAGGCCGCCTGCAGGCCCGCCGCAACGACCCGCAGCCGCCGGCCACGCTGCGCGTGGTGCTCGACACCCCCTGACCACAGAGCCTGCGCCCTCATCCCCCAACGCTTTTTCGCCATGCGCTCGCTCCATGACGTGCCGGCTCCGGCCAAGCTCAATCTTTTCCTCCATGTCACCGGCCGCCGTGCCGACGGCTACCACCTGCTGGAATCGGTGTTCATGCTTATCGACTGGCATGACACGCTGCACTTCGAACTGCGCGATGGCGCGCGCGTCAGCCGCGAAGACCTGTGCGGCATGCCGCTGCCCGAAGACGACCTCATCGTGCGCGCCGCCCGCGCGCTGCAGCAGGCCACAGGCTGCGGCAAGGGCGTGCACATCGGCGTCGAGAAACGCATACCGGCCCAGGCCGGCATGGGCGGCGGCTCCTCGGATGCGGCCAGCACGCTGCTGGCCCTCAACCGCCTGTGGCAGCTGGGACTGACGCGCCAGCAACTGCAGCGCATCGCCCTGCCACTGGGTGCCGATCTGCCCTTTTTCCTGTGCGGCACCTCGGCCTGGGTGGAAGGCATCGGCGATGTCATCACCCCGCTGGCAGGCGATGGCCGGCTGCCCCCGCAGCGCTTCGTCGTGGTCAAACCGCAGGCCGGCCTGGAGACGCAGAAAATCTTCACCGCCGCCGACCTCAAACGCGATTCGGAGCATGCTACAATGCGCGTCTTTGCTGCAGATCACTACGGCTTTGGCCGAAACGACCTGCAGCCCGTTGCGCAGCGACTGCAGCCCGAAGTGAAGAAAGCCATCGACTGGCTCGAATCAGCCGGCTTGCATGCTAGAATGACGGGCTCAGGAAGTGCAGTGTTTGCACCAATGACGCAGGCCGTCGATCTCCAGAAAGCCCCGGGCTCATGGAACATCAGGGTTTGCAGGAATCTGGCAACCCATCCTCTGCGGGATTGGGTCGAAGATGAAAAGTTCTAGGTCTTTTGCCAGCGGCACAAGACCTGCGTAGGGGAGTCGCCAAGTTGGTAAAGGCACCGGATTTTGATTCCGGCATGCGAGGGTTCGAGTCCTTCCTCCCCTGCCAAACGTCTTTCGCGTCAAGGCAATCCCATCGTACTGGGGCGCTCAATGCACACACATCATCCTGACATCATGGTCTTCACCGGCAATGCCAATCCTGGCATGGCCGCTGAAATCGTTCAGCACCTGGGCACCACCCTCGGTGCGGCCGACGTGGGTCGCTTCTCGGATGGAGAAGTCGCCGTCGAAATCAAGCAGAACGTGCGCACCCGCGACGTGTTCGTCGTGCAGTCCACCTGCGCACCGACCAACGACCACCTGATGGAACTGCTGGTCATGGTGGATGCGCTCAAGCGCGCATCGGCCGAGCGCATCTGCGCCGTGATCCCCTACTTCGGCTACGCCCGCCAGGACCGCCGCCCGCGCTCCACCCGCGTGCCGATCACGGCCAAGGTGGTGGCCAACATGCTGCAGGCCGTGGGTGTCGAGCGCGTGCTGACCATGGACCTGCACGCCGACCAGATCCAGGGCTTCTTCGACATTCCCGTGGACAACATCTATGCCACGCCGGTGCTGCTGGGCGATCTGCGCCAGAAGAACTACGAAGACCTGATCGTCGTGTCCCCCGACGTCGGCGGCGTGGTGCGTGCACGCGCCCTGGCCAAGCAGCTGGGCTGCGACCTGGCCATCATCGACAAGCGCCGTCCCAAGGCCAACGTCTCCGAAGTCATGCATGTGATCGGCGACATCGACGGCCGCAACTGCGTGATCATGGATGACATGATCGATACCGCCGGCACGCTGGTGAAGGCGGCCGAGGTGCTCAAGCAGCGCGGCGCCAAGAGCGTCTACGCCTATTGCACCCACCCGATCTTCTCGGGCCCGGCCATCGACCGCATCGGCAACGGCAGCGCGCTGGACGAGGTCGTGGTGACCAACACCATCCCGCTGAGCGCCGCAGGCCAGGCCTGCAGCAAGATCCGCCAGCTGTCCGTGGCGCCCCTGATTGCCCAGACGATTCAACGGATTTCGACCGGTGATTCGGTGCTGAGCCTGTTCTCCGAATAAAATCCCGGGCCTTCGCGGCCCTGATTTGGCAAACCTCCTTCGGGAGGTTTGCGCGTTCCGGACCCGCCTTTCAAAAGGTCCGGAACACCCGCAAGAGCCGCCCCATCCTTCGGACCGGGCGCTCTTTTATCAACGGATGAGGCTGGTCGCGGTCCATCCATCTAGGAGTTAGTCATGCAATTCGTCGCTTTTGAGCGCGCCAAGCAAGGTACGGGTGCGAGCCGCCGTCTGCGCAATTCGGGCAAGGCCCCCGGCATCGTCTACGGTGGCGCCGCCGAACCCCAGCTGATCGAGATCGACCACAACGCCCTGTGGCACGCCCTGAAGAAGGAAGTGTTCCACTCCAGCGTTCTGGACATGGAAATCAACGGCCAGACCTCCAAGGTCGTGCTGCGCGATGTGCAGTTCCACCCCTACAAGCAGCTGATCCTGCACGTGGACTTCCAGCGCGTGGACGACAAGACCAAGGTGCATCTGAAGGTGCCGCTGCACTTCGAAGGCGCCGAGCAATCGCAGGCCGTCAAGGTCGAGAACTGCACGGTCACCCCCCTGATCCACGAACTGGACGTGGTGTGCATGCCCGCCCAGCTGCCCGAGTTCATCACCGTGGACCTGAGCGGCCTGACCTCCAAGTCGGCCCTGGGCCTGCAAGCCCTGAAGCTGCCCAACGGCGTGAAGGCCGTGGTGCGTGGCTCCAACAAGAACCCCGCCCTGGTGTCGATCAAGCTGCCCGAAGTCGCTCCCGAAGAAGGCGCCGCTCCCGCAGCCGCCCCGGCCGCTCCGGCCAAGAAGGGCAAGAAGTAATTCTTGGCTTTCGCCTGCGGCGGCTGTGGCCGCCGCCACCCATGCAAAAAGCCCACCTCGCGTGGGCTTTTTGCATGGGTGGGCCCCCGCGGCCCGCGCCTGCCGCACCATGGAGATAATCGTCAAATGATCAAACTGTTTGTCGGCCTGGGCAATCC
Organism: Comamonas sp.; assembly: GCA_041984925.1. GTDB lineage: Bacteria > Pseudomonadota > Gammaproteobacteria > Burkholderiales > Burkholderiaceae_C > Comamonas. The sequence goes on from JBHIXF010000011.1 coordinate 5,531, forward strand.
CGGGCCGGAGTACGAGGACACGCGGCACAACGCGGGCTTCTGGTGGATCGATGCGCTGGCACGCGAGCTAAAGGTCCACCTCGTGCCCGAGCGCAGCTATTTCGGCCTGATGGCGCGCGCCACCGTGCGCGGCGAGAGCGTATGGCTGCTGCAGCCCCAGACCTTCATGAACCTGTCGGGCAAGTCGGTGGGCGCGCTGGCGCGCTTTTTCAAGATCCAGCCTGGCGAAGTGCTGGTGGTCCATGACGAACTGGACTTCGCCCCCGGCCAGGTCAAGCTCAAGCGCGGCGGCAGCCACGGGGGCCACAACGGCCTGCGCGACATCCATGCCCAGCTCGGCTCGGCCGACTACTGGCGGCTGCGCATCGGCATCGGCCACCCGGGCCACAAGGCCGAGGTCGCCAACTGGGTGCTCAAGAAACCCGCGCCCGACCAGCGCCAGCTGATCGAGGACAGCATCGCGCATTCCCTCAAGGCCTGGCCCGAGCTGCTGGCCGGCGACATGGACAAGGCCACGCTGCTGATCCACACGACCAAGCCGCCACGGCCCAAGCCTGCACGGCCGGCGCCGGCCGAGGCAGGTGGCGCGGACAAGGGACAGGGCTAGGGCTTCAATGCCCGGCTGCGCCGGCCGCCTGCGCCTGCAGCCGCAGGAATTTCTGCATCAGGGTTTCACGGTCTTCCACATGCGCGGGATTGACCGGAATGCAGGCCACGGGGCAGATCTGCACGCACTGCGGCTCATCGAAATGGCCCACGCACTCGGTGCACCTGCTGTGCTCGATCTCGTAGTATTGCTCTCCCATGGAGATCGCATCGTTCGGGCACTCGGGCTCGCACACGTCGCAGTTGATGCACTCGTCGGTGATCATCAGTGCCATGGCCGCTCCTGCGGGGGTGCGCCGTCCCGCACGACAGTTGCTGTCGCCCCCGGGAGGCCATGCGAAAGGATTGCGTGCGTCATGGCGCCATTATCCCGCGCCCGCCAAAAGCGTGAAGGCGGCACGGGCAAGCGCCAAAGGCCGCTATGCTGCGCGCATCGCGCTCGCGCATTACCATTCGGGCCCAGCCACCCAGTCCCTTACCGCTGACGTGAACCTTGCCTACCTTCGTGCGGCCGCCCGCCCCGGCGCCGCGGCCGACCTGACCGCCAAGCCATGAGCGTCTTTCTGCTCAAGCGCCTGCTGACCCTGGCAGCCACGCTGCTGGGCGCCTCGGCCGTGGTCTTCGGCGTGCTGGAGGTGCTGCCCGGCAACGCAGCGCAGATGATGATGGGCCCCGATGCCTCGCCCGAGGCCGTGCAGGCACTGGCCGTGCAGCTGGGGCTGGACCAGCCGGCCTGGCAACGCTACCTGCAATGGATGCGGGGCCTGCTGCATGGCGACATGGGCCTGAGCCATGCCTATGGCAGCCCCGTGCTGGAGCTGGTGCTCGAACGCCTGGCCATCACCGTGCCGCTGGCCTGCCTGGCCATGGCCATCACCACGGTGCTGGCGCTGGCGGCCGGCATCTATGCGGCGTCGCGCCACAACCGCTGGGGCGACCTGGGAGTGATGGGGCTGGCGCAGATCGGCATCGCCATCCCCAACTTCTGGTTCGCCATCCTGCTCATCCTGGTGTTTTCGGTGAAGCTGCAATGGTTCTCCGCAGGCGGCTTTCCAGGCTGGAGCGAGGCCGAAGGCGGCGGCCTGCTGCCGGCGCTGCAGGCGCTGCTGCTGCCTGCGATCTCCCTGGCCGTGGTGCAGGCCGCCATCCTGGCGCGCATCACGCGCTCGGCCGTGCTGGAGGTGCTGCGCGAGGATTTCGTGCGCACGGCACGCGCCAAGGGATTGTCGCGCCGCTCCGTGCTCTGGGGCCATGTGCTGCGCAACGCCATGATTCCCGTGGCCACGGTGATGGGCCTGCAGTTCGCCAACCTGCTGGCCGGCACCATCGTGGTGGAGAACGTGTTCTACCTGCCGGGGCTGGGCCGGCTGATCTTCCAGTCCATCGCCAACCGCGATCTCATCGTCGTGCGCAACTGCGTGCTGCTGCTGGCGGCGATGGTGGTGGCGGTGAATTTCCTGGTCGATCTGCTGTATGCGGCCATTGACCCGCGCATCGAGGCAGGCGACATATGAGCCGGCCTGCCCGCCCATCCGACGCCGCTTCCTGCGCGCCCACGCGTGCCGTGACCACGGCCGTGCCCCAGGGTCCGGGCCGGCGCATGCTGGCGCACCGCAGCTTCATGCTGGGCGCCGTGCTGACCGCGCTGTTGCTGCTGGCCGCGCTGCTGTCCTTCGTGTGGACGCCGGGCTCCGCCTACGACATGGACATGGATGCCAAGCTGGCCGCTCCAGGCGCCACGCACTGGCTGGGTACCGATGCCTTCGGGCGCGACGTGGCGTCGCTGCTGCTGATCGGTGCGCGCAGCTCCATCCTCGTGGGGGTGATTGCCGTGGGCATCGGGCTGTCCATCGGCGTGCTGCTGGGGCTGGCGGCGGCCGCCTGCCGGGGCTGGGTCGAGGAGGCCATCATGCGGCTGGCGGACTTCGGCTTCGCCTTCCCCGCCCTGCTCTCGGCCATCATGCTCACGGCCGTATTCGGCGCGGGCACGGTCAACTCCATCATCGCCATCGGCCTCTTCAACATCCCCACATTCACGCGCATCACCCGTGCCTCGGCCAAGGCCGTCTGGGCGCGCGAGTATGTGCTGGCGGCACGCGCCTGCGGCCATGGCCGTGCCAGCATCACGCTGCGCCATGTGCTGCCCAATATCCTGTCGGTGCTCGTGGTCCAGGCCACGATACAGTTCGCGCTGGCCATCCTGGCCGAGGCCGCCCTGTCCTATCTGGGCCTGGGGACGCAGCCGCCCCAGCCATCGTGGGGGCGCATGCTCAGCGAGGCCCAGACGCTGATGTTCCAGGCGCCGCTGCTGGCCGTGTGGCCGGGCCTGGCGATCGCGCTGTCCGTGCTCGGCCTGAACCTGCTGGGCGACGGGCTGCGCGACCTGCTCGATCCGCGGCTGGCGCGCCAACGCTGAGAGGACGCCATGCCCCTGCTGGAAGTCTCCAACCTGTCCATCACCCTGCAGACCCCGCGCGGCCGCGCCGTGGCCGTGCGCGCGCTGGACTTCATCCTGGAACGCGGCGCCACGCTGGGTCTGATCGGCGAGTCGGGCTGCGGCAAGTCGCTGACCGCGCTGGCGCTGATGGGCCTGCTGCCCGAGCATGCCCAGGTGGACGGCAGCATCCGCCTGGCCGGCCAGGAGCTGCTGGATCTCGATGAACCGGCCCTGTGCCGCCTGCGCGGCAACCGCATGGCCATGGTGTTCCAGGAACCGATGACGGCGCTCAACCCCGTGCACCCCATCGGCCGCCAGGTGGCCGAGCCGCTGCGCCGCCATGCAGGCCTGGGCGCGCGGGCCGCCCGCGCCCGTGCCGTGGAGCTGCTGGAGCGGGTCGGCATCCGCGATGCGCAGCGGCGCTGCAGCGACTATCCGCACCAGTTCTCGGGCGGGCAGCGCCAGCGCATCACGATTGCCATGGCGCTGGCCTGCGGCCCCGACCTGCTGATCGCCGACGAGCCCACGACGGCGCTGGACGTGACCGTGCAGCAGCAGATCCTCGACCTGCTGCAGGAACTGGTCGCCGAGCACTCCATGGCCTTGCTGCTGGTCTCGCACGACCTGGGGGTGATCGCCCGCAACGTCGAGCAGCTGCTGGTGATGTATGGCGGCACCGTCGTCGAAAGCGGGATGACCGAGGCGGTGTTCGCGCGCCGCGCCCACCCCTATACGCGCGGCCTGTTCGCCGCGCGGCCCCGGTTGCGCGCCGGCACGCCGCAGGCGGCTGCCTGCACGCGCCTGCCGACGATCGCCGGCACCGTGCCCGAACTGGTGGACCTGCCCGCCGGATGCCCGTTCGCGGGCCGCTGCAGCTTCACCACGCCGGACTGCCATGTCGAGCGCCCGCGCCCCGTGGTGCTGGACGGCGTGCGTCCTCCGTCGCCGGCCTCGCTGCAGGCATGGACCCGTCCCCACGTCGTGCGCTGCCTGCGCCCCGAAGCCATGGCGCCGGAGGGCCCGGCATGAGCGCGCTGCTGCAGGTCACCGGCCTGGCGCGCAGCTACCGGCTGCCGCGCCGCTCGCTGTGGCAGGCGCCGCGCCAGGTGCATGCGCTGCGCGGCGTGGACTTCACGCTGCAGGCAGGCCAGAGCCTGGGCGTGGTGGGCGAGTCGGGCTCGGGCAAGTCCACGCTGGCACGCCTGGTCATGGCGCTGGATGCGCCCAGCGCGGGCCGTGTCGAGCTGCTGGGCCAGGACCTGCACCGGCTGGATGCCCGCGACCTGCGCATGGCACGGCGCAACTTCCAGATGGTCTTCCAGGACCCCTATGGCTCGCTGGACCCGCGCATGGCGGTGCATCGCATCGTCTGCGAGCCGCTGGCCGCCCTGGCATCGCCGCCCTCGCGCGCCGAGCAGCGCGAGCGCGCGCAGGCCGTGCTGGCCCAGGTCGGGCTGCGCACCCGGGACCTGGACAAGTATCCGCATGAATTCTCGGGCGGCCAGCGCCAGCGCATCGCCATCGCGCGCGCGCTGGTCACGCAGCCACGGCTGATCGTTGCCGACGAACCCGTCAGCGCGCTCGACGTATCGGTGCAGGCCCAGGTGCTCAACCTGCTGCAGGACCTGCAGCAGCAACTGGGCCTGTCCTATCTTTTCATCAGCCACGACCTGGCCGTGGTCCAGCATCTGTGCGACCAGGCCATCGTGCTCAGCGAAGGGCTCATCGTGGAGCGTGGCGCACCGCGCCAGCTGTTCCAGTCCCCCCGCCATCCGTACACGCAGGCCCTCGTCAGGTCCGTGGCGCGCCTGGCCGCCTGAGGCCGAACGCAGAGACCGCATGGCACCGGGCCCCTGCGGCCTGGTGTAAAAACACAGGCTGCATGGCCGCCGCCGCGCGGCCCCCCGCATTCCCAGCATTCCACGCATTCCGGAGACCTGTTCATGCTCAATCGCCGTTCCCTGCTGGCCAGCACCGCTGCTGCCGGCCTGCCGCTGCTGACGCCCTGGCCCGCGCTGGCCCAGGGGCGCAAGGACAGCGTCACGCTGGCCATGACGCTGGAGCCGCCTGGGCTGGACCCGACGGCGGGCGCGGCGTCGGCCATCGGCGAAATCGTGCTCTACAACCTGTTCGAGACGCTGACCAAGATCAACGCGGACGGCAGCGTCTCGCCCCTGCTGGCCGAAAGCTGGGAGGTCTCGCCCGACCTCAAGACCTACACCTTCCGCCTGCGCAAGGGGGTGAGCTTCCAGAACGGCGAGCCCTTCAACGCCCACAGCGTCAAGTACTCCTTCGACCGTGCCGGCGACAGCAAGAGCACCAACAAGGACAAGGGCAGCTTCGCAGCGCTGTCCACGCGCGTGGTCGACGACCATACGGTGGTCGTCATCAACAAGGACATCGATCCCGACTTCCTGTTCGTGCTGGGCCAGGCCACCTCCATCATCGTCGAGCCCAAGAGCGCAGCCACCAACGCCACCCGGCCCGTGGGCACGGGCCCCTACCAGCTGGGACAGTGGAGCCGGGGCGCCTCCGTCACGCTCACCGCCTGGCCGCAGTACCGCGCGGCATCCGGCCTGCGCATACGCCGCGCCACCTTCCGCTTCATCTCCGACCCGGCCGCCCAGGTCGCTGCGCTGCTGGCAGGCGATGTCGATGCCTTCCCGCGCGTGACCCCGCGCAGCGTCGCCCAGTTCAAGGCCAACGGCCGCTTCCAGGTCGTGGTCAGCAGTTCGCGCGCCAAGACCATCCTGGCCATGAACAACGCGCGCAAGCCCCTGAACGATGTCCGCGTGCGCCGCGCGATCGCCGCCGCGATCGACCGCAAGGCCGTGATCGACGGCGCGGGCGACGGCTACGGCCTGCCCATCGGCAGCTACTACGTGCCCACCGCCTTCGGCTATGTGGACACCACGGGCATCAATCCGTTCGACGTGGACAAGGCCAAGGCGCTGCTGGAAGAGGCCGGCATCAAGACGCCGCTGGAGCTGGCCATGACCCTGCCGCCCACGCCCTATGCACGCCAGGGCGGCGAAGTGATCGCGGCCCAGCTGGCCAAGATCGGCATCCGCGCCAGGCTGCAGAACGTGGAGTGGGCGCAGTGGCTGTCAGGCACCTATGGCAGCAAGAACTACGACCTGACCCTGATCTCGCACGTCGAGCCCTTCGACCTCGGCAACTTCGCCAAGCCCGACTACTACTGGGGCTACCAGTCCGCGCAGTTCAACGAGCTGTACGACAAGATCAAGAACGCCTCGCGCCCGGCCGACCGCTCGCGCCTGCTCGGCGACGCCCAGCGGCTGCTGGCCCAGGAATCGGTGCACGCCTTCCTCTACACGCCGCAGTGGGTCACGGTGGCCCACAAGGGCCTGCGCGGCCTGTGGAAGGACATGCCCATCTTCGTCAACGACCTGTCGGCGCTGTCCTGGGCCGCCTGACTCCGCGGCGACACGGCCGCCCGACGCGGGCGGCCACACTGGGCGCAGACCGCCATCCCGAGGATCCGCCATGACTGAATCCCCACAGCGGCAGGCCACCGCCCTGCACGATCTTCCCGCCCATGAACTGCTGCGCGCCTACCGCGCGCGCAGTCTTTCGCCGGTCGAGGTGATGCGCGAACTGCTCGACCATGTGCAGCGCTGGGAGCCAGCGCTGGGCGCCACCTACCTGCTGCGGCCGGACAATGCCCTGGCCCAGGCGCGCGACAGCGAGGCGCGCTGGCGGCGCGGCGAGCCCCTGGGCGTGCTCGACGGCGTGCCCGCCACCGTCAAGGACAACATCGCCACGCGCGGCGACCCGACCCCCCTGGGCACGGCCGCCACGCCCGCCCAAGCCGCAGACCGGGACGCGCCCCCCGCAGCACGCCTGCGCGAAGCCGGGGCCATCCTGTTCGCCAAGACCACCATGCCCGACTACGGCATGCTGTCCTCGGGCCTGTCCTCGCTGCACGGCAATACCTTCAATCCCTGGGACACGGACAAGACCCCGGGCGGCTCCAGCGCCGGCGCGGGCGCGGCGGCTGCAGCCGGCTACGGGCCGCTGCACGTGGGCACCGACATCGGCGGATCCATCCGGCTGCCGGCGGGCTGGTGCGGCATCTTCGGGCTCAAGCCCAGCCTGGGGCGCGTTCCCATCGACCCGCCCTACACCGGACGCTGCGCGGGTCCGATGACGCGCAGCGTGGCCGATGCGGCGCTGATGATGCAGGTGCTGGCGCAGCCCGATGCGCGCGACAGCATGGCCCTGCCGGCCCAGGACATCGCCTGGTCGGATTTCGACATGGACCCCGCACAGGTGCGCGGCCTGCGCATCGGGCTGCTGCTGGATGCGGGCTGCGGCCTGCCCGTCCAGCCCCAGGTGCGCGCCACGGTGGAGCAGGCCGCAGGCTGGCTGCAAGCGGCCGGGGCCCATGTGCAGCCGCTGCAGCCCTGGCTGACGCCGCAGATGCTTGACGGCCTCGACCAGTTCTGGCGCATGCGCTCGCACGTGGAGCTGCTGGCCCTGGAGGCGGACCGGCGCGGCCGGGTCCTGCCGTTCATCCGCGACTGGGCCGGCAGCGCGGCGGCGCTGGACGCGCGCCGGCTGTTCATCGCCAGCCAGCAGTCGCATCTGGTCCGCATGGCCACCGTGCGCGCCACGGCGGACTGCGACTATGTGCTGTCGCCGGTGGCACCGATCACGGCCTTCGCGGCCAGCCTGCCCTGCCCCACCAACGATCCCCTGCGGCCGCTGGAACACATTGCATTCACCGTGCCCTACAACATGTCCGAGCAGCCGGCGGCCTCCGTGCCCTGCGGCCACGATGGCCGCCTGCCGATCGGCGTGCAGGTCGCGGGGCGGCGCTTCGACGACCTGGGCGTGCTCAGGCTGTGCCGCGTGCTGGAACGGCTGCGCCCCCCGCTGCCTGCGTGGCCCAGGCCTGGCACGGCCCCGGCGCGAGACGCTCCAACGCAAAAGGCGGGACGCACGGCATCCGGCCGCGGCGCTGCCTCGGGCAGCGCCTGACGGCAGGGCCGCAAGCTTGAAAATAAATTTCAGAAATCACCACAAACAACCGATAGGAAAAATATATTTACACATAACCACTGCTGTCCTTGTCCGCCATGCCTGCGCCGCCCCCGCCAGCCCTTGTTCCACAGGATTTGCCTGGAGCACTGCCACTTTCCACGCTGGAGCAGTGCAGCGAAGCCGTCGTCATCAGCGATGAAAGGCATCGCATCGTGTTCTTCAACACGGCCGCCGAAGCCCTGTGGGGCATCTCCCGGCGCGAGGCACTGGGCGCGGGCCTGGAGATGCTGGGCCCCTGGATACCGCGCATGCTGCAGGAAAGCCGCACAGGCCCGGCGGACATCCCCATCGACCGGCCGCACGGCGTGCGCCTGTGGGCCAGCCTGTCACTGTCCCGGATCGTGGCCGCAGGCCGGCAGCTGCATGCGGCCTTCCTGCAGGAAAACACGGCGCAGCGTGCGCTGCAGGAGCGCGCATGGCAGCTGTCGCTGGTGGCCGACAGCAGCGGCAGCGCCATCATCGTGACCGGACCGGACCTGCGCATCACCTATGTCAACCAGGGCTTCACGCGGCTGCTGGGCTACCGGCAGTCCGAGGCCATGGGCCACTTCCCGATCGACCTGCTCAGCGGCCCCGATACCGATGGCCTGGTGGCAGACACGGTGCGCGACTTCGCGGTGGCGGGGCAGGAGCTGCAAACCCAGGCCCTGGTCTACGCCAGCAACGGGCGTCCGCTGTGGGTGTCCCTGGTGATGAATCCGGTCTGGAACGCGGACGGCAAGCTGGAGCACATGGTGGGCGTGCTCACCGAGATCACCCACACCAAGATGCATGAAGTGCTGCAGTACAAGGTGCTGGACGCCATGGCGCGCGATGCGCCGCTGGGCGACATTGCCCGGCTGTTGTGCCAGGAGGTGGAACACATCGCCCCCGAGGTGGTCACCTCGCTGTGCCGGGTCGATTCGCTGGGGCGCCTGCGCGTGCTGTCCGCCCCGGGGCTGACCGGGCAGGCGCAGTCGCTGCTGGAAGGGCATCCCATCGGCCCGCATGCGCCCAGCTGCGCCACGGCCGCCTGGAGCGGCCGCACGCAGCTGGCCCGGGACATCGCCACCGATCCGGGATGGGGCGCGAGCAGGCAGAGCCTGCTCGCGCAAGGATTGCACGCCTGCTGGTCCAGCCCCGTCAAGGGCACCAACGGCGCCGTGCTGGGCAGCTTCGCGCTCTACTACCGGGACATGCAGGAGCCCAGTGCGCTGCACGAGCGCCTGGTGGACGTGGTGCTGCACCTGAGCGCGCTGCTGCTGGAGCGCGAGCGCGAGCGCGCCCACATCCACCAGCTGGCCCACTTCGATGCACTCACGGGCCTGGCAAACCGCCACATGCTGCTGAGCCAGACCCAGTCGCTGCTGCAGGACATGCTGCAGGCCAACGCCTGCCTGGCACTGGTCTTCGTGGACCTGGACCATTTCAAGGAGGTCAACGACACCTGGGGCCACAGGATAGGCGACCGGGTGCTGCGCGTCCTGGCGGCCCGGCTCAAGAAAGACATGCCCGGCGATGCCGTGGTGGGCCGGCTGGGCGGCGACGAATTCGTGATCGTGCTGCCGCACTGCCCGCCCCACCAGGCGGCGCTCAGCGCCCGCCAGCTGCTGGCGGGCATCGGCGCGCCCCTGCCTCTGCAAGGCACGCAGGTGCTGCACCCGACCGCCAGCCTGGGCATTGCGATGTTTCCCGAAGATGGCACCGACGCGGAAACCCTTTTGCACCATGCCGACCTGGCCATGTACCAGGCCAAGACCCATGGCCGGCGCGGCTACTGCTTCTACCGGGAGCAGATGAACACGCTGGTGCAGGAACGCAGCAGGCTGGCGTCCGATCTGCGCGTGGCCCTGAGCGAAGGCGGGCTGCAGCTGCACTACCAGCCCCAGGTGCGCAACCTGGACGCCGCGCATACGCTGTGCGGCGTCGAAGCCCTGTCGCGCTGGGAGCACCCGCAGCTGGGCCCAGTCTCGCCGGTACGGTTCGTTGCGCTTGCGGAGGAGCTGGGCCTGATGGACGCGCTGAGCGAATGGGTGGTGCACGAAGCCTGCCGCCAGCTGGCCATCTGGCGCCGCCAGGCGGTGGCCATCCCCCATGTCTGCATCAATCTCAGTGCCAGCAACCTGCGCAACGGAAGGCTGCCGCTGCAGATCGCATCCGCGCTGCGCCAGCATGGCCTGCTGCCGGGCGATCTGCGCATCGAGGTCACGGAGACCACCGTGCTGGAGCACCACCCCATGGTGCTGGCCACGGCCCGAGCGCTGCACGACCATGGCGTGCTGCTGTCCATGGACGATTTCGGCACCGGATATTCGAGCCTGGCGGCGCTGCAGCACCTGCCCATCAGCGTGCTCAAGCTCGACAAGAGCTTCATCCAGGACATCGGCAAGAGCCGGTCGGCACGCGCGCTGACGGAGGCCGTGCTGCACATCGGCGAGAGCCTGGGGCTGGAGGTGGTGGCCGAGGGCGTGGAGACCGAGGACCAGCGCGCCCTGCTGCAGCAACTGGGCTGCCCGGTGGTGCAGGGCTACCTGTTCGCCCGCGCCATGCCGCCCGCCCAGCTCAGCGACTGGATGGCGAGCCACGGCTGAAGCGCGGCATGCAGGGGCTGCACCATGGCCGCCCCAGGCCCTATCGCTGCACCATGGCCAGCCGCACGGCCATGCCCAGGAACACCAGGCCCGCCACGCGGTTGAGCCAGTTCTGCGCACGCGCCGAACGCTGCAGCAGGGTGCCGAACCAGCCCGAGCAGCAGGCAATGGCACCGAACACCAGCAGCGCCGCCAGCATGAACACGCAGCCCAGCACCATCACCTGCATGGCCACGCTGCCGCGCGCCGGGTCGGCGAACTGCGGGAGAAAGGCCAGGAAGAAGATCAGCACCTTGGGATTGGTGAGATTCATCAGCACGCCACGCCCCACCCAGCGCAATGCGCGGGCCGGCGTCAGCCCATCGGCCTCGCCCGCCTGCGGCATGTCGCCGGGCCGGGCCACCGCGCGCAGCGCGCCCCAGGCCAGCCAGGCCAGGTAGGCTGCACCGCACAGCTTGATGGCCGTGAAGACGGCGGGCGATGCCGCCACCAGGGCTGCCAGCCCCAAGGCCACGGCCGCCGTGTGCACCACCAGGCCCAGGCACAGGCCCAGCACCACGCACAGGCCCACGCGCCAGCCGCGCTGGGCCGACTGCATGAGCACGAACAGGTTGTCGGGCCCCGGGCTCAGGCCCAGCAGCACGGCCAGCCCGAAAAAGGCCAGCAGGGTTTCCAGCGTCGGCATCGGCGCCTCCTTTCACGGTCCATGGTCATCGGCCCCCGCCCCCACGATCCAGCCCTCCAGCGGATCCATGTCCGGCGGCAGTCCATAGCGCGCATCGCCGGCCGCATGCCGCGCGGCAGCCCAGGCGGCCTGCAGCATGCACAGCACGGCATCGAGCCGGTCGCCGCTGGCATCGTCCAGCAGCAGGCTGCGCTGCGCCGCATCCAGGCACAGGCGCGGTCCGGCCGTCCAGCGGCCCAGCTCCAGCAGGGACAGCAGTTCGGCCCGTGCCTCGCGGCGCTGCGGCGTCTGGCGTGCGCGGTCATCGCTCTTGTAGCTGCGCCGTCCGATCAGGGCGCGGGCCAGCATGCCCGGATAGGCCTCCAGCGCCACGCGGCGCGGGTCGCCCTGGCCCGGCGGCTGCAGCCCCGGCAGGTGCAGCCCGGCCGCCCGCAGCCGGGGCACGCCCGCATGCAGCATGAAGGCCACGGGCGGGTTGACCCATTTCATCGATGGGCTGGCGCCGGCGGGCCCGTCCGTGGCGCGGTGCGCAAACTTGGAGCCTGCGGGCCGCGCAGCGCAAAAGGCCTTGAAACGCTCGCGTATGGCTTCGCGCTGCAGCCCGGCGTAGTGGTCCATGCAGGCCTCCCACCGCAGCGGCCAGCCCAGCTGCTGCACCAGCTCCCGCGGCAGGCCGAAAGGCAGGTCGAAGCCGCCGACCCAGGGGCATGGCGCCGGCCGGCCCAGCCACTGCGCCCATGCATCGAGCGAGGCGAAGCCGTGCTGCGCCTGCAGCAGCACCTGGCCATCGGCCGTCCACCGGCCCCAGGCCATGGCAATGGGCTTGCGTGCGCTGGGACGGCTGCTGAAATCGCAGCCCAGCACCTGCACGGCATCCATCATTGCCATCGGACTCAGCCCAGGCCCAGCGCCGTCACGCCGGCCGCGATGCACACGGCCCCCGCGATGCGCGCGGCGCGGTCGCCTTCGCGCAGCAGGTGTCCGCCGATCAGCGCCGCGAACAGCATGGACACCTCGCGCGCGGGCGCCACATGCGACATGGGCGCATCCTGCATGGCGTAGAGCACCAGCACATAGGCGATGGGGCTGATCAGCGCCACCAGGGCCGCGAAGCGCCACTGGGCGCGCCACAGGCCGCGCGCGGCGGGCAGGTCGCGCAGCACCACCGGGGCCAGCAGGAACACGCGCACGAAGTTGCCCATGTAGTCGATGAGGATGGGCGACATCAGCAGCATCTTGACGCCATAGCCGTCCACCACGGTATAGCTGGCGATGAAGGCGCCCGTCAGCAGGCCGTACCACAGGCCCATCCGCAGGCGCTCGCGGGCCTCGGGGTCGTGGCGCGCGCGCAGCAGGCCGGGGCCGCCCGCGATCAGGAACACGCCCGCCACCACGCCCGCGATGCCCAGCAGGCCCAGCGAGGAGATGCGCTCGCCCAGGAACACGATGGCCACCATGGATGACAGCAGCGGCCCCGAGCCGCGGGCCAGCGGATAGACGACGGTGAGATCGGCGCTGCGGTAGCCGCGCAGCAGGGTCACGTAATACGCCACGTGCAGCAGGCCGCTGATGGCCACGACCATCCATTCGGCACTGCCCCACAGCGGCACCACGTCGCGCCCCACCCAGCAGCCCAGAGGGGCCCAGACCACCATCATGATGACGGAGGTGAAGAAGGCAAAGCGCGAGTCGCCGCCCGCCTTCTTGGCCACGATGTTCCAGCCCGCGTGCACGAGGCCGGCGATGATGATCAGCGCAAAGGCTTGCAGCGACATGGAAGGTTCGGGGGGAAGAAAAAAGGCCGCGCACTGCGCAGCCTGCGGCATGGTGCCGGGCGTGCGGGGACGCCGCCCCGGTGATTCACTTGCGGCTGGACACGAGCGAGAGGAACTCGCGGCGCAGTTCCGGATTGGTCAGGAAGGCGCCGCGCATGACGGAGTTCAGCATCTTGCTGTCCATCTCGCGCACGCCGCGCCAGGACATGCAGAAATGCGATGCCTCCATGACCACGGCCAGGCCGTCGGGGCGGGTCTTTTCGAGGATCAGGTCGGCCAGCTGGATGATGGCCTCCTCCTGGATCTGGGGACGGCCCATGATCCAGTCCACCAGCCGGGCGTACTTGGACAGGCCGATGACGTTGGTGTTCTTGTTGGGCAGCACGCCGATCCAGATCTTGCCGATCACCGGGCACAGGTGGTGGCTGCAGGCGCTGCGCACCGTGATCGGGCCGACGATCATCAGCTCGTTGAGGTGCTCGGCATTGGGGAATTCGGTGACGGCCGGCTGGGGCACGTAGCGGCCGCGGAAGACCTCGTTGAGGTACATCTTGGCCACGCGGCGCGCCGTGGCGCGCGTGTTGTGGTCATGCTGGGTGTCGATGACCATGCTGTCGAGCACGCCCTGCATCTTGTCCTGCACTTCGTCGAGCAAGGCCTCCAGCTCGCCCGGCTCGATGAATTCGGAGATGTTGTCGTTGGCATGAAAGCGCTTTTGCGCCTGCTTCAACCGCTCGCGGATCTTGACCGAGACGGGAACGGCCTCGGCTTCGCTGTCTTTTTTCATGTCGACGAGTTCTCTGAACATGGCTGGCATGGTAACAGCGAACCCGGCCCCCTGCACGCAAGGGATTTGGCCATCAAACGCAGGATCGGTCCGCGCCGGATGCTATCTATTCAATAGCAAGAAACGCATCGGCGCCACCGCCCCGGCCTACAGCCGGAATTCGGCGATCAGCGGCAGATGGTCGGACATGCGCCACCAGATGCGGCCCTTGGGCACATGCAGGCCCAGCGGCGTGAGGCCGCGCACATAGACATGGTCGAGCTGCGCCAGCGGCAGGCGCGAGGGGTAGGTGGGCACGCTGGGCAGCTCGTCGTATTCGTGCAGGCCGAAGCTGGCCAGCATGCGCTTGATCTGGCCGCCCCAGTCGTTGAAGTCGCCGGCCACCACCAGCGGTGCGCCGGGCGGCACCTCGCGCTCGATGAAGCGCTTGAGCTGCGCGACCTGGCGCAAGCGGCTGCCGGGAATCAGGCCCAGGTGCACGACGATGGTGTGCACGCGCCGGTGCTGCACCTCGACTTCGACATGCAGCAGGCCGCGCTGCTCGAAGCGGTGGTCGGACATGTCCTCGTGCTGGTGGCCCACCACGGGCCAGCGCGTCAGCAGCGCATTGCCGTGCTCCCCATGGCGGGTGTAGGCATTGGTGCGGTAGACGGCCTCGTAGCCCAGCGGCGCCAGGTATTCGGCCTGGGGCACCTGCGGCCAGCGGTCGAAATAGGCCGCCTCCTTGTGGTTCATCTTGCGCACTTCCTGCAGGCAGACGATGTCGGCGTCGAGCTGCTCCACGGCGTGGCCCAGGTTGTGGATCTCCAGGCGGCGCACGGGCCCCAGGCCTTGGACACCCTTGTGGATGTTGTAGGTCGCGACGCGCAATATCGAGGGACCGGGCTCCACCTGATGGGGATTCGCGTTTTCAGTCATGGCGGTTCGGGCACGCTGGCAAGGGTTTCAGTCCGGCTCCAACCGGGCAAAGCGGGGCAGCAGCAAGATGGCTTCCGCATTGGACGGTGAATAGCAGCGCCGGGCCGCTTCACGCCAATCATGCCAAGCAGATGCGGTATGTTCCCTCGGATTCAAGAACACGCAGGTGTAGGACGGAATCCGCAGCCCGAAGACCCGCTCGCGGTTGTGCCACACCCCCGGCGCATAGCGGTGCTGCCAGGCCGGATAGATGGTGTAGACGTTCTCGAGCCCCCAGTCCTGGAGCAGGCAGCCCGGGGCGCCGCCGTCGATGCCGGTTTCCTCCTTCACCTCGCGCAGCGCGGTATCGCGCCAGGATTCGCCTTCATGGTCCTTGCTGCCCGTCACGGACTGCCAGAACGCGCCGCCCTCCGGCGCGGGCGCCGTGCGGCGCAGCAGCAGCACCTGGCCATCGTCCCGGTAGATAACGACCAGCACCGATTCGGGAATCTTGAAGGCGGGCATGGGCGCCTCAGCCCTTGCCCGCGCCCGCCTTGGTGGCGACGGGCGGCGGCAGCTCCTTGGCCTGCAGCGCGCGGACCTGGACGACGAGCTGGTTGTGGGCGTCCAGGAAGGCCGCGGCAATGACCTTGCCCTCGTTGGTGTTGCTCCAGCCCGCGCCGGCCGCGCCCAGCCGCCCCAGCACCAGGCCACCCACGCCCAGGTCGGTGGTGCGCGCCGCGCCCGTGGCCGCGGCCACCTGCTCAGTGGTTTCGTTGTCGGACAGCAGCAGGGCCGTCTGGGCTTCCTTGAACTTGACCTGCTCCACCAGGCCGGCCAGGCCGGCGATGTCGCGCAGCACCGGAATCATGGCGACCACACCCGCCAGGCCCCGGCCGGCATTCTGCTCGCTGAAGGTCAGGCTGGGGGTCAGCGTGTACTGGGCCTCGTAGCCGCGGCCCTTGCGCACCGTGGAGTTCTCGCGCAGCACGCCGGAATTCCTCAGGTCCTGCTCCTGCACGGTGCCGCGCAGGCCGGCCCCGCGGTCCACCACGCGAAAGCAGCCGCTTTGCTGGGCCAGCAGCTTGACCAGCGGCACGGGCGAGGCCGGCAACTGGTAGCCGGAGCCCATGGCATAGCCGTTGGGGTTCTCGGCCAGGGCCAGGGTGGCCACGGGCGCATCGCAGCGCACCAGCTCGCGCGCGCCGTTGTGGGCGCCCAGCGGGCCCGCCGAACCCGTGATCTCCGAACCGCCCTGCCCCAGCTCGGTCTTTTTCTCGCCGCAGCCCGCCAGGCCGAGGCCGGCCACCAGGGCCATCGATGCAACACCCAGGAAACGCATGGCGCCCTCCACAAAAAAGAAAACGGCAGGAGCCATGCCAGCCCCTGCCGTCCGTATCAAGCCATCAGGCCCTCCCCCGCTCAGCCCTGGGCAGCCACGGGGTTGCGCAGGCGGATGTGCAGCTCGCGCAGCTGCTTTTCGTCCACCGGCGAAGGTGCCTGGGTCAGCAGGTCCTGGGCACGCTGGGTCTTGGGGAAGGCGATCACGTCGCGGATGGACTCGGCGCCCGTCATCAGCGTGATCAGGCGGTCCAGGCCGAAGGCCAGGCCGCCGTGCGGGGGCGCGCCGTACTGCAGCGCATCCAGCAGGTAGCCGAACTTGGCGCGTGCGTCCTCGGCAGAGATCTTGAGCGCGTCGAACACCTTGCTTTGCACGTCGGCGCGGTGGATACGGACCGAGCCGCCGCCCAGCTCCCAGCCGTTCAGGACCATGTCGTAGGCCTTGGCCAGGCACTTGCCGGGGTCGGAGACCATCAGCTCCTCATGGCCGTCCTTGGGCGAAGTGAACGGATGGTGCACGGCCGCCCAGCGGTCGTTTTCCTCGTCGTACTCGAACATGGGGAAGTCCACCACCCACAGCGGCGCCCAGCGGTCCTCGAACAGGCCGCTGGCCTTGCCGAAGTCGCTGTGGCCCACCTTCAGGCGCAAGGCGCCGATGGAGTCGTTGACGATCTTTTCCTTGTCGGCGCCGAAGAACAGCAGGTCGCCATCCTGGGCGCCCGTGCGCCGCAGGATCTCGGCGATGGCCGCGTCATGCAGGTTCTTGACGATGGGCGACTGCAGGCCTTCGCGGCCCTTGGCCACTTCGTTGACCTTGATCCAGGCCAGGCCCTTGGCGCCGTAGATCTTGACGAACTCGGTGTACTGGTCGATCTCGCCGCGCGAGATCTGCGCGCCGCCGGGCACGCGCAGCGCGACCACGCGGCCGCCCTTGGTGGTGGCGGGCGTGGAGAAGACCTTGAAGTCCACGTCCTTCATGACTTCGGTCAGCTCGGTGAATTCGAGCTTGACGCGCAGGTCCGGCTTGTCCGAGCCGAAGCGGAAGGCCGCGTCCTGGTAGGTCATGATCGGGAACTCGCCCAGGTCCACGTCCAGCTGGGTCTTGAAGACCTCGCAGATCATGCGCTGGAAGATGGCGCGGATTTCCTCTTCGCCCAGGAACGAGGTCTCGCAGTCGATCTGCGTGAACTCGGGCTGGCGGTCGGCGCGCAGGTCCTCGTCGCGGAAGCACTTGGTGATCTGGTAGTAGCGGTCGTAGCCGGCCACCATCAGCATCTGCTTGTACAGCTGGGGCGACTGGGGCAGCGCGAAGAACTCGCCGTCGTGCACGCGGCTGGGCACCAGGTAGTCGCGCGCGCCTTCGGGCGTGCTCTTGCCCAGCATGGGCGTCTCGATGTCGATGAAGCCTTCCTTGTCCAGGAAGTTGCGCACCTGGATGGCCGTGCGGTAGCGCAGCATCATGTTGCGCTGCATGTAGGGGCGGCGCAGGTCCAGCACACGGTGGGTCAGGCGCACGGTCTCGGACAGGTTGTCGTCGTCCAGCTGGAACGGGGGCGTGACCGAGGCATTGAGCACGTTCAGCTCATGGCACAGCACTTCGATCTGGCCGCTCTTGAGCTTGTCGTTGGTCGTGCCTTCGGGGCGCGCACGCACCAGGCCCTTGATCTGCACGCAGTATTCGTTGCGCAGGCCCTCGGCGGTCTTGAACATCTCGGCGCGGTCGGGGTCGCAGACCACCTGCACATAGCCTTCGCGGTCGCGCAGGTCGATGAAGATCACGCCGCCATGGTCGCGGCGGCGGTTCACCCAGCCGCACAGGGTAACGGTTTCGCCCATCAGGGCTTCGGTCACGAGACCGCAGTAGTGGGAGCGCATGGCCATGATGAAGATGCTTCCTGCGCCCCTGGGGGCGCGACAGTTTGTTATTTGGATTCCGCAGGCGGGGTGAGGTCGGGAGGAGTCACCACACCCATGGAAACAATGTACTTGAGCGCGGCATCCACGCTCATTTCGAGCTCGATGCAATCGCTCTTGCGGACGATGACGAAATAGCCGCCCGTGGGATTGGGCGTGGTCGGCACGAACACGCTCAGGTATTCGTCGCGCAGGTAGGCCGCGACCTCGCCGCTGGGCGAGCCGGTGACGAAGGCCACCGTCCACACCCCCTCGCGCGGCCACTGCACCAGCACGGCCGTGCGAAAGGCGTTGCCGCTGTCCGAGAACACGGTGTCCGACACCTGCTTGACGCTCGAATAGATCGAACGTACCACGGGAATGCGGCTGACCACGGCATCGCCCCAGGACACCAGCTTGCGGCCGATGAAATTGCTGGCCGCCGCCCCCACCAGCAGCAGGATCAGCAGCGTCAGCAGCACGCCGAAGCCGGGGATGTGAAAGCCCAGCAGCCGGTCGGGATGCCAGGCCTCGGGCAGGATGGTCAGGGTCTGGTCCAGCGTGCCGATGATCCAGTTGAGCACGCCCAGCGTGATCACCAGGGGAACGATCACCAGCAGGCCGGCGAACAGCCATTTGCGCAATGCGGACATGGGTCGCCGGGCCTCAGTGGCCCGCTGCGGCAGGCGCAGGAGCGGGGGTGCTGGCAGCGGGCGCCGCGGGTGCGGCCGCCTCGCCGGACGCTGGCGCTGCAGGCGCGGCGGCCTGGGTGCCGCTGTTCTTGAAGTCGGTCGCATACCAGCCCGAACCCTTGAGCTGGAAGCCTGCAGCCGTCAGCTGCTTCGAGAAGGCCTCGGCCCCACAGGCCGGACAGGTGGTCAGCGGAGCATCCGAGATTTTCCGCAGCACGTCCTTGGCATGGCCGCAGGAGCCACACTTGTATGCATAAATAGGCATGGCGCTATTGAAAGGTGGGAAGGTGCAAAACCCTCAATTATAGGCGCCCACCCCGCCTCAGGCCTGGGCAGCCCCAAAGGTCTGGATTTCCTCGCGGCGGTTGGCCAGCCACTGGGGCGCCAGCGAACCGGCCACCATGCCCGCGATCGCGGCCAGCAGGCCGGCGAGCTGTTGCGGAAAGGCCTCGTGCAGGGCGGGCGTGACCATGAAGGTCACCCACACGCCAATGCCCAGCGCCACGGCGGCGATGGCGCCCTGGGTCGTGGCGCGGCTCCAGTACAGGCCGAAGACCAGCGGCACGAAGGCGCCGACCAGCGGCACCTGGTAGGCGCTGGAGACGAGCTCATAGATGGGCGTTCCCTCCATCTTGATGGAGTAGGCCAGCACGCAGACGCTGAAGACCAGCACGCTGGTGCGCATGGCCAGCAGCATCTCGCGGTCGCTGGCATCGGTGCGGAACTGGCGCCAGATGTTCTCGGTGAAGGTCACGCTGGGCGCCAGCAGCGTGGCCGATGCGCAGGACTTGATGGCCGACAGCAGCGCGCCGAAGAACAGCACCTGCATCACGAAGGGCATTTTTTCCATGACCAGGGTGGGCAGCACCTTCTGCGGATCCTGCTTGAGCAGCTCGGCCGTCTCCTGCGGCATGATGATCAGCGCGCTGGCCACGAGAAACATGGGCACGAAGGCGAAGAAGATATAGGCCGTGCCGCCAATGACGGTGCCGCGCGTCGCCGCCTTTTCGCTGTCGGCCGACATCACGCGCTGGAACACGTCCTGCTGCGGAATCGAGCCCAGCATCATCGTGATGGCGGCACCGAAGAAGAACACGATCTCGTGCCAGCTCGGCTCGGGCCAGAACTTGAACAGGTCGCGGCTCGTGGCCAGCTCGATCACCTTGCCCGCGCCGCCGGCCATGTCGCCCGCGAACCAGGCCAGCACCACCAGGCCCACGACCAGGATGATCATCTGCAGGAAGTCCGTCACGGCCACCGACCACATGCCGCCGAACAGCGTATAGGCGAGGATGGAGACCACGCCGATGGCCATGCCCATGGGGATGCTGACCATTCCCCCGGACAGCAGGTTGAACACCAGGCCCAGCGCCGTCACCTGGGCCGAAACCCAGCCCAGGTAGCTGAGCATGATGATCAGCGAGCAGACGATCTCGATGGAGCGGCCATAGCGGTGGCGGTAGTAGTCGCTGATGGTCAGCAGCGTCATGCGGTAGAGCTTGCCGGCGAAGAACAGGCCCACCAGGATCAGGCACATGCCGGCACCGAACGGATCCTCGATCACGCCGTGCAGGCCGCCCTCGATGAATTTGGCGGGCACGCCCAGCACGATCTCGGAGCCGAACCACGTGGCGAACGTGGTGGTGATGATCATGTACATGGGCAGATGGCGACCCGCAATCGCAAAGTCGGCTGTGTTCTTGACCCGCCGGGCGGCCCACAGGCCGATGGCGATGGTCACGAGCAGGTAGGCGATCACCATAGAGAGCAGCACGCTGGCACTCCTGTTTCAAGGGGGGGGGAAAGGGGGGCGGTCTCCGGACTGGCCCGGCCGTCAGTACCAGCGCAGGCGCACGATCAGCTGCAGCAGCACCAGCGCGAGGACGAAGCCGACGCCCGCGCTGACGATGGCCTGCAACAGGCGGTTGGTGAGCTTTTGCTGCTGCAGCAACTCCCTGAGCAGCGCATCGTTGTCGCCCTGCCTGCGCGTGAGGCGCTGGTGGATCAGGCGCGGCAGCTCGGGGATGAGCTTGGCGTAGCGCGGCGCCTCGGCCTGCAGCTCGCGCCACAGGCGCTGCGGCCCCATCTGGTCCAGCATCCATTTCTCCAGGAAGGGCTTGGCCGTGCTCCACAGGTCCAGGTTGGGGTCGAGCTGGCGCCCCAGGCCCTCGATGTTGAGCAGCGTCTTTTGCAGCAGCACCAGCTGCGGCTGGATTTCCACATGGAAGCGCCGCGAGGTCTGGAACAGGCGCATCAGCACCATGCCCAGCGAGATCTCGGCCAGCGGGCGGTCGAAGTAGGGCTCGCAGACGGCGCGGATGGCCGCCTCCAGCTCGTCCACGCGCGTGCTGGGCGGCACCCAGCCGCTTTCGATGTGCAGCTCGGCCACGCGCTTGTAGTCGCGCCGGAAGAACGCCGTGAAGTTCTGCGCCAGGTATTCCTTGTCGTATTCGGTCAGCGTGCCGACGATGCCGAAGTCCAGCGAGATGTAGCGGCCGAAGGTTTCGGGCTCCAGGCTGACCATGATGTTGCCGGGGTGCATGTCGGCATGGAAGAAGCCGTCGCGGAACACCTGGGTGAAGAAGATGGTCACGCCGTCGCGCGCCAGCTTGGGGATGTCCACGCCGGCCTCGCGCAGGCGCTCGACCTGGCTGATGGGCACGCCCTTCATGCGCTGCATGACCATCACGTCGGTGCGACAGAAATCCCAGTACACCTCGGGAATGAGCACCAGGTCCAGCCCCTGCATGTTGCGGCGCAGCTGCGCGGCGTTGGAGGCTTCGCGGATCAGGTCCAGCTCGTCGTGCAGGTAGTTGTCGAACTCAGCCACCACCTGGCGGGGCTTGAGGCGCTTGCCGTCGGCCGACAGGCGCTCGACCCAGCCGGCCATCATGTGCATCAGCGCCAGATCCTTGTCGATCACGGCCTTCATGCCCGGGCGCAGCACCTTGACGGCCACCTCGCGCTCCACGCCATCGCGGTCGCGGATCACCGCGAAGTGCACCTGGGCGATGGAGGCGCTGGCCACGGGCTCGCGCTCGAAGCGCACGAAGATCTCGTCGAGCGGCTTGCGGAAGGCGCGCTCTATGGTGTCCACCGCGATCTGCGTGTCGAAGGGCGGCACGCGGTCCTGCAGCCGCGCCAGTTCCTCGGCCACATCGGGCGGCATCAGGTCGCTGCGCGTGGACAGCACCTGGCCGAACTTCACGAAGATGGGCCCCAGCTCCTCCAGCGCCTCGCGCAGGCGCTGGCCGCGCGGCTTGTCCAGCTTGCGGCCCAGGGTCAGTACAGTGCGCACGCGGCGCAGCAAGGGGTGTTCGAAGCTCGACAGCACCAGCTCGTCGAGCCCGTAGCGGAACACCACCCAGAGGATGGCAAACCCGCGCAGAAAACGGGTCATGGCTTGCCGTTCTCTAGGCCGGGAAGCGCCACCACGGGCGCGTTGGCAGCCGCCGGTGCGGCGCCGGCTTCAGGCGCCGACGCCTCATCCACCGGCTTGCCCGCCATGCGCGCGCCCACGAACTGGCGCAGGGCCTGGGCCGCATTGCGCGCCACCTTGGCCACGGCATGGGCCGGCGCATCGCCGATGATGCGCGCCAGGTCTTCCTCCACGTCCCACTCGACATGGTCGACCAGCCAGTTGATGTCGGCCGCCAGCTGCACATCGCCTTCGATGCGTATGGAGGGCTTGTCGCCGCGCAGCGCGACCTGCGCCAGGGCCAGGGGAGAGGTCTCGGTCACTTCGAGCAGCAGGTCGGGCTGCGCGCCTTCGGCCGCGACATTGAACAGTCCGGCTGGCGTGACCTGCAGCGCGATCGAGTAGCTGCGCCACTGCACGCGCGCCACGCGGCCTTTTTGCCGCACGAGGCGTTCCATCGCCTCTTTTTCCTGCATCAGCACATGGTTGAGGAACAGCACGAGGCGCTGGTGCACCTCGCTGACCAGCCACTGCGGCGGTTGCGGACCGGCCATCACGCGTTCGACGAGGCCGTTCAGAAAAGAAAAAAGGGACTGTGTTGCCATAGCCCCCGATTATTCCCGAACTGAACGGAATTACTGCAAAGCCTGGACTCCCGCCACCAGCCAGCCGCTGTTGCCGCTCTTGGGCTTGGTCATGTTCCAGACCTCGCGGAACGGCGTGGGGCCTGCGGAGGCGTCCTCGCGGATCATTCCCGAGAATTCCACGCTGGCCATGTAGTCATTGCCCAGGTCCTCGATGCCCAGCAGCTGCGCATCGATCATGACCACGTCGGTCTGGTTGGGCTGGCCAGGGCGCTGGGCCTCGCGCTCGCTGAGCTGGCTGCGGATCTCGGCCAGCATCTCGTCGGTCATCATCGCGCGCAGCGATGCGATGTCCGAACGGTCCCATGCCGATTGCAGGGTCACGAAGTTGCGCTTGGCGGCCGTCAGGAAGCCTTCGGTGTCAAAGCCCTGGGGCACGCCCCAGTTCTGCGAGCCGGCCAGGGCCGAGCCGATCTGCACGCCGGAACCCGACGAGGCCAGCGGCTGGTGGTTCTGCTCCCAGGGGCGGGCAGACGCGTCGTTGCCGACCTTTTCGGGGTTGTACTGGCGCGCCACGGGCGCGCTTTCCACAGGCGCCGCGGCGCCCACAGGGCCCGCGCCCTGGAAGGCGAACGGGCTGTTCTGCGGTGCCGCCTGCGCGCCAGCGGAAGCACGGCGCGAGCGCATGACCATGCCCACCACGACCATGATGACCAGGGCCAGCAGCGCAAACAGCATGAACTGGCCGAAGGCGGCGCCCAGGCCCAGCGAGTTGGCCAGCCAGGCCAGGCCCAGGCCGGCGGCCAGGCCGCCCAGCATGGCGCCCCAGGGCTTCTTGGCGGGCTGCGCGGCGGCAGGCGCGGGCGCGCCGGGCTTGGCTGCCGCATTCTGCGTGGCCGCGTTCTGCGGCGGGGTGTTCTGGGCCGGAGCGCGCGCGGCTTCGCGCTGCGTCACATTGCTGGACTGCTTGCCCATGGAGCCGCCACCACCCATGCGCTTGGCTTCGGCCGAGCCGTGGGCTACCACCAGCAGTGCCACCAGAACCATAGACCACAGCTTCATCATGTTCTCATCTCCTCGAATAATCGTGTTGCCTGCATACCGCCGAGCACCTCGCGCGCTCAGCACTTGATTCCCACATGCAGGGCCGCGATGCCGCCCGTCATGTTGTGATAGTCCACATGGCCGAAGCCGCATTCCTGCATCAGGGCCTTGAGCTCCTCCTGGCCCGGGTGCATGCGGATGGACTCGGCCAGATAGCGGTAGCTGGCATCGTCGCCCGCCACCAGCTTGCCCATGGCGGGCAGCACCTTGAACGAATACCAGTCGTAGGCTTTCTCCAGCGGCTTGGCCACCTTGGAGAACTCCAGCACCAGCAGCTTGCCGCCCGGACGCAGCACGCGGTTCATCTCCTTGAGCGCCGCGTCCTTGTGCGTCATGTTGCGCAGGCCGAAGGCCACGCTGACCAGGTCGAAATGGCCGTCCGGGAACGGCAGGGCCTCGGCGTCGCAGACCAGGGTGGGCAGGATCACGCCCTTGTTGATCAGGCGATCGCGCCCCACGCGCAGCATGGCCTCGTTGATGTCCGTGTGCACCACCTGGCCGGTGGCGCCGACCTTCTTGGAAAAGGCCAGGGCCAGGTCCCCCGTGCCGCCCGCGATGTCCAGCGCCCTGTCGCCTTCCTTGAGGTTGGCCACCATCACCGTATAGGCCTTCCAGGCCCTGTGCAGACCGCCCGACATCAGGTCGTTCATGATGTCGTAGCGCGAGGCGACCGAGTCGAACACGCCGCGCACGCGGCGGGCCTTCTCGCCCTCGTCCACCGACTGGAATCCGAAATGTGTGGTGCTCATGGCAACGATGCTAAGCAAGCAGTAGTAATGCGTACAGCGACAACCCCGTATGGCCACGGGCTTTGACTTACCAGGGTTATCAAGAACAAATAGCTTGAAACGCCTTTGAACAAAGAGTTTCAAGCTATTTTTAATATAGCACCAGACCCAATAACCCTGCGTTGCGCAAAGCTCCTGGATGTGGCGCTGCGGGAACGACGCCGCCAATGGCGGGCCTGTGTCCCTGCTCAGTGGGAGCCGCAGCCCTGCCCGCCGCCAGCGGCTTTCGACGGCATGGGCGTGTCGCGATCCATGCCGGCTTCCTGCAGGCGCTGCAGGTACTGGGCCCAGAACTCGTCCTGGCGGCGGCCCAGTTCGTAGAGGTATTCCCAGGTGTACAGGCCGCTTTCATGGCCGTCGCTGAAAAACGGCTTGATGGCGTAGTTGCCCACGGGCTCGATGGCCGTGATGGCGACATCGCGCTTGCCCGTCTGCAGCACCTCCTGGCCCGGGCCGTGGCCCTGGACCTCGGCCGAAGGCGAATACACGCGCAGCAGCTCGAAGGGGATGCGAAAGCTCGCTCCATCGGAATAGGCGACTTCGAGCACGCGCGATGCGCCATGCACGGTCAACGCCTCGGGCGTCGGGGTAGCGGGGGTCAGACCGGCCATGCGGTGCTCCTCATTCAATGGATTGGCGCGACTGTGGATTGGCGCGACTGCCAGGCGTCGAGCACGCGTGCCAGTTCCGCGTCGATGGCCGGCAGTTGCTCCGCCACGGCAGCTTCGCGGTCCGTGTCGCGCGGACGCTGGACCGCGGCCCAGACCGAACCGGGGAAATGGCTGTCCCACGCGAAACGCGCGATCACGTGCCAGTGCAGGTGCGGCACCATGTTGCCCAGCGCCGCGAGATTCATCTTGGCCGGCGCCAGCCGCGCGCGCAAGACCTGCTCGACCTCGGCCACGGCCTCCATGCAGTGCCGGCGTTCGGCGGCATCCAGGTCCGAGAACTCGGCCGCATGCGCATTCCAGACCACGCGGTAGAAGGCCGGAAAGCCCTCCTCCTGCGCGCGGACCACGCGCAGGTGCCGACCGCGCCAGACCGGCAGGCCGCCTTCTTCGGCACACAGGGGGCAGGTTTCAACGAACATCTCGTTCATCCATAAAAAATTGCGTATTCCACACGCCGCGTGCGAGTGCCACTGCCAAAAACAAGGGACACACAAGGGACACCGAGGAAGGGCCTACGCCGGCCGCGCCGCCCCGCACCGAGGGTGTCGTCCCCCTCCCGCGAAGCGAGAGAGGGGGAAGGCGCGTAAGCGCCTCAGGGGGCAACTTCACACCAGCACCCTTTCGATGCCGCCGGCATTGGCGCGCTGCACATAGTCGGCCATCCAGTTCTCGCCCAGGATCTGGCGCGCCATCTCGACCACGATGTAGTCGGCCTCCAGCAGGCCGTTGTTCAGGTCGCCGCCGTAGCGCGACAGGCCCTGCAGGCAGCTGGGGCAGCTGGTGAGGATCTTCACGTTGTCCTTCTCGGCCAGGGCGCCACTGGCACGCAGCGCGGCCTCGCCCTTCTTGAGCTCCTCTTCCTTGCGGAAGCGGATCTGCGTGGAGATGTCGGGGCGCGTGACGCCCAGCGTGCCCGATTCGCCGCAGCAGCGCTCGCTCTTGATGACGCCGTCGCCGACCAGGGCCTTGACGGTCTTCATCGGGTCCTGCAGCTTCATGGGCGAATGGCAGGGGTCGTGGTAGAGGTAGCCTTCCTTGCCCTGCAGCGTGACGCCCTTTTCCAGCAGGTATTCGTGGATGTCGATGATGCGGCTGCCCGGGAAGATCTTGTCGAACTCGTAGCCCTGCAGCTGGTCGTAGCAGGTGCCGCAGCTGACCACCACGGTCTTGATGTCCAGGTAGTTGAGCGTGGTGGCGACGCGGTGAAAGAGCACGCGGTTGTCCGTGATCATCTTCTCGGCCTTGTCGTACTGGCCGCTGCCGCGCTGCGGGTAGCCGCAGCAC
Source organism: Comamonas sp. (assembly GCA_041984925.1). GTDB lineage: Bacteria > Pseudomonadota > Gammaproteobacteria > Burkholderiales > Burkholderiaceae_C > Comamonas. Next base: position 32,130 of record JBHIXF010000011.1, read on the forward strand.
AGGTAGCCCGGTGGCAGCACGGTCTGCACGCCCGCATGCCAGAGCATGGCCTGGGTGGCCAGGCCCACCTGGCTGAACAGGCGCTCGGAGCCGCAGCCGGGGAAGTAGAACACGGCCTCGGTGTCGGCAGTCGTGGTCTGCGGGCTGCGGATGATGGGGACGTAGTCCTTGTCCTCGATGTCCAGCAGCGCGCGGGCCGTCTTGTTGGGCAGGCCGCCGGGCAGCTTCTTGTTGATGAAGTGGATCACCTGCTCCTTGATGGGCGCGCGGCCCACCGAGGCGGGCGGATGCTGGGTCTGCTTCTTCGCCAGGCCCTGCAGCACGTCGGAGGCCAGGCGCTGGGCCTTGAAGCCCACGCCGACCATGGCCGAGCGCATGAACTTGATGGTGTCCGGATTGGTGGCGTTGAGCATGGCCATGGCCAGCTTGTTGCCGGGCCGGAAGCTCTTCTTGTCCATCTTGCGCAGCAGGTTGCGCATGTTCATGGTGACGTCGCCGAAGTCGATCTTCACCGGGCAGGGGTTGAAGCACTTGTGGCAGACCGTGCAGTGGTCGGAAACGTCCTCGAACTCCTGCCAGTGGCGCAGCGACACGCCGCGGCGCGTCTGCTCCTCGTAGAGGAAGGCCTCGACCAGCAGCGAAGTCGCCAGGATCTTGTTGCGCGGGCTGTACAGCAGGTTGGCGCGCGGCACATGGGTGGCGCACACGGGCTTGCACTTGCCGCAGCGCAGGCAGTCCTTGACCGAGTCGGCGATGGCGCCGATGTCGCTTTGCTGCATGATCAGCGACTCGTGCCCCATGAGGCCGAAGCTGGGCGTGTAGGCGTTGGTCAGGTCGGCGAACATCAGCGACTCGCGCGGCGAGCGGCCATCGTGCGTCTGCCCCACCACGGCCTGCAGCTTCTCGTTGCGGATCAGCTTGCCCTTGTTGAAGCGGCCCTCGGGGTCCACGCGCTGCTTGTAGGCGGCGAACGGCGCCAGTTCCTCGTCGCTGAGGAACTCCAGCTTGGTGATGCCGATGCCGTGCTCGCCCGAGATCACGCCGTCCAGGCTGCGCGCCAGCACCATGATGCGCGCCACGGCCTCGTGGGCGGTCTGCAGCATCTCGTAGTCGTCGCTGTTGACGGGGATGTTGGTGTGCACGTTGCCATCGCCCGCATGCATGTGCAGCGCCACCCACACGCGGCCCTTGAGCACGCGCTGGTGGATGGCGTTGACGGCCGCCTGCAGCGGCTGGAAGGCCGCGCCCGCGAAGATCTGGGCCATGGGCGCCTTCAGCTGGGTCTTCCAGCTGGCGCGCAGCGTATGGTCCTGCAGCTGCGGGAACAGGTTCTCGACATCGTCCAGCCAGCCCTGCCACAGCGCGCGCACCTCGGCCACCAGGGCCAGCGCCTGCTGCACGCGGTCCTCCAGCAGCTCGGCCGAGGGAATGTCGCCTGCGGCGTCCTGCTTGCCCAGGGGCAGGTCGCCATGCTGGAAGAACTCCGTCAGCGCATCGCACAGCTTGAGCTTGTTGCGCAGCGACAGCTCGATGTTGATGCGCTCGATGCCGTCCGTGTACTCCCACATGCGCGGCAGCGGGATCACCACGTCCTCGTTGATCTTGAAGGCATTGGTATGGCGCGAGATGGCGGCCGTGCGCTTGCGGTCCAGCCAGAACTTCTTGCGCGCCTCGGCGCTGACGGCCGTGAAACCCTCGCCATTGCGCGAGTTGGCGATGCGCACCACCTCGGCGGCCACGCGCGCGACCTCGTCCGCGTCGTCGCCGGCGATGTCGCCCAGCAGCACCATCTTGGGCAGGTGGCCGTTGCCCTTCTTGCTCTTGGTGGCATAGCCCACGGCCTTGAGGTAGCGGTCGTCCAGGTGTTCGAGGCCCGCCAGCAGCACGCCCGAGCGCTTTTGCTCGGCGAACATGAAGTCCTTGATCTCGACGATGCTGGGCACGGCATCCTTGGCGTTGCCGAAGAACTCCATGCACACCGTGCGCGTGTGCTCGGGCATGCGGTGCACCACCCAGCGCGCGCTGGTGATCAGGCCGTCGCAGCCTTCCTTCTGGATGCCCGGCAGGCCCGACAGGAACTTGTCGGTCACATCCTTGCCCAGGCCTTCCTTGCGGAACTTGCGGCCCGGAATGTCCAGGCGTTCCGTGCGGATGGGCGTCCTGCCATCGGCCTCGAAATACTGCAGCTCGAAGCTGGCCACCTCGGCGTCATGGATCTTGCCGAGGTTGTGGCCCACGCGCGTGACCTCCAGCCACTGCGCCTCGGGCGTGACCATGCGCCAGGACACCAGGTTGTCCAGCGCCGTGCCCCACAGCACGGCCTTCTTGCCACCGGCATTCATGGCCACGTTGCCGCCGATGCACGAGGCCTCGGCCGAGGTCGGGTCCACGGCGAAGACGAAGCCCGCGCGCTCGGCGGCATCGGCCACGCGCTGCGTGACCACGCCGGCCTCGGTGAAGATGGTCGGCACCTCGTGGTCCACGCCGGGGATGCGGCGCATCTCCACCTCGGTCATGGCTTCGAGCTTCTCGGTGTTGATCACCACGCTGCGCCAGGTCAGCGGAATCGCGCCGCCCGTGTAGCCCGTGCCGCCGCCCCGCGGGATGATGGTCAGCTCCAGCTCGATGCAGGCCTTGACCAGGCCCGCCATCTCGGCCTCGGTGTCGGGCGTGAGCACGACGAAAGGGTATTCGACGCGCCAGTCGGTGGCGTCCGTCACATGGGCCACGCGCGACAGGCCGTCGAACTTGATGTTGTCCTTGGCCGTCAGGCGGCCCAGGCTCTTTTGCACGCGGCGGCGAAGCTGCTCGGCCTCGACGAAGGTGGCGTTGAATTCATGCACGGCACGCCGCGCCGCGTCCACGAGCTGCCCGACCAGGGCGTCGCGTCCGGGGTCCTGCCGGGGATCGCGGCGCTTGTCGATCTCGCCCAGGCGGTGCTCCAGCGCCTCCACCAGGGCCTTTCTCCGGTCGGGACTGTGCAGCAGGTCGTCCTGCAGATAGGGATTGCGCTGCACCACCCAGATGTCCCCCAGCACCTCGTAGAGCATGCGGGCGGAACGGCCCGTGCGCCGCTCCTGGCGCAGCTGGTTGAGCACGTCCCACATGGAAGTGCCCAGCAGGCGGATCACGATCTCGCGATCGGAAAACGAGGTGTAGTTGTAGGGAATCTCTCGCAGACGGGCGGGCTCGGCTGCCTGTGCCTGCAGGGCCGCCAACGCAATCGGTACATTCATGGGGTAGACCGTGTCTGGCGCTCGTGGGGCGCCGCTATGCCAAGTGGGAGCGCGATTTTACGCGAGCCCCCCAGGACGCGCTTCCCGCGGGGCTCTGCGCCAAGCGCCATCGCAAGGCACGAAGACCCACCTCGCCAACCCCATGGCACAGGCTGCGCCAGGCTGCAAGCCCTTATACATAAAGAGCACAAACGAGCCAATACGAACAACCCGCGCTTTTGAAACGAAATCGTATTGACCTAAAATGGCGCCGCTTCGCGTGTCATTTTTTGTCACACGACTGACATACGGGACCGGCGTCTCACCGGGTTTGGCCTGTAGTGCAGAGCGAAGCATGCGAAAACAATGACACAGGCATGTCATACCCCTGCCGTACCTTGGCAGTGGTCTGAAACCGTCACCGAATCAGAGGAGTCCTCATGCAACTGAAGCAACTGGCCATGGCAGCCGCCATCGCAGCCACCGCCATCTCGGCGCAAGCCCAAACCGAAATCCAGTGGTGGCACTCGATGAGCGCGGCCCTGGGCGACTGGGTGAACGACCTCGCCAAGGAATACAACGCCAGCCAGACCAAGTACAAGATCGTGCCCACCTACAAGGGCCAGTATGACGAGTCCATGACGGCGGCCATCGCCGCGTTCCGCGCCGGAAACGCGCCCGACATCCTGCAGGTCTTCGAAGTGGGCACGGCCACCATGATGGCCTCCAAGGGCGCCGTGGTGCCGGTCACCAAGGTCATGAACGATGGCGGCTTCAAGTTCGACCAGAGCGAGTACATCTCGGCCGTGGCCGGCTACTACACGGCCCCCAACGGCCAGATGATGAGCTACCCGCTCAACAGCTCCACGACCATCTTCTACTACAACAAGGACGCCTTCAAGAAGGCCGGCCTGGACGAGAACAAGCCGCCCAAGACCTGGCCCGAAGTGTTCGCCGCCGCCGAAAAGCTCAAGGCGTCGGGCCACCGCTGCGCGCTGACCACCAGCTGGATGAGCTGGACCCAGCTGGAGAGCTTCTCGCTGTGGCACAACACCCTGTACGCGACCAAGAACAACGGCTTTGACGGCACCGATGCCAAGCTGGTGTTCAACTCGCCGCTGCACGTCAAGCACTTCGAGAACCTGGCCAAGGCCGCCAAGGATGGCAGCTTCGTCTACAAGGGCCGCGGCAACGTGCCGGACGCCGCCTTCGCCTCGGGCGAGTGCGCGATGATCACGGGCTCCTCGGGCCTGTACGCCCGCGTGGTCAAGGAAGGCAAGTTCGCCTTCGGCCAGTCGCAGCTGCCCTACTACGCCGATGTCAAGGGCGCGCCCCAGAACACGGCCATCGGCGGCGCATCGCTGTGGGTGATGGCAGGCAAGAGCGCCGACCACTACAAGGGCGTGGCCGACTTCTTCAACTTCCTGAACAACTCCAAGATCCAGGCCGCCAGCCACCAGCGCACCGGCTACCTGCCGGTGACCACGGCCGCCTACAAGCTGACCGAGGCCTCGGGCTTCTATGAAAAGAACCCCGGCACCGACACGGCAGTGACGCAGATGATCCGCAAGACCACCGACAAGTCGCGCGGCATCCGCCTGGGCAACTTCGTCCAGATCCGCACCATCATCGACGAGGAAACCGAACAGATCTGGACCGGCAAGAAGACGCCCCAGCAGGCCCTGGACACCGCGGTCACGCGCGGCAACGAGCAACTGAGCCGCTTTGCCCGGGCCAACAAGTAATCCCCCCATGTGATCCGCGGCGCGGCCACTGCGCAAGCAGCCCGTGCCGTGCATCACAGGCCCGCAACCGGCGGCCCCAGGGCCATCCGGGTTGCGGGCTGTTTTGTTCTACCCGAGCTCCGTCATGGAAAAACGCGTTCTTTTCCGATCCGCCTGGCTGCCGTGGGTGCTGATAGCCCCCCAGATGGTCATCGTGCTGGTCTTCTTCTTCTGGCCTGCCGGCCAGGCCATCGTGCAGTCCTTCCAGGCGCAGGATACCTTTGGCTTTTCCACCGAATGGGTGGGCCTGGCCAACTTCCAGCACCTGTTCGAGGATCCGGCCTACCTGGCCTCGTTCAAGACCACGGCCATCTTCTCGCTGCTGGTGGCGGTGTTCGGCATCGCGCTGTCGCTGATGCTGGCCATCTTCGCGGACCGCGTGATCAAGGGCGCGCTCGCCTACAAGACCGCCCTGCTGCTGCCCTATGCCGTCGCCCCCGCCGTGGCCGGCGTGCTGTGGGTGTTCATGTTCTCCCCCTCCATCGGCGTCGTGGCCTATGCGCTGCGCATGAGCGGCTATGACTGGAACCACCTGCTGAACTCCAACAACGCGATGACGCTGATCGTCATCGCCGCGATCTGGAAGCAGATCTCCTACAACTTCCTGTTCTTCCTCGCGGGCCTGCAGTCCATCCCCAAGTCGCTGATCGAGGCGGCCGCCATCGACGGCGCGGGCCCCCTGCGCCGCTTTTGGGACATCCAGTTCCCGCTGCTGTCGCCCACCACCTTCTTCCTGCTGGTGATGAACGTGGTCTACGCCTTCTTCGACACCTTCGGCATCGTGGACGCCACGACCCAGGGCGGCCCCGGCCAGGACACCTCCATCCTGGTCTACAAGGTCTATCACGACGGCTTCAAGGCCATGGACATGAGCGGCTCGGCCGCGCAGTCGGTGGTGCTGATGGTGATCGTGGTCGCGCTCACCGTGGTTCAGTTCCGCTATGTCGAGAAGAAAGTCCAATACTGATCATGGTTGAACGCAGCCCCCTCCTGACCTTTTTCTCGCACCTGATCATGGTGCTCGGCGTGGTGATCGTCGGCTTTCCGCTGTACCTGGCCTTCGTGGCCTCCACGCACACGCCGCAGGACATCATCCAGGTGCCCATGCCGCTGGTGCCCGGCGGCAACTTCTGGGAAACCTACAAGGCCGCGCTGTTCGGCGGCTCGGGCCCGGGCTCCAGCGCCCCCGTGGCGCGCATGATGTGGATCAGCTTCGTCTCGGCCATGGTGATCACCGTGGGCAAGATCGCGATCTCGCTGCTGTCCGCCTTCGCCCTGGTGTACTTCCGCTTCCCGTTCAAGAAGCTGTGCTTCTGGCTGATCTTCGTGACGCTGATGCTGCCCGTGGAAGTGCGCATCGGCCCCACCTACGAAGTCGTCTCCACGCTGGGCATGCTCAACAGCTACGCGGGCCTGACGGTTCCGCTGATCGCCTCGGCCACGGCCACCTTCCTGTTCCGCCAGTTCTTCCTGACGGTGCCCGATGAGCTGGTGGAAGCCGCGCGCATCGACGGCGCCGGCCCCATGCGCTTTTTCAAGGATGTGCTGGTGCCGCTGTCCAAGACCTCGATCGCGGCGCTGTTCGTGATCCAGTTCATCTACGGCTGGAACCAGTACCTGTGGCCGCTGCTCGTGACCACCTCGGAGGACATGTACCCCGTGGTCATCGGCATCAAGCGCATGGTCGCCAGCGGCGATACCGGCAACGACTGGAACGTGGTCATGGCCACGGCCCTGCTGGCCATGCTGCCGCCCGCCATCGTGGTGGTGCTGATGCAGCGCTGGTTCGTCAAGGGCCTGGTGGACACCGAGAAATAAGCCGCCCACCGCCCCACCGTATAGACCCCCGCAGAGCAGGGCCCAGGCCCTGGCGCTGCGACAACGAGACACTTCGTATGGCATCCATTTCCTTTCGCAACCTGATCAAGCGCTACGGCCACGGCCCGTCGGCCAACCAGGTGCTGCACGGCGTCAACGCCGAAATCAAGGACGGCGAGTTCGTCGTCATCGTCGGCCCGTCGGGCTGCGGCAAGTCCACCCTGCTGCGCATGGTGGCGGGCCTGGAGGAGATCTCCGACGGCCAGCTGCTGATCGGCGACAAGGTGGTCAACGACGTGGAACCGGCCCGGCGCGACATCGCCATGGTGTTCCAGAACTACGCGCTGTACCCGCACATGTCCAACTACGAGAACATGGCGTATGGCCTGAAGATCGCCAAGGTGCCGGCCGACGAGATCAAGCGCCGCGTGGACAAGGCCGCCAAGATCCTGGAGCTGTCGCACCTGCTGGACCGCAAGCCGCGCCAGCTGTCCGGCGGCCAGCGCCAGCGCGTGGCCATGGGCCGCGCCATCGTGCGCCAGCCCAAGGTCTTCCTGTTCGACGAGCCGCTGTCCAACCTGGACGCCAAGCTGCGCGGCCAGACCCGCATCGAGATCCAGAAGCTGCACGCCGAACTGGGCATCACCAGCCTGTTCGTGACCCACGACCAGGTCGAGGCCATGACCCTGGCCCAGCGCATGATCGTGATGAACGGCGGCGTGATGGAGCAGTTCGGCACGCCCGAGGAGGTCTACCACACCCCGGCATCGACCTTCGTGGCCAGCTTCATCGGCTCGCCGCCGATGAACCTGCTCAAGAACGCCCCCGGCGGCACGGCCGGCCGCATCCTGGGCATCCGCCCCGAGCATCTGACCGTCGTCGCCGAAGGCGGCTGGGAGATCAAGGTGGACACCGTGGAAATGCTGGGCGCCGAGCGCCTGGTCTACGGCTCGCTCAATGGCGAGGGCATGACGGTGCGCATCGATGAAGGCTCGCCTTTCCCCAAGGCCGGCGAGACCCTGCGCGTCAAGCCTTCCGAGGAGCGCCGCCTGCACTGGTTCGACGCTGAAACAGGAAAGCGGATCTGATCCCGCCGAAGGCCGGCCCCGGCCTTCATCCAAGAGAGCCCCGGAGGCTCTCTTTTTCCTTCCCCGCATTCCTTCCTGACGGACTCGCCATGACCGAGAACCTGAAACCCTGGCCCTACCCCCTGTGGGTGGCCCACCGGGGCGCCGGCAAGCTGGCCCCCGAGAACACCATGGCGGCCTTCCGCCTGGGCGCATCGCACGGCTATCGCATGTTCGAGTGCGATGCCAAGCTGTCCGCCGACGGCGTGCTGTTCCTGATGCACGACGCCACGCTGGAGCGCACCACCAATGGCCATGGCACGGGCGGCGACCTCACCATGGGCGAGATCGCCCAGCTCGACGCGGGCAGCTGGCATTCGCGCGCCTATGCGGGCGAGGCCCTGCCCACGCTGCAGGCGCTGGCGCGCTGGTGCCTGGCCAACCACTTCTTCCTGAACGTGGAGATCAAGCCCACGCCCGGCCAGGAAGAAGCCACGGGCCGCGCCACGGGCGAGCTGATGAACCGCATCTGGCCCAGGGACCGGGTCCAGCCGCTGTTCACCTCCTTCAAGACCGGATCCCTCAAGGGTGCGCGCGACACGGCCCCGCACATTCCGCGCGGGCTGCTGGTGGACAGGCTGGCCGACGCGACGGGCGATGCCGACCTGCGCACGGCGCTGGAGCTGGGCTGCGTGGCCATGGTGCTCAACCATGCCCTGTGGGATGCGGCACTGGTGGCCAAGGTCCATGGCGCGGGCCTGCGCTGCAGCAGCTACACGGTCAACGACGAATGGGCCGCCCAGCGCCTGATCGAGCTGGGCACGGACGGCATCATCACCGACCGCGTGGATCTGTTCAGTCCGGCACCGCACTGAGGCTGCGTCCGGCAGGCAGGGCCAGGCCCATGGAAGCGCCGGCGCGCACCGCGCGGCGCACAATGTGCGCCCATGACTGCGTTGCGCACATGGCCCCGCACCCGGGCCCCTGCCCCACTGCGCGCCTTGCTGGCGGCAGCACTCATTGCGCTGGCCGTGCTGGCGCACGCCGGTGCCAGCCAGGCCCCGCAATCGCCGCCAGCCGCCGCTTCCGCCAACGATGGCAGGCCGGCACTGCCTTCGGTGGACGAGTTGCGCAAGCAGCTCGATGCCATTCCCCGCAAGCTGGCCGAGGACGATGACGGCCGCAAGCTGCTGGACGAGGCTGCCGCCATCGGCACGGCGGCCGACCAGGTCGCCGCCCGCCGCGCCGGAGAGCTGGCCGACATCGACTCGCGCCTGGCAGGCCTGGGCCCCGCGCCCGACAAGGGTGCCCCGGCCGATGCGCCCGACGTCGCCGAGCAGCGCGCCAGCCTGTCCCGGCAGCGCAGCGCCGTGGACTCCGAGCTCAAGCTCGCGCGGCTGGTCTCGGTCGATGCCGACCAGCTCGGCAACGAGCTGATACGCCAGCGCCGCGAACAATTCCAGGCCGCGCTGACTGCGCGCACCGATTCCCCCCTGGGCGCCAGCTTCTGGCGCAATCTGCGCGCCGCCGCGCCTCTGGATGCGGCACGCGTGGGCGCGCTCGCGCGCCAGCTGCGCCAGTCCGTCGCCTCCACCATGGACTCGCAGCGGCGCGGCGGCTTGCTGGCCAGCCTGGCAGCCGCCCTGCTGCTGGCCGTGCTCGGCCCCTGGCTGGCAGAGCGCCTGCTGGTGCGCGCCGTGCCCGCGCGCCTGCCCAGCGGCCGCCTGCGCCGTTCGCTGCGCGCGGCCGCCACGGTGCTGGCCAACACACTGCTGGTCGGACTGGCGATGCAGCTGGCCTGGAGCGTGCTCAAGGCCGGCGATGGCTTCGGAGAGCCATTGCAGGCGCTGGCCCGCGCCAGCGTGCAAAGCGCGCTGTTCGGCGCCTTCGTCGTCTCGCTGGGCCAGGCGCTGCTGTCGCGCAAGCGCAGTTCCTGGCGCCTGCCCGGCGTGTCGGACGAACTGGCGCGCCGCCTCAGCCCCTATCCCTGGTGGATCGCCTGCGTCGCCGCGCTCAGCGCCCTGGTGACCGAGGTCAACAGCATCATCGGTGCCAGCCTGGCTGCCGAAGTCACGGTGCATGCCGTCTCCGCCCTGCTCATCGCGGCCATCGTGATGCTGGCGCTGCGCCACCTGCGCACGCCCGAGCCCGCCTGCGACGCCGAAGAACTCCCCATCCCCCGGCCCCTGTGGGTGGGCCTGCTCGTGGCCTGCGCGGGACTGGCCAGCCTCGCCACCGTGGCCCTGGCGGCCAGCGGCTTCGTCGCGCTGGCCGGCACGCTGGCGCGCCAGATGGTGTGGACCGGCGTGGTCTTCGCCACCACCTACCTGCTGTTCCAGCTGGGCGACGACCTGTGCGAGGCGCTGCTGTCGTCCAAGGGCGGCTTCGGCGCGCGATTGAACCGGAGCCTGGGCATGGATGCGCGGCTGCTGGACCAGGCCGCGGTGCTGGCCTCGGGCCTGCTGCGCCTGGCCCTGCTGTTCTACATGGTGATCGCGCTGCTGGCCCCGCTGGGCACGGGGCCCGACGAGGTGTTCCGCCGCGGCAGCAGCATCAACCACAGCCTCAAGGTGGGCGAGTTCACCATCGCGCCCCAGGCCTTGCTGACCGCGCTGGCCGTGGTGGTCACGGGCCTGGTCGTGATCCGGGTGGTCAAGCGCTGGCTGACGGACCGCTATTTCCCCCACACGGCGCTGGAGCCCGGCATGCGCAGCTCCATCACCACGCTGCTGGGCTACGTGGGCGGCATCTTCGTGGTGGCCGTCGCGCTGGCGGGGCTGGGCATCAGCGTGGAGCGCATCGCCTGGGTGGCCAGCGCGCTGTCCGTGGGCATCGGCTTCGGGCTGCAGGCCATCGTGCAGAACTTCATATCGGGCCTGATCCTGCTGGCCGAGCGGCCGGTCAAGGTGGGCGACTGGGTGGTGCTGGGCGATACCGAGGGCGACGTGCGCCGCGTCAACGTGCGCGCCACGGAGATCCAGCTGGGCGACCGCTCCACCGTCATCGTGCCCAATTCGGAGTTCATCACCAAGACCGTGCGCAACATGACGCTGGCCGGCGCGCCGGGCCGCGTGCTGCTGCGCCTGCCGGCGCCGCTGGACACCGATGCCGAGCGCATGCGCACGCTGATCCTCGATGCCTTCCACGCGCACGAGGGCATTCTGGACACGCCCGAGCCCGTGGTGCAGCTCGAAGGTATTGCCAACGGCACGCTGACCTTCCTGGCCATCGGCTACGTGGGCAATCCGCGCAATGCGGGCGGCGTGCGCAGCGATGTGCTGTTCAGCATCCTGGCCTCGCTCAAGAATGCGGGCCTTTACCTGTCGCCACCGGCGACCACCTCGGTGGCGGCCCCCGTGGCGGCAGGCGCGCAGGCCCTGCCCGGCGCAGCCGAAGGCCCGGGCTAGCTGCGCCGGGCCATCTCCGAGCGCACATGGTCCGCGACCACGGCCATCACCTGGCGCAGGTGGCCGCGCAGCGGCTCGAAGCCGGCGTTGGGCTCGCGCGTGTCCTCGTCCATGTAGACCGGCCGGCGGATCTCGATCTGCAGGCTGTGGCGGTTCAGATGCGGCTGGCCGATGCGGCCGATCAGCTCCACCCCCTTGTAGGGCTCGTTGTAGGCCACGCTGTAGCCGAAGCCCGCCAGGGTCTCGCCGACCAGGCGGATGAAAGCGGGCGCGCAGGTCGTGCCGTCGCGGTCGCCCAGCACGAAGTCGGCCAGCGGCGGCGCATCGCTGCGGCCCAGGCGCTTGTAGACATCGCCCGGCATGGAGTGCAGGTTCAGGTGCCACACGGCGCCGAAGCGCTGCACGCTGCCCTCGATGGCCTGCGCCAGCGCCGCATGGTAGGGGCGCCAGTAGCGCGCGATGCGGTGCTCGACCTCGGCCACCGTGCGCGGGCGCTCATACAGCGGCGTGGCCACGCCGTCGCGGCTGATGCGCTGCCAGATCAGGCCCAGCCCCTGCTGCGTCTTGACGCTGGGCGTCAGCGGCACCGGCCATGCACCGTCGATCTGCGCCGGGTCCAGGTCGGCCTCGCTGCGGTTGGGGTCGATGTAGGTGCGCGGAAAGGTCGCCTCGATCAGCGTCGCGCCGTGGGCGGGCCACTGGTCCCAGAGCGCGGCCACATGCGTGTCCTCGCCACGGCGCAGCAGGGACAGGGGCACGGCGTGGCCGAAGTCCTCGGGATAGGCCGTGCCGCTGTGCGGCGAGTCGCAGACGATGGGCAGCGCCTGGGCGGTTGCGGGATGCACCACGACCGGGGTGTCCGGCCGGGGACGCAGGAAGTCGTTCTCTGCCATGCGGTCCATCAGTCGAGCTTGATGTTGGCCCGCTTGGCCACGGCCGTGTAGCGCTCGATGGCGGCCTTGATCTGCTGGGCGAACTGCTCGGGCGTGTTGCCCATGGGTTCGCCCGAGATGGACTTCTGCTTTTCGATGTAGTCGGGCATGGCCATGGCCTTGTGCGCCGCGGCATTGAGCTTGTCGATGATGGCGCGCGGCGTGCCGGCCGGAGCGACCAGGCCGAACCAGCCGCCGTCGCCCATCTGCGGGAAGCCCAGTTCGGCATAGGTCGGCACATCGGGCAGCACGTCGGCGCGCTTGAAGGCCAGCACGGCCAGCGGGCGCAGCTTGCCGTCCTTGATGTGCGGCAGCGTGGAGGGCAGGTTGTCGGTCATGGCATTGACCTGGCCGCCCAACGCGTCGGTGATGGCCTGGCCCGCGCCCTTGTAGGGAATGTGCAGCAGGTCGATGCCGGCCAGATTCATGAAGTTCTCGATGTTGGCATGGCCCAGCGAGCCCGTGCCCGGCGAGGCGAAGCTGTACTTGCCCGGGTGGGCCTTGGCCAGGGCGATGAACTCCTTCATGGTCTTGGCGGGCACGCTGGCGTTGATCACGAACACGCTGGGCACCGACATCACGTTGGTGATGGGCGCGAAGTCCTTGACCGGGTCGTAGGGCAGCTTGCGGAAGATGGCGGGGTTGGAGCCGTGCGTGCTCACCGTGGCCATGCCGATGGTGTAGCCGTCCGGCGCGGCACGCGCGATCTCGGACGCGCCGATGGAGCCGCCCGCGCCGCCCTTGTTGTCCACCACCACGGACTTGCCCAGGATGGTGCTCATCTTCTCGGCCAGCAGGCGCGCCACCATGTCGGTGGAGCCGCCGGCGCCGAAGGGCACGACCAGGCGGATCGGGCGGCTGGGGTAGTCGGCGGCCGGGCCCTGGGCCCAGGCGGCGGGGGCCACAAGGGCGGTGGCGGCACAGGCGGCCAGGCTGGACAACAGGGTGCGGCGCATTGCCATGGGGTGTTTCCTCTCGTGGGCTGTGGATGGGGCGAAGCGGGGGCTTCACCGGACAGGCGCCGATTCTGGACAGCGCCCGCGCCAGCGAAAAGAGACAAGACGGCAAGCAATTATGACGAGCCGTCATAATTGCATCCGTCATGCGCATGCACTCCCCCTCGATCTCCGAGCTGCACGCCTTTGCGGCAGCGGCACGCCTGGGCAGCTACTCCCTGGCGGCCCAGGAGCTGTATGTCACCCAGGGGGGCATCAGCCGGGCCATCGCCAGGCTGCAGGAGCATCTGGGGTTCGCGCTGTTCGAACGCCAGGGCCGGCGCAGCGTGCTCACCGAGGCGGGCCGCGCATACCTGCAGGCGGTGGAGCCGGCCATCCACACCATCGAGTCGGCCTCGGCCGCCGTGCGGCGGCGCCATTTCGGGCCGCAATTGCGCCTGTCGGTCGTGCCCACCCTGTTCAGCCACTGGCTGATTCCACGGCTGCCGGATTTCAACGCCAGCCATCCCGGCATCGTGCTGTCCTTTGCGCCCTACCGGCGCGACGATCCGCTGACGGCCGCCGAGATCGACGGCTGGCTGCGCGTGGGCAGCGAGCCCTGGCCCGCGCAGGTGGCGGCCGACTACGTGGTGGGGCGCGACCTGGTGCCCATCTGCCATCCCCGGGATCTGCCCGCCATCCACGGCCCCCGGGATGTGCTGGCGCGTCCCCTGCTGTTCCACACCAACTATCCCGGCAACTGGGCGCGCTGGATGGCCCACCTGGGCCTGCCGGGCCCCTGCCCCAGGCCGGCGGCGGACTTCGAGCTGGTGGCCCTGCTGGTGCAGGCCGTGGCCGCGGGCATGGGCGTGGCCCTGGTCCAGCGCTGCCTCGTCGAGGAGGACCTGGCAGCCGGGCGCGTGGCCATCGCACTGCCGGCCCCGGTGCACATCGAACGCGGCTATTTCCTGTGCCGGCCTGCGGCGCGCCTGCCTTCGGAAGCGTTTTCGCAGTTCAGGCAATGGCTGCTGGCACAGGCCGCCGCCTCCCGCGCGGCATCGGTGCCGGCGACTGTGGCGGCAGGGCAACTGCGGATCGATTGATCCACGTCAAATCTCCTTCACCCCCATCAGCGCCATCCGCGCGAAAGCACCCACTGGCAAAGCGCCATCAGCACCACCAGGGCCGCATAGGTGGCGATCTTTCCGTCCCGACCGAACCACCACAAACCCGCGCAAAGCACTGCGGCGCCGACAATCAAATTGATAGCAACCTGCACCCACCAGCCATAAGCCTGCGGTGCTTTTCCAAACAATGCGCGGGAACACAGCACCAGTCCCGGCGACAGGAGCAGCGCGGGCGCCAGGAAATTGAGCAAGTGGTTCACGCTCGCCATCACACCCATATACAGACTCCGATTCCATGGTGTTGCGGTCAGGGATGCCTGAAACAGCGCGAAATTTTATAATCCCCGGTTATGGCAGTCTGGGCACTCGGCATCAACCACCACACGGCTCCGCTCGATATGCGGGGCCGTTTCGCGTTCGCGCTCGATCAGATCGTGCCCACGCTGCAGGGCCTGCGCGAGTCGCTGACCGGCGCGGGCCGCCAGCACAGCGCGGTGGAGACCGCCATCCTGTCCACCTGCAACCGCACCGAGATCTACTGCGCAGCCGACAAGCCTGCACTGGACCACACGGTGCACTGGCTGGCCCACAGCGGCGGTATCTCCTCGGAGCTGCTGCGCTCGCACTCCTACCTGCTGGAAGATGGCCACGTGGCCCGCCACGCCTTCCGCGTGGCCAGCGGCCTGGACTCCATGGTGCTGGGCGAGGCCCAGATCCTGGGCCAGATGAAGAATGCCGTGCGCGCCGCCGAGAACGCGGGCGCCCTGGGCAGCACGCTGAACCAGCTGTTCCAGCGCAGCTTCGCCGTGGCCAAGGAAGTGCGCAGCTCCACCGAGATCGGCGCCCACAGCATCAGCATGGCCGCCGCCGCCGTGCGCCTGGCGGGCCAGCTGTTCGAGGACCTGTCCCAGATCAAGGTGCTCTTCGTGGGCGCGGGCGAGATGATCGAGCTGGTCTCCACCCATTTCGCGGCCCGCCACCCCCGGCAGATCATGATCGCCAACCGCACGCTGGAGCGCGGCGAGAAGCTGGCGGCCCAGTTCGGCGCCGGCACCATGCGGCTGGCCGACCTGCCCGAGCACCTGCACGAATACGACGCCGTGATCAGCTGCACGGCCTCCAGCCTGCCCATCATCGGCCTGGGCGCCGTCGAAAGCGCGCTCAAGAAGCGCAAGCACCGCCCCATGTTCATGGTCGACCTGGCCGTGCCGCGCGACATCGAATCCGAGGTCAAGGACCTGCGCGACGTCTACCTCTACACGGTGGACGACCTGGCCACCGTGGTGCGCACGGGCCAGGCCCAGCGCCAGGCGGCGGTCGAGCAGGCCGAGGTCATCATCGACCACGGTGTGCAAAGCTTCATGCACTGGCTGGACCAGCGCCGGCCCGAGGCCGGCGTGGTGCCGCTGATCCGCCAGCTCAACCAACAGACCGACGAATGGCGTGCGCTGGAGATCGCACGCGCCAAGAAGCTGCTGGCCAAGGGAGAGGACATCGACACCGTGCTGGAGGCGCTGTCGCGCGGCCTCACGCAGAAGATGCTGCACGGCACCCTGGCCGAGCTGCACAAGGGCGATGCCGGGCAGCGCCACCAGACCATGGACACGGTCTCGCGCCTGTTCCTGCGCTCGGCCCAGCGCACGCCATCCGTGGACAAGCCGCTTTAGCGGCGCCCGCCGCCACCGCAGCCGCATGGCGGCTGCCCTTCCCGCACGGCTTTTCACGCCGATCCGCCGCCCGCCGCCGTGAGGCGGCCCCGCTCCAGGCCATACTCCTCCCATGCAAGATTTCCTGCGCCAACAGCTGGAGCGCTACGCCCAGCGCCTAGAAGAACTCGACTTCCTGCTCTCGCGCGAAGACATCATGGGCGACATGAAGCAGTACCGCGCCATCTCGCGCGAGCACGCGGATGTGACGGCCATCGCCGGCCGCTACGCGCGCTACCGCCAGCGCGAGGCCGATCTGGCCGGCGCCCGGCAGATGCTGGACGACCCCGAGATGGCCGAGATGGCGCGCGAGGAAATCGCGGGGGCCGAGGCCGAGCTGCTGCAACTCGAAGACGATCTGCAGCGCCTGCTGCTGCCCAGGGACCCCGATGATGCGCGCGATGCCTATCTCGAAATCCGCGCCGGCACGGGCGGCGACGAGTCGGCCCTGTTCGCGGGCGACCTGGCGCGCATGTACACGCGCTACTGCGACTCCGTGGGCTGGAAGGTCGAGATCATGAGCGCCAACGAAAGCGAGCTGGGCGGCTACAAGGAAGTTGTGCTGCGCGTGGAAGGCGAGAACGCCTACGGCCGCCTGCGCTTCGAGTCGGGCGGCCACCGCGTGCAGCGCGTGCCCGCCACCGAGACCCAGGGCCGCATCCACACCAGCGCCTGCACCGTGGCCGTGATGCCCGAGCCCGACGAGACCCAGGCCATCACGCTCAACCCGGCCGACCTGCGCATCGACACCTTCCGCGCCAGCGGTGCCGGCGGCCAGCACATCAACAAGACCGATTCGGCCGTGCGCGTGGTCCACCTGCCCACGGGCATCGTCGCCGAATGCCAGGACGGCCGCAGCCAGCACAGCAACAAGGCCAAGGCCCTGCAGGTGCTGCAGGCGCGCCTGCAGGAAAAGGAGCGCAGCGAGCGCGAGGCCAAGGAGGCCGCACTGCGCAAGGGCCTGATCGGCAGCGGCGACCGCAGCGACCGCATCCGCACTTACAACTTCCCGCAGGGACGCCTGACCGACCACCGCATCAACCTCACGATCTACAAGCTGCTGGCCGTGATGGAAGGCGACCTGGGCGATGTCCTCGACGCCTTGCAGGCCGCGCGCGAAGCCGAGCTGCTGGCCGAGCTGCAGGTCAACACCTGAGCATGGCGCCCCCGACCACCATCGAGCAGGCCCTGCGCCAGGCCCAGGGCCAGGGCCTGGCGCGCATCGATGCGCAGATGCTGCTGCTGCATGTGCTGGACCGCCAGGCCGGGGGCCGCGCCTGGCTGCTCACCCATGACCAGGACGCGCTGGCGCCGACGCAGGCCCAAGCCTACGCCGCGCTGTGCGCGCGCCGGCTGGATGGCGAGCCCGTGGCCTACCTGACGGGACGCAAGGAGTTCTACGGCCTGGACCTGGCCGTGGACGCGCGCGTGCTCGACCCCCGGCCCGATACCGAAACCCTGGTGGACTGGGCGCTGGAGCTGATGCCCGCGCAGGCCGGCGCCACCTGCCGCGTGGCCGACCTGGGCACGGGCAGCGGCGCCATCGCCCTGGCCCTCAAAAGCCAGCGGCCGGCAGCCTGCGTGCAGGCCGTGGATGCCAGCGCCGACGCGCTGGCCGTCGCCGCCGCGAACGCGCGGCGCCTGGGCCTTGCCGTGCAGTTCGTGCAAGGCAGCTGGCTGGACCCCCTGGCCGGACAGGCGCCGTTCGATCTGATCGTCAGCAATCCGCCCTACATCCGCAGCGACGACCCGCACCTGGCCGCGCTGGCCCACGAGCCGCTGTCGGCCCTGGCCAGTGGTGACGATGGCCTGGCCGACCTGCGCGCCATCATCGCGCGGGCGCCCGCCCGGCTTGCCCAGGGCGGCTGGCTGCTGCTGGAACATGGCTGGGACCAGGCCGCTGCCGTCGCGGACCTGCTGT
Organism: Comamonas sp.; assembly: GCA_041984925.1. Taxonomy (GTDB): domain Bacteria; phylum Pseudomonadota; class Gammaproteobacteria; order Burkholderiales; family Burkholderiaceae_C; genus Comamonas. The sequence goes on from JBHIXF010000011.1 coordinate 50,042, forward strand.
CGGCCGCCGGCTTCGAGGCCGTGCAGCACCGCCACGACCTGGGCGGCATCGCGCGCTGCACCGGCGGGCGACGGCCCCGCAATCCCGCATGCCCCCCGGGTGCGTGCGGACAGTGAAATAATCGCGCCATGCATCGCCGCGCCTGCGGCGCCCACCACGACCCGGAGCACCACGCCAATGAGCGATACCCAGCAACGCATCGACCAACTGGTCAAGAGCAACAACATCCTGCTGTTCATGAAGGGCAGCGCCAGCTTTCCCATGTGCGGCTTCTCGGGCCGTGCCATCCAGATCCTCAAGGCCTGCGGCGTGGAGACCAGGGACATCGCCACCGTCAACGTGCTGGAGGACCAGGAGATCCGCCAGGGCATCAAGGACTACAGCAACTGGCCCACGATCCCCCAGCTCTATGTGGGCGGCGAGTTCATCGGCGGCTCGGACATCATGATGGAGATGTACGAATCGGGCGAGCTGCAGCAGCTGCTGGCGCCCAAGGCCTGAGCCTTCGCAGCCTCCCCGGCCATCCGCCACCCCCAGGGGTGGCTTTTTTGTGCCTGCATCCCGCCAAGGGGCCTTCGGGCAAGCCTGCAGGCCAGGGGCATGCGATGTGTGGTCGAATAGACACATCCTTCACATCCGGAAGCCTGCCCGTGCGGCCGCTTCCCGCCCGCCTATGAGCCTGTCCCAAAGTCTGTTGCTGATCGTCGCGCTGATCCTGACCAGCGCCTTCTTTTCCGTCGCCGAGATCTCGCTGGCCGCCTCGCGGCGCCTGCGGCTGCGGCAGATGTCGGAGGACGGCGAGCCTCGCGCCGAGCTCGTCATGAAGATGCAGACCCAGCCGGGCGAGTATTTCACGGTCACGCAGATAGGGCTGAATGCCGTCGCCATCCTGGGCGGTGTCGTGGGCGAAGGGGCGTTGACGCCTTACCTGGCCGACCTGCTGATGCTCTGGCTGCCCGGGAACCGGGCGCAGACCGTGGGATTCCTGCTGTCCTTCGCCACCGTCACGGCCCTGTTCATCCTGTTCGCCGACCTGCTGCCCAAGCGCCTGAGCATGGCCGAGCCCGAGGCCCTGGCCATCCGTGTGCTGCGCCCCATGCTGTGGTGCATGGCCGTGCTCAAGCCCCTGGTCTGGTGCTTCAACCAGCTGGCCGACGCCGTGGCCAAGCTGTTCGGCCTGCCCACGGTGCGCGACGACCGCATCACGCACGAGGACATTCTTGCCATGACCGAGGCCGGCGCCCGCGCCGGCGTGCTGGCGGCGCAGGAGCAGCAGGTGATCGCCAACCTGTTCGAGCTGGATTCGCGCACCATCGGTTCGGCCATGACCCAGCGCGACCGCATCGCCTACTTCCGCCGCGACGATCCCGACGAGCTGATCCGCGCCCGCATCGCCGAGGAACCCTTCTCGACCTACCCCGTCTGCGATGGCGACATAGACCACATCGTCGGCTATGTGGATGCCAAGGACCTGTTCCAGCGCGCGCTCAACAACCAGCCGCTGTCCCTGATGGACGAGTCCCTGGTCCACAAGGTGCTGGTCGTGCCGGACCGCCTGACGCTGGCCGAGGTGCTGGAGCAGTTCCGCCAGGTGCACGAGGACTTTGCCGTCATCGTCAACGAGTACAGCCTGGTGGTGGGCGTGGTGACGCTCAACGACGTGATGAGCACGGTGATGGGCGATCTGGTCGGCCCGCACGACGATGAAGAGCAGCAGATCCTGCGCCGCGACGAAAACTCCTGGCTGATCGATGGCGTGACGCCGGTCCAGGATGTGATGCGCGTGCTCGAACTCGACGAACTGCCGCATGCCGAAGACTACGAGACCCTGGGCGGCTTTCTCATGGTCATGCTGCGGCGCGTGCCGCGGCGCACCGATACCGTGCAATGGGGAGGCTACCGCTTCGAAGTCATGGATGTGGACAGCTACCGTATCGACCAGGTGCTGGTCACGCGCGCGACTCCCGGCCATGCCGCGCCGCCCCAGGACGAAGGCAGCACGGCGGCAGCCGTGGCCAAGGTCTCGAGCATGTCTTCGGACGGCTCCTGAACCCGGACGCTGCGGTCAGGCCGAGCGTGCGGGCTCCAGCTCCCAGCGGCGCTGCGCCGCGAACACCGCATTCGGATACTGGGGCTGCCCCCGGCTGCCGTTGTAGCGGCCCAGGGCCATGTACATGTCGCCGTTCTCGCGGTCCAGGTAATGGCGCAGGATCACGCAGCCGAAGCGCAGGTTGGTCTGCATGTGGAACAGCTTGCCGATGTCTCCATCGCCGATCAGGCGCATCCAGAACGGCATGATCTGCATGTAGCCGCGTGCGCCGACGCTGGAGATGGCGAATTTGCGAAATGCGCTCTCCACCTGCACGAGCCCCAGCACCAGCGAGATGTCGAGGCCGGCGCGCTTGGCCTCGTACCAGGCGGTCTGCAGAAATTCCACGCGCGTGGACAGCTCGGGCTTGCGCGGGCGCAGGCGCTCGCTGCAGGCGGTAAGCCAGCGCAGATAGTCAAGCCTTGCCTGCGTGGAAGCAAAACGCAATTCCGGAGGAGCGGAGCCCATGACGGCCGAACTCAGCGCCGTGCGCACCGAATCGGCCAATGGCTCCTCCAATTGGCCCCCGGCCCGTGCCGGCACGGCCGTGCCGGCGAGCACCGGCCCCGCAGCCAGCGCCACGGCACGGCGCAGACAATCGCGGCGGCCGGTCAATGTCACAGGCCCAGCCTCTGCTTCAGATGGCCCAGCACATCCGCAAGGGCCAGCCTGCTCGCCTCGGTATCGCGGCGGTGCTGGTACTCGACCTGGCCTTCCTTGAGGCCGCGGTCGGACAGCACCACGCGGTGCGGCACGCCGATCAGCTCCCAGTCGGCGAACATGGCGCCGGGGCGCTCGCCGCGGTCGTCAAGGATCACGTCCACGCCCAGCGCCAGCAGCTCGGCGTGCAGCTTTTCGGCAGCTTCCTTGACGGCTTCGCTGCGGTCCATGCCGATGGGGCAGACCACCACGGTGAACGGCGCGATCGCGTCGGGCCAGATGATGCCGCGCTCGTCATGGTTCTGCTCGATGGCGGCCGCCGGCAGGCGCGTGACGCCGATGCCGTAGCAGCCCATCTCGAACAGCGTGGGCTTGCCGTTCTCGGCCAGGAAGGTGGCATTCATGGCCTGGGAATACTTGGTGCCCAGGTAGAACACATGGCCGACCTCGATGCCGCGCTCGATGGCCAGCTCCCCCGCGCCGTCGGGCGACTTGTCGCCCGCCACCACGTTGCGCAGGTCGGCCACGGCGTCGGGCTCGGGCAGGTCACGGCCGAAGTTCACGCCGGTGATGTGGTGGTCGGCCTCGTTGGCGCCGCAGACCCAGTCGGCCATCACGGCGACTTCGCGGTCCACGACGAGCCTGACGGGCTTTTTCAGGCCGATCGGCCCCAGGTAGCCGGGCTGGCAGCCGAAATGCTCCTCGATCTCGGCCACCGTGGCGAAGCGAAAGCCCGCGTCCAGTCCGGGCACCTTGCCGACCTTGATCTCGTTCATGTCGTGGTCGCCACGCAGCAGCAGCAGCCAGACCTGGCTGCCGGCCAGCTCGCCCTTGTCATTGAGCACGTCCGTGGCCAGCACCAGCGACTTGACGGTCCGCGACAGCGGCAGGCCCAGCTGCGCCGCCACCGATTCGCAGGTGCTGTTGCCGGGCGTGGCCACCTTGGCCATGGCCTGCGAAGCAGCGGGACGCGGGCCCGCCGGGGCGAGCGCCTCGGCCTTTTCGATGTTGGCGGCGTAGTCGCTGGCGGGGCAGTAGACGATGGCGTCCTCCCCGGTCGAGGCGATCACCTGGAACTCCTCGCTCAGGTCGCCCCCGATGGCGCCGCTGTCGGCACGCACGGCCCGGTACTGCAGGCCGAAGCGGTCGAAGATGCGCTTGTAGGCCGCACGCATGGTCTGGTAGCTGGCCTGCGCCGCATCGCGGTCCTTGTCGAAGGAATAGGCGTCCTTCATGATGAACTCGCGGCCGCGCATCAGGCCGAAGCGCGGACGGCGCTCGTCGCGGAACTTGGTCTGGATCTGGTAGAGGTTCTTGGGCAGCTGCTTGTAGCTCTTGATCTCCTGGCGGGCGATATCGGTCACCACCTCTTCGCTGGTCGGCTGGATCACGAAGTCACGGCCATGGCGGTCCTTGATGCGCAGCAGCTCGGGACCCATCTTCTCGAAGCGGCCCGTTTCCTCCCACAGCTCGGCCGGCTGCACCACGGGCATGGTCACCTCGATGGCGCCGGCCCGGTTCATCTCCTCGCGCACGATGGCCTCGACTTTGCGGATCACGCGCAGGCCCATGGGCATGTAGTTGTAGATGCCCGCACCCAGCTTCTTGATGAGGCCGGCCCGCATCATGAGCTTGTGGCTGACCACTTCGGCATCCGCCGGAGCTTCCTTGAGAGTGGAGATGAAAAATTGGGAGGCTTTCATGGAACAGGGGCTTGGCGGGAATCAGTGCAGCGTGCTTGCCGCTGGCAAGGCACCGTGCATAATGGACACAATTCAGAAAATTGGGGTTCGATTATGCTTGACCGGGACGGATTTCGCCCGAACGTCGGCATCATCTTGCTCAACCACAGGAACCAGGTGTTCTGGGGCAAGCGCATCCGCACCCACAGCTGGCAGTTTCCACAAGGCGGCATTGACCGGGGGGAGACACCCGAACAGGCCATGTTCCGGGAGCTGCATGAGGAAGTGGGGCTGATGCCCAACCACGTTCGCGTGGTGGCCCGAACCCGGGACTGGTTGCGCTACGAGGTGCCAGACCGGTACATCCGCCGCGATGCGCGCGGACATTACAAAGGCCAGAAGCAGATCTGGTATTTGCTGCAGCTGATGGGTCATGACTGGGACCTGAACCTGCGCGCCACGGACCATCCCGAGTTCGACGCCTGGCGATGGAACGACTACTGGGTGCCGCTGGACGTGGTGGTCGAGTTCAAGCGCGGTGTCTACGAGATGGCACTGACCGAGCTGGCGCGTTTTCTCCCCCGTGGCGAGCAGCAGCGCAACCGCTACCTGCGCAGCGGCATGCGGCCGCGAGAAGCGCATGAAATCGAGGCGGAGCATTACCACAGCCCTGGCGTGCACCCCGCACGCACCGGCAGCTTCCGCATCAACCCGGGAATGGAGCTGCCTCCGGGCGCCAGCTTCGACCCCGACCCGCAGACGGACCAGCAGGCCGCACATGCCATCCAGCCCAAAGGCTGAAGCCACGCCAGCCCGCCAGGACAAAAGTCCTGGCGGGCTGGCGTGTCCGTCTCAATGCCCGGCAACCACCATGTTGTCGCGGTGGATCATTTCAGGCCCTGCGGAATAACCCAGCAGACGCTCTATCTCGGCCGAGCTCCTGCGGCACAGCAGCCGCGCCTCGGCACTGGCATAGTTGGCGAGGCCACGCGCCACTTCCAGGCCTTGCGCGTCACGCACGGCAATCACGTCGCCGCGCGCGAACTCCCCCTCCACGGCCACCATGCCGATGGGCAACAGGCTCTTGCCTTCATCCTGCAGCTTGGCTGCGGCGCCGGCATCGACCGAGACCGAGCCGCGCAGCTGCAGATGGTCGGCAATCCATTGCTTGCGCGCCTGGTTCTTGTGGGTCTGCGCCACCAGCAGCGTTCCAATGGATTCGCCAGCCGCCAGGCGCACCAGCACATCCTTCTCACGCCCCCAGGCGATCACGGTCGAAGCGCCCGAGCCCGCAGCGCGCCTGGCCGCCAGGATCTTGGTGATCATGCCGCCCTTGCCGATGGAGGAACCCGCACCGCCGGCCATCTCCTCGAGCACCGGATCGCCGGCTGCGGCCACGTCGATGAAGCGCGCATCCGGGTTCCGGCGGGGGTCGGCGCTGTACAGGCCGCGCTGATCGGTGAGGATGACCAGCGCATCGGCCTCGATCAGGTTGGCGACCAGGGCGCCCAGCGTGTCGTTGTCGCCAAACTTGATCTCGTCGTTGACCACCGTGTCGTTTTCATTGATCACCGGTACCACGCCGAGCTGCAGCAGCGTCAGCAAGGTGTTGCGCGCATTGAGGTAGCGCTCGCGGTCCGCCAGATCGGCATGCGTGAGCAGCACCTGCGCACTGCCCACACCCTGTTCGCGCAGCTTGGACTCATACATCTGGATCAGACCCATCTGTCCCACGGCCGCAGCGGCCTGCAGCTCGTGGATCTCCTTGGGCCGGACAGCCCAGCCCAGGCGCTTCATGCCCTCCGCCACGGCCCCGCTGGACACCATGATGACTTCGCGCCGCTGCCCGCCATGGCCTTCGTCGCCGCGCACCAGGGCCGCGAGCTGGCGGCTCCACTCCTCGATAGCAGCCTCGTCGAGGCCACGGCCCTCATTGGTCACCAGGCTGGAGCCGACCTTGACCACGATGCGATGGGCATCGCGCAACACGTTGGAAGACATGGATGGATAGGAATTCTTGCCCGGCCGCGCCGGGACAGGGTTTCAGGGCAACGGGATGAAGGCGCGCGGCTTACTCGGCATCGCCGCGCGAAAACCGCGGATCGGCGGGTTCGGCCTCGGGCTGCGCAAACCGGGGATCGACCTCCTTCGGGCCCGACTCCAGCTGCTGCTGTGCGTGCACATGCTGGAAGATGGTGCGGATAAGCACTTCGCAACCCTCGCGCGTCAGCGCCGAAATCTCGAAGACCGGGCCCTTCCACTTGAAGCGCTTGACGAAATCCTTGACGCGCGCCGCGCGCTCCTGCGGCGGCACCATGTCCAGCTTGTTGAGCACCAGCCAGCGCGGCTTGCTGTAGAGCTCGGCATCATATTTCTGCAATTCGCCGACGATGGCCTTGGCCTGTGCCACCGGATCGACGCTGTCATCGAACGGCGCAAGGTCCACGATATGCAGCAGCAGCCGGGTGCGTTGCAGATGCCTCAGGAACTGGTGCCCCAGGCCCGCGCCCTCCGACGCGCCCTCGATCAGCCCAGGGATGTCGGCCACCACGAAACTCTGCTCGGGGCCCACGCGCACCACGCCGAGATTGGGATGCAGCGTGGTGAACGGATAGTCGGCGATCTTGGGACGGGCATTCGAGACCGCCGCAATGAAGGTGGACTTGCCCGCATTGGGCATGCCCAGCAGGCCCACGTCGGCCAGCACCTTCAGCTCGAGCTTGAGGCTCTTGCGCTCGCCCGGCCAGCCGGGCGTCTTCTGCCGTGGCGCACGGTTGATCGCGCTCTTGAAGCGCAGATTGCCATAGCCGCCATCGCCTCCCTTGGCGATGGTCACCACTTCACCGGGCTGCAGCAGTTCGTAGAGCACCTCGCCGGTCTCGGCATCGCTGATGATGGTTCCCACCGGCATGCGCAGCGTGATGTCGTTGCCAGCGCCGCCAAACATGTCCGAGCCCTTGCCGTGCTCGCCGCGCGTGGCCTCGTGGCGGCGCGAATAGCGGTAGTCGACCAAGGTGTTGAGATTGACATCGGCCACGGCAAACACATGGCCGCCCCGGCCACCGTCGCCACCATCGGGGCCGCCGAATTCCTTGTATTTTTCGTGCCGGAACGACACGCAGCCATTGCCGCCGTCACCGGCCACAATGTCGATAAAAGCTTCGTCGACGAACTTCATGAGGCATCCAGTTTACAAAAAGCAGTGTGCACCAGACAGCCCCAGGCCACACCAGAGGAACGCATCCACGCCCACGCGCAGACACATGCCTCGAAAAAGCAGTCATCGCCGCACCGCGGCAACCCGCTGAAACGACAAAGCCCCGACAGGTCGGGGCTTCGAGCGTCGAAGTGACTGGGCTCAGGCAGCCGTCACATTGACCGTGTGCTTGGACAGTGCGCCCTTGACGGCGAACGACACATGGCCATCCACCAGAGCATACAGCGTATGGTCCTTGCCCACACCGACGTTCGCGCCGGGGTGGAACTTGGTGCCGCGCTGGCGCACGATGATCGAGCCGGCAGTGATCAGTTCACCGCCGAAAGCTTTCACGCCGAGCATTTTGGGCTTGGAATCGCGCCCGTTTCGCGTAGAGCCGCCGCCTTTTTTCTGTGCCATGACTCAGCTCCTGAATTTAAGCAGCGATCGCCACGATCTGCAGCTCGGTGAACTGCTGGCGATGGCCTTGGCGTTTCTGATAGTGCTTGCGACGGCGCATCTTGAAGATGTGCACTTTGTCGTGCTTGCCGTGCGAGACCACGGTTGCCTTGACAGACGCGCCGGACACCAAAGGTGCGCCGATCTTGATCTCAGCGCCGTTGCCGACTGCCAAAACCTGATCGATCACCACTTCCTGGCCCACGTCCGCAGCAATCTGTTCTACCTTGATCTTTTCGCCGGCTGCGACGCGATACTGCTTGCCGCCGGTTTTTATGACTGCGTACATTTAAACCTCATGAATTTGAGAGTTCCGAGAACGAATTTTCACGGAAGCCAAGGATTCTAGCATGCACTCACCAGCCTTGCCTAGCGCCACCCCGCACACCCGAATCAGCCGGCACACAGGATTGCTGTTTCTATAATCAACGATCCACTTGGCGGCCACAGTACCTTGACCACAGCTCTTCCCCCCTCCAATCCGCTAGCCCTGATCGCTGACGACATGCGCGAAGTGGACCATGTGATTGCCCGGCGCCTGACCACCAGCGTCCCGCTGATCGCCCAGATCTCCCAGTACATCATCGCCGCCGGCGGCAAGCGGCTGCGCCCGGCGCTGCTGCTGATGGTCTGCAACGCGCTGGGCTACCAGGGCGGCGACAAGCACGTGCTGGCCGCCGTGGTCGAGCTGATCCACACCGCCACCTTGCTGCACGACGACGTGGTGGACGAGTCCACGCTGCGCCGTGGCCGCCCCACGGCCAACGAGACCTTCGGCAACCCGGCCAGCGTGCTCGTGGGCGACTTCCTGCACTCCCGCTCCTTCCAGATGATGGTCGAGGTGGGCAGCATGCGCGTGCTGAAAATCCTCTCCGACGCCACCAATGTCATCGCCGAAGGCGAGGTCCAGCAACTGATCAACACGCATGACGCATCGCTGGACGAGGCCGGCTACCTGCACGTCATCCGCTCCAAGACGGCCCAACTGTTCGAGGCCAGCGCCCAGCTGGGCGCGGTCCTTGCCGACGCCCCCCAGGACATCGAGAAGGCTTGCGCAGTCTATGGCCAGGCGCTTGGCACGGCCTTCCAGATCATTGACGATGTGCTGGACTACGCGGGCGACACGCAGGAGATGGGCAAGAATCTCGGCGACGACCTGCGCGAAGGCAAATGCACGCTGCCGCTGATCGCCGCCATGCAGCGGGGCACACCGGAGCAGGCAGCCATCGTGCGCAGCGCCATCGAGCAAGGCTCCACCGAGCAATTGCAGGCCGTGGTGCAAATCGTGCGCAGCACCGGTGCGCTGGACGTGGCCCGAAACGCCGCCCACGCCGAGGCACGCCGTGCCATCGACGCATTAAAAGCGCTGCCAGACAATTTGCACACCGCAAATTTGCTACAATTGGCGTCTCAGCTCTTGGAGCGACGCACCTGAAACGGCGAAAGCCGTGCACGGCACAGTCGCTTGCACAAGACAACGGGGTGTAGCTTAGCCTGGTAGAGCGCTACGTTCGGGACGTAGAGGCCGGAGGTTCGAATCCTCTCACCCCGACCAGTTTTCCTGGTCATCCTCCAAGACTTCTTCGACCGATCCAGGCGCAAGCCCTGGCACACGGTTGCCCTGCGGCCATTACGGCAGTCAGCGATGTTAGGATAAATATCCTTTCGTTCCACATGTCTGTTTACATGGCAGTTGCTGACTCCTCGCTCAAGACTGGTTCCGCTGCGGTATCGCTTCCCGCCATCGGCCGGGCGCTGATCTCCGCAGGCAAGGCCTCGCAGCCGGCGATAGAGGCTGCAGCCAAGAAGGCGGCGGCCAGCCGCAGCTCATTCATTGCGGAGCTGTGCAGCGCCGTCGGGATATCGGCCCTCGAAGTGGCCGAGACGGTTTCCGCCACGTTCAGCGCGCCGCTGCTCGACCTGGATGCCGTCGACCCCCAGCGCCTGCCCCAGGGACTGCTGGATCCCAAGATCACCACGACATACCGCGTCCTGGCGCTGAGCAAGCGCGGCAACCGGCTCACCGTGGCCACGGCCGACCCCACGCAGCAGGAGGCTGCCGAACAGATCAAGTTCACCACCCAGCTGGGCGTGGACTGGGTGGTCGTCGAGGCGGACAAGCTCGACCGGGCGATCTCGCAGATGGGCAAAAGCGTCGGCGAGACGATGGATAGCTACAGCGCGCCGGGAGACTTCGAATTCGGCGACCTCAAGCTGGAGGAGGCCCCCGACGAAAAGGAGAGCGCGGCAGCCTCCGATGTCGAGGACGCCCCCATCGTCAAGTTCCTGCACAAGATGCTGCTGGACGCATTCAACATGCGTGCCTCGGACTTGCACTTCGAGCCCTACGAGCACCAGTACCGCGTGCGCTTTCGCATCGACGGCGAGCTGCGCGAGATCGCCTCCCCGCCGATTGCCATCAAGGAGAAGCTGGCATCGCGCATCAAGGTGATCTCGCGCCTGGACATCTCGGAAAAGCGTGTCCCCCAGGACGGAAGAATGAAGCTCAAGGTCGGCCCCGACCGCGTCATCGATTTCCGCGTCAGCACGCTGCCTACCTTGTTCGGGGAAAAGATCGTGATCCGTATCCTGGATCCGAGCTCGGCCAAGATGGGCATCGAGGCGCTGGGCTACGAGCCCGAGGAAAAGCGCAGGCTGCTCGAAGCCATCGGCCGTCCCTATGGAATGATCCTGGTCACCGGCCCCACGGGCTCGGGCAAGACCGTGTCGCTGTACACCTGCCTGAACCTGCTGAACCAGCCGGGCGTCAACATTGCGACGGCGGAGGACCCCTCGGAAATCAACCTGCCGGGCGTCAACCAGGTCAATGTCAACGAAAAGGCGGGACTGACCTTCGCGACCGCGCTCAAGGCCTTTCTGCGGCAGGATCCCGACATCATCATGGTCGGCGAAATCCGGGACCTGGAAACCGCCGACATTTCGATCAAGGCCGCGCAGACCGGCCACCTGGTGCTGTCCACCCTGCACACCAACGACGCCCCGACCACGCTGACGCGCATGCGCAACATGGGCATCGCCCCGTTCAACATCGCATCCAGCGTGATCCTGATCACCGCGCAGCGCCTGGCGCGGCGCCTGTGCCCGCAGTGCAAGCAGCCCGCCGACATCCCGCGCGAGGCGCTGCTGGATGCCGGCTACGACGAGGCGGACCTCGATGGAAGCTGGGTCACCTACCGGCCCGTCGGCTGCCCGGCCTGCAACAACGGCTACAAGGGCCGTGTCGGCATCTACCAGGTCATGCCGATCAGCGAGGAGATCCAGCGCATCATCCTGCGCGACGGCAGCGCGATGGAGATCGCGGCCCAGGCCAAGCGCGAGGGCGTGCGCTCGCTGCGGGACGCGGGACTGCACAAGGCCAGGCTGGGGCTGACTTCGCTGGAAGAAGTACTGGCCGTCACCAACGAATAAGACGCCTCGCAAAATACGGCGCCAACATCGACAAACAGAGAGGGAACACCATGGCGACAGCCGCATCCAAGGACATCAAGGAGTCTGTCTTCGAATGGGAAGGCAAGGACCGCAATGGCAAGATCGTGCGCGGCGAGACACGCGCAGGCGGCATCAACCAGGTCCAGGCCATGCTGCGGCGCCAGGGCGTGCTTCCGAGCAAGATCAAGAAGCGCCGCACCCGCAGCGGCAAGCGGATCAAACCCAAGGACATCGCCCTGTTCACGCGGCAGATGGCGACGATGATGAAGGCAGGCGTGCCGCTTCTGCAGGCCTTCGACATCGTGGGACGCGGCAACACCAACCCCAGCGTGACACGCCTGCTGGCCGACATACGCGCCGACGTGGAAACCGGCAGTTCATTGAACTCCGCGTTCCGCAAGCACCCCATGTACTTCGACAACCTGTACTGCAACCTGGTCGAGGCTGGCGAGTCCGCGGGCATTCTGGAAGCGCTGCTCGACCGCCTGGCCACCTACATGGAAAAGACCGAGGCGATCAAGTCCAAGATCAAATCGGCGCTGATGTATCCGATCTCGGTGATCGTCGTCGCCTTCGTGGTCGTGACCATCATCATGATCTTCGTGATCCCTGCCTTCAAGCAAGTCTTTTCCTCGTTCGGCGCCGACCTGCCCGCCCCCACGCTCATCGTCATGGGCATCAGCGACATGTTCGTGCAGTGGTGGTGGCTGATCTTCGGCGTGCTCGGCGCAGGCCTGTATTTCTTCTTCCAGGCCTGGAAGCGCAACGAGCGCATGCAGCAGTTCATGGACCGCGCGCTGCTCAAGCTGCCGATCTTCGGCATATTGATCGAGAAATCCTGCGTGGCGCGGTGGACCCGCACGCTGTCCACCATGTTCGCTGCCGGCGTGCCCCTGGTAGAGGCCCTGGACTCCGTGGGCGGCGCTTCCGGCAATGCCGTCTTCGCCAACGCGACCGACAAGATCCAGCAGGAGGTCTCCACCGGCACCAGCCTCACCGTGGCCATGACCAACGCCAACGTGTTCCCGTCCATGGTGCTGCAGATGTGCGCCATCGGCGAGGAGTCGGGCTCCATCGACCACATGCTGGGCAAGGCGGCAGACTTCTATGAAGAGGAAGTGGATGACATGGTCGCTGGCCTGTCCAGCCTCATGGAGCCCATCATCATCGTTTTCCTGGGCGTGATCATCGGCGGCATCGTGGTCTCCATGTACCTGCCGATCTTCAAGCTGGGCCAGGTCGTCTGATGCCGGCGGAAATCTGGACGCTGGCCGCCCTGGGCGGCGTGCTGGGGCTGCTCGTCGGCAGTTTTCTGAATGTGGTGATCCACCGGTTGCCGCGCATGATGGAACAGCAGTGGCAGGCCGAATGCGAACAATGGCAGCGGGAGCAAGCCGGCGCACAGGCCGAGGACACGCCAGCCCGGCCTGCGCTGACCCTGAGCCGCCCGCGCTCGCGCTGTCCCCACTGCGGCCATGCCATCTGCTGGTACGAGAACATCCCCGTCCTCAGCTATCTGGCGCTGCGCGGCCGGTGCTCGCAATGCAAGTCGCCCATCGGCATGCGCTACCCGCTGGTGGAACTGTCCTGCGCAGCGCTGTTCGCCTACTGCTGGGCCCGATGGGGCATCACGCCCACGGGCGCCGCGTGGTGCCTGTTCAGCGCCTGCCTGCTGGCGCTGGCACTGATCGACTGGGACACCACTCTGCTTCCCGACGACATCACGCTGCCCCTGCTATGGGCCGGCCTGCTCGCCTCGGCCCTGCAGTGGACAGCCGTCCCCCTGGCCGATGCGGTCTGGGGCGCTGCGGCCGGCTATCTTTCGCTGTGGCTGATCTACTGGGCCTTCAAGCTCGCCACGGGCAAGGAGGGCATGGGCTACGGAGATTTCAAGCTGTTCGCCGCCCTGGGAGCGTGGTTCGGCTGGCAGGCCCTCGTCCCCATCATCCTGATCGCCTCGGTGATCGGAGCCATCGTGGGCATCGCCCTCAAGCTCAACAGCCGGCTGCGCGAGGGCGGATATGTCCCCTTCGGGCCTTTCCTGGCCGGCGCGGGCTTCGCCGCCATGGTCTTCGGTCCCCAGCACATGCTGCAATCCCTGCTGGCAGTGGCCGGCCTTTGAAACAATACCGGCACGATGACAGCCCACGCAAGCCCGCCGCGAGCACGCCCCGCACCGTTCAGGCTGGGCCTGACCGGCGGCATCGGCAGCGGCAAGAGCACGGTGGCGGCGCAATTGGGCCAGCGTGGCGCAGCCGTGGTGGATGCAGACCGCATATCGCGCGAACTCACCGCACCAGGCGGAGCAGCACTGCCAGCCATCGCGCAGGCCTTCGGACCTGGACTGATCGGCAGCGACGGCGCGCTGGACCGTGCCCGCATGCGAACGATCGTGTTCGGGCAGGCCAATGCGCGCCAGCGGCTGGAAGCCATCATCCACCCCCTGGTGGCGCTGCGCACCTCTCAGGAAGTCGAACAGGCGGGACGCGAAGGCCGCCCCCTGATCGTCCACGACATCCCGCTGCTCGTGGAGTCCGGGCGCTGGCGCTCGCAGCTCGATGCCATCCTGGTCGTGGACTGCAGGGAGGCGACCCAGATCGCCCGCGTCATGGCGCGCAGCGGCCTGACGCGGGAGGCGGTGCAGGCCATCATGGCGGCACAGGCCCGCCGCCATGAGCGCCTGGCGGCGGCCGACTGGGTGATCTACAACGATGAAGCCATGGACCTGCCGGCTTTGCGCACGTGCACCGATCGAATCTCTGCATGGTTCGGGCTATGATGCAGGCCATGGCTTGGCCTGTACGTGTAATCCAGCCGGGACTCGCGCAAACAGGGTGCGACAACGTCGCTGCGCCCCATGGCAAACCGTCCGTTCCGTCCCTTCTTGCGTAAGTCGTACCAGCATATGTGTATGTTGACAGCTGATTCCCGTGCCCCCCGAGGAGCCCAGCAAGCGTGATCCTGTACGAATACCCTTTCAATGAACGCCTGAGAACCTATCTCCGGCTTGAGCAGCTTTATCGCCGCCTTGGCGAGCTGCTCGCACGGGCTCACCCCATTGATCACCACTTTGCCCTGGTCACCATCTTCGAGATCATGGACGTGGCTTCGCGTGCCGACCTGAAGACCGACGTGCTCAAGGATCTCGAACGCCACAAGAGCCTGCTCGACAGCCTGCGCGGCAATCCCGACATTGCCGAACACATGCTGGATCAGGTTTCCCGCCATGTGGAGCAATGCTTCGCCCAGCTCAACGCCCAGACCGGCAAGGCCGGCCAGTCCCTGACCGACAACGAATGGCTGATGGCGGTGCGCAGCCGCATCGGCATTCCCGGCGGCACCTGCGGATTCGATCTTCCCGCCTACCACGCCTGGCAGTCGCACGATGCGCAGCTGCGCCTGCGCGACCTCGAAGACTGGGCCGGCACGCTGGCACCTCTGGGCCAATCGCTGCAATTGCTGCTCAAGCTGCTGCGCGAGACAGGCGTGCCGCAATGGGTGGCGGCAGACAAAGGCCTGTTCCAGCAGGCCATGCCGGCCGGCCGCAGCTTCCAACTGCTGCGCCTTCGCATAGACCCAGCGCTCAACCTGATACCGGAAATCAGCGGCAATCGCCTGCTGGTGTCGGTTCGCCTTTTGCGGCCTGAAAACGGCAGCAAGCCCCAGCCTTGCAGCGAAGATGCCTCGTTTGAGGTGACGCTGTGCAGCTGAAGAAGACTGCAGCCATGCCGACGCCACCGTCCAGTGCCCGAGAGCCCGGCCCCATGGTCCGCTGCCCGACCTGCGGCGGGCCCAGCCTGTTCGCTCCTGCCAACCGGTTCCGGCCATTTTGCAGCGAGCGCTGCAAGCAGATCGATCTGGGCGCCTGGGCGAACGAGGAATTCCGCGTTCCCGCCCCCACGCCGCCCGAGGATGCGCCTTTCGGCGATCCCCGCACCGAGCCCTGACGGCGCTGGCAAAGGATCAGGCGCGCGGCTGGCGGTCCTCGTAGTACGCAGGATCGAAGGCCAGTCCCCGCTCGTCGCTGAGCCACTGCAGCACAGGGTAGGCCCCAGGCAGCACCGGATGCACCTGCAGCGGCAGCTGCTGCCAGGCCATCTGCTGCCCCTCGCGCATCTCGAATTCACCGCACCACCGCGTGACCTTGCACCAGTGCAGGCGCACCAGGGCATGGGGATAGTCGTGCTCGGTCACCTTCCAGGGCTGCGCGGCGGCAATGGTCACGCCCAGCTCTTCCTGGAGTTCGCGGCGCAGCGCCTGCTCCACCGACTCGCCCGCCTCGATCTTGCCGCCCGGAAACTCCCAGTAGCCCGCATAGGGCTTACCCGGAGGGCGGCTGGTGATCAGCAATGCGCCATCGGCCTCGCGCAGCAGCACGCCCACGGCGACTTCGGTGTGCTTTCGCTGCATGGCAGCCGCCGCAGGGGAAAACTCTTTCTCGCTCACTTGGTCTCTCGCAAAAACGGCGGGCCGAAAGAACATCCGGCCCGCAGGCATTTCACAGCTCGGCTTCCTCGGCCAGGCCCTGCACATCGGCGATGCCGGCAGCGCGCGGCACCCCACGCTCGGCACGGCCCGCATAGTCGCGCGCGAACTGCTGGGCCACACGGCCGCTGCGCGAACCGCGTTCCAATGCCCAGACCAGGGCTTGCGGGCGGGCCGCCTCGATGGCAGGCTTGTCCAGTCCCAGCGCCTGCAGCCACTGCGCCACGACGCGCAGGTATTCGTCCTGGCTGAAGGGGTAGAAGCTGACCCACAGGCCGAAACGCTCGGACAGCGAGATCTTCTCCTCGACCACCTCGCCGGGATGCAGCTCGCCGTCCTCTCCGCGCTGGTACGTCAGGTTTTCTGACTGGTACTCGGGCAGCAGGTGGCGCCGGTTGCTGGTTGCATACACCAGCACGTTCGGACTGGCGGCGCTGACCGAGCCGTCCAGAATGGATTTCATCGCCTTGTAGCCGGGCTCGCCCTCCTCGAAGCTCAGGTCATCGCAATAGATGATGAACTTCTCGGGCCGGCCAGCCACCACTTCCACGATATCGGGCAGGTCCGTCAGATCGGCCTTGTCCACCTCGATCAGGCGCAGGCCCTGGGGTGCGAAGGCATGCAGGCAGGCACGGATCAGCGAGGACTTGCCCGTGCCGCGCGCGCCCGTGAGCAGCACGTTGTTGGCCGTCCTGCCCTGTACGAACTGCTCGGTGTTGCGGGCGATCTTGTCCTTTTGCACGTCGATGTTCTGCAGGTCGGACAGCTGCATGGCACCGATGTGGCGCACGGGCTCCAGCAGCCCGCAGCCATTGGCGCGCTTGCGGTAGCGCCAGGCGATGGCGGCGCTCCAGTCGGCGGGCGCTTGCAGCGGCTGGGGCAGGATGGCCTCGATGCGCTGCATCAGTTGCTCGGCACGCTGCACCAGCTGCAGCAATGGCTGGGCGACAGCTTCTGTAGGCAAAGTCATGGATGTCTCTCGAATACGGGTTTCACAACGGACCGCGCGGCACAGGCCCGGGATCCCATGCCGGCGCCAGGGCTGTCGCGTGCGCCGGCCGCCATCGAAAGCGGGCGGCGCGGCGGGGCGGCGTCAGGAGCGGTAGTCGGCGTTGATGCTCACGTAGTCGTGGCTCAGGTCGCAGGTCCACACGGTCTGCTCGGCCGTCCCCCGGCCCAGCAGCACGCGCACGATGATCTCCTGCTGCTTCATCACGCGCTGGCCGTCTTCCTCCTGATAGGCTGGATTGCGGCCGCCATCGACCGCGACATGCACATCGTCCAGGTACAGGTCGATCTTGGTCTGGTCCAGATCGTCGATGCCGGCATAGCCCACCGCCGCGAGAATGCGGCCCAGGTTCGGGTCGCTGGCGAAGAATGCCGTCTTGACCAGGGGCGAATGCGCGATGGCATAGGCCACCAGGCGGCACTCCGCCTCGGTCTTGCCACCTTCCACCTTCACCGTGATGAACTTGGTGGCGCCCTCGCCATCGCGCACGATGGCCTGGGCCAGCAGGCGCGCCACCTCCAGCAGCGCAGACTTCAGTGCCTGGCCCTCGGCACTCGTCAGCGACGTGATGCGGGCATTGCCCGCCTTGTGTGTCGCCACCAGCACGAAGGAATCATTGGTCGAGGTGTCGCCGTCGATGGTCACGCGGTTGAACGAGCCGTCGGCCAGTTCCTGGACCAGGGGCTGCAGCAGCTCGGGCGCGATGGCCGCGTCGGTGGCCAGAAAGCCCAGCATGGTCGCCATGTTGGGGCGGATCATGCCCGCGCCCTTGCTGATGCCGGTGATGCTCACGCGCTTGCCGCCGATGTCCACGGCGCGGCTGAAGGCCTTGGGCAGGGTGTCGGTGGTCATGATGCCCTCGGCCGCCGTGCCCCAGTTGTCGGCCCTGGCGGCGGCGATGGCGGCCGGCAGGCCCGCGGCGATGCGGTCCACCGGCAACTGCTCCATGATCACGCCGGTCGAGAACGGCAGGATCTGCTCGGGCTTGAACTGCAGCAGCGCAGCCAGGTCCGCACAGGTGCGGCGTGCGCGCGCCAGGCCATCGGCGCCGGTGCCGGCGTTGGCATTGCCCGTATTGATCACCATGGCGCGGATGGCGCCGCCGGTCTGCGCCAGATGCTCGCGGCTGACCTGCACGGGCGCCGCGCAGAAACGGTTCTGGGTGAATACGCCCGCCACCGAGGCGCCCTCGTCGAGCAGGAACACGGACAGGTCCTTGCGGTTGGCCTTGCGCACACCGGCTTCGGTGACGCCGATGCGGACGCCGTCGATCGCCAGCAGGTCGGCGGCCACGGGAGCGGAGAGATTCACAGGCATGAAAGGACTTTCTACGGTGGAAGAAAAACGCGCTCCATTATCGGAACAAACCAGGGCCGCGCGTATTTCATCGCCCCCAAAAACACAACGGCACGGAGTGCATCCGTGCCGTTTTTCTCCATCGCGCAGCGCCTTACGGCGCCTGCTGCGTCACGACAGCTTTCCGTGGCACTGCTTGTACTTCTTGCCGCTGCCGCAGGGGCAGGGGTCGTTGCGGCCCACGCGGACGCCTTCGGGCAGCTCCAGCGGCGCGTCCTCGGCAGAGCCACCGATGTCGCCATCCGACGGTGCGCCATAGGTCATGTGCTCCAGGCTGTGGGCGCTGCGCTGCTCCATGGCCTCGGTGGCCTGCTCCACCTGCTCGCGCGACTGCACCTGCACGGTCATCAGCACGCGCGTGACTTCGGTCTTGACCTGGTCGATCAACTGGCGGAACAGCTCGAACGCCTCGCGCTTGTATTCCTGCTTGGGCTGCTTTTGCGCATAGCCGCGCAGGTGGATGCCCTGGCGCAGATAGTCCAGCGCGGACAGGTGGTCGCGCCAGTTGGTGTCGAAGCTTTGCAGCAGCACGGCGCGCTGGAACTGCGTGAAGTTCTCGCGGCCGATCAGCTCCACCTTGGCCTCGAACACCTCGCGCGCGGCCTGCAGCACCTTCTCGAGGATTTCCTCGTCGGTGATGGCCTGCGCGGACTGCACCTCGGCCTGCAGCGGCAGGTGGATGCGCCACTCGCTTTCAAGCGCCTTTTCCAGGCCGGCCAGGTCCCACTGCTCCTCCATGGACTCGGCGGGCACGTACTGGCGCACCAGGTCGGTCACCACGTCGTCGCGCATCACGGTGATCATCTCGTGCAGGTCCGAGGCATCGAGGATCTCGTTGCGCTGCTGGTAGATCACCTTGCGCTGGTCGTTGGACACGTCGTCGTACTCGAGCAGCTGCTTGCGGATGTCGAAGTTGCGGGCCTCGACCTTGCGCTGCGCGCCTTCGATGGAGCGCGTCACGATGCCGGCCTCGATGGCCTCGCCGTCAGGCATCTTCAGCCGGTCCATGATGGCGCGCACGCGGTCGCCCGCGAAGATGCGCATCAGCGCGTCGTCCAGGCTCAGGTAGAAGCGCGAGGAACCCGGGTCCCCCTGGCGGCCCGAGCGGCCGCGCAGCTGGTTGTCGATGCGGCGCGACTCATGGCGCTCGGTGGCGATGATGCGCAGGCCGCCCAGGGCCGAGACCTTGTCGTGCTCGGCCTTCCAGTCGGCACGCATCTGCTCGATGCGCTGCTGGCGCTCGGCCTCGCTCAGGGACTCATCCGCCTCGACGGCCGCCACCTGCTTTTCGATGTTGCCGCCCAGCACGATGTCGGTGCCGCGGCCCGCCATGTTGGTGGCGATGGTGATCATGCCGAGGCGGCCGGCCTGGGCCACGATGTCGGCCTCGCGCTCGTGCTGCTTGGCGTTGAGCACCTGATGGGGCAGCTTTTCCTTGTTGAGCAGCTCGTCGATGATTTCCGAGTTCTCGATCGATGTCGTGCCCACCAGCACGGGCTGGCCGCGTTCGTGGCACTCGCGGATGTCGCGGATCGCGGCTTCGTACTTCTCGCGCGTGGTCTTGTAGACACGGTCGAGCTGGTCGTCGCGCTTGCTGGGGCGGTTGGGCGGGATCACCACGGTTTCCAGGCCGTAGATTTCCTGGAACTCGTAGGCCTCGGTATCGGCCGTGCCGGTCATGCCGGCCAGCTTGCCGTAGAGGCGGAAGTAGTTCTGGAAGGTGATCGAGGCCATGGTCTGGTTCTCGGCCTGGATGGACACGCCCTCCTTGGCCTCGACCGCCTGGTGCAGGCCGTCGCTCCAGCGCCGGCCCGCCATCAGGCGGCCCGTGAACTCGTCGACGATGACGATCTCGCCGTTCTGCACCACATAGTGCTGGTCGCGGTGGTAGAGATTGTTGGCGCGCAGCGCCGCATACAGGTGGTGGACCAGCGCGATGTTGGCGGGGTCGTACAGCGAAGCGCCCTCGGCGATCAGGCCTGCGTCGCTCAGCAGCCGCTCCGCGGCCTCGTAGCCCTGGTCGGTCAGGAAGACCTGGTGGCTCTTCTCGTCCACCGTGAAGTCTCCGGGCTTGGTCACGCCCTCGCCGGTGCGGGGATCGGCCTCGCCTTCCTGGCGCACCAGTGCGGGAACGATCTTGTTCATGGCCACGTACATGGCCGTGTGGTCCTCGGCCTGGCCGCTGATGATCAGCGGCGTGCGGGCCTCGTCGATCAGGATGGAGTCCACCTCGTCGACGATGGCGTAGTTGAGCATGCGCTGCACGCGGTCGCCCGACTCGTAGACCATGTTGTCGCGCAGGTAGTCGAAGCCGTATTCGTTGTTCGTGCCATAGGTGATGTCGCTGTTGTAGGCGGCCTGCTTTTCCTCGCGCGGCATGTTGGGCAGGTTGATGCCCACCGACAGGCCCAGGAAGTTGTACAGGCGCGCCATCCAGGTCGCGTCGCGGTTGGCCAGGTAGTCGTTCACCGTCACCACATGCACGCCGTTGCCCGACAGCGCGTTCAGGTAGACCGGCAGCGTGGCCGTCAGCGTCTTGCCTTCGCCGGTGCGCATTTCGGCGATCTTGCCGTAGTGCAGCGCCATGCCGCCCAGCAGCTGCACGTCGAAATGGCGCATCTTCATGACGCGCTTGGAGCCTTCGCGCACCACGGCAAAGGCTTCTGGCAGCAGATCGTCCAGCGACTCACCCTTGGCCACGCGCTCCTTGAACTCCTGCGTCTTCGCGCGCAGGGCCTCGTCGCTGAGCTTCTCGTAGTCGGGCTCCATCGCGTTGATGCGCGTGACCGTCTTGCGGTATTGCTTGAGAAGCCGGTCGTTGCGGCTGCCGAATAGTTTGGTGAGGAAGTTGGTGGCCATGCGAAAAAGACACGCTGCCATCCGCGAAGCGGAATGCAGCGCGCCTGGAATCCCTAGATTGTTGGATTTCAGATGGAGCTGCTTCGCCCTCCTGCAAGAGCCCTTCCGGGGCACACCCGCAGCCGGAGCGAAGCTAGGACCGAACAATTGATTCTAACTGGCTCCGCACGGCCCTCTTTTCAGGCCGCCCGGGCATGCCAGGCACCGGCGCGAATGCCGCCAATATCCGTACCGGGCAGGACTGCCGGCGCTGGGATATAACAGCGGATGCGCCGACCTATTCGTCCTGCGGCGCGCGCCCTCAGCAAATGACCTTCATACGCCGCCACCACGCCGTCACCGCCCTGCACGCCGTGGAGAACTCACCCACGCTGGCGCGGCTGGCCCAGCTCACACGCGACTCCAGCAGCCGCCTGGCCGCCGTGCTGCCCCTCGTTCCCCCGCTGCTGCGCCCCAGCCTGCAGGCCGGTCCCATCGAAGGCAGCACCTGGTGCCTGCTGGTCGGCAGCAATGCCGCAGCCGCCAAGGTCCGGCAATTGCTGCCCGCCATGGCCGCTCACCTGCGCACTAAGGGCTGGGACGTGACCGAGATACGCATCAAGGTGCAGGGCTGACCTCCTGCCGGGCCGCGGCCGCCAATGAAAAAGGCCTCCTGGGGAGGCCTGATGGTGCCGGTTGTCGGATTCGAACTGACGACCTACCGCTTACAAGGCGGGTGCTCTACCAACTGAGCTAAACCGGCGAAGCGCAGATTCTAGCGCAGAAATTCTGCCTTTCCCGCGTCCGCAAGAAAGCGCCTTGGCTACTTGACCAGCTTGAGCGAAGGGCGCGTTCCCGCAGGAGGCGGGGTGCGCGGCGGCTCGCCGTCGCCCGGCTCGTCCTGCGTGCTCACGAGCTGCACCACGCGCTCGTCCCCTCCTGCATCCGGCAGCCCGGCTGCGGCGGGCGCATCCAGCGCCGCCGGCGGCGCACCCTCTTCCTGCACCTCGTCGCCGGGCGGGAAAGCCATGCCCTGCCCCGTCTCGCGCGCATAAATGGCCATGACCTTGCCGACAGGCACCATGATTTCGCGCGGCTGGCCACCGAAGCGGGCCGTGAAGCTCACATAGTCATTGCCCAATTGCAGGCCGCTGGTGGCGTCATAGCTGATGTTGAGCACGATTTCGCCGTCGCGCACGAACTCGCGCGGCACCTGCACGCTGCGGTCGGCGCGCACCGCGATATGGGGCGTGAAGCCGTTGTCGGTGCACCACTCGTACAGCGCCCGGATCAGATAGGGGCGGGTGGAAGTTGCTTCGGGGGCAGTCATGACGGATCCCAGGAAAAAAGAGCAGGCCGCAACACGAAGCGGGCAGGCAGGCGGTCGATTGCCCCGCCGTCCATGCCCGCGCGAAAATCGTCAACCGGCGCGAATTACTTGCGCATCACCTTCTCGGAAGGCGTCAGCGCTTCGATGTAGGCGGGGCGCGAGAAGATGCGCTCGGCGTACTTGAGCAGCGGGGCGGCATTCTTGGACAGCTCGATGCCGTAGTAGTCCAGGCGCCACAGCAGCGGGGCGATGGCCACGTCCAGCATGGAGAAGTTCTCGCCCAGCATGTACTTGTTCTTGAGGAACACCGGGGCCAGCTGGGTCAGGCGGTCGCGGATGTGGGCGCGGGCCTTCTCGATGGCCTTTTCGTTGCCCTTGGCATTGCGCTCTTCCAGCGTGCTGACGTGGACGAACAGCTCCTTCTCGAAGTTCAGCAGGAACAGGCGCACGCGCGCGCGGTCCACCGGATCGCCGGGCATCAGCTGCGGGTGCGGGAAACGCTCGTCGATGTATTCGTTGATGATGTTGGATTCGTACAGGATCAGGTCGCGCTCGACCAGGATGGGCACCTGGCCATAGGGATTCATCACGCTGATGTCTTCAGGCTTGCTGAACAGGTCCACATCGCGGATCTCGAAATCCATGCCCTTCTCGAACAGCACGAAGCGGCAGCGGTGTGAAAAGGGGCAGGTCGTTCCCGAATAAAGCACCATCATGGTGGAGGCTCCTAAAAATCAAAAAGAGTGGGTCGCTCGCGGCGCCCACTCTGCACACAGTTCAGCCGCAGCAATCGCTTGTGCGGCCTTCTGCTGTCACGGTTTTATTTGACGTCTTTCCAGAACGCGGCGTTGAGGCGCCATGCGATGAAGATGAAGACCGCCAGGAACAGCAGCACACCCACGCCGATGCGGATGCGGCTGTTCTGGGCCGGCTCACCCATCCATTGCAGGTAGTTCACCAGATCGCCAACCGCCTGATCGTACTGCACTGCGCTCATCGTGCCAGGAGAGACCTGCTCCCACCCCTTGAAAACCTGGGTCTTAGTGCCATGGACTTCGGTTTCCTCGAAGACCGCCCGGCGCTCGCCCTGCAGCTGCCACAGCACGTGCGGCATGCCCACGCTGGGGAAGGCCAGGTTGTTCCAGCCCGTGGCCTTGGTGTCGTCGCGGTAGAAGGTGCGCAGGAAGGTGTAGAGGTAGTCGGCGCCCGTGCCGTTGTGGCCGGCGCGCGAGCGGGCGATCACCGTGAGGTCGGGCGGATTGGCGCCGAACCACTCCTTGGCCTCCTTGGGGTTGATGGCCGCCTTCATGGTCTCGCCCACCTTGTCGGTGGTGAACAGCAGGTTGTCCTTGATCTCCTGCTCGGTCAGCCCGATGTCCTTGAGGCGGTTGAAGCGCATGAACGCGGCCGAATGGCAGCTCAGGCAGTAGTTGACGAACAGCTTGGCGCCGTTTTGCAGCGAGGCCATGTCATTGGTCTTGCCCGGGGCCTTGTCCCAGGCGATGCCGCCCTCTGCGGCCTGCGCACCGGTCACGATGCCCAGGGCCGCGATCAACGTGAGAATCAGTTTCTTCATTGTTGTTCTCTCCAGCTTCAGTGCGGCTTGAACGTCACACGGTCGGGGACGGGCTTGGGCTCGCCCAGGCGGCTCCACCAGGGCATCAGCAGGAAGAAGCCGAAGTAAAACAGCGTTCCGACCTGGGACACGCGCTCGCCGATGGGCGAAGGCGGCTGCACGCCGAGATAGGCCAGGATCACGAAGTTGACCACGAAGATGCCATACAGGTACTTGTGCCAGCCCGGACGGTAGCGGATGGACTTGACCGGGCTGCAATCGAGCCAGGGCAGCGCGAACAGGATGATCACGGCTCCGCCCATCACCACCACGCCCCAGAACTTGGCGTCGATGGACAGCATCATCGCGATGGCGCCCAGGGCCACGATGGCGATCGCGCCCTTGGCAAAGCCCGGCAGGCGCGACTTGAGCACGCCGAAGCCCGCGCCCAGCACCACGCAGGCGATGAGCACATACATCATCTCGCTGGTGATGGCGCGCAGCATCGAGTAGAAGGGCGTGAAGTACCAGACCGGAGCGATGTGCGAAGGCGTCTTCAGCGGATCGGCCGGGATGAAGTTGTTGTACTCCAGGAAGTAGCCACCGAACTCGGGCGCGAAGAACACCACGGCCGAGAACAGGAACAGGAACACCGTCACGCCGAAGATGTCGTGCACCGTGTAGTAGGGGTGGAAGGGAATGCCGTCCAGCGGGTGGCCCTTGGCGTCCTTGGGCGCGTTGGGGCCCTTGATCTCGATGCCGTCGGGGTTGTTCGATCCCACGTCGTGCAGCGCCAGCAGGTGGGCCACGACCAGGCCCAGCAGCACCAGGGGCACGGCGATCACGTGGAAGCTGAAGAAGCGGTTGAGCGTCGCATCGCCCACCACGTAGTCGCCACGGATCAGCAGCGCCAGGTCGGGGCCGATGAAGGGAATCGCCGAGAACAGGTTCACGATCACCTGGGCGCCCCAGTACGACATCTGGCCCCAGGGCAGCAGGTAGCCCATGAAGGCTTCTGCCATCAGCACCAGGAAGATGGCGCAGCCGAAGATCCAGACCAGCTCGCGCGGCTTGCGGTAGGAGCCATACAGCAGGCCGCGGAACATGTGCAGGTAGACCACGATGAAGAAGGCCGAGGCGCCCGTGGAGTGCATGTAGCGGATCAGCCAGCCCCAGGGCACATCGCGCATGATGTACTCGACCGAGGCGAAGGCCAGGGCCGCGTCCGGCTTGTAGTGCATCACCAGGAAGATGCCGGTGACGATCTGGATCACCAGCACCAGCAGGGCCAGCGAGCCGAAGATGTACCAGAAGTTGAAGTTCTTCGGAGCGTAGTACTCCGACATGTGCACGCGGTAGGCGTCGAAAGCCGTGGGGAAACGGTTCTCGAACCAGTTCGTGAGCTTGGCGCCTGCCGGCGCATTGGGATCGATGTCCTTGAATTCGTGGGCCATTGTTCTCGTCTCCCTCAAGCCTTGTCTTCACCGATCAGGAGCTTGGTCTCCGACAGGTACATGTGGGGCGGCACCTGCAGGTTGTCCGGGGCCGGCTTGTTCTTGAAGACGCGGCCGGCCATGTCGAAGGTCGAGCCGTGGCAGGGGCACAGGAAACCGCCCTTCCAGTCGTCGGGCAGCGACGGCTGGGCGCCGGACTGGAACTTGTCGGAGGGCGAGCAGCCCAGGTGCGTGCAGATGCCGACGACGACCAGCACCTCAGGCTTGATCGAGCGGGCCTCGTTCATCGCATAGGGCGGAGTGAACTCCTCGGGATGGCGCTTGGACTGGGGGTCGGCGAGCTGGCTGTCGAGCGACGGCAGCTCCTTGATCTGCTCGGGCGTGCGCTTGATGATCCAGACGGGCTTGCCGCGCCACTCCACCGTCAGCTTCTCACCTTCCTTGAGCGAGGAGATATCCACCTCCACCGCAGCCCCGGCCGCCTTGGCCTTTTCGGAGGGTTGGAAAGTACTCACGAAGGGGACGGCTGTCGCCACGCCGCCTACCGCACCAGCACATGCCGACGTGATGATCCACGTCCGCTTGCTGGAGTCGATTGGAGTGTCACTCATGGGGTTCCTCAAAGTACGTCGCTTGAGTTGGGGTCAACAATAAATTGTAGCGGGGGCAGTATGGTTATTCCACCCTGCTCCCAGCGTTGACAGGCCCCAAAGCCGCGCAATACTGCGCTATCTCAAACTCTTTGAAAATGGAGCCAGCCATGGGCATGATGCAGGAATTTCGCGAGTTCGCAGTTAAGGGAAACGTGGTAGATCTTGCCGTCGGCGTCATCATCGGCGGAGCATTTGGCAAGATCGTCGATTCCGTGGTAAACGATCTGATCATGCCGGTCGTCGGCCTGGTTTTCGGCAAGCTCGATTTCTCCAACCTGTTCCTTGTCCTGGGCAGCGTGCCGCCAGGCACGGCCATGACGCTGGATGCCCTCAGAAAGGCCGGCGTACCCGTTTTCGCCTATGGCAGCTTCATCACGGTAGCGGTCAATTTCGTGATCCTGGCCTTCATCATTTTCATGATGGTCAAGCAGATCAACCGCCTGCGCCGCGAAGCACCGCCGGCGCCCGCACCGGCGCCCGTCACACCGGAAGACATCGTGCTCTTGCGCGAGATTCGCGACAGCCTCAAGCGCTGAAACCGCTGGATTTGACCCCCATCAAAACGCCCGTGGCAGCCATGCCACGGGCGTTTTCCATTACTGCGGACCGCCTCGGGATAGGCTAGAGGTTCAGGCGGCCAATCGGCGCGCCATGCGCACCGCCTCGATCAGGCTGGCGGCTTCGGCCACGCCCTGGCCGGCGATATCGAAAGCGGTCCCGTGGTCCGGGCTGGTGCGCACCAGCGGCAGGCCCAGCGTCACGTTCACGCCCTTCTCGACACCCAGGTACTTCACGGGAATCAGGCCCTGGTCGTGGTACATGGCCACCACCACGTCGAACTCTCCCGGATGGCGCGGCGTATTGCGGGCGCGCATGAACACCGTGTCGGGCGCGAACGGGCCGCGCACATCCAGGCCCAGGGCGCACGCCTGCGCGATCGCCGGCGCGATGATCTCGACCTCCTCGCTGCCGAACAGCCCGCCCTCGCCCGCGTGCGGATTGAGTCCGGCCACGCCGATGCGCGGCGCACGGCCCAGGCTGCGCGACAAGGCCTCATGCGTGATCTGCAGCGTCTGCAGCAGATTGTCCGGCGTGACGGCCTCGATCGCCTTGCGCAACGAGGTATGGATGCTGACCAGCACGGTGCGCAACTCATCGTTGGCCAGCATCATGCGCACCGGCATCCGCTGCAGCCCCACGCCCGCATGGCGCGCCGCCTCGGCCTGCAGCAACTCGGTATGGCCAGGGTAGTCCACGCCTGCGGCATGCAGGGCCTCCTTGTGCAGCGGCGCCGTGACCAGGGCGGCAATCTCGCCGCGCAAGGCAGCGCGCGCCGCCCAGACCACGCAGCGCGCCGCCGCATCCCCCGCCCGGGCGCTGACCTGCCCCCAGGGCGCGGGCCCCGGCAGGTCCGGCAACGCCATCAAGGCCAAGCAATGGGGCGGCACCTGGTCCAGATGCCCCACGGACCCGATCACGGCCACCGGCATGGCCATGGCATGTTCCCCCTCGCGGGCACGGGCCGCGACGGCCGTGGCGCGGCGCAGCGTCTGCCGCTCACCCACCACGAAGCAGCCCTGCATTTCTTCGGGCGCTTCAAGAAAGGCCCTGGCGATGATCTCGGGCCCGATGCCGGCGCTGTCACCCTGGGTGATGGCGATGGGAAGGCGTGGCGATGCAGGCATTGCAGTCTTCGTCTCCACCATCAGGCCGGGTTGTCGATCTCGACGAAATGGTGCTCCAGCCCGCGCTCGGCCGCCACGTGGCCTGCGAGCGCAGGCGCGCCGTAGCGCTCGGTCGCATGGTGTCCCGCAGCGATGAAGGCCACGCCGGTCTCGCGCGACAGGTGCGCCTGCGGCTCGGAAATCTCGCCGGTGATGAAGGCATCGGCGCCAGCGGCGATGGCCGATTCGAAGAAGCCCTGGGCGCCTCCGGTGCACCAGGCCACGCGGCGGATGGGCCGGCCCGACCCCGGCAGGCAGACCGGCGTGCGGCCCAGCGCCTGCTGCACATGCCGCGCCAGCGCGGCTGCGTCGGAGAAGTCGGCAGCCCCCATCCAGCCCAGGTTCTGCTCGCCAAAGGCCGCCTCGCCCGCCAGCCCCAGGCGCTGGCCCAGCTGGGCGTTGTTGCCCCACTGCGGGTGCGCGTCCAACGGCAGGTGGTAGGCGAAAAGGCTGATGTCGTGCGACAGCAGCAAACGGATGCGTTCCTTGAGCCAGCCGGTGATGCGGCCATCCATGCCGCGCCAGAACAGGCCATGGTGCACGAAGATGGCATCGGCCCCGCCGGCAATGGCCGCCTCGATCAGCGCGCGGCTGGCCGTCACGCCGCTGACGATGCGGCGGATCTCGTCGCGGCCCTCGACCTGCAGGCCATTGGGCCCGTAATCCTTGAAGCGTTCGGGCTGCAGCAGACCGTCGAAGTGGGCCAGGAGTTCTTGTCGCGTGATGCTCATGGGGCCATTGTCGGCCATCCATGCAGCGCCTGGAAAAAAGGGCAGCCTTGCTTGCTGCCCTTCATCGCATGGCCGGTCTCAGCGGCGCCCAGGCTGCCAGCCCTGGCAGGCCAGCGGCCAGAAACCCATGGCCGCCCCCAGGATGCCCATGGCCGCCACATAGTGGGCAGGCGCCATCACGTCCACCTGCTGCCACACCGACACCAGCATGGGCGTCATGCCACCGAACACCGCATAGGCCATGTTGTAGGCGAAGGAAAGCCCCGTGAAGCGCACCTCGGCCGGGAAGGCGCGCACGCCCACCACCGGCAGCAGCGAGATGCTGCCCACGAAAAAGCCCACCAGCGCATAGCTCCAGACCAGCGAGGAGGCCGTGCCGGGAAGGTTCAGATAGAACACATAGGCCGTCACCGTCATGCCCAGCCATCCCGCCACCATGGCCACGCGCGTGCCCAGGCGGTCGGACAGCCAGCCCCAGAACACGCAGCCCAGCGTCAGCGTCACCGTGGCCACGGCATTGGCCTTCATGGCCAGGGCCGCCTCGATGTGGAAGACCTTCTGCAGGTAGGCTGGCGTGAACAGCACCACCACCACGATGGCCGTGGACAGCACCCAGGTCATCAGCGCCACCAGCACGCAGGCCTCGCGGTGGTCGCGCACGATGGTCTTGAGCGGCAGCTCGCGGTCGGCCTGCTTGCGCGCCATCATCTCCTGGAAGATGGGCGTCTC
The DNA here is from genome assembly GCA_041984925.1 of Comamonas sp. Taxonomy (GTDB): domain Bacteria; phylum Pseudomonadota; class Gammaproteobacteria; order Burkholderiales; family Burkholderiaceae_C; genus Comamonas. The sequence continues at coordinate 79,442 of JBHIXF010000011.1, forward strand.
GTGCAGGAACTTGCGCAGGTACACCGACACCAGGCCGAACACGCCGCCCAGGATGAAGGGCATGCGCCAGGCCCAGTCGTGGATCTCTTCGGCGCTGTAGGTGCTGTTGAGCCAGACGCCGATGACGGAGCCCAGGAAGATGCCGCCCGTGATGCCCGAAGTCAGCGAGCCGATGGCAAAGCCATAGTGGCGCGCCGGCGCATGCTCGGCCACGAAGACCCAGGCGCCCGGCATCTCGCCGCCGATGGCCGCGCCCTGCAGCACGCGCATGGCCAGCAGCAAAATGGGTGCGGCAATGCCGATGGAGGCATAGGTGGGCAGCAGGCCGATGACCAGCGTGGGCACGGCCATCAGGAAGATGGACAGCGTGAACATCTTCTTGCGGCCCAGGATGTCGCCGAAGTGCGCGATCAGAATGCCGCCGATGGGCCGGGCCAGGTAGCCCGCGGCGAAGATGCCCAGCGTCTGCAGCTGGCGCAGCCAGTCCGGCATCTCGGCCGGGAAGAACAGCTTGCCGATGACGTTGGCGAAGAAGACGAAAACGACGAAGTCGTAGAACTCCAGGGTGCCGCCCAGGGCCGACAGGCCCAGGGTCTTGTAATCCTCCCGGTTCAGGGGTCGTGCGGTCGCAGCAGCATGGGCATGGCCCGGCTGCGCTTGGTCAAGCGTAGTCATGGTTTTTTTCCAGGGATCGAACAGCAGGACGGCGCGAAGAAAGCCACGGCAACGGATGGGCGTGCAGCGGCTAATCGTTCTGCAAGGCTTCGGGATCGGAGGACTTGGCTCTCTCTTGGGGCCGGCTCGTGGACCGGCCCAACAGCGAACGCGGCGTGGCGCAGTCGTTGGGGAATTCTAGGGTTTGTACTGTAGCTGCGTGGCAAGCGCGGCTTTCGGCGGCCTGGGCCCAGCCGGGCCGCTGGCGGGTGCATGCGGCAGGCCCGGCTTGGGCACTGCGGGGCCGGCCTTCCCCCGCGCCGCCTTGCATGCCTCACAATGAGGCCCTGTCAGTCCCGTTGAACACCCTCTATTTCATGAAACGCACCTGGTTGCTGTTCTCGCAGGTGGTCACCATCCTGGTCGCCGCCTATTTCGTCGTCGCCACGCTGCAGCCCGACTGGCTTCGGCGCACAGCCGTGCGCAGCAACGCAGGCATCGCCCTGCTGGAGGCACCCGCCACCCCCGCAGGCGAGGTCAGCCCCGGCAGCTTCGCGCCGGCTGCCAAGAAGGCTTCGCCGGCCGTGGTCAGCATCAATACCAGCAAGGCCGTACGCCACCCGCGCAGCAACGATCCCTGGTTCCAGTTCTTCTTCGGCGACCAGGGCACGCAGGAGCAGTCGGGCCTGGGCAGCGGCGTGATCATCAGCACGGATGGCTACATTCTGACCAACAACCATGTGGTCGAGGGCGCCGACGACATCGAGGTCACGCTGACCGACAGCCGCCAGGCCAAGGCCCAGGTGATAGGCACCGACCCGGAGACCGATCTGGCCGTGCTCAAGATCGCGCTGGACAAGCTGCCCGTCATCGTGCTGGGCAATTCGGACCAGATCGCCGTCGGCGACCGGGTGCTGGCCATCGGCAACCCGTTCGGCGTGGGCCAGACCGTGACCAGCGGCATCATCAGCGCGCTGGGGCGCAGCCAGCTGGGCATCAACACCTTCGAGAACTTCATCCAGACCGACGCCGCCATCAACCCCGGCAATTCGGGCGGCGCCCTGGTGGATGCCAGCGGCAACCTGCTGGGCATCAACACCGCCATCTACTCCCGATCGGGCGGCAGCATGGGCATCGGCTTTGCGATCCCGGTGTCCACGGCCAAGCTGGTGCTGGACGGCATCGTCAAGGAAGGGCGCGTGGTGCGCGGCTGGGTGGGCGTGGAGCCCAACGAACTGTCGCCCGAGCTCGCCGAAACCTTCGGCGTGAAGGCGGACTCCGGCGTGATCATCACGGGCGTGCTGCAGTCCGGACCTGCCGCCCAGGCCGGAATGCGCCCAGGCGATGTGATCGTCCAGGTCGGCGACAAGCCCGTGCGCAACGTGTCGGAACTGCTGACGGCCGTGGCCGCCCTCAAGCCCGGAGAGCCCGCGAGATTCGAAGTGCGCCGTGGCGACAGCCCGCTCGAACTGCAGATCACGCCGGGCCAGCGGCCCACCCAGTCCGCGCAGCGCATCCAGCGCCGCTGACAACGGCTGCCAGGCGCTGGGGGGGAGGCGCCGGTTCAGAGGCGCCGCAGATGCTGCGCGGCCTTCCAGCAACCGCCAGGCGCGACCGTGACGGGCTCGTCAATGGCTGCGGCTTCCACGCACAGCATGTGCCGCCAGCCCTCCGCCGGCATGTCCGCCAGCCGCCCGCACAGCTGCGGCCCGGGGTTCCAGACCACGGTTTCGCGCCACGCCTCATCCTGGGAAATGGCCAGGCCGCCCAGTCCGGGACGGGCCAGGCGCACCGCGGCATCGGGGCGCGGATAGACGCGGTCCACTTCCATGCCGAAAGTCACGGCGCCCTGCTGCACGGGATGGGAATCGGCCACTGCATCCCAGTAGCGCAGCCCGTCGAGCCCCTGCAAGGCCGCCTGTCCGGCATCCGCCACATGCAGATAGCTGTGCAGCGCCGCCGTGAAGGCCAGGGGCGCATCGCCACGGTTGTGCACGCACAGTTGCACCGCCAGTGCGCCTGGATGCAGACGGATTTCCAGAACGGCTTCGAAAGCATGGGGCCAGACTGCCCGCGTCTGCGCATCGTCGGCAAGACGCAGCCGCAGCATGAGGCCGTCCCCGGGCAATACCACCGCTTGCGCGGCATCGCCCTGCCACGCCATGGTGCGCGCAAATCCATGCTTGGCCAGCGGTCCGCGCTGATTGAACTGGGGAAAGCAGACAGGGATGCCTCCGCGTATGGGACTGCGCCCGTCATGCGCGGCCCGGGGGCTGAGGAACAGTTGCTCCTCTGCCTCCGCGACCCAGGACAGAACCTGGGCTCCCTGCAGGGCGACCAGGGCCGTGTCGCCGCAGGCCAGCTGCAGGCGTATGGCGGCCAGCCCCTGCCAGGCATCGGGCCAGGCACGGGGCAGGGCATGTAAAGCTGGGGGCTTTGGTGAAGAAATGGAGGCGGTCATGCCCGAAAATATAGAGGTTTATCCACCGCCCTCGCCCCTTTTTTGCATGCAAAACCTCTCTCATTCGACAAGCACGCGGCTCGCCGCGCTGGCCCTGGCCGCCTTGCTGACCGCTTGCGGCGGAGGGGGTGAAGCAAGCGCCCCGGGAACCGGAGCGGGCACTGGCACTGGCACTGGCACTGGCACTGGCACTGGCACTGGCACGGGCACGGGCACGGGCACGGGCACGGGCACGGGCTCTGGCAGCGGCACTGGTGGCACGGGCTCCGGAAATGGCGGGAGCACCGGCACGGGCAGCGGCGGCAATGGGGGCACGACAGCCCCGCCGACGCCGCAGGTCAGCGTGGTAGCCGTCACGCTGTCCCAGCCCCGCGCCTCGGAGGTTTTCTCCACGGATGCAGCCCTTGCCTTGCAGGCCGAGGTGAAGGTCGACAACGCACAGGCCGATGACGCCACCAGCGTGCGATTCGATGCCGGCACGGGCCAAAGCACGGTGGCGCTGACCCAGGCCGGCACCGCCACTGCATCGCTCACGCTCTCTTCCACGGGCCTCCAGCAGGTCCAGGCCACCTCCACCGTGGGCGGCCGCACGGGCAGCGCCTCGCAGACGATCTACCTGCGCCCCGCACCCGCGCCGCTGCAGGTCCTGGTGCCCGCCTACTTCCACCCATCCAACACGGCGGGCGCCACCGCCTGGAACGCCATGACGGCGGGCGCGGCAGCGGGCCCGGCAGGCCAGATCACCGCCATCCTCAATCCCTCCGACGGCATTTTCAGCAGCGCCGACGCCAGCATGGTGCGTGCCGCCACGGCATTCGCCAACGCAGGCGGGCGGCTGGTCGGCTATGTCAGCTCCAGCTACGGCACGGGCACACGGTCCCTGGCCAGCATCCAGGCCAATATCGATGCCTATCTCTCGCTCTATGGCAGCGGCCTGATCAAGGGCTTCTTCATCGACGAGATGGCGGCGCAGGCCGGCCGGCTGGACTTCTACCGCGCGATCTACCGCTACATCAAGGCCAGGAACCCGGACCTGCTGGTGATCGGCAATCCGGGCGCCATTCCGGTTGCGGGCTATGCCGAGGTGGCCGATGTGCTCGCGACGTTCGAAGGCAAGCACTCGACCTATGCCAGCTACGATCCGCGCACCGCGAACTATGAGTGGCTCTACACGGTGGCCAACAGCCGCCAGGCCTCGCTGGTGCACAACGCGGCCGGCTGCGCGGCCATGCAGTCGGCCGTGCGGATGGCCGCCTCGGCGCGCTACCAGGCCGGCTGGATCTATGTGACGGATCTGGAGTACGAGCCCAGCACCGGCGTCGGCAATCCTTGGGCCCGCCTGCCCAGCTACTGGTCGCAGTTGCTGCAGGCCGTGCGCAGCAGCAACGCCGGCCAGCCCCTGCCGGCCTGCGGCTGAGGCCGGCACCGGTTCTGCAAAAAGCCGGTGCCCCGTCGCGGACAGGGCACCGGCTTGCAGGCGAGGGGCTGCCGTCAGGCCGCCAGTTCGTCGGCGCGCGCCTGGGCGGCGGCGAAATCGAGATCGCCCGAGTAGATGGCGCGCCCGCAGATCACGCCCTCGATGCCTTCGTCCTCGACCTTGCACAGGGCTTCGATGTCGTTCATGCCGGACAGGCCGCCCGATGCGATCACGGGGATCTTCAGCGATTGGGCCAGCTTGACCGTGGCGTCGATGTTGATGCCTGTGAGCATGCCGTCGCGGCCGATGTCGGTGTAGATGATGGACTCGACGCCCCAGTCCTCGAAGCGCTTGGCCACGGAGTGCACGTCCTGGCCCGTGAGCTTGCTCCAGCCGTCGATGGCCACCTTGCCGTCCTTGGCATCCAGGCCGACGATGACGTGGCCGCCGAAGGCGCTGCAGGCATCCTGCAGAAAGCCCGGATTCTTCACGGCGGCGGTGCCGATGATCACGTACTCGATGCCGGCATCGATGTATTTCTCGATGGTGTCCAGATCGCGGATGCCGCCGCCGAGCTGCACCGGGATCTCTCCATCGACTTCCTTGAGGATGGCCTTGATGGCCGCCAGGTTCTTGGGCTGGCCCGCAAACGCGCCATTGAGATCGACCAGGTGCAGGCGGCGTGCGCCGGCATCGAGCCAGCGGCGGGCAATGACGGCCGGGTCTTCGCCGAACGTGGTCGACTGGTCCATATCACCCTGGATGAGGCGTACGCAGTGGCCGTCCTTGAGGTCGATGGCGGGAATGAGCAGCATGATGGTTTGCGAGCAATGAAGGCCTGGGTTTCAGCGGCCGGTGCGGTGGAAGAAAAGAGGTTCAGGGCTTCCAGCCCAGGAAGTTGCGGAACAGGGCCAGCCCCTGGTCCGCGCTTTTCTCAGGGTGGAATTGGGTGGCGAAAATATTATCGCGCGCGACGGCGCAGGCAAAACGCCCGCCATAGTCCGCCTCGGCGGCGCAGTGCCGGGTTTCCTGCACCACTGCATAGAAACTGTGCACGAAGTAGTAGAAGCTGTCTTCGGGGATTCCACGCCATAACGGGTGCGCGTGTCCGCAATGCTGCGTCTGGTGCACGCGATTCCAGCCCATTTGGGGCACTTTGAAGCGGCTGCCATCTGCCTGGGTGCGGCCTTGCAGGTCGAATTTGCGCACATTGCCGGCAATGAGGCCCAGTCCCGCGACATCGCCTTCGTCGCTGTGGTCCAGCAGCATCTGCATGCCGACGCAGACGCCGAACAGCGGCTTGTTCGCGGCCGCATGCAAAACCGCTTCCTGCAGTCCCGAGTCACGCAGCTCGCGCATGCAGTCGGGCATGGCGCCCTGCCCCGGCAGCACGATGCGGTCGGCCGCCAGCACGGCCTCGGGGTCGGCGGTGACCACGACCTGCCAGCCCGAGCCGGCAGCGGCCGTGCGCACGGCCTGTGAGACCGAGCGCAGATTGCCCATGCCGTAATCGACGACGGCGACGGTGTTGTCAGTCAAGCTCATAGCGTGTGGCGCGTGTTCGCACGGATTTTCAACGGATTGGAAATATCGCAGCAAGTACCGGACCAGGCCAGCCCCGCGCTCAGAGGGCGCCCTTGGTCGAGGGGATGACGCCGGCCATGCGCTCGTCGCGCTCCAGCGCAAAACGCAGGGTGCGCGCGAAGGCCTTGAAGATGGTCTCGCACTGGTGGTGGGCATTGAAGCCCTTGAGGTTGTCGATGTGCAGCGTCACGCCGGCATGGTTGACGAAGCCCTGGAAGAATTCATAGACCAGCTGGGTGTCGAGCTGGCCGATGCTGCCCGCGGTGAATTTCACGTCCATGTGCAGGCCCGGGCGGCCGGAGAAATCGATCACCACGCGGCTCAGCGCCTCGTCGAGCGGCACGTAGGCGTGGCCGTAGCGGCGTATGCCCTTCTTGTCGCCCACGGCCTGGGCGAAGGCCTGGCCCAGCGTGATGCCGATGTCTTCCACCGTGTGGTGGCCATCGATGTGCAGGTCGCCCTCGCATTCGATGTCGAGGTCGATGAGTCCGTGGCGCGCGATCTGGTCGAGCATGTGGTCGAGAAAACCGATGCCCGAGTGCAGGCGCGCCTTGCCGGTGCCATCGATGTTGATGGCCACCTTGATGCGGGTTTCGGCGGTGTTGCGCTGCACCTGGGCGGTGCGTGCGGGGACTTGGTCGCTCATAGGGATTCCTTCAGGGCCGCCAGCATCTGGGCGTTTTCTTCGTGGGTGCCCACGGTCAGGCGCAGGCAATTGTGGAGCAGCGGGTGCATGGCCGAGACATTCTTGACGAGCACGCCGCAGGCCTTCATCCGGGCCTGCGCCTGCGCCGCATCGCGCACGCGCAGCAGCACCATGTTGGCTTCGGATGGCCATATCTTTTCCACGCCCTGCAGGGCAGCCAGCGCATCGATCAGCGGCTGGCGCTCGGCGCGGATGGCGGCGGCCTGTGCCGCGTAGACGGCCTCATGCTCCAGCGCGAAGATCGCCGTCTCGCAGTTGAGCACGCTGATGTTGTAGGGCGGACGCACCTTGTCGATTTCGGCCACGATGGGCGCGGGGCCGATCAGGTAGCCCAGGCGCGCGCCCGCCAGGCCGAACTTGCTGAGCGTGCGCATCAGCAGCACATGGGCATTGCGCTGCGGGTCGCGGCGCATGTTCTCGGCCCAGCTGCGGCGGGCAAAAGGCTGGTAGGCCTCATCCATCACGACCAGGCCGCCCGCGGCGCCCACGGCATCGATCACGGCCTGCACGTCGGCCTCGGCCCAGAGCGTGGCCGTGGGATTGTTGGGGTAGGCGATATAGGTGATGGCCGGGCGGTGCTCGGCAATGGCGGCGCGCATGGCGGGCACGTCGAGCTCGAAGTCGGGCGTGAGATCCACCCCCACGAAGTCCAGCCCCTGCAGACGGGCGCTCATGGGATACATCACGAAGCCCGGCATGGGCGCCAGCATGGTGGCGCGCCCCTGCGGCGTGGGCTGGGCGCAGGCCAGCGCCAGCAGCGTGATGATCTCGTCCGAGCCGTTGCCCAGCAGCACGGCGCTGCCTTCCGGCGCCTGCGCATAGTCGGCCAGCATGCGCTTGAGCAGTTCCTGGCGTTCGCCCGGATAGCGGTTGATCTCCAGGCGGCCCAGCCGCTCGCCCAGCGCCGCCTGCAGATCGGCGGACAGGCGGAAGGGGTTCTCCATGGTGTCCATCTTGAGCAGGCCCTGCGAGGGCTGCACGTGGTAGGCCTGCATGGCCCGCACGTCGGCACGGATGCGCTCCAGGGCCAGGGCCTGTGTCTGCAAAGTGGATGTCATGGCATGCACGCTTTCACGAAACAGTGGGAGGTGGGGGAGGGAGAAAAGGGGGCTGCTCAGGCGGGCGCGGCCTGGTGCAGCGGATGCAGCATGGTCACGCCGCCGAACTGGGCGCCATGGGCCAAGTGCAGCGTCAGCATCTGCTCGCAGCCGCTGTGCTGGGCGCAGGCCACGGCCAGGCAGTCGCCGAAGGCCAGCTCGTGGCGGGCCTGCACGGCCCATGCGGTCTCCAGCGTCGCGGCATCGGTCTTCCAGGGATTCCAGGTCTGGTAGCGGCGGATGGCGGCCCGGGCATCGCCCTGCGGCAAGGGCCTGGCGGCCGCCGTGACCTGGTCGTAGAACTCGCACAGTGCCTGGCTGCCCGTGCGCCCGCTGCGCGTGCGCCACAGCAGGTCCAGCCACTGCAGCACAGCCGCGTGCAGCAGGCCCTGCCCCGTGTCTTCGGCCGCCACCAGCACCGAGGCATCGACAAAGACCGGGCTCATGCGCCGCTGCCTCGGCACAACGTGGCGCTGCGCGGGCGGGCCGCCGGTTCGCCGCTGTCCCAGCCGCGCTCGTCGGTGCGCCAGGCCAGATAGGCGCGCTCATAGGCGTCTTCGCGGCGCTGCATCTCCGCCATGAAGTCGCCCACCATGCGGGAAACGCTGGTGCCGCGGCGCGCGGCTTCGATGCGCGCCCATTCAAGCACGCTGTCTTCGACGGTGATGGTGAGGTTCTTCACAGGGTGCCAGTCTACACGAAATTCGTGTTCCACAGATTTCGTGTCCTTTCATGGAATGCGCCCGGCCGCCCAGCCCAAGAAAAAACGCCGCACCTTGCGGTGGCGGCGTCTTCCTGCCAGAAAGAGCGGATGCTTACTTCAGGCGCATCTCGGCCGCGCGGGCATGGCCCTGCAGGCCTTCGCCATGGGCGAGCACGGAGGCAATGCGGCCCAGTGCCTGGGCGCCGGCCTCGCTGACCTCGATGAGGCTGGAACGCTTCTGGAAGTCGTAGACGCCCAGCGGCGAGGAAAAGCGCGCCGTGCCGCTGGTGGGCAATACATGGTTCGGGCCTGCGCAGTAGTCGCCCAGGCTTTCGCTGGTGTAGGCCCCCAGGAAGATGGCGCCCGCATGGCGCAGCAAAGGCTCCCACTTGTGGGGCTCGCTGCTGGAGACTTCCAGGTGCTCGGGCGCGATGCGGTTGCTGATGGCACAGGCCTCCTGCATATCGCGCGTGAGGATCAGCGCGCCGCGGTCGCTCAGGCTTTTGGCGATGATGGCGCGCCGCGGCATCTCGGGCAGCAGGCGGTCGATCTCGCGCTGAACGGCATCGATGTAGGCAGCGTCGGGGCACAGCAGGATGCTCTGCGCCAGTTCGTCATGCTCGGCCTGGCTGAACAGGTCCATGGCCACCCAGTCGGGCGGCGTGCTGCCGTCGGCCAGCACCAGGATTTCGCTGGGGCCGGCGATCATGTCGATGCCCACGGTGCCGAACACGCGCTTCTTGGCGCTGGCCACATAGGCATTGCCGGGACCGGTGATCTTGTCCACCTTGGGGATGGTGGCCGTGCCGTAGGCCAGGGCCGCCACGGCCTGGGCGCCGCCGATGGTGAAGCCGCGCGTGACGCCGGCCACATAGGCGGCCGCCAGCACCAGCGCATTCTTCTCGCCGCGCGGCGTGGGCACGACCATGATGATTTCCGGCACACCAGCCACGTGGGCGGGGATGGCATTCATCAGCACGCTGGACGGATAGGCCGCCTTGCCGCCGGGCACGTAGATGCCCACGCGGTCCAGCGGCGTGACCTTCTGGCCCAGCAGGGTGCCGTCCTCGTCGCGGTAGCTCCAGCTCTCGCCGCTGGCACGCTTTTGCGCCTCGTGATAGGAACGCACGCGCCTGGCGGCGGCCGTCAGCGCATCGCGCTGGGCATCGCCCAGGCTGTCGAAGGCGGCCTTGAGTTCCGCCTGCGTCAGCTCCAGCGCCTGCAGGCCGTCCACCTGCAGTCCGTCAAAGCGTGCCGTGTATTCCAGCACGGCCGCATCGCCGCGCTGCTGCACATCGGCCAGGATGTCGGCCACGCGCTGCTCGATGGCCGCATCCGTGTCGGCCGACCAATGCAGGCGCTGCGCGAATTCCTGCTCGAAATCGGCATTCAGCGTGGACAGGCGGGCGGGAGCGGCTTGGTATTCCATGGTGGAGAGGCTTCAGTCTTGGGGGATGGCCGATGCGAAGGCATCGATGATTTTGCGCAAGGGCGCCTGCTTGAGCTTGAGCGAGGCCTGGTTGACCACCAGGCGCGAGCTGATCTCCATGATGGGCTCGACCTCGACCAGGTCATTGGCCTTGAGGGTATTGCCCGTGGACACGAGATCGACGATGGCATCCGCCATGCCGGTCAGCGGCGCCAGTTCCATGGAGCCGTAGAGCTTGACCATGTCCACATGCACGCCCTTGGCAGCGAAGAAGTTGCGTGCGATCTCGGGGTACTTGGTGGCAATGCGCAGGCGCGCGCCCTGCTTGACCGCCAGCGCATAGTCGAAGCCGTTGCGCACGGCCACGCTGACGCGGCAGCGCGCGATCTTCAGGTCCAGCGGCTGGTACAGGCCCTGGCCGCCATGCTCGATCAGGGAGTCCAGCCCGGCCACGCCCAGGTCGGCCCCGCCGTACTGCACATAGACGGGCACATCGGAGGCACGCACCAGCACCACGCGCACGTCCGCCTGGTTGGTCGCGAAGATCAGCTTGCGCGACTTTTCGATGTCCTCGCCGACCGAGATGCCGGCAGCGGCCAGCAGCGGCACGGTTTCGTCGTAGATGCGGCCCTTGGACAGGGCAATCGTGATCGTCATTGGGAAATTCTTTCGATATCGGCACCCAGGCCGCAAAGCTTGGCTTCCATGCGGTCGTAGCCGCGGTCCAGATGATAGATGCGATCGACCAGCGTCTCGCCACCGGCCACGAGGCCGGCAATGACCAGGCTGGCCGAAGCCCGCAGATCGGTGGCCATCACTGCCGCGCCCGACAGCGGCCTGCCGCCGTTGATGGTCGCCACGCGGCCATCGGTGGTGATCTGCGCGCCCAGGCGCAGCATCTCGTCGACGTGCATGAAGCGGTTCTCGAAGATGGTCTCGGTGACCATGCTGCAGCCCTCGGCCACGAGATTGAGCGCCATGAACTGCGCCTGCATGTCGGTCGGAAAGCCCGGGTATTCGGTGGTGCGAAAGCTCTGCGCCTTGAGCTGGCCGTCCGAGCGCACGCGGATGCCGCCTTCCTCGGCGGCCACCTCGGCCCCTGCATCGCGCAGCTTGTCGATCACGGCGCCCAGGTGGTCCATGCGGCCATGGCGCAGCAGCGCATCGCCACCCGTGGCCGCCACGGCGCACAGGAAGGTGCCGGCTTCGATGCGGTCGGCCACCACCTGGTGCGAGCACCCCGACAGGCGCTCCACGCCCCGCACCACGATGCGGCCCGTGCCATGCCCTTCGATGCGGGCGCCCATCCTGATCAGCATCTCCGCCAGATCGGTGATCTCGGGCTCCATGGCCGCGTTCTCGAGCACGGTCTCGCCTTCGGCCAGCGTTGCGGCCATGAGCAAGTTTTCGGTGCCGGTGACCGTCACCATGTCGGTGGTGATGCGCGCGCCCCGCAGCCGCTTGCGCCCTTGCGGCAGGCGGGCATTCATGTAGCCGTGCTCGATCACCACCTCGGCACCCATGGCCTGCAGGCCCTTGATGTGCTGGTCCACGGGGCGCGAGCCGATGGCACAGCCGCCCGGCAGCGACACACGCGCCTGCCCGAAGCGCGCCAGCAGCGGCCCCAGCACCAGCACGGAGGCGCGCATGGTCCTGACCAGCTCGTAAGGCGCCTGCGGGTTGGAGAGCATGCCGGCGTGGATGCGTACCGCACCCGCGTCGTCGCGTTCGGCCTGCACGCCCATGTGGCGCAGCAGCGCGAGCATGGTCGACACATCCTGCAGCCGGGGAACGTTGTTCAGGATGACGGGCTCGGCCGAAAGCAGCGCGGCACACAGCTCGGGCAGCGCGGCATTCTTGGCGCCGGAGATCGTCACCTCGCCACGCAGCGCGCGGCCGCCGCGAATCAGGAGTTTGTCCATGGCGTCAGGCCTTGAAGCGGGAAATCGAAGGAAAACATGCCGCAGGCGCAGCGGCAGACAGCGGCGGCAGCTTCAGGCCTTGCCGGGTTGCGCAGCCCATTCGGCCGGCGTGTAGGTCTTCATGGACAGCGCGTGCACCTCGTCGGTGTGCATGCGCTGGCCCAGCGTGGCATAGACCAGGCGTTGCCGCTGCACCAGGCGCTGGCCTTCGAAGCGCGCCGAGACGATGGTGGCAAACCAGTGCCGCCCGTCGCCTTCCAGCGCGATGTGCTCGCAGGGCAGGCCGGCGGTGATCAGGTCCTTGAGTTGATCTGCAGTCATGGGGAAAGCTTTCCTGCCATGCATCCTGGCATGGCTTGTAGAGAAGCGGCGGCGCAGGCGCCCGCCGCATGCCGGAGGTCGTCAGCCACGGATCTTGTAGCCGGTGCGCAGCAGGTGCACGGCCAGCGCGCTGACAGCCAGCCAGGCACCGCCCACGATGGCCAGGCTGGTCCAGGGCGAGACATCGCTCTGGCCGAAGAAGCCGTAGCGGAATCCGTCGATCATGTAGAAAAACGGGTTCAGATGGCTGACTTTCTGCCAGAACGGCGGCAGCGAATGGATGGAATAGAACACGCCCGACAGGAAGGTCATGGGCATGATCAGAAAGTTCTGGAAGGCGGCCATCTGGTCGAACTTGCCGGCCCACAGCCCGGCGATCACTCCCAGCGTGCCCAGCAGCGCAGCGCCCAGCAGCCCGAAGACGATGATCCACAGCGGCGCCGTGAATTCCGGGATGGCGAAGTACAGCGTGACGACGAACACGCCGACGCCCACCAGCAGGCCGCGCAGCACCGAGGCGCCCACATAGGCGCCGAACCAGGCCCAGTGCGACAGCGGGGTCAGCAGCACGAAGACCATGGAGCCCATGATCTTGCTTTGCACCAGGCTGGACGAGCTGTTGGCAAAGGCGTTCTGCAGCACGCTCATCATCACCAGCCCAGGGATCAGGAACGCCGTGTAGCTGATGCGGTCGTACACCAGCACGCGGCCTTCGAGCACATGGCCGAAGATCAGCAGATAGAGCACGGCCGTGAGCACGGGCGCGGCGACGGTCTGGAAGCTGACCTTCCAAAAGCGCAGCACTTCCTTCTTGAGCAGGGTCTGCCAGCCGTTCATGCCGCGCGCCCCTGCCGGGCCTGGCCCTGTTCATTCATCACGTGGATGAACACGTCCTCGAGATCGGCGCGGCGGATCTCCACATCCTCGGGCACCACGCCAGCTTCACGCAGCGCGGCCAGCAGGCGCTCGACGTCGCCGGCATCATGGGCGGGAATCTGCACGATGCGGCCCGTGACCCGGGCCCGCGCGGCCAGGGCGGGCGGCAGCGCCGCATCGGTCTTGAACTGCAGCACATTGGCCGAGGCGGACTTGAGCAGGTCCGACATGGTGGACAGCTTGACGATGTGGCCCTGCTTGAGCATGGCCACCCGGCTGCACAGCGCCTCGGCTTCCTCCAGGTAATGGGTGGTCAGCAGCACCGTATGGCCTTCGCGGTTGAGCCTGGCGATGAAGTGCCACAGGGTCTGGCGCAACTCCACGTCAACGCCGGCGGTGGGCTCGTCCAGCACGATGATGGGCGGCTTGTGCACCAGCGCCTGCGCCACGAGCACGCGGCGCTTCATGCCGCCGGACAGCTGGCGCATGTTGGAATGGGCCTTGTCGGCCAGCCCCAGGCTGTGCAGCAGCTCGTCGATCCAGGCGTCGTTGTTGCGGACGCCGAAGTAGCCCGACTGGAAGCGCAGCGCTTCGCGCACGTTGAAGAAAGGATCGAAGACCAACTCCTGCGGCACGATGCCCAGCTTGCGCCGGGCGGCCGCGTAATCGGCCTGCACATCGCTGCCCTGCACGAGCACGCGGCCACCGGTGGCGCGCGACAGCCCGGCAAGAATGCTGATCATCGTGGTCTTGCCGGCGCCGTTGGGGCCGAGCAGACCGAAGAATTCGCCCTCCTCGATGTCCAGGCTCACATGGTTGAGCGCCTGGAAGGCCCCCTTGGGGGTCTGGTAGGTCTTGGAGATGGATTGGAATGAGACGGCTGGCATGCGAGGCGCCATTCTAGGGCCTTGCCGCCAAACCTGCCTTGCGGGGCTCTTTGCGGGGCTCTTTGCGGCGCGCCACCGGCATCAGGCCTGCGCGTGTGAAAGCAGGCCGTCCACGCCGTAGAGCGCCGCCATGGACTGCAGTCCCTCGGGCAGGCCCACCACGACGAGCTGCTTGTCCGCCGACTGCGCCGTGCGCCGGCAGGCCAGCAGCACCGCCAGCGCGGCGGAGTCGAAGACTTCGACGCCGCTGGCGTCCACGCGCACCTGGGGGCCATCGAACGCGGCCACCTGCGGCTGCAGCTGCACGAGGCAGCTGCGCGCCTGGCGGTAGGTCAGTTCACGGGGAAGCTGCAGCATGGCACGGACGGGCTGCGGCTCAGCTCTTGGCCGCTGGCGCGGCAGGCATCTTGCTGCGCGAGGCCAGCGTCTGGATCAGGCCATCGATGCCGCGCGCATTGATCTCCTGCGCAAACTGGTTGCGGTAGGTTTCGACGAGCCAGACGCCCAGCACATTGAGGTTGTAGATCTTCCAGCCGTCGGCCGCCTTTTCGAGGCGGTAGTCGAGCTGGACCGGCTCTCCACGGCCCAGCACCTCGGTACGCACCAGCACGTCGGTATCGCCCGCCGCCGCGCGCAGCGGCTTGACGTTGATGGTCTGGTTGCTCACCTGGGCCAGTGCGCCCGAATAGGTGCGGATCAGCAAGGCCTTGAACTCGGTCTCCAGCTTCTGGCGCTGCTCGGGCGTGGCCTGGCGCCAGGCCGGCCCCACCGAAGCCGAGGTCATGCGACGGAAATTCACATAGGGCATGACCTTTTCGTTGACCAGCGCATTGACCTTGGCCACATCGCCTTCGCGCAGCGTCGGGTCCTTCTTGATGGTTTCCAGCACGTCGGTGGAGACACGCTTGACCAGGGCATCCGGGGCCTCTTCGGCCGCATGCGCGGGGATGGCGGCAGTCCACACCGCAAGGGCCACGGCGGCGATGGAGGCCGCATTCCAGGCACGTCGATTCATCATCACTATTCCTTTCCCAACAAGGCCTCATGCCTTGACCCGGACCATATTGCACAGGTTCGCGGCCCCTGCGTGTCAGGCGGGGGCCGTTTTTCATTTCCGTTTGTTACGAACTGCTTACTTCGCCCCGTCTTCCGGCGGCAGCTTGCCGGCATCATCGTCGTAGTCCTCGATGCGGCCGTCGTCGCCAGAACGGCCGCGCCGCAGATTCAGGTAGACGTCGCGCGTCAGGCTGTAGCGGTCGATGGCGACCGAATCCAGGGTTTCGGAAGCATTGAGCAGGCGCGCCCTGGCATCGACCGCCCGCAGCGCATACAGGCTGTTGCGCACGGGGATGTCATTGACTGCCGTGATCGGATTGCCCAGCCAGTCCACGGGAAGGGCGGCCGTGTCGCGCACGGTCGACGGCCCCAGGAATGGCAGCACCAGATAGGGCCCCGTGGAAACGCCCCAGCGGCCCAGGGTCTGCCCGAAGTCCTGCTTGTGGCGCGCGATACCGGCCTCGCTGGCAATGTCGAACAGGCCGCCGATGCCGAAAACCGTGTTGACCGAAAAGCGCACCACCGAGTTGTACGCCCCCTGTCCATCGCCTTGCAACGCATTGTTCACGAATGACCAGACATCGCTCAGGTTGGAGAAGAAGTTGGTCACGCCGCTGCGCGCCACGTCGGGAGTGACATCGCGATAGACCGTGGCCACCGGCTTGAATACGGCACGGTCCACGCCGTCGTTGAATGCGTAAATGCTGCGGTTGAAGGACTCGAAAGGATCCTGGGGATTCGCGGCCGTATCCGTGCGGGTCGTTGCGCAGCCGGCCAGCAGGCCGGCCATGGCCAGCGCGCCGCACAGGGCAGGCCGCTGCCAGCGGCGGCCCGGAGCCGCCATGTCATGTGGTTTGTCAGTCATTGTTTACCTCCTGCATCGGAGTTGCCGCCCTGTTCGGCCTTGCCGTAGAGGAACTGCCCGATCAGATTCTCGAGGACCACGGCGGACTGCGTCGACACGATGCGGTCGCCGTCCTTGAGATTGTTTTCGTCGGCGCCGGCCTCTATGCCGATGTACTGGTCGCCGAGCAGGCCGCTGGTCAGGATCTTGAGCGAGCTGTCCTTGGGAAAAGCGTAGCGCTTTTCAAATGCCATGGTCACGTTGGCCTGAAAGACCTGATCGTCGAAATTGATGGACTCCACACGTCCCACGACCACGCCTGCGCTGCGCACCGCCGCCTTGGGCTTGAGGCCGCCGATGTTGTCGAAACGCGCCGTCACCGTATAGGTCTTCTGGAAGTTCAGGCTCAGCAGGTTGGCCGACTGCAGCGCCAGAAACACCAGCGCCACCGCGCCCACCAGTACGAACAGACCGACCCAGAAGTCACTCTTGGATTGCTGCATGCTTGTTTTCCTTGATTTGCGAAGGCTCAGAGGCTGAACATCGTGGCCGTGAGCAGGAAGTCCAGGCCCAGCACGGCCAGCGAGGCCATCACCACGGTGCGCGTGGTCGCGCGGGATACGCCTTCCGGCGTGGGCTTGGCCGCATAGCCTTGCAGCAGCGCGATGAAGGTCACCGCGACGCCGAAGACCAGGCTCTTGAGGACGCCATTGCCCAGGTCATACCACCAGTCCACGCCGTTTTGCATCTGGCCCCAGAAGGCGCCGCCATCCACGCCTATCATGACCACGCCGACCAGCCAGCCGCCGATCACGCCCACGGCGCTGAAGACGGACGCCAGCAGCGGCATGGCGACCAGGCCGGCCATGAAACGGGGGGCCAGAATGCGGCGCACGGGATCGACCGCCATCATCTCCATGGCGGACAGCTGCTCGCCGGCCTTCATGAGGCCGATCTCGGCGGTCAGCGCCGTGCCGGCGCGGCCCGCGAACAGCAGGGCCGTGACCACGGGGCCGAGTTCGCGCACCAGCGACAGCGCCACCAGCAGGCCCAGCGCCTGCGCCGATCCATAGCGCTGCAGCGTGTAATAGCCTTGCAGGCCCAGCACGAACCCGACGAACAGGCCGGAGACGCCGATGATGGCCAGGGAGTAGTTGCCCAGGAAGTGGATCTGGTCGCCGATCAGCCGCGGCCGGCGCAGGGATGGCCCCATGAGCGCGAGCAGCCTGCCGAACAGGCGTGCCCCCTGCCCCGTGCGGATCAGTTGCTGGCGTACCGCGGCGCCTATGCGCGCGGGGTGCAGGCAGTTCATGCGCGCCTCCGGCCGGTGGCGGCTGCGCGGTGGCCGAAGTCTTCTTCGGCACTGGCGCCCGGGTAATGGAAGGGCACGGGACCGGTGGGCCGCGCATGGATGAATTGCTGCACCAGCGGATCGGCGCTGGCGCGCACCTGCTCGGGCGAGCCCTGGGCCGCCACGACGCCACTGCCGAGGATGACCACATGGTCGGCCACGCGGAAGGTCTCTTCCACATCGTGGGAGACAAGAATGGAGGTCAGCCCCATGGCATCGTTGAGCTGGCGGATCAGCTGTGCCGCCGTGCCCAGCGAAATCGGGTCCAGCCCCGCGAAGGGCTCGTCATACATGACCAGCTCGGGGTCCAGCGCGATCGCGCGCGCCAGCGCCACGCGGCGCGCCATGCCGCCCGACACCTCGCTGGGCATCAGGTCCCGCGCGCCACGCAGGCCCACGGCATGCAGCTTCATGAGCACGATGTCGCGCACCAGCTCCTGCGGCAGGTCGGTGTGCTCGCGCAGCGGAAAGGCCACGTTGTCGAACACGCTCATGTCGGTGAACAAGGCGCCGAACTGGAACAGCATGCCCATGCGCCGGCGCGCGGCATAAAGGCCTTGCGCATCCAGCGCCCCCACATCCTTGCCATCGAACAGCACCTGGCCCTGCTGGGCGCGCTGCTGGCCGCCGATCAGGCGCAGCACGGTGGTCTTGCCGCCGCCCGAAGCGCCCATGAGGGCCGTGACCTTGCCGCGCGGCACCTGCAGCGACAGATCGCGCAGGATCACGCGGTCGCCATAACCGAAGGTGACGTTGCGCAACTCCACGAAAGAGGCTGTTGGGATCATTGCAGGAGAGCGTTCTATGGGGTTCGCTGAGGCAGGATTGCTATTGTGCAGACATGGTCCGCACGCTGCACGGCCCACCCTCCAATAAACATACATTCATGTATGTTTCTCAAAAACGAACACAGATTTTCCAATAAAAAAATCGGGCGGGCGTTGCGGCAAGGCGTCAGCGACACACTCTGTTGCGCGGAATGACAGGTTCGGCGCCCGATGTTTTCCTACAACATGTTCTGGAGAAACGCCTTGGTGCGGCCGTGCTGCGGCGATGCGAAAAAGGCCTCTGCAGCGCCCTGCTCCACGATTTCCCCCTTGTCCATGAAGATCACGCGGTTGGCGACCTCACGGGCGAATCCCATCTCGTGGGTCACGACCAGCATGGTCATGTGCTCCTGCGCCAGCTCGCGCATGGTGCGCAGCACCTCCCCGGTCAGCTCGGGGTCCAGCGCCGAGGTCGGTTCGTCGAACAACAGAATGTCGGGCTCCATGGCCAGGGCGCGTGCGATGGCCACGCGCTGCTTCTGGCCGCCGGACAGCCGGTTGGGGTAGGCATCGCGCTTTTCCAGCAGGCCCACTTTGCGCAGCAGGGCTTCGGCCTTGGGCACGATCTGTTCGCGCTTCATGCCCTTGACGATGACGGGGGCCTCGATGATGTTTTCCAGCACCGTCAGGTGCGGAAACAGGTTGAAGGACTGGAACACCATGCCCATCTTGCGGCCGATGCGCCGGATCTGGGCCTCGGGCACGTAGTGGGCACGGCCGTCGGCGCCATTGTCGACCAGCACCTCGCCCTCGACGGCAACGCGGCCGCTGTCTATGGTTTCCAGGTGGTTGAGGCAGCGCAGAAACGTGCTCTTGCCCGACCCCGAGGGACCGATGATGGCCACCACCTCGCCGCGCGCCAGCTCCAGCGACACGCCGCGCAGCACCGGCACGCCGCCGAAGCCCTTGCAGATGTTCTGCGCGCTGATCATTGTTTCGGTATTCATGTCAGTTGCCCATGTTCAATGCCTACGAAACGGGCGCGACCCAGGCAAGGGACACCGGGGAAGGGCCTGCGCCGGCCGCGCCGCCGCGCACCGAGGGTGTCGCCGGTTGCCCGCACGCCCCCCTCCCGCGAAGCGAGAGAGGGCGCCGTGCACACGGGGGAAGGCGCGAAGCGGCTCAGGGGGTGCCACATTTCACGCGTCGTACTTTGCATGGCGTTTTTCAAGGTATTGGAAGATCCAGGTCAGCACCAGCGTCATGACCAGATAGAAGCCGGCTGCCACCACGAAGGGGGTGATGGTGAAATCGCGCTGGACGATGCCGCGCGCGGCGCGCAGCAGGTCGTTCAGGGCCAGCACATAGATCAGCGAGGTGTCCTTGACCAGGGTGATGGTCTCGTTGCTCACGGGCGGGATGATGCGCGCCCACATCTGCGGCAGCACGATGCGGCGCATGGTCTGTCCATAGCTCATGCCCAGCACCTTGGCACCTTCGTACTGGCCCCGGTCCACGGACTGGATGCCCGCGCGGAAGATTTCGGCGAAGTAGGCCGCATAGTTCAGCGCGAAGGCCACCACGGCGGCCGGAAAGTCGGGCAGGCGCACGCCGATCACCGGTACGAAGGGCAGTGCGAAATAGATGAACAGCATCTGGAGCATCAGCGGCGTGCCGCGCATCAGCCAGATGTAGCCGCCGACCAGCCGGCTCACCGCGGGCAGGCGCGACAGGCGCAGCAGCGCCAGTGCCAGGCCCAGCGGAATGGACAGCGCCAGCGTGATGACGAACAGCTTGAGTGTGACGAGGGCGCCCGCCGACAGCGGCCCCATGAGCGAGATTACATATTCCATCGAATGGCCTCAGTGCGGCGCCCGGCCCCGCCGGCAGCGGAAGGGCCCGGGCAGCCACGGGCGCGTCTGCCCCAGAACGCAAAAGACCGGCAACGCCCGCAAGGGCTTGCCGGTCGCGTGGCGTGCGGGATTTACTTGATGATGTCCTTGCCGAACCACTTGGAGGCGATTTCGGCGGCCTTGCCGTCCTTCTTCATCTCGGCCAGCGCGGCTTCGAGCTTGCCCAGCAGTTCCGTGTCTTCCTTGCGCAGGCCCACGCCATAATCCTCGGTGCCGAAGTTGTCCTCGAGCACGGCATATTCGCCGGGCTTCTTGGCCACGTGGAAACGGCCCACGACTTCATCGACCACCACGGCGTCGAGGCGGCCTGCAGACAGGTCCATCAGCGCGGTGATGTTGTCGCCGAAGCTCTTGAGCTCCTTGAAGCTCGCCGCCACGGCCGCATCCTTCTTGATCGCGTCCACGGCCGAGCTGCCGTCCTGCGCGCCCACCACCTTGCCCGCCAGGCCTGCCTTGTCCTTGATGTCGGAGCCGGCGCGCACGATGATGATCTGGTGGTTTTCCATGTAGGGCGCGGTGAAGGCGATGTTCTTCTTGCGCTCCTCGGTGATGGTCAGGCCGTTCCACAGTACATCCACGCGCTTGCCGACCAGTTCGGCTTCCTTGGCGCTCCAGTCGATGGGCTTGAAGTCCACGTCGATGTTCATGCGCTTGGCGGCCTCGCGCGCCATGTCGATGTCGAAGCCGACGATCTCGTTCTTCTCGTCACGGAAGCCCATGGGCGGGAAGTTGTCGTCCAGGCCCACCACCAGCTTGGCCACGGCTGCGGGCGCAGGCGCGGCGGCCGGCGCAGCGGCGGTGGATGCAGGCTCGTTCTTGCCGCAGGCAGCCAGCAGTGCAGACAGGGCCACCGTGGCCAAGAGGGTGCGTTTTTTCATGGCGTCAAAGCTTGGGAGTTGAAAAAGCGAAAGGCGGCGGCCACCGTGCCCGTTGCACAGCCGTTGCCCAACGGCTGCAAGGGGCTGGCGGTGCGCTGCAAAGCCTGCAGCTGCGGTTTGCGCCAGGCGCCGAATCCGCTATTGTCGCGCAGACCGGCCGGTGCCGCCACAGGGACGGCCCCAAGACCATGCGGCAGGGCCCGCGCGCATGGCTACTGCAGCATGAACGTCTTGTATTCGAGCCGGTTGAGCTCGCGCGACAGCAGGTGCAGGCCCACGCACAGCGTGGCCAGCATGGACAGGCAAAAGCCGTAGCCGAAGAAGGCCGCGCCCAGCGCCAGCGATATGCCCGTGAACACGATGTTGAGCACGACCAGCAGCACGCACAGCAGCAGCACGATGCGCCGCTCGTCGAGGTAGAAGAACACGTTGAGCACGGCCATGACGCCCACCTGCAGGCCCGCCCCCACCACCTGCACGTGCAGCAGCGGCAGGTACAGCTGCGATATGCCCAGCAGCTGCAGCAGCGCCGGGCCGGCCACCAGCGTGGCGAGGACGGCCAGCGTCTGCACCTTGGCGATCTCGCCCAGCCCCACCTGGATGGCATAGACCATCTCGTTGCGCATGGACTCTATGTATTCGAGCGAACCGCCGCCGCGCACGGCATCGAAGAACTTGTCGTAGTACTCGACGAAATCGGTTTCGATGCGCACCAGGAACACCGCCATGCCCGGAATGATGGACAGGTAGGACAGGAACACGGGCAGGTCGTAGATCAGCGAGGCGCGCAGGCCGCCGATGATCTGCTGCGAGGTCGGCGGGTAGTACCAGAACATGAACTTGTCGATCCAGATGCCCAGGTTGTAGAGCAGGCCGACGGCGATCAGCGAGGGAAAGATCAGCGAACGCTGCGTGAAGTCGAAGGCGATCCAGCGCTGCTTCAGCGGAAAGCTGCGCAGCACGATGAGCCACATGCCGGCCAGCAGCAGGATGTGGCCGATCACGAAGCTTGCCAGCAGGCCTTCGAGGCCCCAGTGGCGCAGCGGCAGCGCCAGCAGCACGATCAGCAGGTAGGCGCCACCGAACAGCGCGGCAATGGCCCGGTAGTGCTTGAGGCCCGACAGCAGCACGGTCATGACCCAGACCACGCACATCAGCGTGAAGCCGGCCAGCATCAGCACGCGGTACAGCAGGCTCTGGCCCGGCAGCACCACGAACAGGGCCAGCGTTCCCAGCAGGCTGGCAAAGGCCATGACCACCAGCAGCAGTCCGTGCAGGTTGGGCAGCACGCTTTCGTCGTGCTTGAGGAACAGCCGGTCCGAGACGAAGCGCGTGAATGCCAGCTGCACGGCGCCGGACAGGATCAGGCTGGTGGCCACGAGGTAGGTCACCGAGGTCTGGAACTGCGTCACCAGCTGCGCCGGCGCCACGACGCTGACGCTGAACACACCGACCAGCAGGATGCCGATGATGGAGAACACCCAGGGGCCCGAGCCGATCACGCCCGCATAGGCATAGGCCTGCAGCAGGCCGGTCAACGTGTTCTTGCGCAGCAGGTGGCGCAGTTCAAATCCGATGCCGGCCATCAGCGTGCCTCCCCGGTTGCGTGCAAGGCCTTGTCATAGATGCGCTGGTAGCGCTCGAACAGCAGCCTGTCGGTGTAGTAGCGCTCCACGCGCGCAATGCCCGCCGCGCTCGCCTGCTGCCACGCGCTGCGCGAACCCAGCAGCTCCAGCGCCGCATCGGCCAGCGCCTCGGGGTTGGCGATGCCGACCACCCGCCCGCACGCGCCCAGCGCGCGGTCCTGCGGCTCCAGGCCCTCGATCAGCTGGCGGCACGAGCCCACGTCCGTGCTGACCACCGGAACGCCGGCGGCCTGGGCCTCGAGCACCACCAGCGGCAGGGCCTCGCTGATGGACGACAGCACGACCAGCCCCACCCTCGGCAGGATGTCCTCCACCTTCTGCATGCCCAGGAAGCGCACATGCCCGCCCAGCCCCAGGCTTTCCACGAGGTTGAAGCACTCCTGGGCATAGCCGCGGTCCTCATCCGCGGGCCCGGCGATCCAGGCCGCGGCATGGGGCATGCGGTTGACCACGCGGCGCATGGAGCGGATGAAGGTCTTGATGTCCTTGATGGGCACCACGCGGCCGATCAGGCACAGCACGGGCGGGGTCTCGGCCGGGCGCAGGCCGCGCAGCGGCACGAAGCGCTCCAGCCGTATGCCGTTCGGGATGCTGACCGTGCGCTGCGCCGGCGCGCCGTCGGCGATCTGGCGCAGGCGGTTGTTCTCGTACAGCGCGATGATGGGGTCGGCCGCGCCGTAGCAAAAGCGTCCCATCCACTCGAAAAAGCGGATCCACATCTGCCGGAAGAAGGACACCTCCATGGGGTCCTTCTGGAAGATGTTGCGGTTGTCGCGTATCCACTGGCTTTGCAGCAGGTCGATCTGCCGCTCCTTGGTGTAGATGCCATGCTCGGACAGCACCAGCGGCAGTCCCCGCGCATGGTGCAGCAGCGCACCCAGGAAGCCCGCATAGCCGGTGGAGACCGTGTGCAGCGCACGCACGGGGATCAGCCCGTCGGCGATACGCGCCATCAGCCACAGCGGCTGCAGCATGATGCGCACCGTCCAGAAGAAGTCCACGAACGAGGGGTCGGTGCAGTGGCGCCTGTAGCTGTCGCGTATCAGCTGCCAGGCGGATTCGCTGTGCAGGAAGTCCTCCAGCGGCAGCTTGCCGCCGGGGCGCAGTTCCAGCGCGATCGAGCGCATGGCCTGCAGCACCTGCGCGCGGCTTTCGGCCCGGCCGTCGCAGGCCTCGAGCGTGCGCAGGAATTCGCTGGCCTTGGCCATGGCCTCGGGATGGCCGCGGCTGGGCGCGGGCGGGCGTTGCGATGGCGGCGCATCGAAGAGGAAATGCTCCTCGAAATGCACGACGTTGGCCGGCAGCGGATAGCGCGGCTTGCCATAGTCCTCGCGGCGGCTGCCCAGGAAGACGATGGCGAAACGGTACTGCGGATAGGCCTGCAGGATCTGGTGGACCCAGCTCGAGACGCCACCGCTCACATAAGGGAAGGTGCCTTCGAGCAGCAGGGCGATGTCGGCCTCGGCGGCACGCGGAAAAGCCGTGCTCATGCGGCGCTCCAATACAGAATGCTCGGGCGCAGCCGCGGCAGCACCTGCTGCGCGTCCAGCGAGCGCATCAGCGCCTGCACGCGCGCGAATTTCCGGCGCCCGAAAAGCAGCTCGGCCTGGTAGGGGACGACGCGCGCCGGCGACATGCCCAGCGCCAGCGCCTTGTCATAGCAGGCCATCGCCTCGTCATCGCGGCCCTGCATGTGCAGCAGTCGCCCGCGCCGCAACTGCAGCAGCGCGCTGCGGGGCTTTTGCGCCAGCACCATGGCGCAGTAGCGCAGCGACTGCGCTATGGCGTGGTCGCGCACATCGCCCTGGGCCACGCCCTGGTAGACCAGTTCCGCATACAGGTCCGAGAGCGCCCGGGCCGCCTGCAGCCCGCGCCGGCCCAGAGGCGCCTGGCCCTCCTGCTGGAAGGCCTGCTCCAGCATCTCCAGTTCCTGGTGGATGTTGCGGCTGATCTCGCGTTCCTTGGCGTCGATCATGCTGTAGGCCAGCAGGCGCAGGTCCTCGCTGGCATCGCCCAGCGCCGCGCGCAGCATGGGCGATGCCACGCTGCCGGGCACATTGCCCAGCGCCACCAGCGCCCGCATGCGCGAGGCCAGCGGGACGGACGGGTTGGCCAGAAAGGACTGCAGCCCGATCTGCCGCCGGCCCGTGCCCCCCTGCTGATGGGGGTCGAAGTCGGGCACGGGCAGCAAGGGAAAGCGGTAACTGGCCTGGGGCCCGCGCTGGCGGTGCAGCGCGACGGTGGCAAGAACGGATCCCAGGATGCCCGCCACGGGAACGGCATACGAGAACAGGGCCATCAGCACCACCAGGCCCGTGCGCTGGTTCACGGCCTTGGCCGAGGCCGCGATGAAAGGCAGCAGGCACAGCGCCAGCAGCGCGCTGGCCAGCGCGTGCGCGCCGAGATAGGCCAGCAGGGCCGCATCCGAGTGGGTGCGCAGCATCCACAGGCTGCTCCAGGACGCGATCTCGGCGGCCATTGCGGACAGGGCCAGTTTCAGATTAAGCATGGCCCATCCTGTCGAGCTGCTCGAGCACGCTCATGGCCGTGCGGCGCTGCAGCACGATGGTGTGCGGAAAGATGCCGGCCTCGGACAGCGAGGCCACGCCGCGCTGCGCAAGCCAGTTCTCGATGCGGTGCAGATAGCCCTCCGCCGTCGCCTCGGTGCCCAGCGGCATGAGGATGGCCAGCAGCTGGCGGCCCTGGGACTCTATCAGCCAGGATCGGTCCAGCAACCGCTCCAGGCGCATGATCTGCTGGGCCATCTGGCCCTGGACCGCCGCAGGCGAAAGCTCCAGCGCCACGACCACGCTGCTCAGGCGCGCGCTGCGGTTGACATGCTCCATGCGCTGCAGTTCGAACGCGAACGGCGCGGGACAGGCCGGGAAGGCCTGGAGCAGCGGCTCGGCAAGGCTGTTGGCCGCCACGCTGTCCGTGTAGTAGCCCAGCAGCAGGTTGATGGTCTGCAGGGTTTCCTCCTGCAGCGCGAAGAACGGCATCTCCTCGACCAGCAGCAGCCCGTAGATCTCGCCTTGCAGGTCGAGCATGGGCGCCGCCACGAGGTAGCGTGTCCGCTGGGCATCGGACAGGCTTTGCGAGACGTGGCTGAGCACGTGGCTGGCCAGCGCCTGGCGCACCAGCGGATCATGGATCTTCACCGGCCGGGCGCCGCCCAGCTTGGCAAGCGGCGCGGGATCGAGCACGCCGTCGCGCACGGGCAGCAGGCTGGCCACGCTGATCTGGCAAAAGCGCGACAGCAGGGCCAGCAGGCTGCCTGCATCGCCAGGCGCGCCGCTGAGGCTGCTGAGTTCATGGATGGCATCGCGCATGGACACGGGCCGGCCGATCAGCTCCTGCTCCAGCCGGTCATGGGACAGGCGCAGCAGGTAGTGCTGGCGTATCAACTGCTCGGTGCGCTGGTCCATGTAGGCCTGCGCCGTGCGCGCCCGGCGGATGCGCACACGCCAGAGGCTGGAGATCTCGCCCACGATCATCACGATGATCAGGCCCCCGAGGAAGTACTGGTCGGGAAACTGCGAAAGCCCCTCGCGGTTGAGCGCCAGCCAGCCCAGCAGCAGCACGCCCGAGGCGGACAGGCCGGCCATCGGCCCATAGCGCAGCGCCACGACCACGGGCGCGATCCAGGCCCAGGGAAAATCGCCATGTATCCACAGGGGGTCCTGCGGCCGCACCATGAAGCCGATCAGCAGGGCCAGCAGCGGCACGAGCAGGGTTTCGCCCACCACCACCCAGGGGCGCTGGCTGGTTTGCACCAGCAGCCCCAGCGGCGAGCGCCTGAATTGCGTCGAAACGCCGGCCCGGCGTGGCGGCGCGGGCGGCGCGGACGGCGTGGCGGCTTTGGAGGAGGCCTGGTCCGGCATGTCGCGGCTTTCCCTCGCGCGCTTACCGGGCGTTGGCAAGGCCGGTGCCCAGCAGGTTGCGGATCAGCTTCTGGCCGACGGCCGACAGGGCCTCGCGGCTCCAGCCGCTTTGCCCGCCGGTGCCGCTCCACACGGTCTCGCCGCTGGCGACATCCACGATCTCCAGCGCCACGCCCACGGCCGGCTCGCCATCGACACCGACCTTGTAGCGCCACTCGTCCACGGCGCCCAGCAGCGCATACCGCACGCCTTCGTTGCGCGCCCAGGCCAGGGCGTCTTCCCGCCGCTTGGCATCGCGGCCGTCGAACAGCGTCTCCTGCAGCGCATCGCCCGTGTAGCGCTTGACCGGGCCCACGCCGCGCGCATGCAGCAAGGAGGTGGCGATCGCCGCGGCGCGGTTGCCCGCCATCGGAGTCTCCGTATGGTTCTCGAAGGGCAGCACGGCCCAGCTGGCGTTGGCTTGCAGGGCAGGGGCCGTGCCCCGGTCCACGGTGGAGCAGGCGCACAGAAGGCCCAGCAGGGTCGCGCCGGCAAGCATGCGCAGGCGGGAGGCGAACGGGATGCGGTATGTCATGGGTGGGCTCCTTGGTGTCTTCGATATCAGTCGCAATCAGTAGTAGAGGCGATAGCTGAGCTGCAGTTGCCGGGTATTGCCGGCGGTGTTCAGGCCCGACCTGGCAAAGCCCAGGCCCAGCATCAGATGGTCGGCGCCCCATACGCTGGTGGCAAGCCCGATGCTGATGTCGTAGCCCGCGCCATTGATGCTGTGGTGCGTCAGGGCCAGGCGGGCGAAGGGACGCAGCGCGCGCGAATACTGCTGCTCGTAGGCCATGTTGGCCAGCACCTGCAGGCCCGAATAGCTGAAGCTGCGCGGCAGCAGGTAGTCGATGGAGGGCGGCTGGCCGCCGGGCAGGTAGCGCAAGATGGCGGCATCGGCACCGGCCAGCAGGGATGGATCGCGGCGGCTGTATCCATGCCAGGAGGTGAAGGCGCCGAACTGCAGCATGGGTGCCTCGCTGCGGTAGGTGTGCAGGTACTGCAGCATCGCATGGCGGCCCGAGCCCACGCGCGCGCCGGTCTGCACGTGGTAGCGCTCGGCCGCCAGCTCCAGGCTGAACTGGTCCAGGCGCGACAGCCGGTAGGTGGCGCCGACGGCCAGGCGGTCCTTCATGCCGCCCATGCGCATGGCCAGCGTCTCCTGCGTCACCAGGTCGCGGCCCAGCGAGACCTGCAGGCCCAGGCGGCTGTCGATCTCGCGGCCGTAGGTGAATTGCATGGGGGTGTAGCTGTCCAGGCTGTTGCGATGGCCCAGCATGAATTCGCTGGTCGAGCCCTGGGTCCTGCGCGTCAGCCGCATGCCGATGCCGCGCTCGGATGAGGGCGACCGGACGAAGGCGCCCTTGTTGACGCTGCGCTCCAACGCCTGGGCGCTGAAATCGACGGACCAGCGCGGGTCCAGGGCCACATGCCAGTCCAGTTGCCTTTGCCGTTCGTCGATGCTGTCCAGGTTCAGGCTGCGCAGCTGCAGGCCGCCAAAATCGCTGAAGGCCAGCAACTGCTCGGACAGCGCAAGGTGCAGGGGATCATCGTCGGGCTGGTCGCCCTGCGCCTCGAACGCAGCCGTCTGGGCCTGCCGCACGTCGCCGGCCAGCGCCGCCGCATTGACGCGGTCGTAAATCGGCAGGGCCTCGCCATGGCGGTCCAGCAACTGCCCCGCCCCGGCCACATCCTTCTCGGCCAGGGCCACGGTGATCTCCGCCCACAGCGGCTGGTTGGCAGGCTTGCCGCGCCCGCGCGCATACCGTTGCCACAGATAGCCGCGCTCGGCCGAATACTCGCCCTGCTGCTGCAGCCAGGCGATGGCCAGCTCCGCCGCCGCAGGCGAATATCCGCGGCCGGCGCCGGCCGCGCCCGTGTCCTGCAGATCCAGGCGCAGCAGCTCGCGCAGCAGGGCCAGTTCGCCATCGCCTCTTGTCTGCATCAGCATCAGGCGGTTGCGGGCCTGGCGCTGGACCTCGTCGAGGCCCTGTTCGGTGAGCCAGCGGCGCGCCGCCAATGCCTGCGGCCCTTGCTGGTCGCGGGCGCGCGCCACCTCGCGTTCCCACAGCTGCCGGCGCAGGCTCCAGGCCCTGTCTCCATCCTGGTTCTGCTCCAGTGCATCGGCGTAGAGCATGAGCCAGAGGAAGTCGTCCGAGCGGGAAGCTCTCTGGGGCTGCAGGTAGCGCTGCAGGGCCACGGCCGGGCGCGACAGGGCCATGTAGGCAGCCCCCAGCGCGGTGTGCATTTGCACGTCCCGGGCCCAGACGGGCTCCACCGTCGCCAGCAGCAGCCTGAGCGCCGAGGCATTTTGCGTGTCGATCAACAGCCACAGCAGCGCCTGGCGCAGCGCGGTCGACTGGGGATCCAGGACCAGCCCTTTCTCGAAGGCCCGCATCGCCTTGGCCGGCTGGTCGATGTGCTGGTAGTAGGCACCGGCCACCCGGAAAAACGTGGGCTCGCCCTCCAGGCGCTTGATCAGCGCGGGATCGGCCTGGGCGTTCTCGATCTGTCGGCCTATCTGCGTCCAGTCCTGCTGGTCTTCGAGCAGGTAGAAGGCCTGCGTCAGATGCCGCAGTTCATGGAAACGCTCCCAGGCAAGCAGCGACATCCGGGCCGCCTCCTTGCGGCTGTCGCGCTGCAGCAGCCGGATCACCTCGTCGTAGTCGCTGACGCTGGCGCTGCTCGTCTGCAGCAGGCGCCGGTAGGCCTGCAGCGCCAGCGCCTCGTCGCGCCGGTGCTGGGCCAGATCGCCCAGCAGCCGCCAGTAATCGCCTTCGTCAGGCATGCCGGCCTGCACGCGCGACTGGGCATCGTCCAGCCAGCGCAGCCCCAGGTCAGGCTCTCCCTGCAGCATCGCGAGCACGGCTGCCGTCATGGCATGGGCCGGCGTGCGCTGCGCGGGGTCGGACAGCACGCTTTTCCAGGCATCGAGCGCCTCCCCGGGCCGCCCTGCGCGCTCGGCCAGCTGCGCCAGAAGAATCCGCGACTGCACCGTCGTGCCATGGGCCTTCAGATAGTCGATGGCGGAGGCGGGATCGGCCTGGCGCTCGTAGGCCTGCACCAGCGCCTGCTGCAGTGCGAAGTCCTGGGGGCGGCGCTGCAGCTGGTGGCGCAGCCCGGCGATCAGCGCGCGGTCGTCGAACAGGCCGGGCGCCAGGCGCATGACATGGCCCCAGGCATCTTCCCGGCCGGTGGCCTGGGCCACGGCCAGCCAGCTGTCCAGCGCGTCCTGCGCGCGGCCCGACCATTCGGAGACCTGGGCCAGGCGCTCGCGCCAGGCCATGTCGCGCGGCGCCTGCCTGACCGCGGCCGAGGCCACGCGCCAGGCATCTTCCAGGTTGCGGTTCTCCAGAAACACCTCATAGCCCAGCAGATAGGTCTTGTCGTCGAACGGCAATCCCGGCGGCGGCTTGCGCGCCTCGCCCGCCGCAGCCGCCGTGCGCACCCAGCGCCAGCCAGGCGCGCTGGCGGCCACGGGCTGCAATGCCCAGGCGCCGTCATCGAAGCCCGGTGCCGCGGCCAGCCGGCTTTGCCGCCATTGCTCCAGCAGCGACAGCTTGAGCAGCAGCTTGGCATAGCGCTCGGCTTCGGCGCCATCGCCGGCGGCGCGCGCCAGCGCGATCAGCCGGCGCAGCGTCTCGGGGTCGCTGCCCAGCAGCTCCTGCTGCTCGCGCGCCAGCGCCAGCGCCTGGCGCGCGAGGTTGCCCGACTGCAGCACCTGCAAGGCCTGCCACAGGTAGCTGCGCGACTGCGCCACGTCCTCGGCCACGGCGCTGGCCTTGCGCAGCAGCGAGGCCGAGACTTCGTACAGGGACATTCCCAGCGCCTGGCGCGCCGCCGCCTCGTAGATGCCGGCCTTGCGGTTGCCATCCGCCTGCCGGGCCGCCAGTTCCTCGTACACGGACAAGGCCAGGGGGCTGTCGCCGAGCACCAGCGCCGCGGAAGCCAGGTACAGCGCCTGCGCCTCGCTCAGGCCGTCGCGGGGCACCTTCCCCAGGGCCTGCAGCACCACCGGAGCCTGCACCGCGGCATCGCCTTGCGCACGGCCGCCCTGGGCCTGGGCCTGCAGATAGCGCCCGTACAGGCCCTGCCAGCGGTCCCAGGCCTGCGACGCGGCGCTGGGCACGGCCTGCTTGCGCGCATCTTCCTCGGCCTTGCGAATGGCCTCCAGGCGCTGCTGCTTGGCGCGCAGCAGGTTTTGCAGGTTCTCGTTGCCCGGATCGCTCTTGAGCAGGTTGGCCAGGTAGCTGAGCGACAGTTCCGAGTCATCCTTGCTGTCGGAGAGGCGGCGCTCCAGGTCCCGTTTCGGGAAAAGCATCCACAGGGCCCCGCCGATCAGCACTGCCAGCAGCGCGATCAGCCATGCGGGAACCGTGGTCGGGCGCTCAGCGCGCCGCGCATCGGACTTGGAGTTGGGCACTGTGTTGACTGCTTGAGAAGGAAACCACGCCATCGCGGTCCGCGGCAGAGGCCGCGCCGATGGAAGAGGGACGGCCGCCGTCCACCGCGCTCAGCGAACACCCCGGCGGCAGGAACATGCGCAGTTCAAGCGGCACATGCCCCTGCAGCGCAAACTGCAGGCCTCCATCGGCCTGGGGATTCCATGCCGCCAGCCGGGCATTGGCATCGACCAGATAGGGCCGCGCCCGGGCTTCGCTGGCACCGTCGCGCGCGGCCAGATGGGCGGAGCCGGCAGCCAGGTGCAGGTAATGGCCGTCCGGGCCCGCGGCATAGCCGGCCACGCCGCCGCTGCCGGCCAGCACGGGCACGCCCAGCGAGGCAGGCATGCGCAGGGTGCGCAGCTGGCCCGGCCCGCGCAAGCGCCAGCCCTGCTCATCCCGGCCCACGGCGAAATCGTAGAAATCCTGCACCTTGCGGATGTATTCGGAGGCGTAGACGGGATGGAGCCGCTGCGCGAGCGCCCAGCCGTAGACCTTGTGCAAAGTCTTGAGGCTGGCCTGCTTGCTCGCGGAATAGGAGTGGTAGTAGATGTCCACCGCCTTCAGGCGCCGCGGCGCCGCGGTCATCTCGAAGGTCTCGATGACGCGCTCGAAGCCGTAGAACGGGCCATGCCAGAGGTTGGTGTAGATGTTCTCGTTGGTGACGGGCGCGTAGACCTGCAGATGCCCGCCCTTGCGCAGCCCCCAGCTGCGCACATCGGTCAGCGAGGGATTGCTGCGCGTGATGGCGGTATCGCCGCCATTCATGTTGAGCAGGCCCGCCGCGTCGGCAATGGCCAGGGCTTCGGCGCTGGGCGCCGTGTTGCCGGTCCACAGGAACACGTCCACCGGCTTGCCCTTGGGCGCCAGGCGCCTGCGGATGTAGTCGACCGAGCCGTTGATCTCCCGGTCCATGTCCATCTGGTAGCCGGGGATGCGCAGATTCAGGTTCACCTCCTTGCTTTCATCGCCGTTGCCGGCCGCGCCGGGCTCCCAGTAGAACGGATGTGAATAGGAGTGGCTGGCGATCTCCACATGCGGCATGGCGAAGATGCGCCGGGCGATGCCCTCCAGCTGCTCGGCCCACTGCGGGTACAGGCCCTGGGGCGAGACCTCGGCCTCGATGACGGAGATGGTGTGCGGAATCCGGTAGCGCTCCAGGATCTCGCGGCGCAGCACTTCGCCGGCGAACGGCGCGCCCGGCAGCTCTGCCTTGGACGGGAAGCCATCGCCATCGACATGGGCCAGCAGCAGGCGGCGGCCATTCTCGGTCGTGACATCCGGCACGGGAAAGTCCTGCAGGCGCAGGGCCTGCTGCAGCAGGGCAAAGGGGTCGACCACCCAGCGCGACTGGTCGGTGCCGGGCACATTCGATACCACGTACGGCGCCAGCGCGAAGCCGCCCCAGGGGGTGATCGCAGCCGACACGAAGCGCCGTCCCCTGGCGTCGTCAAAAGACAGCAGTTGCCGGCTTTGGCCGGCCATCTGGGGCGTGAGCTCCCAGCCTTCGTAGTCGTGCGCCGGCTCGAGCGGCGCATCCTCGAATCCCATGATCTGCGTCTGCTCGGCGCGGCGCAGCGGGGCAGCGGGCGCAGCCTGGGCACTGCGCAGACCCAGTTTCTGCTCCAGCACGCGCTCGGGAGACAGGCCCGGCGAGTTCAGCAGCAGCAGCGGCATGCCCTGGTCCACCTGCTGCGCCAGCCACTGGCGCAGCGGCCTTGCGCGCACATCGGCAACGGCGCCGCCAAACCAGGCCACCACGCCCGCATAGCGGTCGCGCGCAATGTCCTCGGGCAGCGGCTCGCGCACGTCGGCATAGTCGGCCACATAGCCCAGGTAATTGAGCGGCATCTCGAGGAAGCGGTGGGCCGATACGCTGTTGAGCGAGGGAAACTCGCCGCCGTTGTAGAGAATCAGCACCCGGCGCGCCACCGGCTCCACCGAGCCCACGCCCAGCGTCTGCAGGCCGGCATCGGACACCCAGGGAATGAAGCCCAGCTGCCCGATGCGCCGCGCCGTCTCGCGCGCGGCGGCGCGGTCGTGCGGCGGCACATAGTCGATGGACAGCACCGGCAGCCCGTCGCGCTCCCGGATGGTCTGCAACTGCTGCTGCAGCCAGGCGCTGTCCGCCTGCGCCACCTTGACGTAGCGCCTGAGGTTGGCATCCCAGCCTTGGAACAGGGACTCTGCCGCCACCATCTGCACCTTGTCGCGCACGCGCGGCACGATGTCGAAGCCGCGGTTCAGGATCAGGCGGATGCCCGGAAAACGCTGGTGCAGCGTCTCGATCACCCGCACCAGGCCCGCCTGCTGCGCGGCCTCGTCAAAACGCTCGGCGAGCCGGTAGGAGTCCAGGGTGTCCAGAAAGAATCCGCGGTAGCCCTGCTGCCACAGCGGCGCGATCACCTCATCGGCGAAAAAGGCCGGCCACTGCGGCGGCGTCTGGTCCAGCACGACGGAGCGCCAGGCGCCATTGCGCGCCATCTTCCACTCGGCCGGAATCTTGCCGAAGTAGCTGCGCTCGGCAAGCACTTCGGCGACCGAGGCATAGGCATACAGCTCGCTGCCCGGCGCCTGCGCGCGGAACTTGCGCGGATCGTAGCCATGCCCGGGCTCGACGACGGCAATGTCATACAGCGCCAGTTCGCTCAGCGAGGCCTTGCTGCCGTAGTAGATGGCCACCGCAGGCTGCGCCGCATGGACGCACCCAAGGCACAGCAAGCCCCATAGCCACAGGCAACATTGCAGCGCTGTCCTCACCGAGCTCTCCTTCCGGATTTGTTCGATAGCTATTTTGTATGAAAAAATGGAAGCAATTTACAAAACTCACAATATTCTCAAAAATTTGCCAGCATTGCTGATAGAAGCCTGTCAGATAAAGGGACTTTTACATTTTTTCGTTACCACCAGTTTCCAAGCCAGATGCCACCGCGGTAATGGCGATACTCCCAGGAGCGTGTGATGCACTTTGACGTGCCCGCGAAAGCAGGGGGCGCCGAGCCGGGAAAGGGGTCCGGAACGAGGCGCA
>JBHIXF010000012.1:0-111280 GCA_041984925.1 Comamonas sp.
CCAGCGCTGGCGGGCGCCGCCGGCGCAAACGCATGGCGCGCTGGCGCAGGCGGTCCAGCAGCACGTAGACCACGGGCGTGGTGTAGAGCGTGAGCAGCTGGCTGAGCATCAGGCCGCCCACGATGGCGATGCCCAGCGGCTGGCGCAGCTCGGCGCCATCGCCCCGGCCCAGGGCCAGCGGCAGCGCGCCGCAGATGGCGGCCAGGCTGGTCATGAGGATGGGACGCAGCCGCAGCTCGCAGGCGCGGTAGATGGCCTGGGCGGGCGTGGCGTGGCCGGCGCGCTGCCGCTCCAGCGCGAAGTCGATCATCATGATGGCGTTCTTCTTGACGATGCCGATCAGCAGGATCACCCCGATCAGCGCGATCAGCGAGAACTCCGTCTTGAACAGCATCAGCGCCAGCAGCGCGCCCACGCCTGCCGAGGGCAGCGTGGACAGGATGGTCAGCGGGTGCACCAGGCTTTCGTAGAGCACGCCCAGCACCAGGTAGATGGTGATGATGGCCGCCAGGATCAGCAGCGGCTGGCCCGACAGCGCCTGCTGGAAGGCCCCGGCCGTGCCGCTGAAGCTGCCGCGCACCGACACGGGCACGCCCAGCTCGGCCACGGCGTTGCGGATGGCATCGCTGGCATCCGACAGGGCCACGCCCTCGGCCAGGCTGAAGCTGATGGTGCTGGCCGGCGTGCCCCGGTCGTGGTTGACGGCCAGCGGCGTGTTGGTGGTGGTGATGCGCGCGAAGGCCGACAGCGGCACCTGCTCGCCCCGGCTGTTGACGAAGAAGAAGCCGCGCAGCGTCTCCGGGCTTTGCAAGTAGCGCGGCGCGGCCTCCATGACCACGCGGTACTGGTTCAGCGGGTTGTAGATCACGCCCACCTGGCGCTGGCCGAAGGCGTTGTTCAGCGTGCCGTCGATCTGCGCCACCGTCAGCCCCAGGCGCGTGGCCGCATCGCGGTCGATGACCAGCGAGGTCTGCAGGCCGAAGTCGGACACATCGCTGTTCACGTCGGTGATCTGAGGCAGTTGCGACAGCACCTGGCGGATGCGCGGCTCCCAGGTGCGCAGGTCCTGGATGTCGTCGGCCTGCAGCGTGTAGTCGTAGGAGCCCGAGCTTTGCCGCCCGCCGATGCGGATGTCGCTTTGCGTGACCATGAACAGCCGCGCGCCGGGCTCGTTCTTGAGCTTGTCGCGCAGCCGGTTGATCACCTCGTCCGAAGACACCTTGCGCTCGGCCAGCGGCTTGAGCGACATGAACATGTTGGCCGCGTTGCGCTGGCCACCGCCCGTGAAGCCCGTCACGTACTCCACGGCCGGATCTTCCTGCACGATGGCCAGGAAACGCTTGAGCCGCTGCTCCATGGCCTGGTAGGACGTGGACTGGTCGGCACGGATGAAGCCCATGACTCGGCCCGTGTCCTGGCTGGGCATGAAGCCCTTGTCGATGGCCATGTACAGATGCACATTCAGCGCCACCACGCCGGCCAGCACCAGCAGCACCAGCGGCGGATGGCGCAGGCACCAGGCCAGGCTGGCACGGTAGCCGGCCATGGCACCCCGCTCCAGGCGGCCCATCCAGGCCGTGAAGCGGTCCCAGCCGCGGCCCATGGGTCCGCGCACACGCGCGGCGGCGGGGCCTGCAGGCGGGCGCAGCAGCGCCGCGCACATCATGGGCGTGGTGGTCAGCGACACCACCATGGAGATCAGGATGGCCGCCGCCATCACCACCGCGAACTCGCGGAAGAAGCGGCCCACGATACCGCCCATGAACAGGATGGGCACGAAGACCGCGATCAGCGACAGGCTCATGGACACCACGGTGAAGCCGATCTCGCGCGCCCCGTCCAGCGCAGCGCGCAGCGCCGTCTTGCCGCGCTCCATGTGGCGCATCACGTTCTCCAGCACCACGATGGCATCGTCCACCACGAAGCCCGTGGCCACGGTCAGGGCCATCAGCGACAGGTTGTCCAGCGTGTAGCCCGCCAGGTACATCACGCCGAAGGTGCCGGCCAGCGACACCGGCACGGCCACGGCCGGGATCAGCGTGGCGCGGCCGTTGCGCAGGAAGAGAAAGACCACCAGGATCACCAGGGCGATGGCGATCAGCAGGGCGCGCTCCACCTCCACCACCGAGGCGCGCAGCGTGGGCGTGCGGTCGGAGACGATGGTCAGGTCGATGGCCTCGGGGATGGAGGCCTTCAGTTGCGGCAGCAGCGCGCGCACGCGCTGCACGGCCTCCAGGATGTTGGCGTCCGGCTGCTTGAAGATCTGCAAGAGGATCGCGGGCTTGCCATTGGCCACGCCGTAGTTGCGCACGTCCTGCACCGAGTCCGTGACATCGGCCACGTCCTGCAGCCGGATCGCATTGCCGTTGCTCCAGCGCAGCACCAGCGGCGCATAGTCGGCCGCCACGCGCGCCTGGTCGTTGGCCGTGACCTGCCAGTAATGGTCCTCGCGCTCCACCGCGCCCAGCGGCCGGTTGGCATTCGTGGCCGAAATCGCGGTGCGCACCTGGTCCAGCGACACGCCATTGGCCGCCAGCTTCACCGGGTCCAGCTCCACGCGCACGGCCGGCAACGCGCCGCCGCTGATGGACGCCTGGCCCACGCCCTCGACCTGCGAGAGCTTTTGCGCCAGCACGGTGGACGCCGCGTCATACATCTGCCCGCGCGTCAGCGCGTTGGACGTGAGCGCCAGGATCATGATCGGCGCATCGGCCGGATTGACCTTGCGATACGTCGGATTGCCCGGCATGCCCGAGGGCAGCAGCGTGCGCGCCGCATTGATGGCCGCCTGCACATCGCGCGCCGCGCTGTCCACCGTGCGCGACAGGTCGAACTGCAGCGTGATGCGCGTGCTGCCCAGGCTGGAGCTGGACGTGATCTCATTGACCCCCGCAATCGCCCCCAGCGCCCGCTCCAGCGGCGTCGCCACCGTCGCCGCCATCGTGTCCGGGCTCGCCCCCGGCAGACTGGCCGACACCGAAATCGTCGGATAGTCCACCTGCGGCAGCGGCGCCACCGGCAGCAGGAAATACGACACCGCCCCCGCCAGCGCCAGGCCGATGGTCATCAGCAGGGTGGCGATGGGCCGGTAGATGAACGGCGCCGAGAGACTGGACAGCTGGCTCATGATCCAGCCCCCATAAAACGAGGCCGAGCAAAGCGAAGGCCCGAGCAAACTCCCCTTCTGCCCGCGCC
The DNA here is from genome assembly GCA_041984925.1 of Comamonas sp. GTDB lineage: Bacteria > Pseudomonadota > Gammaproteobacteria > Burkholderiales > Burkholderiaceae_C > Comamonas. The sequence continues at coordinate 3,196 of JBHIXF010000012.1, forward strand.
TGCGTCGTGGTGCTTGCGGGGTTGCAGTCCTGCCGAAGGACAGGACTGCTTCGTGATCTGACTCGCCGTGATTGTCTGAACGCAGCGCGCCAGCGCGAAGTGAGTTTCACGGCGAACCCCGCAAGCGCCACGACGCAGGTGGCCCCGCAGCGAAGCGAAGGGGTCGCGGGCAGTGGGGCGCATTTCTTTGCCTACTTTCTTGCTGCGAGGCAAGAAAGTAGGTCGGCCGCCGGGCCGAGACCCGGCCAGCGGCGCCAGCCAAGAACGCAGAGCCAACTCAAGCATGGACCTGCCCCGAAGAACGACGATCCCGCCACCTCTGCGCCCACCCCTCAAACGTCAGATAAATCACAGGCGTGGTGAACAGCGTCAGCAACTGGCTCACCAGCAGCCCCCCCACCAGCGTCACCCCCAACGGATGCCGCAACTCACTGCCCACGCCCGTGCCCAGCATCAACGGCAAGGCCCCCAGCAAGGCAGCCAGAGTCGTCATCAGAATGGGCCGGAACCGCAGCAGGCAGGCCTGGTAGATGGCCTCGCGCGGCGTCTGCCCCTGCTCGCGCTGCGCCTCCAGCGCGAAGTCGATCATCATGATCGCGTTCTTCTTGACGATGCCGATCAAGAGCACGATGCCGATGATGGCGATGATGTCCAGGTCCAGCCCCGCCAGCAGCAGGGCCAGCAGCGCGCCCACGCCCGCCGAGGGCAGCGTGGACAGGATGGTCACCGGGTGGATGGTGCTCTCGTAGAGCACGCCCAGCACGATGTACATGGTGACCACCGCCGCCAGCACCAGCAGCAGCGTGTTCGACAGCGAGGCCTGGAAGGCCAGGGCCGCGCCCTGGAAGGCGGCGTCCACCGACAGCGGCATCAGGCCCTCGCTGCGCAGCTGGGCCATCAGGTCCTGCACCGCCTTGACCGCATGGCCCAGCGAGACGCCGGGCGCCGTGTTGAACGAGATGGTGGCGGCCGGCAGTTGCCCCACATGGTTGACGGCCAGGGCCATGGGCCGCTCGCTGACCGTGGCCACCGAGGACAGCGGCACGGGCGCGCCCGCGCTGGAGGCCACGTAGATGGACTGCAGCGCCTCGGGGCCGACCTTGTACTGCGGCGCCACCTCCAGCACCACGCGGTACTGGTTGGACTGCGTGAAGATGGTCGAGATCAGCCGCTGGCCGAAGGCGTTGTACAGCGCCGTATCGATGGCGGCGACCGTCACGCCCAGCCGGCTGGCCTGGGCCCGGTCGATCTGCACGAAGGCCTGCAGGCCCTGGTTCTGCAGGTCGCTGCCCACGTCGATCAGCTCGGGCAGCTCGTGCATGCGCTCGACCAGGGCCTCGGTGCTTTGGGTCAGCTGGGCCATGTCGGGCGAGGACATCAGCAACTGGTACTGGGTGCGCGCCACGCGGTCCTCGATGGTCAGGTCCTGCACGGGCTGGGCAAACAGGCGGATGCCCGGGATCTGGCTGGCATCGTCGGACAGGCGGCGCAGCACGGCGGGCGCGCCGTCGCGCTGGCCATGGGGCTTGAGGTCGATCAGCAGCCGGCCCGTGTTCAGCGTGGTGTTGCTGCCGTCCACGCCGATGAAGGACGAGATGCTCTGCACGGCCGGGTCCTTGAGCAGCAGCTCGGCCAGGGCCTGCTGGCGCTCGGCCATGGCGGCGAACGAGATGGACTGGTCGGCCTCGGTCGTGGCCTGGATGGTGCCCGTGTCCTGGTCGGGGAAGAAGCCCTTGGGCACGGCGAAGTACAGCAGCACGGTCACGGCCAGCGTGGCCAGGAAGACGATCCAGGTCAGGCCCCGGCGGTCCAGCACCCAGGTCAGGATGCGGCCGTAGCCGGCGATGGTGCGGTCGAAGAAACGGCCCGTGGCGTGGTACAGGCGTCCGTGCCGCTCCTCGCCCGCCCCTTCGGGCTGGTGGCGCAGCAGGCGCGCGCACAGCATGGGCGTGAGCGTCAGCGAGACCACGGCCGAGATCAGGATGGCCACGGCCATGGTGATGGCGAACTCATGGAACAGCCGCCCCACCACGTCGCCCATGAACAGCAGCGGGATCAGCACGGCGATCAGCGAGATCGTCAGCGAGATGATGGTGAAGCCGATCTGCCTGGCGCCCTTGAGCGCCGCCTGCATGGGCGGGTCGCCCTTTTCCACGTAGCGCGCGATGTTCTCGATCATCACGATGGCATCGTCCACCACGAAGCCCGTGGAAATCGTCAGCGCCATCAGCGTGAGGTTGTTGATCGAAAAGCCCGCCAGGTACATCACCCCGAAGGTGCCGATCAGCGACAGCGGCACGGCGAAGCTGGGAATCAGCGTGGCCGAGGCGCTGCGCAGGAACACGAAGATCACGGCCACCACCAGGGCGATGGCCAGCATCAGCTCCAGCTGCATGTCCTCGACCGAGGCGCGGATGGTCACCGTGCGGTCGGTCAGCACCTGCACGTCCAGCGAGGCCGGCAGCGTTTCCTTGAGCTGGGGCAGCAGGGCCTTGATGCGGTCCACCGTCTCGATCACGTTGGCGCCGGGCTGGCGCCGGATGTTGAGGATCACGCCCGCGCGCGAGCCGCCCTCGGGCGTGCCGGCCCAGGCGGCCAGGCGCGTGTTCTCGGCATCGTCCACGGTCTGGGCGATGTCGGACAGGCGCACCGGCAGGCCGTTCTTGAAGGCGATGATGAGGTTGCGGTATTCGGCCGCCGACTGCAGCTGGTCGTTGGCGTCGATGGTGGAGGCGCGCGCCGGCCCGTCGAAGCCCCCCTTGGCCTGCTTGACGTTGGCCGCAGCGATGGCCGTGCGCACATCGTCCAGCGTCATGCCCAGGCTGGCCAGCGCCGTGGGATTGGCCTGGATGCGCACCGCGGGCCGGCGCCCGCCCGCGATGGCCACCAGGCCCACGCCGTTGACCTGCGAGAGCTTGGGCGCCAGGCGGTTTTCCACCAGGTCGTTGACGCGGATCACCGGCAGCGTGGGCGAGGTGATGGCCAGCGTGAGGATGGGGGCATCCGCCGGATTGACCTTGCTGTACAGCGGGGGCATGGGCAGGTCGCCGGGCAGCAGGTTGGCGCCCGCGTTGATGGCGGCCTGCACCTGCTGCTCGGCCACGTCCATGGCCATGTCCAGCGCAAAGCGCAGCGTGATCACCGAGGCGCCGCCCGAGCTGGTGGACGACATCTGCGCCAGCCCCGGCATCTGGCCGAGCTGGCGCTCCAGCGGCGCCGTGACGTTGGAGGTCATCACATCGGGGCTGGCGCCCGGGTACAGCGTGGTGACCTGGATGGTGGGGTAGTCCACCTCGGGCAGGGCCGAGATCGGCAGCAGCCGGTAGGCCAGCAGGCCGGCGATCAGCACCGCCACCATCAGCAGCGAGGTGGCGACGGGACGCAGAATGAAGATGCGGGAAAGATTCATGGAGCCGCCTGCAATGCCTTGCGGTCGTCAGCTGCCGGGGCGCGCACTCAGCGCCCGGCCGGGGCCGCGGCAGCCGGGGCCGGGGATGCCGTGGGGCCGGGCGAAGGCTGGGGCGAACCCGGCGACGGCGCGGGCGGCTGGCCGGCAGGCAGCTGGCCGGCGGGCGCCCCGCCCTCGCCCCCCGGCGCACCGCCGTTGCGCTGGCCGGCGCGCTCGGCGCGCAGTTTTTGCAGGTAGGCCTTGCGCTCATCGGGGTTCATGGTCGCCAGCTTGGCGCGCACCTCGGGCGGCAGGTTGCGCATGCCGCGCGGCTGGCTGGAGGCATCCTGCACGGCCTGGTCCACCTTCTGCACCTTGTCGGCCTCGATCACCGTGACCTTGGCGCCTTCGCGCAGGCGGTCGATGCCGTCCACCACCACCTGATCGCCGGGCTGCAGCTCGCCCTTGACACTGACGCGGTCGCCATCGGCCACGCCCACGGTGATGCGCCGCTGCGTGACCGTGCCGCCTTCCTGCACGAGGTAGACGTAGTTGTTCTGCACGGCCGTGGCGGGAACGGTCAGCGCCTGCTCCAGCCGGTCCACCTCCAGCCTGACGTTGACGAACTGGTTGGCGAACAGCCGGCCCTCGGCATTGTCGAAGGCGGCCTTGGCCTTGACCGTGCCGGTGGCGATGTCGATGCTGTTGTCCAGCGCATTGAGCTTGCCGCGCGCCAGCGGGCGCTTGAGCTCGCGGTCCCACAGCTCCACCGGCATGTCGCGGCCTTCGGACAGGCGCTGGGCCAGCGTGCCCACATGGGCCTCGGGCACGGAGAACACCGCGTCGATGGGCTTGACCTGGGTGATGGTGACGATGCCGTTGGCATCCGAGGGGTTGACCACATTGCCCCGGTCGGCCTGGCGCAGGCCCAGCCGGCCCGCGATGGGGGCCGTGATGCGCGTATAGCTCAGTTGCAGCTTCGCGGCATCGGCCTGGGCCTGATCGGCCGCCACCGTGCCCTGGTACTGGCGCACCAGCGCCGCCTGCGTGTCCACCTGCTGGCCGGCGATGGAGTCCTGGGCCTGCAGCTCCTTGTAGCGCTGCAGGTCCAGCTGGGCGTTCCTGAGCAGGGCCTGGTCGCGCTGCAGCGTGCCCTGGATCTGGTCGTAGCTGGCCTTGAAGCTGCGCGGATCGATCTCGGCCAGCAACTGGCCCGCCTTGACCTCGTCGCCCTCCTTGAAATGCAGACGCAGCAGTTCGCCCGACACCTTGGCGCGCACCACGGCCGTGGCGCGCGGGCTCATGGTGCCGATGGCGCTGACCAGCACCCGCATGTCGCGCCGCTCGACCACGCCCACCGAGACGGGCTGTGCCTGGGCGCCCATGGCGCCCGGAGGGCCGCCGGGGCCGCCGGGGCCGCGCCTGCCGCCGCCGGGACGCGCCCCGCCCTGGCCGGCAGCGCCCGCCGTGGCCTGCTCGCCCTGGCCGGCCGCGCGCTTGCTCCACCACCACGCGCCGCCGCCCGCCAACAGGGCCAGGGCGACAGCGCCCCACAGCAGCGCGGGCCGGATGCGGCCCCGCTGGCGCAAGCCATGGGCAACGTCAACGAAGGGGCGGCTTGGCAAGCGTTTCATGGTCGCGGCGAAAAGATCGTGGGAAAGGGCCATGGCTCCCGCCCTGGAAAGGGGCGAGGCGCCGGATGCGGCTATGGTAGCCAGTCCCATGCGCGCCAAAACGCGGCAGATCGCCGTTTTACGCAGGCTTTACGCCCGCTTTACGGGCTCTTTCCAGCCGCTTTGCAACGTCGGACAAAACCGCGCCGCGCTCAAAACACTGTTGACCCCGGCGCGGCCAATCGATCACCTTCTCGTTCAAAAACCCATTGAAAACAAGGCATTGCGCCATCGCCCCGCATCCGCTGCGCGCCGGGCCGGATTGGACCGCCCGCCCCGCTTGTGGCTACCATGCGCGGCCACCGGCCTGCCGACGCGCGCCGCGACCAACCTGTCCAAGGAGAACACCGCATGACGACCACCGCCCCACGCCTGACCGACCACCCCGAGGAAGCCGCCGTGCGCGTGCCCCTGCAGCTGTACATGCGCGGCCACGCCGAAGACGACAGCGCCCACATGCGCGCCGCCTTCATGCCCACGGCCCGCATCGAGAGCGTGCGCGAAGGCCCGCTGACCTCCTGGGATCTCGATACCTACTGCGCCCGCTTCAAGGGCCAGCCCGCCGCCGACGAGGCCACGCGCCGGCGCAGCATCGACGCCATCGACATCGGCGGCACGGCCGCCAGCGCCAGGATCACGCTGGTGCATGGCAACGTCACCTTCATCGACTACTTCTTGCTGCTGAAGACGGAAGCCGGCTGGAAGATCGCCAACAAGGCCTTCCACGCCCAGCCGCACTGACATCACCCCAGCGGCAGGCAGGCCAGCAGTCCATAGGCCAGCGCGCCTGCCAGCGTCGGCAGCGCGATGCCGCCCCGGACCCGGTGTGCGATGCCGATGGCCGACAAGGCCAGGGCCATGGCCGCCACACGGCGGGGGTTGGCATCGCCGGCCAGCAGCCCGCCGACCGACACGGCAAACAAGGCGGCGATGGCGGCTGGCCCGACCCCTGCCAGCCACCGCGGCGCCCGCCGCAGGGCGCCCGCCGAATGCCCCCGGCGGCGTGCATGCCACAAGGGCAGCCAGCGCAGCACAAAGGTGCCGGCCCCGCACAGCAGCAAAATCCAGAGCGACTGCGACATGGGCATCAGTCCTTGGGTGCATGCGCTGCATGCGCAAGCGCTCCACAAAGGATGGCCAGCGCCAGCGCATGATGGGCGGCGACGAAGAGGGACAGCACAGCGGCGGCGACCATGGCGGCCAGCACCGCGCGCCACCAGCGCAGCACGCCGGCTTCCAGCAACAGCGCAAAAAACAATGCGGGCAGGACGAAGGCCAAGCCTTCGCGGACCGCCACGGGCCACTGACCGGCCTCGCCCACCAGCAGCACGCCGGCGAGCGTGCCACCCACCCAGGCCGCATAGGCGCCCAGTTGCAGGCCCACCAGCCAGTGCTCACGATCCGCCTCGGCCACGGCCTGCATCTTGCTGGTGGCCGTCGCAAGCACTTCATCGGTCAGCCCGAAGGCCAGCCACGGCGTGGCAAGGCTTTGGCGCGGCCCCATCATCGCCTGCACGGCCGGCCCGTACAGGACATGGCGGGCATTCATCAGCAGTACCGTGGGCAGCGCCGTCCACCATCCAGCCCCAGAAGCCAGCAGCGAAACCAGCAGAAACTGACTGGCCCCGGCATAGACCAGTACCGACGCCAGCACGGCAATGCCCGGCCCGAGCCCAGCCTGAACGGCCGCCACGCCAAACGAGAACGCGATGGGCAGATAGCCGGCCGCCACGGCCAGGCTCGTGGACAGCCCCGAAACCACGGCCCGGGCACCGCTCATGACACGCTCCGGCGAAATGTCATCACATGGGTGCCTCCATCGTGCGCATGGTCACCCTGCGTGGCAAAAATGCGCCTGTGCCGCAGCAGCTCAAACCCCGTCCCAGCGGCCAGCTCCAGGAATCGCCGCACATGGGTTTTGCACTCCACCTCATAGTCAAACCCCGCCACCATGGCCTGCAGCTCCAGCCAGAAAAACCGCACATAGGCACCCACGGCATGGGCAGGCCGCTGGTCCAGCGATGCCTGCCGGCATTGCACGAACAATTCCCGGCACAGCCTTGCTGCGGCCAGCGCCTGCCGCCTCTGCGCCAGCCAGACCGCTTGGGAGAGATGTTGCTTGAATGCGCGATACAAGCCGTGGTCCATATCGCGGCCATGCGGGAGGCCGCAGCACTCCATTTCTGCTGCGACGTGCAGCATGTAGGCACCGTGATGCTGCACGAGTGCAAGATTGCGCGACTCGGCATCTGCGAACGGGGGGAGAAACTCATCCGCCACCGAGAACACCGCGCCAGGCTTGAGCAACCTCCAGGCTTTTTGCAGCATGAAGGCGGTGTTGAAGTGGTGCGACGCGCCGACTGAAGTGATCAGCTCCAATGAACCATTGGCAAGCGCCAGTTCGAGAAAACCGCCCTGATGCAGCGCAATGCCGTTTCGCCCTTCGACATTGGCCTGCAAACATGCATAGGCGACGGGATCCGGTTCCACGGCCAGTGCTTGCAGGTCCGGCAACAACTCCTGCAGCATCAGAAGGGGCACGCCAGGCCCGCTTCCCACATCGACCGTATGGCGCGCCAGCGTGAAATCGCCAATGTCCTGAGCCATGGCCACCACCTGCCTTGCGTAGGCAGGATGGAGCAACTCGAAGGCATCGTAGTGCTCCACCTGGATCCGGCTGGAAAATGCGCCAGCTTCCGTGGAAGGGGCAGCAGACACGCCTGTTTTCCTGTCCAGCAATTGGACTGCCTCAGGCAGCAGCAGCAGACCCGATTTCAGCGCACATTCACCACCGAGTGCCTGGAGCACCTTGTGTTCGCTAGCAAGGTCATCATGCACGCCATCCCCTTCGCAGATCAGATCGACCTCCGCCCGTCGCGCCAGCGTCAGCGCTCGCCGGCCCACGTCCGTACGCGCCAGCGCATGGTCGACCTGGGCAAAGGCCTGTGTGAAGTGAAGAGGAAACACGGCCAGGTAAGGGCCGTCTCCATCCATTGCTGCCAGCATCGACACGGGCCAGCGATAAAGGCCCGCCGCTGCCAGGTCCAGACGGTCTCGCAGCATTGCAAGAGCCTCTTCACCTCGCGCGTGGCAACCCCTGAAGCGCAGCATCATGGGGCCCGACCCATTCGCCACCTCAAGGCGCATGCGCTGCAACAAGCTCTCCACGCCCTCCCAGGCAGTTGCGGACATTGGCCAGTCCAGCACCCTCAGAAGATCGGGCCCCGGGGGCACTGCCGACGCCGGATATTCAATGAACACAATGGCTTGGGCAGCCTTTCCCAAAGCCCCATACACATGGGGCACGTCGGCCGCAAAGGAATGCACTTCGCCAGAACCGAGGACCTTCGGCGCCATCAGATCTCCGACCAGCATGGGACCGCCGGTGACGACGACTTTCTCCCTGACTCCTTGCGGATGTGCTGCTGACTGTTTGGTGTGGCCCGCTTCCAGATGCATGCAATAGGTCTCGATGCAAGCACCGTTGTCATCGCCCGTTCGTTCTATAAACCGAACAGCAACTTGCTTGTCGTCGATAGGAGCCGGCGCCAATCCGTTATCAGATAAGAGCCGCCCAAAAGGGGTGTCGAGCGCGTTGGCAACAGCCCAGAGCGTTTCGATGGTGGGGTTTCCTTGCGCGGCCTCCAGACCCGACAGCGTGGATTTTGCGATACCACACCGTTGGGACAAGCCTGAAATCGTCAGCCCTCGTTGTTCCCGCAAATGCGCCAGATTGCGAGCCAGAATTTGCAGAAGCTGCATGATTGATGCAATTTATAAAGAACGATTGTTCAATATAGAGCACGAATCAATCCATCAAAAATGGGGGATTCCCCTTGAGCACGGGAGCCTCGCGGCCCTGCGCTTCCCAGTGACGCATCAGGCCGCTGCCCCGCCATTGCGGGCCTTCAGGCCATGCCCCGCTCCTGCGCCCAGGGCGCCTGCGCGAAGTGGGCGGCCAGGAAGTCGATCAGCGCCTGCACGCGCGCCGGCCGGGCGCGGCCCGGGGGCGTGACGATGTGCAGGGCGATGGGCGGCACCTGCCAGTCGTCCATGCAGGTCTGCAGCGCACCCGACTGCAAGTCCTCCCAGGCCAGGAATTCGGGCTGCAGCGCCAGCCCCAGGCCCGCGCGCAGGGCGGGCGCCAGGCCTTCGGCATTGTTGACGCGCAGGGCCGTGGGCACGAGCTGGGCGAACTCGCCACGGCGCGCGTGCACGAAGCGCCAGGCCTCGCCCAGGCGTGTGTGCGCATAGCGCAGCGCGCGGTGCGTGGCCAGCTCGCGCGGATGCTCCGGGCGGCCGTGGCGTTCGAAGTATCCGGGCGAGGCCACCAGCAGCAGGCGCACCGCGCACAGGCGCCGCGCGATCAGGCTGGAGTCGGGCAGCGAGGAGATGCGCAGGGCCAGGTCGAAGCCCTGGGCCACGACGTCGATGAGTTCGTCGCTGAAGTGCAGGTCCAGCGTGACCTCGGGATGCTCGGCCATGAAGGCCGGCACGGCCGGCGCCAGGTGCGAGATGCCGAAGGACATGGGCGCGGCGACGCGCACCGGCCCGCGCAGGGTCTTGGACTGTTCGCTGATCTCGGCCTCCACCGCCTCGCCTTCGGCCAGGATGCGCGCCGCGCGCTCCAGCGAGGCCTGGCCGCTGGCGGTCAGCGACATGCGCCGCGAGGTGCGGTGGAACAAGGTGGTCTTGAGCCGCGTCTCCACGCGCGTGATGGCCTTGGAGATGGTGGGCTGGGACACGCCCAGCTCGGCTGCCGCCTTGGCGAAGGAGCCGGTCTCGGCCACCTTGGCGAAGATGGCCCAGGCTTCGAGGTCAGGAAGTCTTGGCATGCAATTTATGGAATAGATGAGTTTGCATATTTTCTATTCTCTTATCGATCCGCAAAACATAAAGTTCATCCATCGCAACACACGACGCAGCAGGAGAACACCATGATCGAACGCCGACCCTTCCAGGACCTTGGTGGCGCCAACCACGGCTGGCTCGATGCCAAGCACCACTTCTCGTTCGCCGGCTACCACGATCCGGCCCGCATGGGCTGGGGCGCGCTGCGGGTCTGGAACGACGACACCATCGCGGCCGGCACGGGCTTCCCGCCCCATGCCCACGCCAACATGGAAATCATCACCTATGTCCGCGAGGGCGCCATCACCCACCAGGACAGCCTGGGCAACAAGGGCCGCACCGAGGCCGGCGACGTGCAGGTGATGAGCGCGGGCACGGGCATCCGCCACTCGGAATACAACATGGAAAAGGGCACGACGCGCATCTTCCAGATCTGGATCATGCCCGACGAGCGCGGCAGCCAGCCGCCGTCCTGGGGCGCCAAGCCCTTCCCCAAGGGCGAGCGCTCGGGCAGCTTCGTGGCCCTGGCCAGCGGCCTGCCCGGCGATGACGAGGCCCTGCCCATCCGCACCGCCGCCCGGGTGCTGGGCGCCACGCTGAAGGCCGGCGAGAGCACCGAGTACCGCATCGGCCGCGAACGCCTGGGCTACCTGGTGCCCGCCAGCGGATCGGTGCAGGTCGACGGCGTGGCGCTGCAGGAGCGCGACGGCGCCGCCATCAGCGACGTGGAGAGCATCCGCGTCACGGCCCTGACCGATGCCGAGCTGGTGCTCGTGGACACCGCCCGCTGATGCGCCCCGGCCGGCGGCTCGCGCCGCCGGTCCCCACCCTGTCCTTGTCTCGCCTTCTTTCAGTCTTCTTTCCGCCTTTTTCCCGTCATTGCACGGCGCCATCGCTGGTGCCGCCCGTTTCCTCGCCTCATCCCAACCAGGAGATCACCATGTCCCACCGCAAGTACCTCGAAGTCCTGACCCCCGCCAACAGCCAGCTCATCTTCATCGACCAGCAGCCGCAGATGGCCTTCGGCGTGCAGTCCATCGATCGCCAGGTCCTGAAGAACAACGTGGTCGGCCTGGCCAAGGCGGCCAAGGCCTTCGGCATCCCCACCACGCTGACCACGGTGGAGACGGCCAGCTTCTCCGGCCACACCTATCCCGAACTGCTGGCCGTGTTCCCCGAGCACCAGCTGCTGGAGCGCACCTCGATGAACTCCTGGGACGACCAGAACGTGCGGGACGCGCTGGCCGCCAACGCCGCCCAGGGCCGCAAGAAGATCGTGGTCTCCGGCCTGTGGACCGAGGTCTGCAACACCACCTTCGCGCTGTCGGCCCTGCACGACACCGACTACGAGATCTACATGGTGGCCGACGCCTCGGGCGGCACCTCGCTGGACGCGCACAACTACGCCATGGACCGCATGGTGCAGGCCGGCGTGGTGCCCGTGACCTGGCAGCAGGTGCTGCTGGAATGGCAGCGCGACTGGGCCCGCCGCGGCACCTACGACGCGGTGATGGACATCGTGCGCGAGCACTCGGGCGCCTACGGCATGGGCGTGGACTATGCCTACACCATGGTGCACCGGGCCGCCGAGCGCGTGCAGCATGGCGAGACCGTGGGCCCCAACCCCGCCAAGGCCTGAGTCCCGCACGCCCCCGGACCCGCCACATGACCACGCGCAGAAAAGTCCTGGGCTCCGCAGCCACCCTCGCCATGGGTGGGCTGCTGGGCTGCACCACCACCGCCCGCCAGGGAGCCTCCATGTCCGATGCCACGCCCGACGCCGTCTTCCACAACGGCCGCTTCACCACGCTGAACAAGGCCCAGCCCACGGCCAGCGCCGTGGCCGTCAAGGACGGCCGCTTCATCGCCGTCGGCTCCGACGCCGAGGTGCTGGCCCTGGCCGGCACCGGCACCCGCCGCATCGACCTGCAGCGCCGCAGCGTGCTGCCCGGCCTGTTCGACAACCACACCCACGTGATCCGGGGCGGCCTGAACTTCAACCTGGAGCTGCGCTGGGACGGCGTGCGCTCGCTGGCCGATGCGCTGGACATGCTCAGGCACCAGGTGGCCATCACGCCCGCTCCGCAATGGGTGCGCGTGGTCGGCGGCTTCACCGAGCACCAGTTCGTCGAAAAGCGCCTGCCCACCATCGACGAGATCAACGCCATCGCGCCCGACACGCCGGTCTTTCTGCTGCACCTGTACGACCGCGCCCTGCTCAACGCCGCCGCCCTGCGCGCCGTGGGCTATACCCGCGACACGCCCCAGCCTGCGGGCGGCGAGATCACGCGCGATGCCAACGGCAACCCCACGGGCTTGCTGCTGGCCAAGCCCAATGCCACCATACTCTATGCCACGCTGGCCAAGGGGCCCAAGCTGCCGCTGGAGTACCAGATCAACTCCACGCGCCACTTCATGCGCGAGCTCAACCGCCTGGGCGTGACCGGCGTGATCGATGCGGGTGGCGGTTTCCAGAACTATCCCGACGACTACGAAGTCATCCAGAAGCTCAGCGACGCCCACCAGATCACCGTGCGCCTGGCCTACAACCTGTTCACGCAAAAGCCCAAGGAAGAGAAGGCCGACTTCCTGAAGTGGACGCGGAGCGTCAAGTACAAGCAGGGCGACGACTACTTCCGCCACAACGGCGCAGGCGAGATGCTGGTGTATTCGGCCGCCGACTTCGAGGACTTCCGCCAGCCCCGCCCCGACATGCCGCCCAGCATGGAAGGCGACCTGGAGGAAGTGGTGCGCGTGCTGGTGCAGAACCGTTGGCCCTGGCGCCTGCATGCCACCTATGACGAGACCATCTCGCGCGCGCTGGACGTGTTCGAGAAGGTGCACCGCGACACGCCCATCGACGGCCTGAACTGGTTCTTCGACCACGCCGAGACCATCTCCGACCGCTCCATCGACCGCATCGCGGCGCTGGGCGGCGGCGTGGCCGTGCAGCACCGCATGGCCTACCAGGGCGAATACTTCACCGAACGCTACGGCGCACGCGCCACCGAGGCCACGCCGCCCGTCAAGAAGATCCTGGAGCGCGGCGTCAAGACCTCGGCCGGCACCGATGCCACGCGCGTGGCCTCCTACAACCCCTGGGTATCGCTGTCGTGGATGGTCACGGGCAAGACCGTGGGCGGCATGCAGATGTACCCCCAGCGCAACCTGCTGGACCGCGAGACCGCGCTGCGCATGTGGACCGAGAACGTGGCCTGGTTCTCCAACGAGGAAGGCCTGCGCGGCCGCATCCAGGTGGGCCAGTTCGCCGACATGATCGTGCCCAGCAAGGACTACTTCGCCGTGCCCGAGGACGAGATCTCCTTCCTGACCTCCGACCTCACCGTGGTCGGCGGCCGTGTGGTCTACGGCGCCGGCGCCTTCCAGCAGCATGACGACAACCCGCTGCCCCCCGCCATGCCCGACTGGTCGCCGGTGCGACGCTTCGGCGGCTACGGCGCCTGGGGCGAGCCCGAGGGCGCGGGCAGGAACTCGCTCAACCCCGCGCGCTACCGCAGCCTGGCAGCAGCCTGCGGCTGCGGCACCCGCTGCGGCATGCATGGCCACAGCCATGCCGACGCCTGGGCATCGAACGTGCCGACCTCGGACCCCAGGAGCTTCTTCGGGGCACTGGGCTGCTCCTGCTGGATGGCCTGAGGAACAGCGCCATGTCCCAACCCGCCCCCCCCGCCTCCGGCAGCTTCGCCCCACTGCGCCAGCCCGTGTTCGCCGTGCTGTGGGCGGCCACCGTGCTGGGAAACATCGGCAGCTTCATGCGCGATGTGGCCAGCTCCTGGATGGTGACCGAACTGTCGGCCAGTCCCGCCGCCGTGGCCCTGATCCAGACGGCGGCCACGCTGCCCATCTTCCTGCTGGCGATTCCCGCCGGCGTGCTGTCGGACATCCTGGACCGGCGTCGTTTCCTGATCGGCATACAGATCCTGCTGGCCGGCGTCAGCGCCAGCCTGCTGCTGCTGGCCAAGTCCCATACGCTGACCGTGGAATACCTGGTGGCGCTGACCTTCGTGGGCGGCATCGGCGCGGCCCTGATGGGGCCGACCTGGCAGTCCATCGTGCCCGAGCTGGTGCCGCGCGGCGACCTCAAGAACGCCGTGGCGCTGAACTCGCTGGGCATCAACATCGCGCGCGCCCTGGGGCCGGCCGCCGGCGGCCTGCTGCTGGCCAGCTTCGGCGCGGCCGCCGCCTATGGCGCCGACGTGCTCAGCTATGCGTTCGTGATCATCGCCCTGCTCTGGTGGAAACGCCCCAAGGCCGAGGCCTCGGCCCTGAACGAGCAGTTCTTCGGCGCCTTCCGGGCCGGCATCCGCTATGCGCGCTCCAGCCGCGAGCTGCATGTGGTGCTGCTGCGCGCGGCCGTGTTCTTCCTGTTCGCCAGCTCGGTCTGGGCGCTGCTGCCCCTGGTGGCGCGCCGCATGCTGGGCGGCTCGGCCGGCTTTTACGGCGTCATGCTGGGCGCCGTGGGCGCGGGCGCCATCCTGGGCGCCCTGGCATTGCCGCGCCTGCGCCGCAGGCTCGATGCCGACGGGCTGGTGCTGCTGTCGTCCGTGCTCAGCGCCGCCGTGATGGCGGCACTGTCCATGGCCCCGCCGCAATGGGCGGCCGTGCTGCTGATGCTGGTGCTGGGCGTGGGCTGGATCGTGGCGCTGACCACGCTCAACGGCGTGGCCCAGGCCGTGCTGCCCAACTGGGTGCGCGGGCGCGGCCTGGCCATCTACCTGATGGTCTTCAACGGCGCCATGGCGGGCGGCAGCCTGGCCTGGGGCCTGTTCGCCCAGGGCGTGGGCATTCCCGCCGCCCTGCTGGTGGGCGCGGCCGGGCTGGTGGCGATTTCGCTGGTGTTCCACCGCGTCAAGCTGCCCACGGGAGAGGCCGATCTGCAGGCCTCCAACCACTGGCCCGAGCCGCTGCTGGCCGAGCCCGTGGCCCATGACCGGGGCCCGGTGATGGTCCAGGTCGAATACCGGGTGCGCCGCCCCGACCTGCCGGCCTTCATCGAGGCCATGCAGCATGTGGCGCGCGAGCGCCGCCGCGACGGGGCCTACGCCTGGGGCGTGGCCGAGCACACGGGCGAGCCGGGCCGTGTGATCGAGTGGTTCCTGGTCGAATCGTGGGCCGAGCATCTGCGCCAGCACCAGCGCGTGTCCCGCGCCGACGCCGACCTGCAGGCCCAGGCGCTGCGCTTTCACATCGGCCCGGACCGCCCCGTGGTCCACCACTTCCTGGCGCTGGACGCCACCAGCGCGCGCCAGGCGCCCGCCGGCCACGGCCATGGCCATAGCCACGCCCACTGACGCCGGGCCGCGGCCGGCCCGCCCGGCGCCCGCCGGTCAGCGCGCCGCGCAGACCAGCGGGGTGAGGGCAGGCCCCTCGTCCGCGTCCAGCGCCTGCGGCGGCTCGGCCGCCGCGCGCTTGCCTTCCTCCACCGTCATGCCGCGCGGCAGGGCCACGCCGTTCTTGGCGGCCAGCACCTCGGCCATGATGCTGACGGCGATCTCGGGCGGGGTCTTGCTGCCGATGTACAGGCCGATGGGGCCGCGCAGCCGCGCCAGCTGTGCCTCGCCCATGCCGAAGTGCTCGCTCAGGCGCTGCAGGCGCAGTGCCGTGTTGCGGCGCGAGCCGATGGCGCCCACGTAGAAGGCCGGCGACTCCAGCGCCTCCATGAGGGCCAAGTCATCGAGCTTGGGGTCGTGCGTGAGGCCGATGATGCAGGTGCGCGCATCGGCGCGCATGGCCCGCACCAGATCGTCCGGCATCTCGCGCGACAGCTGCACGCCGGCCACGCTCCAGTGGCGGCTGTACTCCTCGCGCGGGTCGCAGACCGTGACCGCGAAACCGTTGAACAGGGCCATGGTCGCCAGGTACTCGGACAGCTGGCCCGCGCCGATCAGCAGCA
This sequence comes from Comamonas sp., assembly GCA_041984925.1. Taxonomy (GTDB): domain Bacteria; phylum Pseudomonadota; class Gammaproteobacteria; order Burkholderiales; family Burkholderiaceae_C; genus Comamonas. Next base: position 19,022 of record JBHIXF010000012.1, read on the forward strand.
TGCGGTACTCGGGGCCGAAGCTGTTGGCGACCTGCGCCGCGTCGTGCACCAGCGGCTCGGGCGCCTCGCAGACCTGCTGCGCCACCCGGCCCGTGGCCTTGTCCACGCTGCGCCGCACCATGCGGCCCTGGTCCAGCCATTGCACGAGCTGGCCCAGCGCCGCCGCGTCGGGGTTGAATTCGAGCAGCAGCTCCAGCGTGCCGCCGCAGGGCAGGCCGAAGCGGTGGGCCTCATCGGCACTGACGCCGTAGCGCAGCAGCCGGGGCGGGCCGTCGCGCAGCGCGTCGGCATCGCCCCCGTGGCTGTAGCGCGCGATCAGGTCGTCCTCGATGCAGCCGCCGGAGACGGAGCCGACGACCGCCCCCGAGGCGCCCAGCGCCATGATCGATCCCACGGGCCGGGGCGACGAGCCCCAGGTGCGCACCACCGTGGCCAGCAGGGCGCGTTCGCCCTGCCCGCGCCATTGCGCGAGGTGGCGCAGAACGTGTACATCCAAGTTTTCCATTGCAAGGTCTCCGCGCCGGCGCCTGGCTTGCATCTGCGGCTGGGCGCCCGGCGATTTCGGCGGCTATTGTCGCCGTGCCCCGGCCAGGGTGCGGCAGCCCGCGCGAAAGACTGCACGGGGCCGATGCCCGGCCCCGGTGCATGGCTGTCGCGGCCGGCCCCAGCCCCCGCCGGCCCGCAGGCGAATGCCGTCGACTTTGCCTTGCCGCGGCCTTGCGCGCAAGCCCGGTCCCCGGTGCAGCGCCGTGCGCGGCAAGGCATCCGGCGCCATGTCCGCCATGACATCCATTGATGACCTCTATCAGGCGGCCGGTCTTGGTCTGCCGCACTGCCCTCCATAGCATTCGTCTGCCCGGCTTGCAGTGGCGCAGCCCGGAATCGAATATCAGCGATGGAGACAAGCGTGCAGAAATTCCTCATCACCGGCATGGCCGCCGGACTGCTGTGCCCCCTGGCCGCCCCAGCGCAGAGCAGCCTGGCCTTCTATGGCGTCGTGGAAACCGGCATTCAAAGGCTGACGAATGCCGACACCGCCGGTGGCACGCAGACCGGCATGGCCTCCGGGATTTTCACGCCGTCCCGATGGGGTGTCCGCGGCCAGGAGGATCTGGGTGGGGGAGCCAAGGCGTTCTTTCGCATCGAGACCGGTTTCAATACGGACACCGGCACCAGCGCCTCATCGACCTTCTTCAATCGCTACTCCGAGCTCGGGCTCGGCGGCCGCCATGGCACGCTGACCCTCGGGCGCACGGGTTCCGTGAAGTTCGACAAGACGGTCTTCTACGACCCGCTTAACTACGCCGGCTACTCGGGAGCCGCGCTGGGCCAGCTGCCCACCGCGTACCTGAAGATCAACAACGCGGTCAAGTACCAGTCGCCGAGCTGGTCCGGGTTCAACGTGGAGGTGATGCATGGCCTGGGCCAGGAGGTTCCGGGCAACCGGGATGCGGGCACCTACACGGGCGCCGCCATCGAATATGCCGCGGGCGGCCTGTCGGCGCGCGCCACGGCGGAGCAGGTTCACGCAAGCGTCTCCGAAGCCGGCCCCTCCCATCTGGCGGACAGGCGCGCCAGCCTGGCGGCTGCGTACAGGCAGGGTGCCTGGCACCTGTTCGCCGACTACACGCGCGTGCGGGGCGATTTGAAGATCACTCCTGCCGGGGACATTGTCACGCTTGCCGCAGGCTGGCAAGCCACCCCTTCCCTGCGGCTCGTCCTCGAATCGACGGCCTACCGCCAAAGGGGCCGCAGCGGCCCCTCCGTCCTGTGGAATGCGCTCGCCGAATACCGGCTCTCCAGGCGCACGGCCTTGTTCGCTGCGGCGGCGCACGTAGACAACCGCAACGGAACGCGGTTCGCCGCCGTCTACCCCGGACAGATGGCCCTTGCGAACGCGAGCCAGACCGGCGTGACCGTCGGCGTGTCCCACCGGTTCTGAGCGCCGGTGCGCCTTGCGCCGCACGCCGCCCGTGGACGGCGACATGCCCCCGGATACCCCTTTTCTCGGAGACCCGCATGCCGATGCCGAGACACCTGCTTTTTTCAGCCACGGCCTGGCTGGTGCTGACCACCGGCTCCAGCCAGGCCCGCCCGCCGGACACCTGGCCCACCCAGCCCGTGCGCGTCGTGGTTCCGGCTGCGGCGGGCACGGCCCCCGACCTCATGGCGCGCATCCTCGCAGACAGGCTTTCCAGGACCTGGAGGCAGCCGGTCATCGTGGAGAACAAGCCGGGCGCAGGTGGCGTCATCGGTTTCGCCGCCGTCAAGCATGCGCGCAGGGACAACCACGCGCTGGTGTTCTCGCCCGCATCGGCGCTGACCACCGCGTCGTACATATTCCGCCCCAGGCATGTGGACATCGCGCGGGATTTCACCGCCGTCTCCCTCGTCGGCGTGAGCCCGATGGTGCTGGCTGTCGCGGCCGGCAGCGGCATGGAGACAGTGCAGGACGTGGTCGCCGCGGCCCGCAAGAGCCCGGACGGCCTTGTCGTCGCAACGACCACCGCGTATTCGGTACCCCATCTGGCCGCAGACCTGCTGGCCAAGGCCGTGGGGGTGCCGCTGCGGGCCGTGCCTTTTGCCACCAGCGGCCAGAGCATGTCCGCGGTCGTCAACGGCGACGCCCAGCTCGTCATCGACGGCATTCCACCGCTGGACGCCATGGCCAAGGCCGGCCGGCTCAAAGCGATTGCCGCCTTCTCGGACCGGCGCCTGCCCGATCGCCAGCAGTTGCCCACCTTGGTGGAAAGTGGCTACGCATCCATGGTGGTCAACGGCTGGTTCGGTGTCGTCGCGCCCACCGGAACCGCGCCCGCCGTGCTCGCCCAGGTGCACCAGGACCTCGCTTCGGCGCTTGCGGAGCCCGACATCGCGCAACGGTTCGCGAGCTTGGGCGTCTATGTCCGCCCCATGACGATCCCGCAGTTCGCCATGTTCTGGCAGCAGGAGCGCCAGCGCTGGGAAAAGGCGCTGCGGGACATGGGCGCCAGGCCCTTGCAGTGAGCGCCAGGGCCGGCGCCGGCCGGACCGGAGATCGAGGACAGGGGTCGCCTGATAGAGACAGGGGTCTAATAGCGCGACAACAGCCAGCCCGCCCCCAGCACCACCGCCACGGCCAGCGCCCAGCACCACAGGGGAATGGCGCGGCGCGCTCGCGCCTCGGCCTCGGTCGCCGGCGCGGCATCCAGCGGCATGGCCACGCCGGCCGCCGCGTCGTGCTCCCAGGCCTGGGCGTCCACCGTGGGCTCGATATGGCCTTGCTCGTCGGCTGCGGCCGGCGATGCCGCGCGCGGATGGCGCTGCTGCATGAGGGCGTCGAAGCGCGTGAAGAAGTCGTCGGCCATGTTCTTCGCGGCGCCATCGATCAGGCGCTGGCCGAGCTGGGCGATCTTGCCGCCGACCTGGGCCTGCACGCTGTAGCTGAGCAGGCAGGCATCGCCGGGCTCGGGACTCAGCCGCACGTCGGCCTGCCCCTTGCCGAAGCCGGCCACGCCGCCCTGCCCCTCGAACGCGATGCGGTAGCTCTCGGGCGCGACGATGTCGCTGAGCGTGACCTTGCCGCTGAACTTGGCGGACACCGGTCCCACCTTGACCGCCATGCCCACGGCGTACTGCCCCTCGCCCTGGGGCTCGAAGCGGTCGCAGCCGGCCAGGCAGGCCTTGAGGGTATCGGGGTCGTTGAGCGCCTCCCAGGCCTGCTGCTGGCTGACGGCCAGGGGGCGGCTGGCTTGCATTTCCATGGCGATTCCTTTCTTGGCATCGGGTCCACAACCTGACGGCATGGCACCGCCAGCATGGCATGGGCATGACGATGCAGCAGGCCTACCCCTTGGACCAGTGGGGCATACCCGGCGAGCGCCCCTGCGCTGCGGCGATGCCCTATGGCGGGCCCTCGCCCATCCGCCTGCACCCGGCCGGCAGCGCTGCCCGGCCCAGATAGGCGTGGATGGCGGCGATCAGCGCGCCGGCCGCCGGGTTCAGCGGATAGTCCCGGTGGCGGATGAGGCAAAGCGTGCGGACCACGGTGGGGCGCGACAGCAGCGCATAGGCCAGGCCCGGTTCGCGCACGCGCTGCGCCGCCAGCGCCGGCAGCAGCGCGACCCCCAGCCCCGACTTCACCAGTGCTGCCTGCGAGGTGGTGCTGGAGGCTTCATGGAACGGCGCCGCGGCCTCGATGGGCAGGTCGGCACGGGCACGCAGCAGGGCGATGATGCCCGTCTCGTCCACCACGCCCACCAGTTGGCGGCCTGCCAGGCTGGCCCACTGGATCGTGCCATCCCTGTCCGGACACAGGGCGGTGTCATCTTCTCGATAGAGCACGCCAAAACGGTCCTCCAGCAGCGGCTCGAAGTCCAGGCCGGGGGCGTCCGCCCAGCGGCTGGTCAGTCCGAAGTCCACTTCGCGCGCTGCCACCTTGCGCTGGATGCGGCCCGAGGCATCGTCGCTCAGGTACAGGTGCACGGCGGGGTGGCGGGCCGCGAAGGCGGCCGCAGCAGGCGCGATGAGCTGCGTGATGGCCGACGGTGCTGCCGTCACGCCCACGCGTCCGCGCTCCAGGGCACCGAAGCGCACCACGTCGCCGATGACACCATCGAAGTCGGCCAGCAGGCGGATGACGCGCGGCAGGAATTCCTCGCCCGCCGCCGTCAGCAGCACGCGCCGGCTGGTGCGCGCAAACAGGGCGGTGGCCAGCGCGTCCTCCAACTGCCGCACCAGGCTGGTGACGGAGGACTGTGTCTGGAACAAGCGCTCTGCCGCGCGCGTGAAGCTCGACTCCTGGGCCACGGCCACGAAGGCGTTCAGGTGCTTGAGGGTGACGTGCTTGGGCAGACGATTCATTTCAAACCACGATGCATGCATCAGTTAAAACAATTTTTCCAGATGGATCGGGCGCATGACACTGGGTCTTCACCAGGAAGGAGCAGGCATGCGGCACGACGGGCTGGATTGGGTCATCGAAGGTGGCTGGGTCATTGACGGGCTCGGCAAACCGCGCTTTCGCGCCGATGTGGGCGTGGCCGACGGGCGTATCGCCGCCGTGGGCGACCTGTCCTCCACCCGCGCCGCGCAGCGGTTCGACGCGGGCGGGCGCATCGTGGCGCCAGGCTTCATCGACGTGCATGGCCATGACGACCTGATGTTCGAGGAAAGGCCGGACCTGGCCTGGAAGACCAGCCAGGGCATCACGTCGGTGGTGGTGGGCAACTGCGGCATCAGCGGTGCCCCCGCCCCCTTGCCCGGCAACCATGCGGCCGCGCTGGCCCTGCTGGGCGATTCACCGCTGCATGCCGACATGCAGGCCTACTTCGCCGCACTGCGCCGGCAGCGCCCCATGATCAATGTCGCAGCCCTGGTCGGCCATGCCAACCTGAGGCTGGCCGCCATGCGGGACCCCTGCGCCCAGCCCACGGCCGACGAGCAGCAGGCCATGGAGCAGATGCTGGCGCAGGCGCTGCAGGCCGGCGCCGTCGGCTTCAGCACGGGGCTGGCCTACCAGCCGGGCTGCCTGGCGCAGGCCGGCGAGCTGCAAGGGCTGGCACGGGTGGCCTCGGCGCATGGCGCCTTGCATGCCAGCCACATCCGCGACGAAGGCGATGCGCTGGAGCAGGCGGTGGCCGAGGTCCTGTCCATCGGTGGCGGCACCGGCTGCGCCACCGTGCTGTCGCACCACAAATGCATGATGCCGCGCAACTGGGGCAAGAGCCGTGCCACGCTGGCCCACATCAACCGGGCCCGTGCCCAGGGCCTGGCGGTGGCGCTGGACATCTACCCCTATCCCGGCAGTTCCACCATCCTGATCCCCGAGCGCGCCGAGCAGATCGATGACATCCGCGTCACCTGGTCCACGCCGCACCCCGAATGCGCCGGCCGGTCCCTGGCCGACATCGCCGCGCACTGGGGCTGCGACAGGACAGAGGCCGCGCGCCGCCTGTGCCCGGCCGGCGCCATCTACTTCGCCATGGACGAAGCCGAGGTGCGTGGCATCTTCCTGCACGAGGGCTGCATGGTCGGCTCGGACGGCCTGCCCAACGACACGCACCCGCATCCCCGCCTGTGGGGCAGTTTCACGCGGGTGCTGGGCCGCTATGTGCGCGAGGCCCGCCTGCTGACGCTGGAGGCCGCCGTGGCCAAGATGAGCGCCCTGCCCGCGCGCGTCTTCGGCCTGGCGGGGCGCGGCCACATCGGCCCGGGCGCCTGGGCCGACATCGTCGTGTTCGATGCCGACAGCGTGGCGGACCTGGCCACCTGGGAGGCGCCCACGCGGGCCTCGGCCGGCGTCGAACTGGTGCTGGTCAACGGCGAGCAAGTGCATCCGGCCCGGCAGGGCATGGCGCGCCCCGGCCACATCCTGCATCGCACGGCTGCCGCGCCTGCCTGACGGCCGCGATACGACACCGTCCCCTTCGATTTTCCCAAGGAGGCTTTTCATGTTCCACAAGATCTGCTCCATGCTGGCCCTGGCGGTGGCTTGCACGCTGGCCGCCGCAACGCCGCCCGCCCACGCCGAATTTCCCCAGCGTGCCATCACCCTGATCGTGCCCTTTCCAGCCGGCGGCCCCACGGATATCGTGGGCCGGCTGGTGGCGGCCAAGGCGGGCGAGATACTGGGCCAGTCCATCGTGGTGGAAAACCGCGCGGGAGCCTCCGGCACCATCGGCATGACGGCCACGGCGCGTGCCCGGCCCGATGGCTATACCCTGGGGTTGGCCACCGTCAGCACGCATGGCACGGCGCCGCACCTGATGGCCCGCCTGAACTACGATCCGGTGCGGGACTTCACGCCCATCAGCAACCTGGTGACCAGTCCGAGCATCCTGAGCGTGCATCCACAGTACCCGGCCAGGACGCTGGCCGAGTTCGTCAGCCATGTGCGCGCCCACCCCGGCAAGGAGGGCTATGCCAACGCGGGCGCCGGCGGCATCAACGACCTGGGCATGGTCTGGTTCCTGCAAATCATCGGCGCCCAGATGAACAGCATCGCCTACCGCGGCTCGGCGCCCGCGCTGACCGACGTGGTGGGCGGCACGGTGCCGGTGATCTTCGACAACTTCCCCTCGTCGCTGCCCTTCCTGAAAAGCCGGCAGTTGCGCGCCCTGGCCATCACCGGCGCGGCACGCAACCCGCGCCTGCCCGACGTGCCGACCTTTGCCGAGCAGGGCTACAAGGACTATGAAGTGATGCCCTGGTATGGCGTGGTGGCCCCGGCCGGCCTGCCCGCCGGCGTGCGCGACAGGCTGGCCCGGGCCTTCGCCCAGGCCGTGCGCGATCCTGCCACGGCCGCCAGGCTGCAGGAGGCGGGCGCGTTTGCGCTGGGCAACACGCCCGCCGAGTTCGAGGCGCAGATCCGCGCCGAACGCGAGCGCTGGAAAAGCGTGATCGACCAGGCCGCAATCAGGCCGCAGTGAGCCGCTGCCCCCGGTCATCGCCGGGGCCACGGCCGCCCCCCAGCAGGCGGGCCAGATGGCCGGCCAGTTGCTCCAGCGATTGCAGGTTGTGGACTGCCAGCATGGCATGGGCATGACGATGCAGCACGGCGGCCCCCCGGGCCAGTGGGGCATACCCGTCAAAGCGCAGCAGGGGGTTGAGCCACAGCAGCCGCGCGCTGTGGCGGCGCAGCCAGGCCAGTTCCCGCTCCAGCTGTGCGGGATCGCCCGTGTCCAGGCCATCGCTGATGAGAAGCACCAGCGTGCGCCGGCCCACGAGATGGCGCGCATGGCTTCGGCGCAGCTGCTCCAGGGATGCGCCCAGGCGCGTGCCGCCGCCGAAGTCCGCGATGGCGGCATTGGCCCGCTCCAGCATGGCATCGGTGTCGGCCTGGGCGAAGGCCGGCCCCAGGTCGCGCAGCTCGGTGCCGAAGCTGAAGACCTGGCGGCGCAGGCCCGGATGGCGCCGGGCGCTGGTGGCCGCATGCAGGAAGGCCAGCAGCAGCCGCGCATAGCGCTCCATGGAGCCCGAGACATCGACCAGGGCCAGCCAGGGCAGCGGCCGGCGGCGGCGCTCGCGGCGCAGCAGGCGCAGCACCTCGCCGCCCTGGCCGGCCGCCGCCCGCAGGCTGGCCGGCCAGTGCGGCGGGCCGCCGCGCTCGCCGGCACGGGTGCGCCGGCTGCGGTAGCGCGGCAGCGGCAGGGCGATGTCGCGCGCCAGGCGCTGCACGAGCTGGTATTCGCTGGCGCTGAGCTGGTTGAAGTCGGCGTGGCGCAGGCGCTGGCGTTCGCTGGCCGACATGGCGGCATCCAGCTGCAGCTCGTCCTTGGCTTCGGAGCGGCCCGCGCCCGCGCCCTGGCGCGGCGACAGCGCCTCCTGCACGCGCGGGCGGTGGCGCGGCGGGGAGGGCCGGGGCGCCTGCGGCAGCAGCTGGGCCAGCAGCTGCCGGGCCACGTCGGGATTGCGGAAATACGCGTCGAACAGTTCGCGGAACACGGCGCGGTCCTGGATGCTGCCCACGAGAACGGCCTCCAGGGCGGCCGCCATGTCCTCGCGCGCCACGCCCACCAGGGCCAGCGACTGCTGGGCCAGCGCCATGCGCCCGGCATCCACGGCCACGCCCGCGCGGCGCAGCGCGCGTGCAAAGCCGACCAGGTTGCCGGCCAGCTTGCCGCTGCGTGCATCGCCCAGCCAGCTGGCGCGCGCCGGTCCGCCGTCCGTCATGGCGAAGGCGCCGGCTCCGGTGCCAGCAGCTGCTGCAGGCGCTCGGGCGTGAGCGCGGCCACGTCCTCGCGCTGCTTGAAGAGGATGCCGGCCGTCTCGTGCACGACCTCGGGATCGACGACCAGGGTGTCCAGCGCGACCAGGGCCTTGGCCCATTCCACGCTTTCGGCGATGCCGGGCGCGCGCTGGAAGGCGTCGGCAAAGGGCTGGCTGCGCAGGCGGCCCACGAACCGCGTGACCTGCGCGGTCAGGGCCTCGCCGGCCCCGGGCACCAGCGCGCGCACGATGGCCAGCTCGCGCTCGCGTTCGGGGTAGTCCAGCCAGTGGTACAGGCAGCGGCGCTTGACGGCGTCGTGCAGGTCGCGCGTGCGGTTGCTGGTCAGCAGGGTCACGGGCGGCACATGGGGCGGCTCGCAGGCCGATACGGTGCCCAGCTCGGGGATGGTGATCTGGTATTCGCCCAGGTATTCGAGCAGAAAGGCTTCGAAGGGCTCGTCGGCCCGGTCCACCTCGTCGATGAGCAGCACGGCGCCCGGCGCGGGCGTCTGCAGGGCCTGCAGCAGCGGGCGGCGCACGAGGTAGCGCTCCTGGTAGAGCTCCTGTTCGGCACGCTGCACGCGGTCCCCGCCCTCGCCCAGCTCGGCGGCGCGCAGGTGCAGCATCTGGGCCGCGTGGTTCCATTCGTACAGCGCCTCGCGCTGCTCCATGCCGTCATAGCATTGCAGCCGGATCAGCGCCCGCCCGAGCACGCGCGACAGCGCCCGCGCCAGCGCGGTCTTGCCGACGCCGGGCTCGCCTTCCAGCAGCAGCGGCCGCTGCAGCCGCAGTGCCAGGAAGACGGCCGTGGCCAGGCGCCGGTCGGCGAAATAGCCTTCCGCCTGCAGTGCCGCGAGCAGGGCGTCGATGGAGGCAATGGCTTGCTCGGGAACCTTCATTCAGTCCTTATCCAATCGTCATGGAACTGCGCTTCGTCTGCGCTGTGCAAAACTGGCGCAATCCAAGTCAGGGGCACCGAGGAAGGGCCGCCCCGCACCGAGGGTGTCGTCCCCCTTCAAGGGGGAAGGCGCGAAGCGACTCAGGGGGTCATCCCAACATCTGCGCCACGGCTCTCTGGGTCTGCACGCTGATCAGCTGCGCCCGGTAGCGCGCGCTGGCGTGCAGGTCGCTGTTGAGATCGGCAGGGTCGATCAGCACCTGGGCCGCCGCGTCGGGCGTGAAGCTCCGGTCGAGCGCCGCCTCCAGCCCCGCATGGCGGAACACGCACATCCCCGCGCCCGTGACGGCCACGCGCACGCCCTGCGCGGTCCGGGCGACGAAGACGCCCACCAGCGCGAAGCGCGAGGCCGGCTGCTTGAACTTGAGGTAGGCCGCCTTGGCCGGCACCGGAAAGCGCACGGCGGTGATCAGCTCGCCGCTGTCCAGCGCCGTGGTGTACATGCCCTGGAAGAAGTCGTCGGCCGCGATCTCGCGCCGGTCGGTGACGATGGTGGCGCCCAGGCCCAGCACGGCGCTGGGGTAGCAGGCAGCGGGGTCGTTGTTGGCCAGCGATCCGCCCAGGGTGCCGCGCGCGCGCACCTGCCGGTCGCCGATGCCGCCGGCCAGCTCGGCCAGCGCGGGGATGACGGCCCGCACCTGCGGGTTGTCGGCCACGTCGGCATGGCGCGTCATGGCGCGGATCTCCACGGTCTGGCCGTTGACGGCGATGCCGGCCAGCCCTTGGACGCGGTTGAGGTCCACGATCTGCCCGGGCCGGGCCAGGCGCAGCCGCATGGAGGGCAGCAGGCTCTGGCCGCCGGCCAGGTACTGGCCGCCCTGCCCGGCCAGGGAGGCGGCATCGGCGGTGGTGCCGGGGGCTTCATAGGTGAAGGCGTACATGGGCATGTCTCCTTACGGCTGGGCATCGGCGATGGCGGACCAGACACGGTGCGGGCTGGCCGGCATGTCCAGGTCCTTGACGCCCAGCGGATGCAGGGCGTCGAGCACGGCGTTGATCACGGCCGGCGGCGAGCCGATGGCGCCGGCCTCGCCGCAGCCCTTGGTGCCCAGCGGGTTGTGCGTGCAGGGCGTGCAGACGGTGCCGAGCCTGAATTCGGGAAAGTCGTCGGCGCGCGGCATGGCGTAGTCCATGAAGCTGCCGGTGAGCAGCTGGCCCGTTTCGCGGTCGTAGACGCAGTTCTCCAGCAGCGCCTGGCCGATGCCCTGGGCCACGCCGCCATGGACCTGGCCCTCGACGATCATGGGGTTGATGATGGTGCCGAAGTCGTCCACGGCGGTGAAGCGGTCCACGCGCACCACGCCCGTGGCCGGGTCCACCTCGACCTCGCAGATGTAGGTGCCTGCGGGGAAGGTGAAGTTGGTGGGGTCGTAGAAGGCGGTCTCGTTCAGGCCCGGCTCCAGCGTGTCCAGCGGGTAGTTGTGCGGTACATAGGCGGTGAGCGCGATCTGGGCGAAGGGAATCTTCCTGTCCGTGCCGCGCACCGTGAACTCGCCGTCCGCGAAGTCGATGTCGGCGTCGCTGGCCTCCATCAGGTGGGCCGCGATCTTCTTGGCCTTGGCCTCGATCTTGTCCAGCGCCTTCATGATGGCCGCGCCGCCCACGCTGATGGAGCGCGAGCCATAGGTGCCCATGCCGAAGGGCACGCGGCCCGTGTCGCCATGGACGATGTCCACGTTCTCCACGGGGATGCCCAGCCGCGCCGCCACCACCTGGGCGAAGGTGGTCTCATGCCCCTGGCCATGGCTGTGCGAACCCGTGAACACGGTGACGCTGCCCGTGGGGTGCACGCGCACCTCGCCGCACTCGAACAGGCCTGCGCGCGCGCCCAGGGCGCCCGCGATGTTGCTGGGCGCCAGGCCGCAGGCCTCGATGTAGCTGCTGTAGCCCAGGCCGCGCCGCAGGCCCCGTGCCTCGCTGTCGGCGCGCCGCGCCGCGAAGCCCGCCACGTCGGCCAGCTGCTCGGCCTGGTCCATGCAGGCGCCATAGTCGCCCACGTCGTACTGCAGCGCCACGGGCGTCTGGTAGGGGAAGCTGGTGACGAAGTTGCGCCGCCGAATCTCGGCCTGCGACAGGCCCATCTCCCAGGCGCAGCGGCTGACCAGGCGCTCCAGCAGGTAGGTGGCCTCGGGCCGGCCCGCGCCCCGGTAGGCATCGACCGGGGCGGTGTGGGTGAACCAGGCGTCGACCTCCACATGGACCTGGGGCGTGGTGTACTGCCCGGCCAGCAAGGTGGCGTAGAGGATGGTGGGCACGGCGCTGGCGAAGGTGCTCAGGTAGGCGCCCAGGTTGGCATGGGTGTGCACGCGCATGGCCAGGAACCGGCCGCTCGCGTCCATCGCCATCTCGGCATGGCTGACATGGTCGCGGCCATGGGCGTCGGTGAGGAAGGATTCGCTGCGGTCGGCCGTCCACTTGATGCTGCGGTTGAGCCTGCGTGCCGCCCAGGTCAGGCAGACGTCCTCGGCGTACAGGAAGATCTTGGAGCCGAAGCCGCCGCCCACGTCGGGCGCGATCACGCGCACCTTGTGCTCGGGCAGGCCCATGACGAAGGCCGTCATCAGCAGCCGCTCGACGTGCGGATTCTGGTTGGCCACGTAGAGCGTGTATTCGTCGCTGGCCCGGCTGTAGCTGGCCATGGCCGCGCGCGGCTCCATGGCATTGGGGATGAGGCGGTTGTTGACCAGGTCCAGCCGGGTCACATGGGCGGCGCCTGCGAACGCGGCGTCCACGGCCGCCTTGTCGCCTATGGCCCACTTGTAGCAGTGGTTGTCGGGCGCGATGTCGTGGACCACGGCGCCGGGCACGGCCCCCGCCGCCGCATCGGCCACCGAGACCACGGCGGGCAGCGGCTCGTAGTCCACCTCCACCAGCTCGGCCGCGTCGCGCGCCTGCTCCAGCGTCTCGGCCACGACCATGGCGACCTGGTCGCCCACGTAGCGCACGGTGTCCAGCGCGAGGATGGGATGGGGCGGCTCCTTCATGGGCTCGCCATTGGTGCTGGTGATCAGCCAGCCGCAGGGCAGGCCGTTGATCTTGTCGGCCGCCACGTCGGCGCCCGTGAGCACGCCGATCACGCCGGGCGCGGCCCGCGCCGCGTCGGTGGAGACCGAGCGCAGCCGCGCATGGGCGTGCGGCGAGCGCACGAAGACCGCATGGGCCTGGGCGGCCAGCGCGATGTCGTCGGTGTACTGGCCCGCGCCCGTGAGGAAGCGGTAGTCTTCCTTGCGCTTGACGGCCTCCCCGATATGGGGGAGCTTGGAAAAGTCGGATGCACCCATGGTGTGTCTCCTTGTCTTGTCGTGTGCCGCGCGGTTCAGGAGGCCGGGCCGGCCATGGCCTGGCTGCCCTTTTTCACGGCCGCCACGATGTTCTGGTAGCCCGTGCAGCGGCAGAGGTTGCCTTCCAGCGCCTCGCGGATCTCGCGCTCGCTGGCGCCGGGCTGGCGCTGGCACAGGTCCACGGCGCTCATGACCATGCCCGGCGTGCAAAAGCCGCATTGCAGGCCGTGGCACTCCTTGAAGGCCGCCTGCATGGGGTGCAGGGTGCCGTCGGCCTGCGCCAGGCCCTCGATGGTGCGCACCTCGCAGCCCTCGGCCTGCACGGCCAGCATGGCGCAGGACTTGACGGCGCGGCCATCGACGATCACCGTGCAGGCGCCGCACTGGCTGGTGTCGCAGCCCACGTGCGTGCCCGTGAGGCGCAGGTGTTCGCGCAGCGCGTGCACGAGCAGGGTGTTGGGAGGAACGTCAATGCGCTGCGCGCGCCCGTTGACCGTGAGCTGGACATTCATCGTGCGGCCTCCTGCCTGTGATCGGCGGTGTTGGTGAGGGGGATCGGCGGGAACGAAACCTCGGCAGCCATCGTGATCCGGTGCACCGGCGACGGCGCTAGGGTTGACCCGCAGGCTCCGGCCCTGCCGCACGGATATTCTCAAAATGACACAGCCGGCAGCCCTCTGGCGCCTTGCCCGCGCCCTGCCGCCGTCCCGCCGTCCCGCCTGCCAGCCCGTTCGCAAAGCCTTTGCCAGCCAGCCACAGGAGCCCCCATGTTCGCCCTGAGCCCCGGCGACCACGCCGCACCGCCCGATGCCGCCGATCCGCGCCAGCGGCAGATCGCCCATGCGCGCCGCCTGGCGCTGGCCGAGGGCGCCGGCACGGCCCCGGCGGGCGTGGCGCCCTGGCTGTGGCGGTCCTGGCAGCGCTGCCTCGCGGCGGGCCGGCGCCCCGACGAGCGCGTGGTCTACGAAGCCCTGGGCCCGCACGCGCTGCGCCAGGCGCAGGACGGGCACGAGGCCCTGCTGCATGCCGCGCGCCCCGTGATGGCCCAGCTCGCGGGCGCCGTGGGCGCCATGCGCTGCTTCAGCCTGCTGACCGACGCGCGCGGGACCGTGCTCGAAGTCCAGGGCCCCATAGACCGGGGCGACATCCGCGCCCAGGCCATCGCCCGCGTGGGCGTGGACCTGTCCGAGCAGGGCGTGGGCACGACGGCCATCGGCAGCGCCCTGGCCGAGCATGGCCCGGTCTGGCTGCACCGGGCCGAGCATTTCTTCGACGCCAACCGGCACTACAGCTGCGCCGGTGCCCCCCCGTTCGGTCCGGACGGGCGCTGCCTGGGCATGCTGGACATCACGGGCATCGACGTGCCCGAACGCCCCGAACTGCTGCACCTGGGCCTGCGCTGCGCACGCGCCATCGAGGACCGGCTGCTGCGCGCCCTGCCCCATGCGCTGCTGCTGCACCTGAACTGGCCCGGCGGCCCGCTGGGCCAGGAGGGCGAGGGCCTGCTGGCCCTGGATGCCGACGGCCATGTCGCGGGCAGCAACAGCCTGGCGCGCCAGCTCGTGCCCCAGCCCCTGTCCCTGCCGGGCCAGGCGCTGCACTGCGGCGAACTGCTGGCCCTGCCCTGGCCGGCGCTGGTGGACCATGCGCGCCTGCGTCCCAACGAGCCGCTGCGCCTGCCGCTGTGGTCGGGCCTGCGGCTGCAGGCCCTGGTGCAGCCCGGACCCCAGCTGCGCCGGCTGCTGCCCGCCGAAGGCCCCGTGGCGGCCGCGGCGGCCCAGCCCAGCCCGTTGCGCGCCAGCGAGAGCGTGCTGATCGAGCAGGCCCTGCAGGAGGCCCGGGGCAATGTGGCGCGGGCGGCGCGCGCCCTGGGCATCAGCCGTGCCACGCTGTACCGCAAGCTGGGCGCGCGCAGGCCCCAGGCAGGCCTCTGAACGGGCCGGCCCCTGGGGTTGACACGTATTTCTTTTGGGGCAGCCACGCGGTCCGGCGACTGCCGGCCTCCGTAGAATCGGCAGCTTTGGTCCGTGCGCCCACAAGAGCGCTGCGCGCCGGCCTACAGGCCCGTGTACAGCGACGGACCCCTACAGCCTATCTTTTGGAGACACCATGCAGGCTTTGCTCAAGCTATCAAGAGGGATCGACTGGCTCAACAGCCTGGTCGGTCGCTGGATCATCTGGCTGATCCTGGCTTCGACGGTCATCAGCGGCATCAACGCCATCGTCAGAAAGGTGATGCACACCAGCTCCAACGCCTTCCTGGAGATCCAGTGGTATCTGTTCGCCGCCTCGTTCCTGCTGGCGGCCGGCTACACCCTGCTGCAGGGCGAGCATGTGAAGGTGGACGTGATCGCCAGCCGCCTGTCCAAGCGCGCGCAGATCTGGATCGACATCTTCGGCTTCGTCTTCTTCCTGACCCCCATGGCCATCGCCATCCTGTGGTTCGGCACGCCCTTCGTGCTGCAGGCCATCCAGACGGGCGAAATGTCCGGCAATGCCGGCGGCCTGATCCGCTGGCCCGTCTACCTGATGATTCCAGCCGGTTTTGCACTGCTTCTCGCCCAGGGCCTGTCCGAGCTGATCAAGCGCATCGCGTTCTTGCAGGGCCTGATCGACGACCCCACGGCCAAGAAGGGCGAGAAGACCGCCGAGGAAGACCTGGCCGACGCGCTGCGCACCCTCACGGGCGCCAAGAACAAGAACGAACAAAGCGCCTGAGCCGGAAAGACCGACACCATGGAATTCATCATCCACAACCTGGCCCCGATCATGTTCGCGGGGCTGATCCTGTTCCTGCTGCTGGGATTTCCGGTGGCGTTCAGCCTGGGTGCCTGCGGCCTGTTCTTCGCCTTCATCGGCATCGAGCTGGGCGTGCTTCCCGAGGCGCTGCTGCAGGCCTTGCCGCTGCGGATCTTCGGCATCATGCAGAACGAGACCATGCTGGCCATACCGTTCTTCACGCTCATGGGGCTGATTCTTGAGCGCAGCGGCATGGCCGAGGACCTGCTGGAGACCGTGGGCCAGCTGTTCGGCCCCGTGCGCGGGGGCGTGGCCTTCGCCGTGATCTTCGTGGGCGCCCTGCTGGCGGCGACCACGGGGGTGGTGGCCGCCTCGGTGATCTCCATGGGCCTGATCTCGCTGCCCATCATGATGCGCTACGGCTATGACCGGCGCGTGGCCTCGGGCGTGATCGCGGCCTCGGGCACGCTGGCGCAGATCATCCCGCCGTCGCTGGTGCTGATCGTGCTGGCCGACCAGCTCGGCCGCAGCGTGGGCGACATGTACAAGGGCGCCTTCGTTCCGGGCCTGATGCTGACGGGCTGCTACGCGCTGTTCATCGTCGCGCTGGCCATCTTCAAGCCCTCCATGGTTCCCGCGCTGCCGCCCGAGGCACGCACCCTGCGCGAGCCCGACGGCAAGTCCGGCCTGCCCTCCACGCTGGTGCTGACGGTGCTGTGCGTGGCGGCATCCTTGGTGGTCGGCCAGTACATGCCCCAGCTGCACACCTGGTGGTCGGGCGACGTGGTCGAGAAGGTGGCGCTGGACGAGACCATCGTCGTGTCCATGTGCTTCGGCGTGGCCCTGGCCTTCATCGCCGCCATGTTCAACAAGCTCACGGGCCTGCACCTGCTCAGCCGCATGGCCGAGCGCGTGACCTTCGTGCTGATCCCGCCGCTGCTGCTGATCTTCCTGGTGCTGGGCACCATCTTCCTGGGCGTGGCGACCCCCACCGAGGGCGGCGCCATGGGCGCGCTGGGCGCGGCCGTCATGGCCTTCGCGCGCGGACGCCTGAATCTGGACCTGCTCAAGCAGGCGCTGATGTCCACCACCAAGCTGTCGTGCTTCGTGATGTTCATCCTGATCGGCGCGACCATGTTCGGCCTGACCTTCCAGGGCGTGGACGGTCCCAAGTGGGTGGAAGAGCTGCTGGTGTCCCTGCCCGGCGGAGAGATCGGCTTCCTGATCGTGGTCAACATCATGATCTTCGTGCTGGCCTTCTTCCTGGACTTCTTCGAGCTGTCCTTCATCGTGGTGCCGCTGCTGGCCCCCGTGGCCGAGAAGCTGGGCATCGACCTGGTCTGGTTCGGCGTGCTGCTGGCCGTGAACATGCAGACCTCGTTCATGCACCCGCCCTTCGGCTTCGCGCTGTTCTTCCTGCGCAGCGTGGCCCCGGCCAAGGCCTACATGGACAAGGTCACCAGGAAGATGATCGAGCCTGTGACCACCATGCAGATCTATGCGGGCGCCATTCCCTTCCTGCTGATCCAGCTGTTCATGGTGGCGCTGATCATCATCTTCCCGGGCATCGTCTCCAGCAACCTGGACAAGAAGGTGGAATACGACCTGGACAAGGTGCGCCAGGAGATGGAGGCCTCCATGCCGGACGCCATCGACTTCAACGACCCCATGTTCAGCGGCGACGGCGCCAACCAGTCGCCTGCGCCCGAGGCGGCGCCCGGCGAGCCTGCCGCAGCAGGCAGCGAGGACGATGCGCTCAAGGCGCTGCAGGAGCAGTTGCAGCGCGAGCAGCCGGCCACGCCGGGCGAGAGCAAGTCCGGCAGCTGAGCGCAGGCTCCCTCAAGGACAGCAAAGGCCCCGCAACCGCGGGGCCTTTTTTCGTTCGGACCCCAGCGTGCGCCGGTCCCCTGCGCTCATGAAAAAAGCCGGGCAATGGCCCGGCTTTGCTTGCATGGCGCCGAAAGGCGCCGTGCCTTCACAGCTTTTGCGCCGACATGAAGGCGTCGTAGCGCGCCTCGGCGAAGCGGAACCACAGCACCTCGTCGCGCTGGAAGTTGCGGTAGTCGGTGTAGATCTTCTTCCAGGAGGGGTTCTTTTCGGCCAGCTCCCCGTAGACCTGCATGGTGGTCTTGTAGGAGGCATCCAGCACCGCCTGCGGGAAGGGCAACACCTTGGCCTTGCTGGCCACCAGCTGCTTGAGCGCACCGGGATTGCGCGCGTCATAGCGGGCCTGCGTGACCACATGGGCTTCGTGCGCGGCCGCCTGCACCATGGCGCGCTGCTCGGGCGTCAGCGCAGCCAGGGCCTTCTGGTTCACGTAGAACTCCAGGTTCAGGCTGCCTTCCCACCAGCCGGGGTAGTAGTAGAACGGAGCCACCTTGTTGAAGCCCAGCTTGAGGTCGTCATAGGGGCCGATCCACTCGGCGGCGTCGATGGTGCCCTTTTCCAGCGCCTGGTAGATCTCGCCGCCGGGGATGTTCTGGGGCACGCCGCCCATGCGCTCGATGATCCGGCCGGCAAAGCCGCCGATGCGGAACTTCAGGCCCTTGATGTCCTCGGGCGTCTTCACTTCCTTGCGGAACCAGCCGCCCATCTGTGCGCCCGTGTTGCCGCCCAGGAAGTTGACGATGCCGTATTCGGCGTAGAACTCGCGCATCAGCTTGCCGCCGTTGCCATCCACCATCCAGGCCGTGAGCTGGCGCGAGTTCATGCCGAACGGAATGGCGCCGCCGATGGCGAAAGCCTCGTTCTTGCCGAAGAAGTAGTAGGGCGCGGTATGCGCGATCTCCACCGTGCCGTTCTGCACGCCATCGACCACGCCGAAGGCCGGCATCAGTTCGCCGGCCGCGTGGACCGAGACCTCGAACTTGCCGCCCGACATTTCCTTGATCGCCTTGGAAAACACTTCGGCCGAACCGTAGATGGTGTCCAGCGAGCGGGGAAAGCTCGATGCCAGGCGCCAGCGCACCGCCGCCTGTGCATGCACTGCCGGCGCTGCAGCCGCCGTCAACACCCCGGCCAGGCCGGCGTGCTTGAGTGCTTTTCTTCTGTCCATCACTGTCTCCTCCTGGTATGCCCTGCATCAGGGCGTCAAAAAAAGGCCGGCCCACTCTTGGCGGGCCAGCCCACAAAATTCAGGAATGCCACTTCCAGGGTGGCTGCCTGCCCGCCTGGAGTACAAAGGCCCGCCGCCCCCCTCGCGCAAGGCGGCAGGGGCGGCGGGCCGGGCAGGCAATGGTCTGTGGCATCAACCGTCCTGGAACACGAACGTCCGCGCTTCGGCCTACAGCTTGGCCGTGGTCATGTAGCTGTTGTAGCGGAACTCGGAGAAGCGCTCCCACAGCAGTTGGTCGCGCTGGAAGGTGCGCAGGCTCTGGTTGATCTTCTTGAACATGGGCGACTTGGCGCTGTGCTCGGCCATGATTTCCATGACGGCCTTGTAGCCCGCGTCCATGAAGTCCTTGGGGAAGGCCTTGAGCTGGGTCTTGTCGGCCACGAGCTTCTTGAGGGCCACGGGGTTGTTGGCGTCGTACTTGGCCGTCATGTCGCGCGCAGCGACGTTGCACGCGGCATCGACCATGGCCTTGTACTCGGGCGACAGCGCCGCGTAGGCCTTGGTGTTGATGAAGAACTCCAGCTCGGCGCCGCCTTCCCACCAGCCGGGGTAGTAGTAGTAGGGCGCGACCTTGTTGAAGCCCAGCTTCTGGTCATCGTAGGGGCCGACGAACTCCACGGCGTCCAGCGTTCCCTTTTCGAGCGCCTGGTAGACCTCGCCCACGGGCATGTTCTGGGCGACCACGCCCAGCTTGAGCATGGCATCGCCGAACAGGCCGCCACCCAGGCGCATCTTCAGGCCCTTGAGGTCCGCCACCGACTTGATCTCCTTGCGGAACCAGCCGCCCATCTGGGTGCCGGTGTTGCCGGCGCTCTGGCTCTTGATGTTGTACTGCGCGTAGAACTCGTCCATGAGCTTGCGGCCGCCGCCGTGCTCCATCCAGGCATCCATCTGGCGTGCCGTCAGGCCGAAGGGCACGGCGCAGCCGAAGGCGAAGACGTAGTCCTTGCCGGTGAAGTAGTACGGCGCCGTCAGGGCCATCTCGATGGTGCCGTTCTGGATGCCGTCGACCACGCCGAAGGCGGGCATCAGCTCGCCGGCCGCGTGCACGGAGACCTCGAACTTGCCGCCCGACATGGCCTTGAGCGTCTTGGAGAACATCTCGGCCGAGCCGAAGATGGTGTCCAGCGACTTGGGAAAGCTCGCAGCCAGGCGCCAGCGGACCGCCTCCTGGGCGTGGACCGCGGGAGCGGCTCCCACAGCCAGCACGCCGGCGATTCCAGCATGTTTGATGATCGAACGACGGTCCATGAATGTCTCTCCGCTGTATGTAGTCAGTCAAAAAAAACGCACGTTCGCACGTGCATTCACACTGTATCAGGTGGTTTCGATTCTAAAAACGCCACCGCCGAGGAACGGACGGGGTTTTCCCCCCGTCACGGCCTGGCGGATGCGCCGCGGCTGCGACGCGGCCGCAGACCGCCTGCCCGTCCCCGCCCGCGCACCAGCGGCGCGGTGGCCTTCAGGCCGCCGCGCGCTCTGGCGCCATCTGGGCCCGGATCGAGGCTTCGATGCCCGCCGCGTCCAGGCCCTGCAGGGACAGCAGCCTGGCGGGGTCGCCGTGCTCGATGAAGGCGTCCGGCAGGCCCAGCTGCAGCACCTGGCGCGCGATGCCTGCCGCATGCAGCGACTCCGCGACGGCGCTGCCGGCGCCGCCCATGATGCAGCCCTCTTCCACGGTGACGATGAGCTCGTGCGTGGCAGCGACCTGGCGCAGCAGTTCTTCATCGAGCGGCTTGGCCCAGCGCATGTTGACCACGGTGGCGTCCAGCGCCTCGCCTGCGGCCAGGGCCGGGTACAGCAGCGTGCCGAAGGCCAGGATGGCGACCTTCTTCTTGGCCGATTCCCGGCGCACCTCGCCCTTGCCGAACGGCAGGCCCTGCAGGTCTGCCAGCGGCGCCACGCCGACGCCCGCGCCACGCGGATAGCGCACGGCCACCGGGTGATCCTGCTCGTAGGCGGTCGTCAGCAGCTGGCGGCACTCGCGCTCATCGGCGGGGCAGGCCATGCTCATGTTCGGGACGCAGCGCACGAAGGCGATGTCATACGCTCCCGCGTGCGTGGCGCCATCGGCGCCTACCAGGCCCGCGCGGTCCAGCGCGAAGACCACGGGCAGCTTCTGCAGCGCCACGTCGTGGATCAGCTGGTCGTAGGCACGCTGCAGGAAGGTCGAGTAGATGGCGACCACGGGCTTGAGGCCCTCGCAGGCCATGCCTGCCGCGAAGGTGACGGCATGCTGCTCGGCGATGCCCACGTCGTAGTAGCGGCCCGGAAAGCGCTTGTGGAACTCCACCAGGCCCGAGCCTTCGCGCATGGCCGGCGTGATGCCGACCAGGCGCTGGTCCTTGTCGGCCATGTCGCACAGCCACTGGCCGAAGACCTGGGTGAAGGTCTGCTTCGGGGGCGTGGCCGGCTTGACCAGGCCCACGCTGGGATCGAACTTGCCCGGGCCATGGTAGGCCACGGGATCGGCCTCGGCCAGCTTGTAGCCCTGCCCTTTCTTGGTGACCACGTGCAGGAATTGCGGGCCCTTGAGGCTCTTGATGTTCTCCAGCGTGGGGATCAGCGAATCGAGGTCATGCCCGTCGATGGGGCCGATGTAGTTGAAGCCGAAGTTCTCGAACAGCGTGGCCGGCACCACCATGCCCTTGGCCTGCTGCTCCAGGCGCTTGGCCAGCTCCAGCAGCGGCGGCACCTGCTTGAGCACGCTCTTGCCCATGTCGCGCGCCTTGGCGTAGAACTGCCCGCTCATGAGCTGGGCCAGGTAGCGGTTGAGCGCGCCCACCGGCGGGCTGATGCTCATGTCGTTGTCGTTGAGGATGACCAGCAGGTTGGCATCGGCCACGCCGGCGTTGTTCAGTGCCTCGAAGGCCATGCCCGCCGTCATGGCGCCGTCGCCGATGACGGCGATGGCGCGGCGGTCCTCGCCCTTTTGCTTGGCGGCCAGCGCCATGCCCAGGGCCGCGGAGATGCTGGTGGAGGAATGGGCCGTGCCGAAGGTGTCGTATTCGCTTTCGGTGCGCAGCGGAAAGCCCGACAGGCCGCCGAGCTGGCGCAGCGTGGCCATGCGTTCGCGCCGGCCCGTCAGGATCTTGTGCGGATAGGTCTGGTGGCCCACGTCCCAGACCACGCGGTCGTAGGGCGTGTCGAACACCGCATGCAGCGCCACCGTCAGCTCCACCGTGCCGAGGTTGGAGCTCAGATGCCCGCCGGTCTTGGAGACGCTGTCCAGCACATAGGCACGCAGCTGCTGGGCCAGGGTCTTGAGTTCGGCACGCGACAGACGCCTCAGATCCGAGGGATCGTCGATGGTCTGCAGCAGGGAGTAGGTGTTCGTGGTCATGCTAGGTATCTTGGAGCGGCAAAGCCGCGATCCGTATTGTCAGTGGGTGCGGCGCACCACCATGTCGGCAAGGGCCGCCAATGCACGCGTGTCGGCCAGTCCGCTGCGCGCCAGGGCCGCATGCGCCAGGGCGCAGAGCTCGTCCGCATGGGCGCGGGCACGGTCCAGGCCCAGGAGCGAGACATAGGTCGGCTTGTCATTGGCCGCGTCCTTGCCGGCGGTCTTGCCCAGCGTGGCCGAATCGGCAACCACGTCGAGGATGTCGTCCACCACCTGGAAGGCCACGCCCAGGGCCTGCCCGTAGTCGGACAGGGCCTGCCAGGCCCGGGAATCCACGCGCTCGTTGCAGGCCGCGCCCATGAGCACGCTGGCATGCAGCAGCGCCCCGGTCTTGAGCCGGTGCATCTGCCGCAGCTGGGACTCGCTCAGCTGAAGGCCCACGCTGGCCAGGTCGATGGCCTGGCCTCCGGCCATGCCCTGGGCGCCCGCCGCACGGCCCAGCAGGCGGCACAGTCGCGCCTGCAGCGCATCCGACATGCCTGCGGCCTCGTCCGGCCCGGGCACCAGCAACTCGAAGGCCAGCGCCTGCAGCGCATCGCCGGCCAGCAGGGCCGAAGCCTCGCCGAACTGCACATGCACGGTGGGCTTGCCCCGGCGCAGCACGTCGTTGTCCATGCAGGGCATGTCGTCGTGCACCAGCGAGTAGGCGTGGATCAGCTCCACCGCGCAGCCCGCGCGCACGGCGGCGGACTCCAGGCCCTGCACGGCCTCGGCGGCGGCCCAGACCAGCAAGGGGCGAAGGCGCTTGCCGCCATCGAGCACGGCATAGCGCATGGCCTCGCCCAGGCCGGCCGGCGCGTCGACCCCCACCCATTGCGACAGGGCCTGTTCGGTGCGCCCCAGGCGCTGCTGCATCCAGCGCGGGAAATCCAGGGCCTCGGCGGCCGGGCAAGCGATAGGGTTCATCACGGCGCTCATGGCTGTCTTTATTCCTGGCTCCAGGGGGCCAGCGTGCCTTCATCAAGCACCTTGACCTGCTCCTGCACGGCGTCGAGCTGGCTGCGGCAGTAGGAAAGCAGCTGCGCTGCGCGCTGGTAGCCGCTCAGCATCTGCTCCAGCGGCAACTGGCCGGATTCGATCTGCACGATCAACTGCTCCAGTTCCTGCAGCGCGGCTTCGTAACTGGTGGGCTCGGCAGGAGCCTTGGGGGCGGCAGCCTTGGGCATGAGGCGATGGAATGCGTTGTAGGGAACCGACGATTCTAGGCGCGCCCCCGCCGATGTGCTGCCAATGACCGGACAGCCCCTGCCGGCAACCGGGCACGGGCGCTGCAATACACGTACCCGGAATCCGGGAATAACCCCACAGCCTATAATCCCATTCCCCGTCAAACCGGCCCCTTGCCTGGGCATCCGGTCGGGCCTCGTGGCAGGCGCGGACCGCAATCGCGGTCAGGCACTGCATACCGTGAAGCCCGCCCACTCCCAGGAACGGCCGGTTTCGTTTTTCCATCCGCGCGCACGCGCACCCTCCCTGTGGGGAGTCTTTAGGTCAGGTCACCCATGTCTGATTTAAGTCTTCAACTGCAGCAGGCCGCAAGCCAACTACCAGTTTCCAGTTACTTCGACACGGCGCTGTTCCAGCGCGAGTTGGAGACCATCTTTCAACGCGGCCCGCGCTATGTGGGCCACCAGCTGGCCGTCCCCGAGATCGGCGACTACTATGCCCTGCCCCAGGAAAAGGAAGGCAGGGCGCTGGTGCGCAATGCCAGGGGCCAGGTGGAACTGATCTCCAACGTCTGCCGCCACCGCCAGGCCGTGATGCTCAAGGGCCGCGGCAACCTGATGACCGAAGGCAAGGGCCATGCCGGGGGCAACATCGTCTGCCCGCTGCACCGCTGGACCTACAACACCAGCGGCGAGCTGCTGGGCGCGCCCCACTTCAGCCACGACCCCTGCCTGAACCTCAACAACTACCGGCTGCGCGAGTGGAACGGCCTGCTGTTCGAGGACAACGGGCGCGACATCGAGGCGGACCTGGCCGGCATGAAGCTGCGCGAGCAGCTGAGCTTCGAAGGCTTCGTGCTCGACCATGTCGAGATGCACGAGTGCCACTACAACTGGAAGACCTTCATCGAGGTCTACCTCGAGGACTACCACGTCGGCCCCTTCCATCCCGGCCTGGGCAACTTCGTGACCTGCGACGACCTGCAGTGGGAGTTCGCGCGGGAGTATTCGGTGCAGACCGTGGGCGTGGCGCCCGGATTCGGCCGCCCCGGCTCGGACGTGTACCGGAAGTGGCACGAGGTGCTGCTGGCCTACCGCAATGGCGAGCTGCCCGATCGCGGCGCGATCTGGCTGACCTACTACCCCCACATCATGGTGGAGTGGTATCCGCACGTGCTGACGGTCTCCACGCTGCACCCGCTGGCCGTGGACAGGACGCTGAACGTGGTCGAGTTCTACTACCCCGAGGAGATCGCGGCCTTCGAGCCCGAGTTCGTGCAGGCGCAGAAGGCCGCCTACATGGAGACCTGCATCGAGGATGACGAGATCGGCGAGCGCATGGATGCCGGCCGCAGGGCCCTCTACGAGCGCGGGGACAACGAGGTAGGCCCCTACCAGAGCCCCATGGAAGACGGCATGCAGCATTTCCATGAGTGGTACCGCGGCGTCATGGGCGACGCGGTTCCCGTGCGCTGACGGCCCTGGCTCCGGGATGCGGCCCGCCTTCATGGCGGGCCGCTTGCATTGGGAGGCCCCCGGCAGTCAGCGCCGCGCCGGCCTGCCGGGCATCCTGAGGCCGACCCAATGTCTTCGCCAATGCAATACAGTTGCCGCCACAGGCCCCGGCCAAGGCATTGACCTTGCGGGCGCCGGCAGCAACCGCCCCTTTCTTTTCCTTCAGCGCCGCGGCATCGCGGCCCACCCTATCGTTTCTATGCAAGCCCTGTGGATGGTGGCGGCCGCGTTCATTTTTGCGGCCATGAGTGTGTGCGTGAAGTTCGCCTCCCAGGATTTCAACGCGGCCGAAATCGTCTTCTACCGGGGACTGGTCAGCATGGTGGCGCTGTGGTGGCTGGCACGCCACCAGGGCATCTCGCTGGCCACGCGCTTTCCGCGCGAGCACGCCTGGCGCAGCTTCGTGGGCGTGACCTCGATGGGGGCCTGGTTCTACTCCATCGGCCATCTGCCGCTGGCCACGGCCGCCACCTTCAACTCGATGAGCAGCATCTGGATGGCGGTCTTCCTGATCGCACAGGGGCTGCTGCTGCGCCACCGGCTGCGCCGCGAGCCCGAGTCCCACGCCCTGCGCGCGCTGCCGCCGTTTCCCTGGAGCCTGGTGGCCACGGTGGCGCTGGGCTTCGTCGGCGTGGTCCTGGTGCTGCGCCCCAGCGCGGCACCGCAGGAGTTCGTGGCCAGCGCGGGCGGCCTGATCGGCGGGGTGTTCGCCGCCATGGCCTACATGCAGGTGGCCACGCTGTCGCGCATGGGCGAGCCCGAGGCGCGCGTGGTCTTTTACTTCGCGCTGGGCTCGGCCGTGGCGGGGGCGGCGGCCATGTGCTTCACGGGCGTGTCGGCCTGGCCGGGCTGGCGCGCGCTGTGGCTGCTGCCCGTGGGCGTGCTGGCCGCCGTGGCCCAGGTCTGCATGACGGCCGCCTACGCATCGGCCAGCAACAGCCGCAACACCCTGGTGGTGGCCAACCTGCAGTATTCGGGCATCGTCTTCGCGGCCCTGCTGAGCCTGGCGCTGTTCGGTGAAAGCGTGCCCCTGATCGGCTGGGCCGGCATCGCGCTGATCGTGGCCAGCGGCGCCCTCGCCACGGCGCTGCGCTCGCGCGGCTGAGGCAGCACGCGGAAGCATAATGGATCGGTTTTCTGCGGCGCGGGCGCCCTCGGCCCGTGCCGGTTTCCGGAGTCCGCATCCATGACAAGCAACACCTCGTTCCAGACCCTGATCTCCGTCCAGGAGCTGGCCGCCCTGCAGGCCGGCGGCCGCCCGCTGATGGTCTTCGACTGCAGCTTCGACCTGGCCCAGCCCACGGCGGGCAAGGCGCAGTACCTGCAGGCCCACATCCCTGGCGCCGTCTTCGCCGACCTGGACCACGACCTCAGCGCCAGGCACGGCGCCCTTGGTGCGCACGGCAGCGTGGCGGCCAGCGGGCAGGCCGCCTCGGGCGGGCGCCATCCGCTGCCCAGCCGCGAGCGCTTTGCCATGTGGCTGTCGGAGATCGGTTTTTCCAACGACATGCAGGCCGTGGTCTACGACCGCAATGCCGCCAACTACTGCGGGCGCCTGTGGTGGATGCTGCAGTGGGCCGGCCATGCCGACGTGGCCGTGCTCGATGGCGGCCTGCAGGCCTGGCAGGCCGCGGGCCAGCCCGTGGCCTCGGGCGAGGAGGTCGCGCGCTTCCAGTCCAATTTCGAGCTGCAGCCCCCATTGCAGCAGCTGGTGACGGCGCAGCAGGTGCTCGATGCGCTGGGCAGCGCCGGCCAGACCATTGTCGATGCGCGCGCGCCCGCACGCTTTCGCGGCGAGGTCGAGCCGCTGGACCCGGTGGCAGGCCATATCCCCGGCGCGCTCAACCGCCCTTTCTCCGAGAACATCGCCGCCGACGGCCGCTTCAAGCCCGCCGCCTTGCTGCGCGCCGAGTTCGAGCAGCTGCTGGCCGGACGCGATCCGGCCAGCGTCGTGCACCAGTGCGGCAGCGGGGTCAGCGCCCTGCCCAACCTGCTGGCCATGCGCATCGCGGGGCTGCCGGCCGCGCGGCTGTTCGCGGGCAGCTGGAGCGAATGGTGCAGTGACCCGAAGAGGCCGGTGGAGCGCGGCTAATTCAGCCTATGGGCAGGGCCGAATCGACGCACAATGAGAACGCGATGTCAAAAACCCGGCACTGCCATCCGCCCTGCCCCGCCTGCCTGCGTGCAGTGTCTCCGCGTCCTCCCTTGCTTACGGCTCCTGTAAGGAAAAACTGACAAGGCACCTGACACAACCAGACACGCCGCGCAGTGCTGCCCCGACTTCAGCGCCAAAGGCCCCTCCTACACAATTCACTCCAACAGATCGCAACAACTTGAACGACTGGTTACCAGGATGTTGCGGCACCGAGATGCTTTGTGCAAATGAGGGTCCTATGAACAACGAACAGCTGCTTGCCGAAATCCGTGAAGCCAACCTCACCTACCTGATGTTGGCCCAAACCCTGATCCGCCAGGACAAGGCTGAGGCCGTGTTCCGGCTGGGCCTCAACGAAGAGTCCTGCGATCTGCTGGCATCGCTGTCGGCGGCCCAGGTGCTCAAGCTGGCATCGCGCAACACCTTGCTGGCCAGCTTCCGCGTTGACGACGAAATGGTCTGGAGCCTGCTGACCAACCACAGCAGCAACAAGATCGGCAACGGCGCGACCAACACCCTGCATGCCAACATCCTGATGGCAAGCCGCGTCTCCGAAGTCCTCTGATCCATCCGAAAGAACTCCGGAGCCCGCCATGACCGCAGCCGCCAAAAGTGTCCTGAACGAATCCAAGCAGATCGAGCGTGCCGCCATGCTCATCGCCATGGGCGCCCGCATGCAGGTGCTCGAATCGGAGACGACGCTGTCCTATGAGCGCCTGATCAGGCTGTACAAGGAAATCGCCGGCAAGTCGCCGTCCAAGGGCCAGCTGCCCTTCTCGACCGACTGGTTCCTGACCTGGCAGGAAAACATCCACAGCTCGCTGTTCCTGAACATCTACGAATACCTCTCCAAGGGCGCCGAGCTCGACCCCGTGGAGCAGCTGACCAAGGCCTACCGCCTCTACACGGAACAGATCCAGTCCGCCGAACTCGACCCCCTGCTGTCGTTCACGCGTGCATGGCGCCTCGTGAAATTCGTGGACGCGCAGATGCTCACGCGCACCCAGTGCTCGGTCTGCAAGGGCCAGTTCGTGACCGAGCCCTACGAGAACGAACGCCACTACCAGTGCGGCCTGTGCAATCCGCCCGCACGCGCCGGCAAGAGCAAGAGCGCCGGCTCCCTGATGCTGCATTGACGCCGTGGCGCCGCCCTGGGGCGGCGCCTTTCAGGCTGCGGCGCAGCCTGCCGCGAACTGCGGGATCTGGTCGCCGGGCATGGCGCGGCTGAAGTACCAGCCCTGCACCAGCAAATCGCCCTGGTAGTGCAGGGTGCGGTACTGGGCCTCGGTTTCCACCCCTTCGACGACCACGCCCAGCTGCAGGGCCTCGCAAAAGCGCAGCAGGCCGTCCATCACCAGCGCGCCCTTGGCATGCTCCAGCGCCACGACGAAGCTGCGGTCGATCTTGATCACGTCCACGTCGAACTGGTGCAGGTAGCTCATGGATGAAAAGCCTGTGCCGAAGTCGTCGATGGCCACCTTGGCGCCGAAAGCATGCAGCCGCCCGATGACCGCGCGGATGCTGTCCACATCCTTCATGAGCGCCTCTTCGGTGATCTCCACGCCCACCCGGCCGCGCGCCGGGGCCAGCACGTGAAGCAGGCGTTCGCAGTGCTCGGGCGAGCTCAGCGTGGCACCCGACACGTTGATGCTGATGGGCAGCAAAAAGCCCTGCTCCTTCCAGAGCCGGCTCTGGCGCACTGCCGCGACGGCCACCCACAGGTCCATCTCCCGCATCAGCCCGGCCTCGGCCAGCCAGCGCAGAAAGCTGCCGGGCGGCTGCAGCCGCCCCTGCGGATCACGTGCGCGCAGCAAGGCTTCGCAGCCCAGGCAGCGGCCATCGAGCGCGATCTGGGGCTGGAACTCCAGATGGAACTGGTATTCGCTGATCTGCCGGATGTGGGCGAACATGGTCTCGCGCAGCGCCTGGGCCTGGTGGGCATGCACCAGCGGATCCTGGGCCAGCAGCCGCGCATCCTCGGGCAGGCGCGAGAACGTGGTGTCCAGCGCATGCAGATGGATGGGACCGTCGCCGTCCCTGAGCCGGTCGATGGCGCGGACATACGGCGCATAGACCATGACCCCCAGCACGATCAGCCCCAGTTGCAGGGCCACGGCCGCCACGTCGCCGCCGGTGCTGAAATAGGCGTTGAACACCACGGGCGAGTTCAGCGGCAGCGCCATGGTCGCCGGCGCGACCCAGCCGACCTGCACCATGGCCAGCGCCAGCACCAGATTCATGGCCGGCGCCAGCAGGAAAGGCACCAGCAGGCGCCGGTTCAGGATGATGGGCAGGCCGAACAGCAGGATTTCGTTGACGTTGAGCAGCGACATCGGCAGCGCGGCCAGCGCCACCATGCGCAGGCCGCGCCCCTTGCAAAAGGCCAGAATGGCCAGTACCAGCGACAGCGTGGCCCCCGCGCCGCCGATGAAGACAAAGCAGCCCATCAGGCCGCCGGTGAGCGCCCAGCGCGGGGCAAGGCCTTGCGCGAGGTCGGCGGCATTGGCCAGCACGGCCTGGTCCAGGGCCTGGAAAAAGGGCTGCATGGCGTAGTAGCCCTGGATGCCGAAGAACCACAGCGTGGAGTTGAGCAGCGCCAGGGTCAGGCCGCTGCGGTAAGGGGTCTCGGGCGATGCGATGCCGTGCAGGAACTCGGTGGGCGCCCGCACCTCCAGCAGCTGCTGCACCCCCACCAGGCCGGCGACGAGCAGCAGCGCGACGGCCGCGCCGGGAATGACCAGGTTCATCACCTCCTGCACGTTCTCCGAAATGAAGCCGCCGCGCGCGATGCGTGTCCAGCGCTGGCTGCCGAGCCGGGCCATCAGCGGCACGGTGACCAGGGGCGAGACGATGGCGATGAACAGCACCAGGGTGGAGGCCGCGCGCGGATGGCCTGCGAGCATGTAGTCGGCCACCTGCACATGGGCGATGCACAGGAAGGTGATGGGCAGCCGCGGCAGGTGGTAGCGGATGGTCAGCATGTAGCCGATGGAGGCGGCCACCAGCATGGGCATGATGCTGCCGATGGCGTCATGCAGGCCGGCCAGCGCCTGGACCAGCCAGGGCGGCAGGCCTGCCATCTGGCCCAGGGCCGACAGCATCATGAAGGCTGCCGACAGCAGCAGGCAGGGCACCAGCCACAGCAGGCCTTCCCGGATGGCCCGCATGGAGTCGGCACCCGCCAGCGTGGCCAGCCGCTGCGACAGAAACAGCTGCAGGTCCGGCCGGGCCGGACGCGGCGTCATCTTGCCCATAATCTCCCACCTTTTCAGCAGGAGTCATGCGCCCCTGTTGGGCTGCATCCTACAACGCACGCGCGTGCCGCCGCGACCACATTCTGCAAGACGGCGACCGCAGGCCGCCGCCGCGCTCAGCCGGTGTTGCGCACGCCGGCGGCAATGCCGTTGATGGACAGGTGGATGCCGGTCTTGATGCGCTCGTCGGTCTGTCCGCCGCGCCAGCGGCGCACCAGCTCGACCTGCAGGTGGTGCAGCGGGTCGATGTAGGGGAAGCGGTGGCGGATGGAACGCGCCAGCGCCTCGTTGTGCGCCAGCCGCTGCTTGTCGCCCGTGATGCGCGCCAGCGCATCGACCGTGCTGTGCCATTCGGCCTCGATGGCGCTGAAGATGCGCCGGCGCAGGCGCGCGTCGGCCACCAGGTCGGCGTAGCGCGAGGCCAGGTTCAGGTCGCTCTTGGCCAGCACCATGTCCATGTTGGACAGCAGGGTGCGGAAGAACGGCCACTGGCGGTACATCTTCTGCAGCAGGGCCAGCTGGGCCTTGCCGTCCTTGCCCGGCTGCTCGATGAAGGCCTTGACGGCCGCGCCGAAGCCGTACCAGCCCGGCAGCGTGAGCCGGCACTGGCCCCAGCTGAAGCCCCAGGGAATGGCGCGCAGGTCCTCGATCTTCTGCGAAGGCTTGCGCGAGGCCGGGCGCGAGCCGATGTTCAGCTCGGCGATCTCGCGGATCGGGGTGCTGCTGAAGAAATAGCTGGTGAAGCCGGGCGTTTCATAGACCAGGGCGCGGTAGGCGGCCATGCTGGACTCGGACAGGAAGGCGGCCGCATCCAGGAAGGCGCGCGTGGCCGGCTTGGTCGGCTGCAGCAGCGTGGCCTCCAGCGTGGCCGCCACCAGGGTCTCCAGGTTGCGCCGCCCGA
Source organism: Comamonas sp. (assembly GCA_041984925.1). Taxonomy (GTDB): domain Bacteria; phylum Pseudomonadota; class Gammaproteobacteria; order Burkholderiales; family Burkholderiaceae_C; genus Comamonas. Next base: position 50,197 of record JBHIXF010000012.1, read on the forward strand.
TCTCGGGGTTGGCGTACTTGGAGGCGATGACCTCGCCCTGCTCGGTCAGGCGGATCTGGCCGCGCACCGTGCCCGGCGGCTGGGCCAGGATGGCCTGGTAGCTGGGACCGCCGCCCCGGCCCACGGTGCCGCCCCGGCCATGGAACATGCGCAGGCTGATGCCATGGCTGTCGGCCAGCTCGTCGAACAGGCCCACCAGCGCGATCTCGGCGCGGTACAGCTCCCAGTTGCTGGTGAAGATGCCGCCATCCTTGTTGCTGTCGCTGTAGCCCAGCATGATGTCCTGCTCGCCGCCACTGCGCTGCACCATGGCGGCCACGCCGGGCAGCTGGAAATAGCGGCGCATGATGGGCGCCGCGCTGCGCAGGTCGCCGATGGTCTCGAACAGCGGCACCACGATCACGTCGCAGACCGCCCCGTCGTCCAGCGTGCCCCGCAGCAGGCCGGTCTCCTTTTGCAGCAGCAGCACCTCCAGCAGGTCGCTGACCGACTCGGTGTGGCTGATGATGCAGTGGCGGATGGCCTCGGCCCCCAGGCCCGCGCGCAGGCGCCGCGCGGCCTCGAAGATGGCCAGCTCGCCCCGCGCATGCGCGGAGTACTCGGCCCCCACCACGCGCAGCGGCCGCGCCTCCTCCAGCAGGCGCACCAGCAGGGCGCACTTGGCGTCTTCCTGCAGGCCGCTGTAGTCCGGCTCCAGGCGCGCGGTGGCCAGCAGCTCGGCCACGACCTCCTCATGCTTGTCCGAGCTCTGGCGCAGGTCCACCGTGGCCAGGTGAAAGCCGAAGACCTGCACGGCGCGCATCAGCGGGCGCAGGCGCTGGGTGGCCAGGGCTTCGCCATGGTTGCGGCTCAGCGACTCGTCGATGACCCGCAGGTCGGCCAGGAACTCCTGCGGCGAGGCGTAGGCATTCTGCGGCGCCACGGCATGGCGCGCGGCCTCGCCGCCCGTCAGGTCCTTGAGCGTAGCGGCCAGGCGGGCGTAGATGCCGGTGAGCGCGCGGCGGTAGGGCTCGTCCGAGCGGTGCTCGTTGGTGTCGGGAGAGCGCTCGGCCAGGGCCTGCATCTCGGGCGTCACATCGGCCAGGCGCTGGGACAGCGACAGCTCGCCGCCCAGGTAATGCACCTCGCGCAGATAGTGGCGCAGCGCCACGTCGGCCTGGCGCGACAGCGCCAGCTCCAGGCTCTGGGCCGTGACATTGGGATTGCCGTCGCGGTCGCCGCCGATCCAGTGGCCCATGCGCAGGAAGCTGTGGATGGGCAGGGTGTTGCCCAGTTCCTGCTCCAGCTGGGCATAGAGCTTGGGGATCTCGCGCAGGAAGGTGGCCTCGTAGTAGGACAGCGCGTTCTCGATCTCGTCGGCCACCGTGAGCTTGGAGTAGCGCAGCAGGCGCGTCTGCCACAGCTGGCTGACGCGGGCGCGCAGCTGGGCCTCGTTGCGCTCCAGCTCGCGCGGGGTCAGCGCATCCTTGGCGCTGTTGTACAGCTGGGCGCGCACCAGGATGTCCTCGCGGGCGGCCAGCAGCTGGGAGATGTCGCGCTCGGCCACGAGGATGCTCTGGCGCTGGACCTCGGTGGGGTGGGCCGTGAGCACCGGGGCCACATAGCTCCTGGCCAGGGTCTGGGCCACGGTGCCGGCCGAGATGCCGGCCCAGCGCAGCCGCGCCAGGGCCACCTCGATGCTGCCCTCCTGCGTATTGCCCGCGCGCTCGTGCACGGCGCGGCGGCGGATGTGGTGGCGGTCCTCGGCCAGATTGGCCAGGTGGCTGAAATAGGTGAAGGCGCGGATCACGCTGACCGTCTGGTCCGTGGTCAGGCCCTTGAGCAGGCGCTTGAGCGCGCGGTCCGCCGTCTCGTCCGCATCGCGGCGAAAGCTCACCGACAGCTGGCGCACCTGCTCGATCAGCTCGAAGGCCGCGACGCCCTCCTGCTCGCGGATCACATCGCCCAGAATGCGCCCCAGCAGGCGTATGTCCTCGATCAGCGGCAGGTCCTTGTCCGCCTTGCGGACGGGTCTGTCATCGCGCCTGTCTTCACGCTCGGTGCTCTTGCGGGGGGCGGTGGCCATCAACGAATCTCCTGGAAACGGTCAGAGTGTCGGTTTGCTTGGGCGTCGGTCCGGTGCCGCAGCGTTATTGCGGCGCAGCATGCTAGCATTGCCCGTTACCCCGAGACCTTTGATGAATACCAAATCACCGCTTCCCCACCCTGTCGTCATCGCCACGCGCGAGAGCCAGCTGGCCCTGTGGCAGGCCGAGCATGTGCAGGCGCTGCTGCGGGAGCGGGGCCATGAGGTCGAGTTGCTGGGCATGACGACCAGGGGCGACCAGATCCTGGACCGCACGCTGTCCAAGGTCGGCGGCAAGGGCCTGTTCGTCAAGGAGCTGGAAGTGGCGCTGGAAGAAGGCCGCGCCCACATCGCCGTGCATTCGCTCAAGGACGTTCCCATGGAGCTGCCCCAGGGCTTCTCCCTGGCCTGCGTGATGGAGCGCGAGGACCCGCGCGATGCCTTCGTCTCGCCGCGCTACGCCACGCTGGCCGAACTGCCGCAGGGCGCCGTGGTGGGCACATCGAGCCTGCGCCGCCAGGCCCTGCTGCAGGCGCTGCGCCCCGACCTGCGCATCGAGCCGCTGCGCGGCAACGTGAACACCCGCCTGCGCAAGCTCGATGAAGGCCAGTACGACGCCATCGTGCTGGCCGCCGCCGGGCTGATGCGCCTGGGCCTGGCCGAACGCATCCGCATGAAGTTCGATCCCGCCGACATGCTGCCCGCCGCGGGCCAGGGCGCGCTGGGCATCGAGATCCGCGCCGGCCGCGAAGACCTGGCAGCCGCCCTGGCCCCGCTGGCCCACCCATCCACCTGGCTGACCGTGACGGCCGAGCGCGCCGTCAGCCGCTGCATGGGCGGCAGCTGCTCCATGCCGCTGGCCGCCCACGGCACGTTCGATGGCGACCTGCTGCGGCTCGATGCGGCCTGGGGCGATCCCGAAGGCCGCCTGCCCCTGGTGCGCGTGCACGGCAGCGCCACGGTCACCGACTTCGCCTCGGCCGATGCCCTCGGGCAGCACGTCGCCAGCCTGCTGCAGGCCGCGGGCGCCCGGCCGGCCACCGCTTCCTAGCCAGCGGGCCGACATGCCGCCACGCGTGCTCGTCACCCGCCCGGCCCACGATGCGGCCGCCTGGGTGGATGCGCTGCAGGCCCGCGGCCTGCGGGCCCAGGCGCTGGCGCTGATGGCCATAGGGCCCTGCCGCGGCGAAAGCGCCCGGCAGGCCCTGCAAGCGGCCCGCGCCACCCTGTACGAAGGCCAGGGCTACCGCGCCGTGATGTTCGTCAGCGGCAACGCCGTCCAGCATTTCCTGGGCGCCGCGCCTGCCTGGCTGCCAGCATCCACCCGCGCCTGGACGCCGGGCCCCGGCACCGCGAAGGCGCTGCGGGCACTGGGCATTCCCGAAGAACAGATCGACGGCCCGCCGCCCGACGCAGCGCAGTTCGAATCGGAAACCCTGTGGCAGCGCGTGCATGCGCAGATCCGCCCCGGGGACCGCGTGCTCATCGTGCGCGGCGGCAGCTGCGCCGGCGCCCCCACCCCGGACGCCGCGCCGCTGGCCGCCACCGCCGGCGCCGGCCGCGACTGGCTCGCGGCCAGGCTGCGCGATGCCGGAGCCGAAGTCGAGCTGCTGGCGGTCTACCAGCGCGTGCTGCCCGAATGGGATGCCGCGCAGCGGCAGCTGGCGCAGCAGGCAGCCGCCGATGCGACGGTCTGGCTTTTCAGCAGCTCGGAATCCGTTGCCAATCTGCAACAGCTTTTGCCAGGCCAATCCTGGCGGCAGGCGCGAGCGCTCGCTACGCACGAACGCATCGCGGCCCAGGCGCAGCGCATCGGCTTCGGATATGTCAAGCAATGCCGCCCCGCACTGGAGGACGTGGTTGCGTCGATAGAATCGCTGGCATGAGCTCTGACGCCGCGCAAGACCGCCCCATTTCACCGGACAAGACGACAGCCTCCCCCCCTGCGGCAGTGGACTTTGCGGCAGGTTCGGCCCAAGGCGGCGCCGCTGGCGCGGCCCCCCGGCAGGTGTCCCCTGCACTGGTGTATGGCCTGGGCGCCGTGGCGGTGGCGGCGCTGATCGCCTGCGGCATGCTCTGGCAGCGCCTGGGCAACATCCAGGAGCAGCTGGCGCGCCAGTCGGCGCAGTCGGGCTCGCAGGCGGTCGAGGCCCGCACGCTGGCGCGCGATGCCCAGGACCTGGCGCGCGACAGCGCGGCCCGCACCTCGGTCATGGAGGCGCGCATCGCCGAGCTGTCGCTGCAGCGCACCCAGTTCGACGAGCTGATGCAGAGCATGTCTCGCTCGCGCGATGAAAACCTGGTGGTGGACATCGAGTCGTCGGTCCGCATGGCCCAGCAGCAGGCCGAACTCTCGGGCAGCCTGCAGCCGCTGGTGGCCACGCTCAAGAACGCGCGCCAGCGCATCGAGCGCGCCGCCCAGCCCCGGCTGGCGCCCGTGCTGCGCGCGCTGGACCGCGACCTCGAGCGCCTGGCGCGCATGAGCGTCGCCGACACGGCCGGCCTGCTCACCCGCATCGAAGACCTGGTACGCCAGGTCGACGACATGCCGCTGCTCAACGCCGTGGCCCAGACGCGCGCCGGCCGCCAACGTGCCGTGCAGGGCAACGGCCCCCGCCCGCCCGCGGAGCCTGCCATCGAAGGCAATCCCACCGAATGGCGCTGGTGGCGGGCCTGGGGCGAGCGCGGCTGGACGGCCGTGCGCGAAGAGGCCGGAGACCTGGTGCGCGTCAGCCGCATCGACCACCCCGATGCCATCCTGCTGGCGCCCGAGCAGGCCTACTTCCTGCGCGAGAACCTCAAGCTCAAGCTGCTCAATGCGCGGCTGGCGCTGCTGTCGCGCCAATGGGAGGCCGCCCGGGCCGATCTGGCCGCCACGGGGGCCGCAGTGAACAAGTACTTCGACCCGGCGGGCCGCCGCACGCAGATCGTGCAGGCGCAGCTGCAGCAGATCCAGGCCAATCTGCGCACGGCCGAGCAGCCGACGCTCGACGAAACACTGGCAGCCCTGGCCACGGCCGCGGCCGGCCGCTGAGGCAGGGAGAGACGCATGCGTGCAGCCCTGTGGTTGATCGGTTTGTTCGGCATGGCCGTCGCGGCCGCCTTGTTCGCGGGCTCCAACCAGGGCACGGTCACCCTGTTCTGGGCGCCTTACCGGCTGGATCTGTCGCTGAATCTGGCGATTGCGCTGACCGTGCTGGCCTTCGTGCTGCTCTATGCGGCGCTGCGCGCGCTGTCGGCGCTGCTGCGGATGCCGCACCAGGCCCGGCGCTGGCGCAACCAGCAAAAGGAGCGCGCCATGCACCAGAGCCTGCTGGAGGCGCTGTCGCACCTGCAGGCAGGGCGCTTTTTGCGCGCGCGCAAGTCCGCGCTGGCCGCGCTGTCGATGGAACAGTCGCTGGCCGACGCCCACGCCGCCATCCCGCATGGCGCACGCCTGCGCGCCGCGGCCCACATGGTCGCGGCCGATGCATCGCACGCCCTGCAGGACAGCCCCCAGCGCGACGCCCACTGGCGCGAGGTGCTGGCCAATGCGCCAGCCCAGGGCAGCGCCCAGGAACAGGAAATGCGCGAAGGCGCCCAGATGCGCGCCGCGCGCTGGGCCCTGGACGACCGGGATGCGGCCGACGCGCTGCGGCGCCTGGCCGAGCTGCCCCAGGGGGCGGCACGGCGCACGATTGCGCTGCGCATCCGCCTGAAGGCCTCGCGCCTGGCTGGCCTGACATCGACGGCGCTGGACACGGCGCGCCTGCTGGCCAAGCACCGCGCCTTCTCGCCGGCCGCCGCGGCCAGCGTGGTACGCGGCCTAGTGCTGGAGAGCATCCAGGAGGCGCGCGACACCACGCAGCTGCAGCAGTTCTGGCTGTCTCTCGACAGCGAGGAGCGCGCCATGCCCGAGATCTCGCTGCCGGCCGCCTCGCGCCTGATCGCCCTGGGCGGCGAGCCCGCCCAGGCGCGCGCATGGCTGCAGCCCGTCTGGGAGCACCTGCTCAGCCACCCGGGCCCGCGCAGGGAGGCCCACCTGCCGCGCCTGGTCCAGGCCCTCGAAAACTGCCTGGACGGCCTGGACGGCGCCTGGCTGGCGCGCATCGAAGCGGCCGCCACCGCACAGCCGCGCGAGCCGCGCCTGCAGTACCTGGCGGGCATGGCCTGCGTGCAGCGCCAGCTCTGGGGCAAGGCCCAGCAGCTGCTGCTGCGCGCAGCGCCCCATCTTCAGGAAAGTGCGCTGCGCACCCGCGCCTGGCAGCGGCTGGCCCTGATGGCCGAACACCGCGGCGACGCAGCCGCGGCGGCCGATGCCTGGAAGCAGGCCGCGCAGGCCGTGGTCGTGCTGCCCGCCGATCCCGCCCGGCCCTGAACACGCGGCCGCCAGCGCGGCGGCCTTCATCTTTTTTGAACTGAGCCGTCAATACCGCTGAACTCTTTTGGATTTGCCGCTTCCTACACTGCAATCCGTACGCAGTGCACGAAGCCCCGGCCGAACGCGCTGCATTCTTCGCCAGGCAGGGCCCCTTTTCCGGGGCCCTGAACGGTTCCAACGCCTGCCCCATCCATGACAGAGTCTCCAGCCAGCGCCGCAGTCCCCGACAACCACCCACTCGCCGCCGGGCGCTACACCGGCGTGGCCATCGCCGCCCACTGGCTGCTGGGCCTGGGCCTGGTCTGCGCACTGGCGCTGGGCTGGTACATGACGGGGCTGCCCTTCTCCCCCTCACGCCTGAAGCTGTACAACTGGCACAAATGGCTGGGCATCAGCCTGCTGACCCTGAGCCTGCTGCGCCTGCTGTGGCGCCTGACGCACCGCCCGCCCGAGCTGCCCGCCGCCATCTCGCGCGCCATGCCGCGCTGGCAGCACTGGGCCCACAACGGGACCCATCACGCCATGTACCTGCTGTTCTTCGCCGTGCCGCTGCTGGGCTGGGCCTACAGCTCGGCCGCGGGCTTTCCCATCGTCTTCCTGGGCGTGCTGCCCCTGCCGGACTTCGTGCCGGCCAGCCCCGCGCTGGCCGAAGCCATCAAGCCCCTGCACGGCTGGGCGGCCTGGGCCCTGGTCGTGCTGATCGCCATGCATGTGGGCGCCGCCCTCAAGCACCAGTTCATCGACCGCGACGGCCTGATCTCGCGCATGCTGCCGGGCCGCGCCTGACCCCCTTCTCCAGCCCGGGCCGGCATCCCGCCGGCCCCAGCCACCCCCCGACCGAACCTCTGTGACCACAAGGAGTCTCGCCATGCGCTTTTCCTCCACACTGACCACCATCGCCCTCGCCGCTGCCGCCCTGGCCAGCCAGGCCGCACTGGCCGAGCAAAAGCTCGTGCCCGCCCAGAGCGCCGTGAACTTCACGGCCAAGCAGATGGGTGTGCCGCTGCAAGGCCAGTTCAAGAAGTTCGACGCCCAGGTCCAGTTCGACACGGCCAGGCCCGAGGCCAGCAAGATCCGCTTCACCGTGGACACCGGCAGCGCCACCATGGGCGCCAAGGAAACCGATGCCGAACTGCCCAAGGCCGACTGGTTCAACGTGGCCAAGTTTCCGCAAGCCGTCTTCGACTCCACGGCCGTCAAGGCGCTGGGCGGCGGCAAGTACCAGGTGGACGGCAAGCTCAACATCAAGGGCCAGGTCCAGAACGTGAGCATTCCCGTGCAGCTGGCCCAGTCCGGCGCCACCACCACGGCCACCGGCACCCTGCCGCTCAAGCGCCTGCAGTTCAAGATCGGCGAAGGCGAATGGGGCGACACCTCCATGGTCGCCGACGAAGTCCAGGTCCAGTTCAAGCTGGCGCTCACCGGCGTGGGCAAGCTCTGATCCCCGATTCGCACCGTTTCCATTACCGTCAACCAAGGAGTCTTTCCATGCGCACTTCCGTGTTTGTCCTGGCCATCGCCGGCCTGTCCGCCACCGCAGCCCAGGCCGCTCCCGCGACCTATGCCATCGACCCCACCCACACCTTCGCCACCTTCGAGATCGACCACAACGGCGCATCGACCAACCGCGTGCGCTTCGACAAGAAGAGCGGCACCGTGGAATTCGACCGTGAGGCCAAGACCGGCAAGGTCGAGGTCGTGCTGGAAATGGATTCGCTGAACTCGGGCACCGCCGCATTCGACAAGCACCTCAAGAGCGCCGACATCTTCAACGTGGCCAAGTTCCCCCAGGCGAAGTTCGTGTCCGACAAGTTCGTCTTCGACGGCGACAAGCTCAAGGAAGTCACGGGCCGGCTGACCATCCTGGACAAGACCCAGCCCGTGACCATCAAGGCCAACAAGTTCACCTGCTACCCCAACGCCATGCTGCAAAAGCGCGAGACCTGCGGCGGCGACTTCGAGGCCGTGATCGACCGCACCGCCTTCGGCGTGAACTACGGCGTGGACTACGGCTTTCCCAAGCAAGTGCGCCTGGTGATGTCCATCGAGGCCGTCAAGCAGTAATCCCCGCGCCGCGCTGCGAAACGCCGGCGGATCCAGGCCCGTGCACCGAACCCGGTCACGGGCTTTTTTACGGGCCGGATTTGGAACGATGATAGAGCCCATGCGATGGCGTTTCGATCCTGTTTCCCTGGCCTGGGCGGTGGCCCTTTTCATCCTGCTCGTGCTGCTGGCCACCGTCGGCGCACGCTGGGGCTGGGTGCGCAGCTTTGTCGGCGACGTGATGGCCGTCGCCTGGGTCTATGCCGTGTTCAAGACCTTCATCGGCGCGCGCGTGCTGCCGCTGGCGTCGGCCGCGCTGGGCGTGGGCCTGCTGGTCGAACTGGGCCAGTACCTGGCCTCGGCCTGGCAGCTGCGCATTCCCAACCGCGCGCTGCGCATCGTGCTGGGCAGCACGCCCGACTGGTGGGACGTGCTGGCCTATGTGCTGGGCTTCGCCGCCATCGTCGCGGCTGAAGCCGCGCTGCGGCCGCGCCGCCTGGAGCCCGGCACGCCATGACACCGCCGATCTACCTGGGAAGCTGCCTGTGCGGCCAGGTCCGCTATGAGGCGCGGGCCCAGATCAAGGCCGTCTCGCACTGCCACTGCGGCATGTGCCGCAAGGCCCACGGCGCGGCCTTCGCCAGCTACGGCGCCGTCCCTGTCGCGCAGTTCGCCATCACCCACGGCGCACGGCACCTGCGCACCTACCCATCCTCGCCGGGCGTGGAGCGCTGCTTTTGTGCAGGCTGCGGCTCCCCGCTGACCTGGCAGCGGACCTCGGGCGAATTCTCCGGCTGGATCTGCCTGGCCCTCGGCACGCTCGATACCGGGTTCACGCCCGCCAAACAGCGCCATGTCCATGCCGATGCTCCCCTGCCCTGGCTGGACCTGCACCCCCACTGAACGGCGGCGGCGGCGGCCGCCGCCGCCACCACCGCGTCCGCCACGCACGGCCAGCCATACCCCTGGCTTTCCACCGAAATTTCATTTAGGTTAATCAATTACGAATAGTAGAATCACAACATCCACCAAGGAGACATCGATGAACACCACCGCCCGTCCCGACCTGTCCACCCTGCCGCCGCCCGCCGCCGTGCAGCAGCTGCACCACTACGCCTACAAGGCGCGCGATGCCGAGGAGACCCGCCACTTCTACGAGGACATCCTGGGCCTGCCGCTCTACCACATCATCCAGAGCGACTACGTGCCCAGCACCGGCGAATACTGCCCCTACACCCACTTCTTCTTCCGCCTCAGGGACGGCTCCTTCATCGCCTTCTTCGACATCGGTGACGATGAAAAGGCCCTGCCCTCGCCCAACACGCCGCTGTGGATCAACCACATCGCCTTCCGCGTGGACACGGTCCAGGAGCTGGAGAACACCAAGGCCCGCCTGCAGGCCCACGGCATCGAGGTGCTGGGCGTGACCGACCACCACATCTTCAAGAGCATCTATTTCTTCGACCCCAACGGCATCCGCCTGGAGCTGTCGGCCCAGCTGGCCGACGAGGTGCAGATGGCGCGCGAGAGCACCACGGCGCATGCACGCCTGAACGAATGGACCGCCCGCAAGGAGCAATGGCGCAAGGAGCGCGCCGAAGGCAAGGCATCGCAGCCGCTCAAGCCCCAGAGCAACGACCGCCCCGAGTTCGTGCCGGGCGCCGCGGCCTGAATAAGACCCGGAGAACAGACTGGCGGACGGGGTCGGTAGAATCCCCGTCAAACCGTCATCCATTGCGCAGTTGCAGACGGCATCCCTTCACCGGATGCCGTTTTCATTTGCCATTTGCCAAATTCCCCGCAAGCAAGCCATGAGCGACACCATTGCCCAGCCAGGCCTCGACAGCCTGTCCAAATCGTTTGAACCCGCCGCCATCGAGGCCCACTGGGGCCCCGAGTGGGAAAGGCGCGGCTACGGCGCGGCCGGCGTGCGCGGCACGGGCCGGGCGGACGCATCCCAGCCCTCGTTCTCCATCCAGCTGCCGCCGCCCAATGTGACGGGCACGCTGCACATGGGCCATGCGTTCAACCAGACCATCATGGACAGCCTCACGCGCTACCACCGCATGAAGGGCCACAACACGGTCTGGGTGCCGGGCACCGACCATGCGGGCATCGCCACGCAGATCGTGGTCGAGCGCCAGCTGCAGGAGCAGGGCATCGCCAGCCGCCACGACATGGGCGCCACGCCGCCCGAGGCCCGCAAGAACTTCGTGAGCAAGGTCTGGGAGTGGAAGAACCACAGCGGCAACACCATCACCGGCCAGATGCGCCGCATGGGCGACAGCGTGGACTGGAGCCGCGAGTACTTCACCATGGACGACAGGCTGTCGTCCATCGTCAACGAGACCTTCGTACGCCTGTACCAGCAGGGCCTGATCTACCGTGGCAAGCGCCTGGTGAACTGGGACCCCAAGCTGATGTCCGCCGTCTCCGACCTGGAAGTGGAGAGCGAGGAAAAGGACGGCTCGCTGTGGCACATCGCCTACCCGCTGACCGACGGCTCGGGCCAGCTCGTGGTCGCCACCACGCGCCCCGAGACCATGCTGGGCGACGTGGCCGTCATGGTCCACCCCGAGGACGAGCGCTACCAGGCGCTGATCGGCAAGACCGTGACCCTGCCCCTGGTCGGCCGCCAGATCCCCATCATCGCCGACGAGTACGTGGACCGCGAGTTCGGCACGGGCGTGGTCAAGGTCACGCCCGCGCATGACAACAACGACTATGCCGTGGGCCAGCGCCACGGCCTGCCGATGATCTGCGTGCTGACGCTGACGGCCACCATCAACGACGAGGCGCCCGAGAAATACCGGGGCCTGGACCGCTTCGTGGCCCGCAAGGCCATCGTGGCCGACCTCGATGCGGCAGGCCTGCTGGTCGAGACCAAGAAGCACAAGCTCATGGTGCCGATCTGCACGCGCACGGGCCAGGTGATCGAGCCCATGCTGACCGACCAGTGGTTCGTGGCCATGAACAAGGTCGGCGAAGGCGATGCCACCGGCAAGTCCATCGCGCAGAAGGCCATCGACGCGGTGGCCAGCGGCCAGGTGCAGTTCGTGCCCGAGAACTGGGTCAACACCTACAACCAGTGGATGAACAACATCCAGGACTGGTGCATCTCGCGCCAGCTGTGGTGGGGCCACCAGATCCCCGCCTGGTACGACGAGGACGGCAAGGTCTACGTGGCCCGCAGCGAAGCCGAGGCCCAGGCCCAGGCGCCCGGCAGGACGCTGACGCGCGACGAGGACGTGCTGGACACCTGGTACTCCTCGGCCCTGGTGCCCTTCTCCACCATGGGCTGGCCGAACCAGACGGACGCGGCCGACGACGACTTCAACCTCTACCTGCCCAGCTCCGTGCTGGTCACGGGCTACGACATCATCTTCTTCTGGGTGGCCCGGATGATCATGATGACCACGCACTTCACGGGCCGCGTGCCCTTCCGCCATGTCTACATGCATGGCCTGGTGCGCGATGCCCAGGGCAAGAAGATGAGCAAGTCCGAAGGCAACGTGCTCGACCCCGTGGACCTGATCGACGGCATCGCCCTGGAGCAACTGCTGGACAAGCGCACCCAGGGCCTGCGCCGCCCCGAGACCGCGCCCCAGGTGCGCAAGAACACGCAAAAGGAATTCCCCGAAGGCATTCCCGCCTACGGCGCCGATGCGCTGCGCTTCACCTTCGCGGCCCTGGCCTCGCTGGGCCGCTCCATCAACTTCGACAGCAAGCGCTGCGAGGGCTACCGCAACTTCTGCAACAAGCTGTGGAACGCCAGCCGCTTCGTGCTGATGAACTGCGAAGGCCATGACTGCGGACTGCTGCCCCATACCAAGGAGCAATGCCAGCCGGGCGGCGAATTCGCGGGCTACATGCAGTTCAGCCAGCCCGACCGCTGGATCGCCTCGCAGCTGCAGAAGGTCGAGGCCGAGATCGCCAGGGGCTTTGCCGAGTTCCGCCTGGACAACGTGGCCAACGCGCTCTACGACTTCGTCTGGAACGAGTTCTGCGACTGGTACCTGGAAATCGCCAAGGTGCAGATCCAGACCGGCAACGAAGCGCAGCAGCGCGCCACGCGCCGCACCCTGATCCGCACGCTGGAGGCCATCCTGCGCCTGGCCCATCCCATCATCCCGTTCGTGACGGAGGAGCTGTGGCAGAAGGTGGCCCCGGTCGCCGGCCTGCCCGGCGAATCCGTGGCCGTGGCCCGCTACCCCGAGGCCCAGCCCGAGAAGATCGACGAGGCCGCCATCGCCTACGTGGGCCGCATCAAGCAGATGATCGACGCCTGCCGCACGCTGCGCGGCGAGATGGGCGTTTCGCCGGCCCAGCGCCTGCCGCTGCTGGCGGTGGCCGGCTCGCTTGACGAGGCGCAGTTCCTGCGCACCAACGCCGCCGTGCTGCAAAACCTGGCCAAGCTCAGCGAGGTCAAGGTGTTCGACGACGAGGCTGCCTGGGCCGAAGCCGCCCAGGCCGCGCCCGTGTGCGTGGTGGGCGAGGCGCGCCTGGCCCTGTTCGTGGAGATCGACGTGGCCGCCGAGAAGGCCCGCCTGTCCAAGGAAGCCGCACGCCTGGAAGGCGAGATCACCAAGGCCAATGCCAAGCTGGGCAACGAGGCCTTCGTGGCCAAGGCCCCCCCGGCCGTGATCGACCAGGAAAAGAAGCGCGTCGCCGACTTCGGTGCGACGCTGGCCCGCATCCGCGAACAACTGGCCCGCCTGGGCTGACAAACACATGAGCACCCAGACCCGTGTCCGCAAGGCCGTGTTCCCCGTCGCGGGACTCGGCACGCGCTTTCTGCCCGCCACCAAGGCTTCCCCCAAGGAGATGCTGCCCGTGGTGGACAAGCCACTGATCCAGTACGCCGTCGAGGAGGCCTACGAGGCCGGCATCCGCGACATGATCTTCGTCACCGGCCGCAGCAAGCGCGCCATCGAGGACCATTTCGACACCGCCTACGAGCTGGAAAACGAACTGGAGAATGCCGGCAAGCAGGCCATGCTGGAGCTGGTGCGCAGCATCAGCCCCGCCGACATGAACTGCCTGTTCGTGCGCCAGCCCCGCTCGCTGGGCCTGGGCCATGCCGTGCTGTGCGCCGAGCCGCTGGTCGGCAACGAGCCCTTTGCCGTGCTGCTGGCCGACGACCTGATGGTCGGCAACCCCGGCGGCCCCGGCGTGATGTCCCAGATGACCTCGGCCTTCCAGAAACAGGGCCGCTCGCTGCTGGCCGTGCAGGAAGTGCCGCTGGAGCAGACCCGGCGCTATGGCATCGTGGCCGGCGAGCCGGCCGGCGGCGCGCTGATGCGCATCGAGCAGATCGTGGAAAAGCCCGCGCCCGAGCAGGCCCCCTCGCGCATGGGCGTGGCCGGCCGCTATGTGCTCACGCCCGCCATCTTCGAGGAGATCCGCAACCAGCCCAAGGGCGTGGGCGGCGAGATCCAGCTGACCGATGCCATCGAGCGCCTGATGGCCTCCGAGGCCGTCTACGCCTTCCAGTACCAGGGCAAGCGCTACGACTGCGGCAGCAAGGAAGGCTTTCTGCAGGCCACCGTGGAGCTGGCGCTGCAACACGAAGACGTGGGCGCGAGCTTTCGCGAATACCTCAAGGCCTTGAGCGTCTGAGGGCCGCGCGCCCATGCAAAAAGGCCTGCGCAAGCAGGCCTTTTGCGTGGCGCCGCGCCCGGTTCAGCGCCGGCGCAGGATGTGGATGAACTCCGCGCCCACGGTCTGCTGCTCCACCAGCTCGTTGCCGGTCTGCTTGGCAAAGGCCTGGAAGTCGCGCAGCGATCCCGTGTCCGTGGCCACCACCTTGAGCAGCTGGCCGCTGTCGAGTTCGGCCAGCGCCTTCTTGGCCTTGAGGATGGGCAGCGGGCAGTTGAGCCCGCGCGTATCGATTTCCTTGTCTACTTGCATAGTGCTTCAGTTGTTCTGGCCCAGGCCCGCGCGGCGCGCCGCGTTTTCCTCGGCAGTGAAGAATACCGGCTCGTGCCCTCGGCTCCTGAGCCAGTCGGCCAGCGCATAGCCGGTGCCGGCCGGCCAGCACTTGAGCTCGCCGAGCTCGTACATCCGGTAGTCCAGCAGCTCGGGCGACAGCCGGACCTCGCCCTGGGCCACCACATGGTAGGCGATGATGACCTGGTTCATGCGCAGGAACTCATAGGCCCCCACGATCTCGCAGGAAACCACATCCAGGTTGGTTTCCTCCTTGACCTCGCGCGCCACGCCCTCGGTGGGCGACTCGCCGGCCTCCATGAAGCCCGTGATCAGCGCGAACATGGTCGGCGGCCAGGCCGCATTGCGCGCCAGCAGCACCTTGCCGTCGACCTCGACGATGGCGGCCAGCACGGGCGTCGGATTGTTCCAGTGCGTCCAGCCGCATCCGGGGCAGCGCAGGCGCGACACATCGCCTGCGTCCTCCGCCTGGACCACCCATTGCAGGGGGGTGGCACAGTGCGTGCAGTAGCGGGTTTCATAGTGCATGGGACTGTTCCTGGTTTTTTCGGCGGTCATGGCCAGTCCGCCTGCGGCGGACCCGTCGCGGCGTCAGGCGGGGAAGACGCCCGTGGACAGGTAGCGGTCGCCGCGGTCGCAGACCACGAAGACGACGGTGGCGTTGCGCTCGCGCTCGGCGATCTGCTGGGCCACCCAGCAGGCACCGGCGGCCGAGATGCCCGCGAAGATGCCTTCCTCGCGCGCCAGGCGGCGCGCCATGTCCTCGGCATCGTCCTGGCCCACGAGCACGGTCTCGTCGATCAGCGAGCCATCGTAGATCTTGGGCATGTATTCCTCGGGCCACTTGCGGATGCCGGGAATGCGCGAGCCCTCGGCCGGCTGGGCGCCGACGATGCGGACGGCGGGATTCTTTTCCTTGAGGAACCGGGCCACGCCCGTGATCGTGCCCGTGGTGCCCATGGCGCTCACGAAGTGCGTGATCTCTCCGCCGGTCTGCTCCCACAGCTCGGGGCCCGTGGTTTCATAGTGGATGCGCGGGTTGTCCGGGTTGGCGAACTGGTCGAGCACCACCCCCTTGCCCTGGGCCACCATCTGGTCGGCCAGGTCGCGCGCATATTCCATGCCGCCGCTCTTGGGCGTGAGGATCAGCTCGGCGCCATAGGCCTTCATGGTCTGGGCGCGCTCGATGGACAGGTCCTCCGGCATGATCAGCACCATGCGGTAGCCCTTGATCGTGGCCGCCATGGCCAGCGCAATGCCGGTGTTGCCCGACGTCGCCTCGATCAGCGTGTCGCCGGGCCGGATCTCGCCGCGCTCTTCGGCGCGCCGGATCATCGACAGGGCCGGCCTGTCCTTGACCGAGCCGGCCGGGTTGTTGCCTTCCAGCTTGCCCAGCACCACGCTGCCACGCTCCTGGCGAGACTGCGCACCAATGCGCTGCAATGCCACCAGGGGCGTGCGGCCGATGGTGTCCTCGATGGTCGGATAAATTTTCATAGCCTTACACTGTGCCATAATTCGCCCCTGCGCTCAGTAGCCCGGGTGGTGAAATTGGTAGACGCAGGGGACTCAAAATCCCCCGCCGCAAGGCGTGCCGGTTCGATTCCGGCCCCGGGCACCATCGCTTTGATGCTATCAAAGCAATAGCTACAGGCGCATCATAGGATCAACCGTTGCCGCAAAGACCCGCCAGGGTCTTTTTTTATGCCCGTCCATCTTCGTGGCTGCTTTGGCAGCCCGGCCGCAGGCGGCTTGCCCGGCTTGCGCCAGGCCCAGCTTCGAATGCCTTACGGGTCCGGCGGCATCGCAGGCGTGCTAACCTGGGCATTGCTTGAGAAGGGTTGGACTTCCACCCAAGTTTGCACTCACCTTCCTCATCCAGCCCCCCAACCACCCCGGAGAAGGCATGCAACACCCGCTCGAGTACTTCCTTTACCGCAGCAAACTGGCCCCGGGCACGGACGCAGCCTGCGTCGCCAGAATCATCAAGACCGCCAGGCAATTCAATGCCGAAGCCGACATCACCGGCATGCTGGTCTTCGATGGCGAGAATTTTTTCCAGTATCTCGAAGGTGTGCCGCATCAGCTGTACCCGCTGATCGAGGCCATCGCCCAGGACACGCGGCATGTCGGCTTCACGCCCCTGGAGCGCAGCCCGTGCGCCAGGGGGCGCCGCTACGGCGGCTGGTCCATGGCCTACCTGCAGCTCGACGATGCCAGCGGGCTTGCCGAACTCGCCGAGCTCACGCCCACCAGCGCATTGGGCAAGATGGCACAGCTGGCAACGCTGGTCGATGCCCATTGATTGCCACCGCCCCATCCACGTCCCAAGCCCCCAAACCAGGGTATAATGCGCCCCCTGCGCTCAAAGAGCCTGGGGATTCGGAGTCCTGGCATGTCGATCATGCCGCCGATGGGACTGCGGCCCTGGACACCAGATGATGGCCAGCCGGAAAAGCGATCGCTGCTTTTTCGGCTGTTTCTTTTTCGCCCCGCGGCTGCCGCATCAGTGGCCGCGCACCTCCTGCCCGAACCTGCCGCCCTGCCCCAGGGCGCGCAACGCATCGCGGCCTTTCCGTCGACACGAATCCACGCCCCATCGCCTTGGGCGGGATGTCCCCTGCGCGCCTTTCACCGAGAATCAGGAAAAGCTGTGCACAACTTCACCTGCCGGCAGCCGGAGCGACGCGCTTGCGCGCACAGGACAGCCCGCCTGCATCACCGCGCAAGCCTGCCGATGCGAGCATGCATTGGCCCAGCCCTTGTGCATTTTTCTGAAATTCCATATTGAAATCAAACACTTGAAAATTTGACTTCTTTCCAGGCAGCAGGCACACGCGCTGCTTCTCCCTCGGACCAGGTCGCCGGAACACCCATGAAAAAAAGCCACCCTCGGGTGGCTTTTTTCTCCACAGAGCCACTGGACAACCCTGTGGATAGCATGTTCGGAACAAGTGAACAGCGCTTGCAAGTGCCTGCATTCACAGGAGCGCAGGTGGCCTGCCTTCAAATCGGGCAGCGCGCATTCCAAGGGAAAACCCCAGGCCTGCGAGGCGGCTTCCCCGTCCTAGCTGCGCCGGATCTGCGCGCGGCCAGCCTCCGTGATGTGCCATTGGCGGCTGCCATCCAATGCCACGAGTCCACGCTCCAGCAGCCTCCGGGACAAATGCTCC
This sequence comes from Comamonas sp., assembly GCA_041984925.1. GTDB lineage: Bacteria > Pseudomonadota > Gammaproteobacteria > Burkholderiales > Burkholderiaceae_C > Comamonas. The sequence continues at coordinate 67,787 of JBHIXF010000012.1, forward strand.
CGTGCGGCGGTCTCCAGGGACACGGGCTCGCCCATCTCCAGTTTCTTGAGCACTTCCAGCTCGTCCACGGTCGGCTCGTAGACTGGTGCGTGATAAATGGTTTCGGCCATCGCAACTCCTTCGCAATTCAATGTCTCATGCCCGTCGACTCTCGGGCACGCATCCAACATAGCCTTGGCCGCGGGGCCGCGCAATCGGTGGCCGCACCTTTTTTCGCGTTGTGGGCGATGATTGCACGCTTTGCGGCGATGTCCCACAAGCAGGGCAGCCGCAGCACCCGCCCAGGAGTTCGCGCTTCCCATGCTCTACGCCATCACCGCCTTGTTCGCCTTTCAACTGCTGGGCGAAGCCATCGTCCAGCTCACGGGCCTGCCGCTTCCCGGCGCGCTCGTGGGCACCTTGCTGCTGCTGGCGGCGCTGCTGGCCCATGGCCGCCTGCCCGAGCCGCTGGAGAAGGTCGCCGGCGTGCTGCTGCAGAACATGATGCTGCTGTTCATCCCCGTCATCGCGGGCGTGATGCTGGAGTTCGACCGGCTTTCGCGCGAATGGCAGCCCTTCGTGATCGCCTGCATCGCGGGCGCGGCCATCACCTTCCTGGCCACGGCCTTCACTTTCCGCTGGTGCCTGCAGCGCCAGCGTGCCCGCGAGGAGGCGGCCGCCAGCCGGGGGGAGAAGGCATGAGCGCGCCGTCCACCCTCTGGCAGTCGCTGGCCGGCAACGCGGCGACGGCCCACCTGCCCTGGCTGGTGCTGACCATGGCGGTCTACCTGGCGGCCATGGCGCTGTACCGGCGCAGCGGCAACCACCCCTTGCTGATCCCGGTGTTCACGGCCGTGGTCGTCATCGTCGGCGTGCTGCTGGCCACGGGCACCTCCTACGCCAGCTACCGCAGCGGCGTCTCGCTGCTGGGCCTGCTGATCGGCCCGGCCACCGTGGCGCTGGCGATTCCGCTGTATGCCCAGCGCGAGCGCATCCGCGCGCTGTGGCTGCCCATCGGCGTGGCCCTGGCCGTGGGCTGCGTGGTGGCACTGCTGTCGGCGCTGCTGATCGGCTGGAGCCTGGGCGGCTCGGTCCAGACCCTGGTGGCCCTGGCGCCCAAGTCGGCCACCATTCCCATCGCCCTGCCCATGGCCGAGCGCTTCGGCGGCCCGGCCTCGCTGGCGGCCGTGGCCGTGGCCATCACCGGCATCGCGGGCACCATGATGGCGCCGCTGCTGATCCGCCTGGTGCGCAGCGAGGACCCGGCCGTGCAAGGCTTTGCGCTGGGCCTGACGGCCCATGCCATCGGCACGGCGCGCGCCCTGCAGATCCACCCGGCCATGGGCGCCTTCTCGGCCCTGGCCATGGGCCTCAACGGCGTGGCCACGGCCGTGGTCATGCCGCTGTGCCTGGCCGTCCTGCCGTGGTTTTGAAGAGCAGCGCGGGTTTTCCCCAGAGCCACCCCCACAAGCCTGTGGACAAGCCCCGCCAGCCCCAGGGATAAGTCGGTTAAGTGGTTGTCATCGTTGAACAATCCATAGCCTGCTTAATTTTCAGGCAGGCCGGTGCTCACGGGCGCGCTGCTGCAGCCATGCCGAGAACACCCGCAGCGCCGGTGCGGGCTGCGCATCGGGGGCCAGCGCCGGCGTGACCAGGTAGTAGGCACGGTTGCCGCGCAGCGGCTGGGGGCAGGCGATGATGAGGTCGCCGCGCGCCAGTTCCTGCTCGATCAGCATGGGCGGCATCAGCGCCACGCCCAGGCCCTGGCTGGCGGCCACGGCCAGCATGGAGAACAGCTCCAGCCGCATGCCGTCGAGCGCGCGCGGCGCGGCCACGCCCATGGCATCGAACCACTGCTGCCAGCCGTAGGGCCGCGTGCTTTGCTGCAGCAGCGGCATCTGCGCCACGATCTGCGCTCCCACGGGCAGCCAGGCGCGGCCCGGCTCGCGCGCCTGGGCCGTGGCCAGCAGCTGGGGGCTGCACACGGGCACGACCTCCTCGTCCATCAGCCACTGTGCCTGCACACCGGGCCAGCGGGCCACCTGCTCGGGCGTGCCCGCGTACAGAGCGGCATCGAACACCGTGTCGGCAAACAAAAAGGGCCGGGTCTGCACGTCGATATGCACCGTGACCTCGGGGTGCTCGCGCGCCAGTTGCGGCAGGCGCGGCAGCAGCCAGCGCGTGGCGAAGGTGGGCACGGCGGCCAGGTTGAGCGGACCGCCCTCGCCCTGGTGGGCCATGATGTCCAGCGTGTCGCGCTCCAGGCCATGCAGCCAGCGCGAGACCTGCTGGGCGTACTGGGTGCCCGCCTCGGTCAGCCGCACGCCGTGGCGCGTGCGCCGGAACAGCGGCACGCCCAGGAATTCCTCCAGCGCGATGATCTGGCGCGAGACCGCGCTCTGGGTCAGCGACAGCTCCTGCGCGGCGCGCGTGTAGCTGACGTGGCGGGCGGCCGATTCGAAGCAGGCCAGGGCTTGGGTGGAGGGCAGGGCTCTACGCATGACTCATGCATTCAACGCATTCCGATGCCGCACATCATAGGGAATAACCCGCAGCAGCGATTCCATACATGCGCTTTCCGCATTCATGGATGCACAAACATCGTTTGCATGCGCGGCAGGGCCGCTTCTAAGATGCGGCGCAACAACGCCTCATGGCCCCCGGCCTCTTTGCCCTTGCCTTCGGAGATACGACACATGGCCCGCAACAGCTTCCAATGGGATGACCCCTTCCAGCTCGACCAGCAACTGAGCGACGACGAGCGCATGATCCGCGACGCGGCCCATGCCTACTGCCAGGAGCGCCTGGCTCCGCGCGTGCTGGAGATGTTCCGCCACGAGAAGACCGACATCAGCATCTTCCGCGAGATGGGCGAACTGGGCCTGCTGGGCCCCACCATCCCCACGCAGTACGGCGGCGCGGGCCTGAACTACGTGAGCTATGGCCTGGTCGCCCGCGAGATCGAGCGTGTGGACTCGGGCTACCGCTCCATGGCCAGCGTGCAAAGCTCGCTGGTGATGGTGCCCATCAACGAATTCGGCACCGAAGACCAGAAGAACAAGTACCTGCCCAAGCTGGCCAGCGGCGAGTTCATCGGCTGCTTCGGCCTGACCGAGCCCGACCACGGCTCCGACCCCGGCAGCATGTCCAGCCGCGCCTACAAGGTCGACGGCGGCTACCGCCTCAAGGGCAACAAGATGTGGATCACCAACAGCCCCGTGGCCGACGTGTTCGTGGTCTGGGCCAAGGAAGTGACCGAGGACGGCCATGTGGGCGAGATCCGCGGCTTCATCCTGGACAAGGGCATGAAGGGCCTGTCGGCCCCGGCCATCCATGGCAAGGTGGGCCTGCGCGCCTCCATCACGGGCGAGATCGTGATGGACGACGTGTTCGTGCCCGAGGAGAACGCCTTCCCCGAGGTGCGCGGACTCAAGGGCCCGTTCACCTGCCTGAACAGCGCGCGCTTCGGCATCGCCTGGGGCGCCCTGGGCGCGGCCGAGTTCTGCTGGCACACGGCGCGCCAGTACACGCTGGACCGCAAGCAGTTCGGCCGCCCCCTGGCCGCCAACCAGCTCATCCAGAAGAAGCTGGCCGACATGCAGACCGAGATCACCCTGGGCCTGCAGGCCGCGCTGCGCGTGGGCCGCATGAAGGACGAGCACCAGAACGTGATCGAGATCACCTCGCTGATCAAGCGCAACAACTGCGGCAAGTCGCTGGACATCGCCCGCATGGCCCGCGACATGATGGGCGGCAACGGCATCAGCGACGAGTTCGGCGTGGCCCGCCACTTGGTCAACCTCGAAGTGGTCAACACCTACGAGGGCACGCACGATGTGCATGCGCTGATCCTGGGCCGCGCCCAAACAGGCATCGCAGCTTTTTCAAACTGACCCCCTGAGGCGCTTCGCGCCTTCCCCCTTCTCGCTTCGCGGAGGGGGACGACGCCCTCGCCGCGAGGCGGCTCTTGCTCGGCGTCCCTCGCCTTGGGCCGCGCCCGCTTTTATGTGAAGCGGGCAATGCATGACTATCGGCCAGGCAGTGACGGCGCAACCAAACTCCCTGTTTTCCATGTCCTCCACATCCTCCGCGCCGGCTGCATTGGCCGGCATCAAGGTGCTTGATCTTTCGCGCGTGCTGGCCGGGCCCTGGTGCACGCAGACGCTGGCCGACCTGGGCGCCGACGTGGTCAAGGTCGAGCGGCCCGTGGCCGGCGACGACACGCGCCACTGGGGCCCGCCGTTCCTGGCGCGCGACGATGGGCAGGCCACGCAGGAGGCCAGCTACTTCACGGCCTGCAACCGCAACAAGCGATCGGTCACGATCGACATGTCCACGGCCGATGGCCAGCAGCTGATCCGCCAGATGGCGGCCGGGGCGGACGTGCTGGTGGAGAACTTCAAGGTCGGTGGCCTGGCACAGTACGGCCTGGACTACGACAGCCTCAAGGCGCTCAACCCGCGCCTGATCTATTGCTCGGTCACGGGCTTCGGCCAGACCGGCCCGTATGCCGAGCGCGCGGGCTACGACCTCATGGTGCAGGCCATGTGCGGGCTGATGAGCATCACCGGCCATGGCGACGGGACGCCCGGCGGCGGGCCGCTCAAGGTGGGCGTGGCCGTGATCGATGTCTTCACGGGCCTGTATGCCAGCAATGCCATCCTGGCGGCGCTGCATGCGCGCCAGAGCTCGGGCCGGGGCCAGTACATCGACATGGCCCTGCTCGACGTGGGCATGGCCGTGCTGGCCAACCAGGCCGCGGGCTTTCTGGCCACGGGCGAATCGCCCGTGCGGGCGGGCAACATCCACCCCAGCCTGGCGCCCTACCAGGACTTCGCCACGGCCGACGGCAACGTGCTGCTGGCCATCGGCAACGACGGACAGTTTGCCCGCTTTTGCGCCGCCATCGGCGAGCCGGGCTGGGCGCAGGACGAGCGCTTCGCCACCAACACGGCACGCGTGCGCAACCGCCAGGCCCTGCTGGAGCGGCTGGTGCCCGCCATGAAGACGCGCGGCACGGCCGAGTGGATCGCGCTGCTGCAAGACAAGGCCGTGCCCTGCGGCCCTATCAACACCGTCGCCCAGGCCTTCGATGATCCGCAGGTGCGCGCACGCGGCATCCGCATCGAGCTGCCGCGCGAGGGCGGCGGCGGCATCTCGCGCATCGGCGGCGTGGCCAGCCCCATGCGCCTGAGCGATACGCCACCCGTGCTGCGCAGCGCGCCGCCCGCCCTGGGCCAGCATACCGACGAGGTGCTGGCCGAGCTGGGCCTGGGCCCCATGGCCATCCAGGCGCTGCGCTCGCGCGGCGTGGTCTGACCCCCTGCATCACAGGAAACGCCTTACGAATCCCGTCTTCTTCCACCCGCCGGTGCCTCGCAACAAACGTTCACAACATCCATTCACGGAGACAACACCATGACTCACACTTCCCGCACCGCACTCGCCGGCATCCTGGGCGCCCTGGCGCTTTCGGGCGCCGCCCATGCCCAGGGCTACCCCACCAAGCCCATCAAGCTGCTCGTGCCCTTCGCGGCCGGCGGCACCACCGACCTGATCGCGCGCATCGTCGCCGAACCGCTGGGCCGCGCCCTGGGCCAGCCCGTGGTCGTCGAGAACAAGGGCGGCGGCGGCGGCAGCATCGGCGCAGCCGAGACGGCACGCTCTCAGCCCGACGGCTACAGCCTGGGCATCGCCACCGTGTCCACCACGGCCACCAACCCCGCGATCAATCCCAAGATCCCCTACAACGTGCTGACCGACTTCACGCCCATCGTGAACATCGCGGCCACGCCCAACATCATTGCGGCCAACCCCAAGTTCCCCGCCAGGAACTACCAGGAGTTCCTGGCCGAGGTGAAGAAGAACCCGGGCAAGTACTCCTACGCCTCGCCCGGCAACGGCAGCATCACCCACCTGATGATGGAGATGTACAAGCTGTCCACCGGCACCGACATCACCCACGTGCCCTACCGCGGCAGCGGCCCGGCGCTGAACGACGCCGTCGCCGGCCAGGTCCCGCTGATCTTCGACAACCTGCCCTCGGCCCTGGGCTTCGTCAAGGAAAAGCGCCTGGTGCCCATCGTGGTCGCCGCCCCCCAGCGCCTGGCCGCCCTGCCCGACGTGCCCACCTTCAAGGAAGTGGGCCTGGCGCCCGTCAACCGCATGGCCTACTACGGCATCGTCGGCCCCAGGAACCTGCCGCGCGACATCGTGGACAAGGTCAATGCCGCCACGCGCAAGGTGCTGCAGGACCCGGCGATCAAAAAGCGCATCGAGGAGACCGGCTCGCTGATCGTGGCCGACACGCCCGAGCATTTCTTCGAGGAGATCAAGGCCGAGTACGCCGTCTACAAGGACGTGGTGCAAAAGCAGAATCTGACGATGGATTGAGCCTGCGCGTCACCCACCGACCCTCCCCGCCACGGCGGGGATTTTTCATGGTGCGCCCTGCCCCGGCGCCAGCAGCGCATCGCAGGCCTCGCACAGCCGCTCGGCCAGCCGCCGGCCCGGCGCCGACAGCTGGGCGCGCACATGCAGGGCCACCTCCACATCGGGTACGGGAGAGAAGCCGGCCACGCCATCGAGCAGGCGATGGCCGGGGCCGACCAGCCGGCGCGGCAAAAGGCTCACGCCCAGGCCCTGCTCCACGGCGGCCTGCAGGCTGGCCAGGCTGGCGCTCACATAGGCCAGGCGCCAGCGGCGGCCCGCCGCATCCAGCGCGTGCGTCATCTCGCGGCGGTACAGGCCGCCCTGCGCGAACACCGCCAGCGGCAGCGGCTCCTGTGCCTGGCAGGGGTGCAGCGCGCTGTCGATCCAGGCCAGCGGCTCGGGCCAGCGGGCCAGTCCGGCGGCGCTGCCGCTGCGCTGCTTGACCAGGGCCAGATCCAGCTCACCGGCCTGGAACTGCTGCCAGATCCCCTGCGACATGCCGCTGGCCAGCTCCAGCCGCAACTGCGGCTGGGCGCGCGCCAGCGCGGCAAAGGCCGGCATCAGCGCATGGGACGCGAAGTCCTCGGGAACGCCGATGCGCAGCGCCGTTTCGGCGGCGCCCGCCAGCTGCCCGACGGCCTCGTCCATCAGTGCCAGGATGCGCTGCGCATAGGCCAGCAGGCGCTCGCCCTCGGGCGTGCAGGCCACATGGCGCCCGCTGCGGTCCAGCAGCGTGCACCCCATCTGCTCTTCCAGCCGGCGGATCTGCTGGCTGACGGTGGACTGGGTCAGGTGCACGCCCGCGGCCGCGCGCGTGAAACTGCCGGTTTCAGCGACGGCGCAGAAGCTGCGCAAGAGAACGGGGTCGATGGAGGATGCAGGCATGGCGGGTTGCGCCGGAAGGCGCCGGATCAGTGGACTTGTCACTGCAATGCATTTGAACATTTCATTTTCAAATTCCATGGCAGCCCCCTAGACTGCCGCCATGCAAGAACAGCAACACATCCGGCTGCTGCGCCAGGCCGTGCAACTGGCGCGCGACAACCGCCTGCGTGGCGGACGGCCCTTCGGCGCGGTGCTGGCGCGCGAAGGCCAGATCCTGGCCACGGGCGTCAACGAAATCGTGCAAAGCCACGACCCCAGCGCCCATGCCGAGATGCAGGCGCTGCGCGCCGGCACGCGCGCCCAGGCCAGCGCCAGCCTGGCCGGCTGCGCCATCTATGCCAGCGGCCACCCCTGCCCCATGTGCCTTTGCGCCCTGGTCATGGCGGGGGCCGAACAGGTCTTCTTCGCCTTCGACAACGCGGACGCCCGCCCCTACGGCCTGTCCAGCGAGGGCGCCTACCAGCGGCTGCGCCTGCCCCTGGCACCACCGCCTCTGCCGCTGACCCGGCTGGACACGGGCATCACGGCAGCCCAGCTCTATGGCGATGCGCCCTGGGCCTGAAGCGAGGGGCGCCCTCGCCCCGCCGCGCGGCGCCACCTCCCCATCCACGCCCGCCATCGGCGCCGCACTGTGGCTGGCGACCGTGGTGCTGGCCACGCTGAACCTGAGGCCCTTTCTCACCGCCGTGGGGCCGCTGGGCCCGCAGATCCAGTCCGCCACGGGCATGGGCCTGTCCGCCCTGTCCTGGCTGACGCTGCTGCCGATGGCGCTGATGGGCATTGGTGCCTGGCTGGCCCCGGCGGCCTTGCGCCGGCTGGGACCCCGCCGTGCCATGGCGCTCTCGCTGGCGGCGATCGCCCTGGGCTGCGCGCTGCGCGCGGCCGGCGCGGACGCCGCGATGCTGCTGGCCACGGCCGCGCTGTGCGGCGCGGGCGTGGCCCTGGTGCAAGGCGTGCTGCCGGGGCTGATCAAACGCCAGTCCCCCACGCGCATGGCGCAGATGATGGGCCTGTACTCGGCCGCGCTCATGGGCGGCGGCGCCCTGGGCGCCCAACTGTCGCCGCTGGCCGTGCAATGGGGGCTGGACTGGCGCCTGGCGCTGGCCCTGTGGGCCCTGCCCGCCTTGCTGGCAGCGGCGCTGGCGTGGCATGCGCTGCGCGCACTGCCGGGGCCGGCCACCGCACCGGAGCGCACCGGCTGGCTGCGCCGCCGGCCGCGCACCTGGCTGCTGATGGCCTGCTTCGGCCTGGTTAACGGCGGCTACGCGGCCCTGGTGGCCTGGCTGGCGCCCTTCTACCAGGGCCTCGGCTGGAGCCCCGCGCAAAGCGGCGGCCTGGTCGCCCTGCTGTCCGTGGCCCAGGCCGGCGCGGCGCTGGGCCTGCCCATGCTGGCGTCCCGCCGCCTCGACCGCCGCCCCTGGCTGGGCTTCGCGCTGCTGTGCCAGGTCACAGGCCTGGCAGGACTGGCCTGTTGGCCCGACGCTGCGCCCTTGCTCAATACCGTCGTGCTCGGCATCGGCCTGGGCGGCTGTTTCGCGCTGATGATGGTGGTGGCACTGGACCACCTGCCCCATCCGGCACAGGCCGGCGCTCTGAACGCGCTGATGCAGGGCGGCGGCTTCATGATCGCGGCCATGGCCCCCCTGGCCGTTGCACTGCTGCACCAGGCCACGGGCGGCTTTCGCGCCGGCTGGCTGGCGCAACTGGGCGCCGTGCTGGTGGTCTGCGTGCTGGTGGCGCGGCTCGCGCCTGTGCGCTATGCGCAGGCAATGCGGGCGCCGGCCGCCTGATTGCCGTCAGTGCGCCGGGGCCTGGAAGCCCGCCGACCAGCGCACGAAGGCCCAGGCGCACCAGACCAGGCCCAGCGCGATCAGGCCGCCGCCGATCCAGCCGATGTTCTGCATGCCCGCCTGCATGCTGACCTGGCTGCCCAGCAGCGCGCCGCCGCCAATGCCGATGTTGAAGATGCCCGAGAACATGGACATGCCCACGTCGGTGGCATCGGCGGCCAGCTTGAGCACCTGAGACTGCATGGCCAGCGCGAAGCAGATCATGGCGATGCCCCAGACCGCGCTCATCGCATAGAGCGAGGCCTCATGGCCCGAGGCCGGCGCCAGCATCAGCAGGCTGGCCGACAGCACGCCGATGGCGGCCAGCAGGAAGCCGCGCGGATGGCGCAGGCCCCACCAGCTGAACATCACGCTGCCCACGATGCCCATGCCGCCATACAGCAGCAGCACGGCCGTGGTCACGCTGCCCTCGAAGCCCGCGATGTCCTGCACGAAGGGCTCGATATAGCTGTAGGCCGTGAACTGGCCCGTGATCACCACCACCAGCAGGATGTAGATGGACAGCAGCGCCGGGCGGCGCAGCAGCATGGGCACGCTGGACAGGTTGCCCGCGTTCTCGCTGGGCAGCAGCGGCAGCAGGCGGGCCAGGGCCACCATCACGATGGCGGCCACGCCGCCCACGGCCAGGAAGGTGGTGCGCCAGCCCAGCCATTCACCGACGACGCGCCCCAGCGGAATGCCCAGCACCATGGCCATGGAGGTGCCCGTGGCCAGCAGGCTCAGCGCCACGGCCTTCCTGCCCGGGGGCGCCACGCGCACGGCCAGCGAGGCCGTGATGGACCAGAACACCGCGTGCGACAGCGCGATGCCGATGCGGCTGACCATGAGCGAGGCAAAGCTCCAGGCCACGCCCGACAGCACATGGCTGGCGACGAACAGCGCGAACACCCCCATCAGCAGCCGGCGACGCTCGACATTGCGGGTCAGCAGCATGAAGGGCAGCGAGGCCAGGGCCACGATCCAGGCATAGATGGTCAGCATCAGCCCGACCTGTTCGGTGGGCATGGCAAAGCTGGCCCCGATGCTGCTGAGCAGGCCCACAGGCACGAACTCGGTGGTGTTGAAGACGAAGGCACCCAGCGCCAGAGCCACCACGCTGAGCCAGGCCTGGACCGGCGCGGGCGTGGAAGAAGCGGGGACGGAACCGGCGGCAGCGGAAACGGATGGGGGCATGAAAGACCGTGGGGACTTTGTATGTTGCAGCGCAATATTGTGCTGCGCCATGCGACGGCGTGATGTCGGCCGCCACGCCGCCCCCAGAGCCGCCAGGGGAACTCAGGACGGCGGCAGGTGGCAGACGGCCTCGATGTTGTGGCCGTCCGGGTCCAGCACGAAGGCCGCGTAGTAGTCCGCGTGGTAGTGCAGGCGCAGGCCCGGCTCGCCATTGCAGCGCCCGCCCGCGGCCAGTGCGGCGGCATGGAAGTCATCGACCATGTTGCGGTTGTCCACCCGGAAGGCCACATGGACGGGTGGCGTGTTGGGCCCGCCGCCGCTGATCCAGAAGTCGGGCTTGGGCGGCTCGCCGAAGCCCGCCGTGTCCGTGCGGCCCGTGACCTCGGCCGACAATTCCATGAGGATTTCATAGCCCAGCGGCGCCAGCGCGCGCGCATAGAAATCCCTGCTTCGCCTGAAATCCGATACCAGGACTCCCGTGTGGTCGATCATGGTGGTGCTCCCGCAGATAGGTGACAGGCATGAGCATGCCATGCCGGCCGGCTGCGCACCACCCCGCAATCAGTATGCGACGGTGAAGCGCTCGCGCAGGTGCAGGTTTTTCTCCAGCGCATCCACCAGGGCCACGGCCAGATCGGCGGCCGAGATCGTGCCGGGCTGGCCATCGGCCTGCATCAGCGGCTCGTCCTTGCCCGTGCGGTACCTGCCGGTGCGCTCGCCGTGCTCGCCCAGGTGCAGGGCGATGGGCGGGCTCAGCATCGTCCAGTCCAGGGCCGTTTCCTTCTGGAGCTCGGTCAGCGCATCGCGCGCCGCCGAGGCGCCGGGCCTGATGGCCGCCGGGAACTCCGGCGTGTCGACCAGTTGCCTGCCGGGCGCGACGTAGAGGCTGCCCGCGCCGCCGACCACGAGATAGCGCTGGACGCCGGCCGCCTTGGTGCCCGCCACGATGGCGCGCGAGCCGCGCATGAAGTCTTCATAGATCTCGGGATTGCCCCAGCCCGCGTTGTAGGCGCTGACCACGGCATCCGTGCCGGCCACGGCGCGCTGCACGGCGGCGGCATCCAGCACATCGGCCTGGACGGCCTGCAGGTGCGGCTGCGCTGCCAGCCGGGCGGGATCACGCACCAGGGCCACCACCTCATGGCCGCGTTGCAGCAACTCCTTGAGCACGGCGGAACCCACGAAGCCCGTCGCGCCGATCAATGCCACTTTCATTGCTTTCCTTTCAGGCGCCTGGGCGCCGTGTTCGACATGGCATCAAGGTTACGCCGTTCACAATCGTGGCGAAAGCCGGCATTTTTCGCCAACACCTTGAAGTGCAGCTTCATAATCAAGCACCATGGACGACTACAGACGCATGGCGGTCTTCGCCGCCGTGGTGCAGCACGGATCGATGAGCGCCGCGGCGCGCGCCCTGGGCATGAGCCCCTCGGCCGTGAGCCAGCAGGTGCGCCAGCTGGAGCGCGAGGGCGGCGTGACCCTGCTGCACCGCTCCACCCGCCAGATCGCGCTGACCGACACGGGCGAGCGCTACTACCAGCAGTGCGCGGCCATGGCCCAGGCCGCCGCCCAGGCCCGCGCCGAACTGGCCGCCGCGCGCGACGAGCCCGGTGGCGAACTGCGCCTGTCGGCCACCGTGGGCTTTGCCCGCCACATCGCGCCCGCGCTGGGCGACTGGCTGGCCCGCCATCCGGCGTTGCGCCTGCACCTGGAAGTGGACGATGCGCCCATCGACCTGATCCGGGGCCGCATCGACCTGGCGCTGCGCTTCGGCCGGCTGGCCGACTCGGGCTGGTCCGCCAGGAAGCTGGGTGCCATGAAAAACTGGCTGTGCGCCTCGCCCGCCTGGGTACGGAGCCAGGGCACGGGCGCCGCCCTGCGCCACCCGGCCACCCTGGCGAGCGCACGCTGGCTGGGACTGGCACGCGCGGGCCAGGGCCAGGTCCTGCGGATCGAGGCCCGACATGCGGACACCGGGCAAGCCTGCGGCCTGCAGATACAGCCCCATGTGGCCAGCAACAACCAGTTGTCCCTGCAGCAGATGTGCGAGGCCGGCCTGGGCCTTGCCCTGCTGGGCAGCATGGACGTGACCGATGCGCTGGCCGAAGGACGCCTCGAACGGCTGCTGCCCGCCTGGGACTTCGGGGAGCTGGGCATCTGGGCCGTCACGCCGCAGCGCCAGGCCCAGCCGGCCAAGGTGCGCCAGGCCGTGGACGCGCTGCAGTCCTATCTGGCGCGGCTGGCCGGCGTGATCGACGTGCCGCCCGCGCCAGCGCAAAAAAGCCCGCCGAGGCGGGCATGAAACGAAGGGAAGGCCGGGGCTCAGTCGAGGGCGGTCTTCTGGCCGTTCTTGAACACGCTCAGCGTGTAGGAAGGGTTCTTCATCTCGCCATTCTTCTCGAAGGCGATCTTGGAGGTCACGCCCGAATAGTCGGCCTTTTGCAGGAAGGGGATGTAGACCTTGGGATCCCAGGAGTTGGCGCGCTTCATGGCGTCGGCCAGCATCATGGTCGCGTCGTAGAAGTAGGGGCTGTAGACCTGGAACTGGCCGGGGAACTTGGCGTCGTAGCGCTTCTTCCACTCCAGGCCGCCGGGCATCTTGGCCAGCGAGGCGCCGCCATCGGCGCAGATCACGTTGTCCAGCGGCTTGGCGCCCGCGGCCACCTTGGCCAGCTCGGGCACGCACAGGCCGTCGCCGCCGAAGTACTTGGCATCGTTCATGCCCAGTTGCGCCATCTGGCGCAGCATGGGGCCGGCCTGGCCGTACATGCCGCCGTAGAAGATGCCTTCCGGCTTCTTGGCCTTGATCGAGGTCAGGATGGCCATGAAGTCCGTGGCCTTGTCGTTCGTGAACTCCGAGGCCACGACCTTCACGCCCAGCTTTTCCGCATCCTTCTTGAACACGTTGGCCAGGCCCTGGCCGTAGGCCGTGCGGTCATCGATGATGGCCACGGTCTTGAGCTTGAGCGTCTGGGCCGCGTACTTGGCCAGCGCCGCGCCCAGGGCGTTGTCGTTGGCGATCACGCGGTAGGTGGTGTTCCAGCCGGGCTTGGTCAGGTCGGGATTGGTGGCCGCGCCCGTGATCATGGGAATGCCGCAATCCTGGAAGACCTTGGACGAGGGAATGGCCACGCCGGAGTTCAGGAAGGCCACGGCGCCGGCGACCTTGTCGTCGCACAGCTTCTGCGAGGCGGCCGTGCCCTGCTTGGGATCGGCCACGTCGTCCTCGGCCACCAGCTGGAACTTGACCTTCTTGCCGGCGATCTCCATGCCCTTGGCATTGAGCTCGTCGATGGCCATGCGCACGCCGTTCTCGTTGTCCTTGCCGAAATTGGCCTGGGGGCCGGACACCGGGCCGATATGGCCGATGCGGATCACCTGCTCCTGGGCCATGGCCACGCCACCCATGCCGGCCACCACGGCCGCGATACACAACTTCCGGGACATCTTCATTGCGCACTCCTCAGTTGAAACAGAACGTCACGTTATTCCCGTCGCGCCCGCTTGGCAATGCGCAGTGACGGGGCCGCGACACTCGGCCCCCACTCAGTGTTTACGAGGATCCGCCCCGGCCCCAAGCTGTGATGGAAGGCCTGCGCTCAGGCGGCCCGGGCCTGGCCCAGCGCCTGCACCTGGGCCAGCTGGTCCAGCGCGGCCAGGCAGGCATGGGCCACTTCCACGCCCTTCTTCACGAAATGGGCGCGGAAGAACTCCACATGGTCGCCATGCTCGTGGAAGTCGCGCGGCGTGAGCACGGCCGAGAACACGGGCACCTCGGTGTCGAGCTGCACGCGCATCAGCCCGTCGATCACGGCCGAGGACACGAACTCATGGCGGTAGATGCCGCCGTTGACGACCAGCGCGCAGGCGATGACGGCATCGAAGCGGCCGCTGTCGGCCAGCTTCTTGGCCAGCAGCGGAATCTCGAAGGCGCCGGGCACGTTGAAGTGGCTGATGTTCTGCGCGGCCACGCCCTGGGCCTGCAGCTCGGCCTGCAGCGAGTCACGCGCCTGGTGCACGACATCGGTGTGCCAGCTGGCGCAGATCACGGCCACGCGGCTGCGGGCCGCGACGGCCTTCCACGGCGTGCCCGGGGCCGTGCCGTGCGCGGAGAAGTTCAAGGAGACAGGAGTCTGATTCATGGTGCTCTTTCGATAGGAGACTGATGAATCAGGGCGCGCGCCATGGCGCCGCATGGCGCGGCGCAGCCCCGGATGGAGCCCGGGACGGCACGCCTGCCATGCAGGTGCTGCGCGATCTCTTTCATCCGGACTGTGACCGTCGGCTCTGGCATCTCACCAGATCTGCTGACCCCGGCTGGCCTTGCGGCCGGCCGGGCGCTCGCGGGCTCCTGCCAGGCCCGACAAGGCCTTGCAGATACCGCCGGTGGGGAATTCCACCCCGCCCTGAGAACGCTGCTTCGCGGCATGCCGACTGCACGACGCAAAGACAGGGGCCATTCTATCGCCGTGTGCAGGCTGCTGCAGCCCATGGCATCGGCGGCGCAGTCCCGCAGCCGGCGTGCGGCAGTTCCGACATCCGCCGCGCACCCAGGCCCGCACAATCTGCCTGTGCCCTGGCGCGGGGCCCATGCATCCAGCCGCCAGGTCAACCGCCGGAGCGGGTCGAACGTCATAGGAAAGACCCCCACAGGAACCGCGCCTTTGCCCGGACACACCATGCCCCTGCATATCCACATCACCGGCGCACGTTTGCGCAGCCTCCGACTGCTGACCAGCATGGGCCTGGCCGCCCTGGTGTCTGCCTGCGCGGTTCCTCCAGAGGACTATCCGCGCGGCAGCTCGACCTACCCGGCCTACCCCAGCTATCCCGGCAGCAGCTATCCGTCCTATCCCAGCTATCCGTCGGGGGGCGTGATATATCCCGCCCAGCCCGTGTACCGCGACAGCGACTGGTACGAGCGCCAGCGGCTGGAGCGTGAGCGCGAGCGCCTGCACTACGAACGCGAGCGCATCCAGCAGGAGCGCATCATGCAGGAGCGCGAACGGCACAATTGGGACCGGGACCGCCAGATGCGCGAGCGCATGCAGGAACAGCAGCGCCGCGATGCCGACCGCCAGCGCGAGCAGCAGCAGCGCGACCAGGACCGCGAGCGCCAGATGCGCGAGCGGCTGCAGGAACAGCAGCGCCGCGACGCCGAGCGCCAGCGCGAGCAGATGCAGCGCGACCAGGCCCAGCAGCAGCAGCGTGACCGTGAACGCCAGCAGCGCGACCGCGACCTGCAGCGCGAACGCGAGCGCCAGCAGCGGGAGAGCCAGCAAACCGGCAATCCGTATTCCCCCCAGGACCCGCGCCATTGGCGTTGAGCCTCCGATGGACGGCGTCCCGGCTTTCGGGGCTGGCGCGATAATCGACGGACTACCGTGCCCATTGGCCACGTTTTGATGGGAAAGGAACCCGCCATGCTCCGCACCACCGATGTGTGCCCGCGCCCCGCCCTGCGATGGACGCTGACTGCGCTGCTTGCAGGCCTGATGGCTGTGCAGGCCCACGAGGCCTGGGCGCAGGTGGTGCGCTGCACCGACAGCCGGACCGGACGCGTCACCTATACCAACGGCAGCTGCGGCGCGGGGGAGCAACGTGTCCAGGTGCAGGAGGCGCCCAGCGCCGAGGAGCTGGAGCGCGACCGCGCGCAGGCCGCCGCCGCCATCGAGCGCAAGAACCAGCAGCTGGCGCGCGAGGAGTCCGAACGCCGCGCACGCGCGCAGCAGCGCGAGCGCGAATCCCGCGAACGCGCCCAGGCCAGCCAGGCGCAGCGCGGCAGCGGGGACTCTCCTGCCTGCCAGCAGGCCAGGCGGCGCCTGGACGCCATCCTGGCCGAGTCCAGCCCCGACCCCGCCACCTGGGGCACGCGCAGCCAGGCGGCCCAGCAGCAGATGGAGATGGCATGCCTCGGTCCCCAGGCCTACGAGCAGCTGCAAAGCACGCGCGCGCTGCAGCCCAATGCCATCAACCGCCCCTGGATCGTGGCTCCGCCGCGTCCCCTGCCCCAGCCGCCCGCGGCCCCCATCACGGGCTGCAACGTCTTTCGCTGCTACGACCGCAACGGCGGCGTGCACCCCATTCCCTGAGACCGGCGCCTGCTCAGCGCGCCGCCAGGCCCTGGGCCACGGTCGGATGGCGCAGGCGCAGGCCCAGCTCCCGCTTGAGCCGGCCATTGCGCAGCCGGCGCGACTCGCCCATGAAGCTCAGCAGGCTGGCGGGCAGCGCCTCTTGCGCCTGCGCGCGCGGCAGCCGCGGCGGCCGGGGCAGGCCGTAGAGGTCGGCCGCCAGGTCGAAGTAGTCGCCCATGCGCAGCTCGGTGTCATCGCTGGCATGGTAGATGCGCTGCGGCCGGCCGCGCCACAGCGCAAGCAGGCAGGCGCGCGCCAGGTCATCGGCATGGATGTGGTTGGTGTAGACATCGTCCTGCGCCTGCAGCACAGGCGTGCCGCGCAGCAGCCGCGCACGCGGCGTGCCGCCCTCCCGGTCATTGGCATAGATGCCGGGAATGCGCAGGATGCTGGCGCGCATCCCCGCGCGCCCGGCAAAGCGCACGGCGCGCTCGGCATTGGCGCGCCTTTGCGCGCGCGCGGTGGCGGGCGCGATGGTGCGGCTTTCGTCCACCCAGTCGCCACCGCAGTCGCCATAGACCCCCGATGTCGATGCATAGACCAGGCTGGCGGGCAGGGCGCGGCGGCGCAGCGCGCCCAGCAAGGCGCTGGTGCGCGGGTCCAGCCATTCGCCCTGGCTGCCGGCGGGCGGCCCGGGCGGCGGAGCCAGGTGCACCACCCGCGTGGCCAGGCCCGCCAGGCGCCGCAGCGAGGCAGGCGCATCCAGGTCGCCGGCCAGCGGCGTGATGCCGCGCTCGCGCAGCGCCTGCATGCGCGCGTGCGAGCGGGCCAGTGCCAGCACGCGCGGGCCATGGCGCGCCGGGGAGCCTCCTGCCAGCGCGCCGGCCACGCGCAGACCGACGTCGCCGCAGCCGATGATGAGCACCCGTTCACGTCGAAAGCGCGCCGGCAGCGCGCCCAGTGGGTTTTGGTTTGAGGGCAAAATCCAGGCCTGTTGCAAGGGCGGCCTGCCGTGCGCCGCGGATCGCGGCAGCGGCAGGCATGCCCGGGAAAGAAGAATGCGGCGCGCCCAGGGCGGCCCGCGCTGACGCCCCAAGGATACCGAGAGAACATGACCGAGATCGCCAACGCCTCCCACGAAATCACCGTACAGCCCAGCGGCCGCGCCTTCAGCGCCCAGGGTGACGAAACCATCCTGTCGGCGGCCATCCGCGCAGGCGTGGGCCTGCCCTACGGCTGCAAGGACGGAGCCTGCGGCTCCTGCAAGTGCAGGAAGCTGGTCGGCCACGTCACGCATGGCGCGCACTCCGACAAGGCCCTGACCGCCCAGGAAGAGGCCGACGGCTATGTGCTGACCTGCTGCGCCACGGCCCGGTCGGCCGTGGTGCTGGAGTCGCGCCAGGTCACCGATGCCAGCGCCTTCCCGATCAAGAAGATGCCCGTGCGCGTGGCTGCGCTGGAGAAGAAGTCGCATGACGTGATGCAGGTGCGCCTGCAGCTGCCGGCCGCCGACAAGTTCCGCTACCACGCAGGCCAGTATGTGGAGTTCATCCTGCGCGACGGCGCCCGCCGCGCCTACTCCATGGCCACGGCCCCGCATGTCCAGGACACGGCGCCGGGCCTGGAGCTGCACATCCGCCACATGCCCGGCGGCAAGTTCACCGACCATGTGTTCGCGGGCCTGAAGGAAAAGGAAATCCTGCGCGTGGAAGGGCCGTTCGGCAGCTTCTTCCTGCGCGAGGACAGCGACAAGCCCATCGTCCTGCTGGCCTCGGGCACGGGCTTCGCGCCCATCAAGGCCCTGATCGAGCACATGCGCCACAAGGGCATCGCGCGGCCCGTGGCGTTCTACTGGGGCGGGCGCCGGCCAGAGGACCTGTACCTGGACGCCTGGGTGCGCGAGCAGGCCGCCGCCATGCCCTCGCTCAATTACGTCCCCGTGGTCTCCGACGCACTGCCCGAAGACGGCTGGAGCGGGCGCACCGGCTTCGTGCACAAGGCGGTGATGGAGGACTTCGCCGACCTGTCGGGCCATCAGGTCTATGCCTGCGGCGCACCCATCGTGGTCGATTCGGCACGGCAGGCCTACGTGGAGCAGCGCGGCCTGCCCGCCGAAGAGTTCTACGCGGACGCGTTCACCTCGGAAGCCGACAAGGCTTGCTGAGCGCGCCCCGGGCCCGCACAGATCAAGCTGCGCGCAGAAAAATTGCTTCACATACCTGCGCCCGGCCAGGTGCCGCAATTTTTTTGCACAATAGCGCCCCTATGAACCGTAGAAACAGCCTTCTCTCGGTCATGGCGGCCGCTGCTGCCCTGGCCTCCCCGCTTGCCCTGGCGCAAGAGCCCATCCGCCTGATCGTGCCCTACGCGCCCGGCGGCCCGATCGACATCACCGCGCGTGCGCTGGCCGAGCGGGTGCGCGACTCCCTGGGCGTGGTCATCATCGACAACCGGGCCGGCGCGGGCGGCAACATCGGCGCCGACGCCATCGCGCGCGCCACGCCGGACGGCCTGACCATCGGCATCTCCGCCACGGCCACCCATGCCGTCAACCCCTGGCTCTACACCAAGATGCCCTATGACGCGGGCAAGGACTTCGCGGGCATCACCCAGATGGTGCGCGTGCCCAATGTGCTGGTCATGAATGCGGCGCGCGCGGAGCAGCTCAAGATCCACAGCGTGGCCGACCTGATCGCCTACGCCAAGGCCCACCCCGCCAAGCTCAACTACGGCAGCGGCGGCAATGGCAGCGCTGGCCATCTGGCCGGCGAGATGCTCAAGCAAAAGGCCGGCATCTTCGCGCTGCACGTGCCCTACCGCGGCGCCAACCCCGCCCAGCTGGCGCTGCTGTCGGGCGAGGTGGATTTCAACATCGACAACCTGGCCGCCGCCGCGCCCAACATCCGCTCTGGCAAGCTCAAGGCCCTGGCCGTGACCTCGCTGAACCCCAGCCCGCTGCTGCCCGGCGTGCCTGCGCTGTCCAAGACCTTCCCGGGCTTTGCCATCGACACCTGGTGGGGCCTGGTCGCTCCCGCCGGCACCCCCAAGCCCGTGCTGGACAAGCTGAGCCGGGCCTTCTCGGAGGCCCTGGCCGCGCCCGAGACCAAGACCCGCTTCGAGCTGCTGATGGCCGAGCCCGTGGCCTCGACCCCGGCCGAGTTCGACCGGTTCATGGCCGCCGAGCGCGCCAAGTACCAGCCCATCGTCAAGGCCTCGGGCGCAAAAGTCGATTGACGCACCCGGATCCGTGAAAAGGCCGCGGCCGCCACATGGCGCCGCGGCCTTTTGGCCTTTTGGCCTTTTGGCCTTTTGCATTGGGGAAGGCTTCAAGCGCCGCGCCGATGCCAGCCGGCCGCCTCGGCCAGGCGGATGCCCTGCCCTTGCACCGCCCGCAGCTGAGCAGGCGTGACGCGCTGCGGCGCGATCTCGGCCAGGGGCACCAGCACGAAGGCACGCTCGTACATGCGGGGATGCGGCACGCACAGGCGCGGCCCGTCCAAGCGCTCGTCGCCCCACAGCTCGATGTCCAGGTCCAGGGTGCGCGGCGCGTTGCGGTAGGGCCGCTCGCGCCCGGCCGCCAGCTCGATGGCCTGCAGTGCGTCGAGCAGCGCCAGCGGCGCCAGCGTGGTGCGCACGGCCGCCACCGCATTCAGGTAATCGGGCCCGCTGGAGTCGACGGGTGCCGTGCTGTAGAGCGAGGACACGGCCACGAGGCCGGTGTCCGGCAGGCCGGCGATGGCCTCGACGGCCCGGGCCAGGGCCTGGCCCCGGTCACCGAGATTGGCCCCGAGGCCGATCGCGACCCAATCGCCCGCTTCAGTCATCGCCGCCCGTGGCGGCGCCATCACCGCCGCCCTGGGGCTTGCGGCGCCGGCGCCTGCGCTTCTTGGGCGCAGCGCCTTCTTCGCCAGCGGCCTGCGGCAGTGCCGCGGCCTCCTGCGCGCCGGCTTCGGAGACGTTCACGCCTTCGCGCGGCTGCCTGGCCTTGGCCACGCGGTGCACCTTGGGCTCGGCGCTGCGCTGGCGCGCGCGCTGCTCGTCGCGGGCCTGGGCGATCAGGTCGTCGCGGCGCGCATCGTCGGCGTTCTGGAATTCCTGCCACCAGCTGGCCAGGCTTTCCTCGACTTCGCCGATGTCGGCGCGCAGCCGCATGAAGTCGAAGCCCGCGCGAAAGCGAGGCTGGGCCACCAGGCCGAACGGCGTGGCACCGGTGCGCTTGTCGAAGCGCGGCTGCATGACCCAGATCTCGCGCATGTCGGCCGCCAGCTTGCCCCGGCCCGACACATCGCCGATGCGCTGCTCGAACACCTCGTCAATCGACTCCTGCAGTGCCGGAAAAGGATGCTGGCGCTGGTTCAGGCGCCGCTCCCAGCCGGTCTTGACGTCCTGCCACAGCACGCAGGCCAGCAGGAAGCTGGGCGCCACGGGCTTGCCTTCCTCGACGCGGCGGTCCGTATCGGTCAGCGCCGCCTGCACGAAGGGATGGTCGGCACGCTCGACCACCACGTCCAGCAGCGAATAGATGCCGCGCGCCAGTCCCAGGCCGCGCAGCTGCTCGATGGACGCCAGCGCGTGGCCGGTCTGCAGCAGCTTGAGCATTTCGTCGAACAGGCGGCTTTGCGGCACATCGGCCAGCAGCGGCTCGCATTCGATCAGCGGCTTGGCGGACTTGGGCTCGATCTTGAAGCCCTTGCCCTGCAGCTTGGCCGCGAAGCGCACGGCGCGGATGATGCGCACCGGGTCCTCGCGGTAGCGCGTGGCCGGGTCGCCGATCATGCGCAGCACGCGCTTCTTGGCGTCGTCTATGCCCTTGTGGTAGTCGACCACGATCTGCGTGCGCGGGTCGTAGTACATGGCGTTGATGGTGAAGTCGCGGCGCGTGGCGTCCTGGTCCTGCGGGCCCCAGACGTTGTCGCGCAGCACGCGGCCGCTGGCGTCCACGGCATGCTGCATGCCGGCCAGCTGGGCCTTGCTGGTGCGCTCGTTGCCGCTGACGGCCTCGGCCGCGCTGTTGTCCAGGAAGGCGCGGAAGGTGGAGACCTCGATGACCTCGTTCTCCCGGCCCCGGCCATAGACCACGTGCACGATGCGAAAGCGCTTGCCGATGATGAAAGCGCGGCGGAACAGCGCCTTGACCTGCTCGGGCGTGGCATTGGTGGCCACGTCGAAGTCCTTGGGGCGCAGGCCCAGCAGCAGGTCGCGCACGGCGCCGCCGACGATGTAGGCCTCGTAGCCCGCCTCCTGCAGGGTCTCCACCACGTCGATGGCACGCCGGTCCACGAGGCTGGGGTCGATGCCGTGCACCTGCACCGGCACTTCCTCGCGCTTGCCGAAGCGCGGCTTGCGCGAACGCGGCGCGGCCGGTGTCTTTCCGAGCAGCTTGTCGATGAATGTCTTGATCATGGGGCTTCGCCAAACAGGTCCAGTATGCGCCAGCCCCGTTCGCGGGCCAGGGCGCGCAGCCGCGCGTCGGGGTTGGTGGCCACGGGGTGGTCCACGCGTTCGAGCAGGGGCACGTCGTTCCAGGAGTCGCTGTAGAAGAAGCTCTCCACACCGCTCCAGTCCAGGCCGCGCGCATCCAGCCACTGCTGCATGCGCTGCACCTTGCCTTCGCGCATGCTGGGCGTGCCCAGGATCTCACCCGTGAACCAGCCCGCGCCATCGCGCTGCAGCTCGACGGCGATCAGCTCCTGCACGCCCAGCGCACGGGCGATGGGGCGCGTCACGAATTCGTTGGTGGCCGTGACGATGATGATCTGGTCGCCCGCCTGCTGGTGCTCGCGCAGCAGCGCCAGCGCCTGCGGGCGGATGGCAGGCTCGATCACCTCGCGCATGAAGCGCGCATGGGCCTGCTGCGCCTGCTGGGCGCCGCGCCGGCAAAAGGCCTCGGTCGCAAAGCGCACGTAGTCGTGCACGTCGAGCGTGCCGGCCTGGTAGTGGGCGAAGAATTCGGCATTGCGCCGGCCGAACTCGGCGGGGTCGGTCCAACCGATGCGGGTCGTGAACTCACCCCATTCATAGTCCGAGTCGAGCGGCAGCAGGGTGTGGTCCAGATCGAACAACGCCAGCCGCGGCCGGGGTTGCTTCTGTTCAGAGGTCATGCAGTTCCCAGAAAAGGCTGGACCCCGGCGCGGCACTCGGGCTCATTCGGTTTCCAGCATGGTCTTGAGCAGCGGAATGGTGATGGCGCGCTTGTTGCGCAGGGCAAAGCCGTCGAGCATGTCGAGCAGCTGCATCAGGCTGCCCAGGTCGCGCGAGAAGCGCTTGAGCATGTAGTCCATCACATCGTCGCCCAGAAAAACGCCACGGGCATCGGCCTCCTGGCGCAGCACCGCGCGGCGCGCGGTCTCGTCGAGCAGCTGCAGCTGGAACACATGGCCCCAGCCCAGCCGCGTGCGCAGGTCCTCGCGCAGCTTGAGGTCGGCCGGCGGCAGCGGCCCCGCGCCCAGCACCCAGCGCGGCGAGCCCGTGGCCGGACTGGTGGCGTTGACGAACCAGTTGAAGGCACGCGCCTGCTGCAGCGGCGTATAGATGTCCACGTCGTCCATGAGCACGGCGGCCCAGCGCTCGTCGAAGGGTGGCGGAAACAGCGTGGTCGCATCCATCCAGCCGACCATGGCGCCCTGCTCGCGCAGCGCCTCGCGCACGGCCTTGAGCAGATGCGTCTTGCCGGAGCCGGACTCGCCCCACAGGTAGGTGGGCACCGGCGCGCGCGCCGTCTGCATGCGGCCATCGCCCACCCAGTGGCGCAGGTGGTCGATCACGGCCTCGTTGGGGCCGACGAAAAAACGCGACAGCGTCGGGCTCGACGCCATGCTGATGTCCAGGGCCAGCTGCTTCATCCGCGTCATACGCGCAGAGCCCCCCTTCCTGGATCCAGGCGGGTTCCGGCGGCAAGGGCTGGCAAAAGAATCGGCTGCGGCATTGAGATGAAAGCAGAAACGGGCCTGCGGCGGCACGGGGCCGCGGCAGGCATACGGAGCCCCGGTCGACGGAGGCAGCGCACGGGATTTTAGTCTGCGCGGCGGGCCCTATGGCGGCGGCAGGGTCGGCCGGTGGGCCGAAAACCCCCTGGAAGCCCCCGTGCAGCCACCGCTTTCGGGGCGCTCGCCGTAGAATCCCGGGGTTTCAGCCCGACCTTCGGGCCCACGCACCGAACCATCCATGAGCTCTTCTGCCCCCTCCTCTACCCCGATCTCCTATAAAGACGCCGGCGTCGACATCGACGCGGGCGACGCCCTGGTCGAGCGCATCAAGCCGCTGGCCAAGAAGACCATGCGCGAAGGCGTGATGGCCGGCATCGGGGGCTTCGGAGCCCTGTTCGAGGTGCCCAAGCGCTACAAGGAGCCCGTGCTGGTCTCGGGCACCGACGGCGTGGGCACCAAGCTCAAGCTGGCCTTCGAGTGGAACATGCATGACACCGTGGGCATCGACCTCGTGGCCATGAGCGTCAACGACGTGCTGGTGCAGGGTGCCGAGCCCCTGTTCTTCCTCGACTACTTCGCCTGCGGCAAGCTGGACGTGGACACGGCTGCCGCCGTGGTCGGCGGCATCGCGCGCGGCTGCGAACTGTCGGGCTGCGCACTGATCGGCGGCGAAACCGCCGAGATGCCCGGCATGTACCCGGCAGGCGAGTACGACCTGGCGGGCTTTGCCGTGGGCGCCGTCGAAAAGTCCAAGATCCTGACCGGCCAGAACGTGGCCGCCGGCGACGTGGTGCTGGGCCTGGCCTCGGCCGGCGTGCACTCCAACGGCTTTTCCCTGGTGCGCAAGTGCATCGAACGCGCCGAAAGCCAGGGCGCACTGCCCGCCACGCTGGACGGCAAGCCGTTCAGGCAGGCCATCATGGAGCCCACGCGCCTGTACGTGAAGAACGTGCTGGCCGCCCTGGAGCAGCACCCCATCAAGGCACTGGCCCACATCACGGGCGGCGGCCTGCTGGAGAACATTCCGCGCGTGCTGCCCGAGGGCCTGGCCGCCCACCTGGACGCCGGCAGCTGGCCCCAGACGGAACTGTTCGCCTGGCTGCAGAAGACGGCCGGCATCGACGCCATCGAGATGAACCGCACCTTCAACAACGGCATCGGCATGGTCATCGTCGTTCCCGCCGAAGCGGCCGCCGCCACTGCAGCCACGCTGCAGCAGCTGGGTGAAACCGTCCACACCATCGGTCGCATCGCCGAGCGCGGCGCCGGCCAGCCGGTCGAAGTCCGCTGAGCATCGGCGGCGCAGCGCATGAGCCAGCACCTGCCCACCACCACACCCGTCGCCCCCTCGCAGCCCGCGCCCACGCGCGGCGTGACATTGTCCAGCTACCTGCTGATGGCGGGCGCCCTGCTGCTGATCATGTGGCAGGGGCTGCTGCCGGGCATGCTGTGCGTCTGCGTGGGCTTCCTGGTCACGCGCAGCATCGCCGCGCTGCTGGCGCGCACCCAGCCCAAGACGCGCCGCGGCGTGCTGCCGCGCTGGACCCAGCTGGTCGCGGCCGCCATCGTCATCCTCGCGCCGCTGGCCCTGCTCAGTGGCGCCCTGTCGCATACGCGCACCTACATCACCGACGCGCCCCAGCAATACCGCGAGCTGCTCGATTACCTCGCGCACACGGTGCTGGAGCTGCGTGAAAAGCTGCCCGCCGACATGGCCGAGCAGCTGCCCGACGGCGCCCAGGAGATCCAGCATCTGCTGGCCAGCTACCTGGCCGCCAAGGCCGGTGCGCTGGCCCATGCGGGCCGGGCCTGGCTGACGGGCCTGCTGTACGCCTACGTCGGCCTGATCATCGGCGCCCTGGCCGCCGTGCGGCCGATGACCGCGCGCCGTCCGCCGCTGGTGGCCGCGCTGCGCGAGCGCATCCGCCTCCTGGGCCAGGCTTTCCGCCAGATCGTGGCCGCCCAGTTCTGGATCGCGGCCTTCAACACCCTGCTCACGGCCATTTTCCTGCTGGGCGTGCTGCCGCACTGGCAGCTGACCCTGCCCTACACGCCGGCCCTGATCACGCTGACCTTCGTGGCCGGCCTCGTGCCCATCGTCGGCAACCTGCTGTGCAATGCGGTGATCACCATCGTGGGGCTGTCCGTCTCGCCCGTGGCCGCCGCGGCCTGCCTGGGCTTTCTCATCCTGATCCACAAGGCAGAGTATGTGATCAACGCCAAGGTCGTGGGCCAGCGCACGCACATGGGCGTCTGGGAGCTGCTGGCGGTGATGTTCGTCGCCGAGTCGGTGTTCGGCCCGGCAGGCCTTGTGGCCGCGCCTTTGTTCTACGCCTACCTCAAGAAGGAGCTGGAGGCGGTGCGCCTGGTCTGAGGCCAGGCCCGCGCAGCGCCTCAGAGTCCCTTGAGCCGCCGGATCACCTCGCGCACGGCCACGGCCTGGCTGCCGCTGCGCGTGCCCAGAAAGCGCTCCAGGTCCTCCAGTGCGCGCTCGGTCACGCCCCATTGCGCGTAGGCCAGGCCGCGGTCGCGCAGCACCTCAGGCATGTCGGGACGCAGCACGGCCAGGCGATTGAGCACGGCCACCAGCAGCGGCCAGTCGCGCCGCGCATGGTGGATTTCCTGCAGGTTGCGCAGCATGCGCTCCAGGATGTCGCGCGGCTGCGCCGCCTGCAGGTACAGGCCCAGCGGCGCGGCCTCTTCGGGCGGCACACCCGCGTTCTGCCAGAACGGCTCCAGCCGCTCGGCCAGGTTGCCCGCCGAAAACGACTCCCCGGTCAGCGGGTCCATGACCACCTGCCCCTGGGGCAGGCGCAGCTTGACGAGAAAATGGCCGGGAAACCCCACCCCCTGGGCCGGCAGCCCGATGCCGGCCGCCAGTTCCAGCCAGACCAGCGCAATGCTGACGGGAATGCCGCGCCGCGTCTGCAGCACATGGTGGATGTAGCTGTTGGCCGGGTCGTAGTAATCGTTGAGATTGCCCGAGAATCCCAGCTCGCCGTAGAAGAACTGGTTGAGCACGCGCAGGCACTGCAGCGGATCGGCCTCGCCCGCCAGGCGCTGCGTCAGGCGCACCTGCAGCCGGTCGAGTTCGGCATTGGCCGCCTGAAGGTCCAGGTCGGGCATGGCATCCTGGGCAATGCTGATGGCGGCCTCCATCAGGGGAAGCCCCTCGTCGGTCTGCACGAGGGCCGCGAAATACTGCAGGGCCGTCGGCTTGTGGTCGTAACTCCAGCTCATGGTGCTTTATAGATGGCAGCGTCCGGTCCCGCAATCGTGCGGACGATGAAGCCCCGCACGGCAGCGCTAGCGGCGCAGCAGTTCGCGCAGCTTCAGGCCCGCGGCCCATAGCGCGCCGAAATACAGCAGCGCCGATGCCAGCAGCATGGCGGCCAGCAGGCCCGCGCGGCGCCAACCGTCGGCGCGCAGCGCAATCCAGTCGAAATGCTGGCTGCCCCACGTCAGCAGCACGGCCAGCAGGCTGCTGGCGGCAATCACCTGCAGCGCCAGTTTCCACCAGCCAGGCCTGGGACGGTAGACACCGCGCCGCAGCAGGCCGAAAAGCAGCCAGCCCGCATTGACCAGGGCCGCCAGGCCGATGGACAAGGCCAGGCCCGTGTGCGCCAGCCAGGGCACCAGCACCAGATTCAGCAACTGGGTGATGACCAGCACCACGACGGCGATCTTCACGGGCGTGCGGATATCCTGGCTCGCGTAGTAGCCGGGCGCCAGCACCTTGATGGCCACCAGGCCCACCAGGCCTGCGCCGTAGCCGATCAGGGCCAGCGCGATCTGGCCCACATCGCTGTCCCGCAGCTCGCCACGGTGAAAGAGCGTGGCCACCAGCGGCTCGGCAAAGGTCAGCAGGCCCACGGCGCAGGGCACGGCCAGCAGCACCACCAGCCGCAGCCCCCAGTCGAGCATGGACGAATAGCGGTCCGCATCGCCTGCCGCCTTGGCCGAGGCAAGCTGCGGCGTCAGCACCACGCCCAGCGCCACGCCCAGCAGCGCCGTGGGAAACTCCATGAGGCGGTCGGCATAGAACAGCCAGGTCACGCTGCCCGGCTGCATATACGAAGCGATCT
Source organism: Comamonas sp. (assembly GCA_041984925.1). GTDB lineage: Bacteria > Pseudomonadota > Gammaproteobacteria > Burkholderiales > Burkholderiaceae_C > Comamonas. The sequence continues at coordinate 95,191 of JBHIXF010000012.1, forward strand.
GCGTGTTGATCATCAGCGAGATCTGGGCCACGCCCACGCCCAGCAGGGCTGGCGCCATCAGCGCCAGAATGCGGCGCACGCCCGCCATGTTCCAGGCCGTGCGCAGGGCCGTTGCCGAACACCCGATGCGCGGCAGCAGGCCCAGGCGCACCAGCGCGGGCAGTTGCACGCCAAGCTGCAAGACCCCGCCCAGCATCACGCCGCCGGCCATGGCGTAGATGGGCTCGATGCCGCGGGCCGCCAGCCAGGGAGCGCCCCACCAGGCGGCGGCAATCATGCTCAGGTTCAGCAGCACCGGAGTGGCGGCCGAGACCGCGAAACGCTTCCAGGTGTTGAGCACGCCCGCCGACAGCGCCACCAGCGACATGAAGCCGATGTAGGGAAACATCCAGCGCGTCATCAGCACGGCGGCGTCATAGCCCTCGGGCGACTGGCGCAGGCCGCTGGCCAGCAGCCACACCAGCAGCGGCGCACCCAGCACGCCCAGCACGCAGGTCGCCACCAGCACCCAGAACAGCAAGGTGGCCACGTGGGAAATCAGCTGGCGCGTGGCCTCTTCCCCCTCCCGGGCCTTGGTGGCGGCCAGCACCGGCACGAAGGCCTGGCTGAAGGCGCCTTCGGCAAACAGGCGGCGGAACAGATTGGGAATACGGAACGCGACGTTGAAGGCGTCGGTCAGCGCATTGGCCCCGAACATGGAGGCCATGAGCAGATCGCGGACCAGCCCCGTGATGCGGGAGGCCAGCGTCAGCAGGGAGACGGTGGAGGCGGCTTTGAACAGTGACACCGTGCGAAGTGTATGCGCAGGCACGGTGCGCCGGCCCCGCCGCCGACAGCGATTGCACTCTGTAGCAACACGGCGGGCGCCGGAGGGCCGCCAGGCCCCGCCAAAAGCCGCGCATGCTATAATCCCGCGCTTCGCCGACAACATCCTCAGACACTAGGAATACATACCATGGCATCCAAGCCCGTAAAGAAGAACCCCCGCCTGGCATCCGGCCGCAAGCGCGCACGCCAGGACGTCAAGCTCAACGCAGCCAACACCTCGCTGCGTTCCAAGTACCGCACCGCCGTCAAGAAGGTTGAAAAGGCCGTCCTGGCTGGCGACAAGGCCAAGGCAACCGAACTGTTCGCCGCAGCCCAATCCGTTCTGGACACGATCGCCGACAAGGGCATCTTCCACAAGAACAAGGCCGCTCGCGACAAGAGCCGCCTGTCCGCCAAGGTCAAGGCCCTGGCAGCAGCCGCCGCCTGACCCACTCAGGCAACCGCACGGATGGCTCCGGCCATCTGCCGTTTGTAACGGGTGCGCTGTCAGCGAATGAAAAAACCGCCTCCGGGCGGTTTTTTCATGGCCGGGCCGCTTCAGGCTGCGGGCGCACCGGCACGCTCAGAACCAGCCATTGCTTCGATACCAGTCCACGGTATCGGCCAGGGTCTGCCTGACCGGGCGAAACACCAGGCCCAGCTCGCGTTCGCTCTTTTGCGGATCGAACCGGGTGCGCCCCGCCTCCCGCGCCATCAGGCGCACTGTCGCCAATCCCAGCAGCACCGGCTTGCCGGACAGGCGCGCATAGGCTTCCTGAACACAGGCCAGCAGGTACAGCACGGGCCAAGGCAGCTTGCGGGTGGGCACGGCCATGCCACCCGCCTCGCCCAGCAGGGGGATCAACTCCTCCATCACCATGTGGCGCCCGGCGGCAAGGTAGCGCTCTCCGGGCCGTCCGCGCTCGGCTGCCGCGATATGCGCCAGCGCCACGTCACGGGCATCGACCACGGAGAAACTGCTCGGCACCAGCCCCGGCAGCCTGCCGCGCGCCACGTCATTGACGAGTTGGCCGGCCGACGTCGGCCCCCTATCGCCCGGTCCCCACATCCAGCCAGGCAGCACAAAGCAGGCCCGCATTGGCGGATGCGCCTGGACAAAGGCGCGCACCTCGGCATCGGCCAGCATCTTGCTGCGGTAGTAATCGTCCGCGTCGGACAGCCGGCGATCACAGGTTTCGTCGATCAGGGTCCCCGGCGCGCCGTCCAGAACCGCAATGGATGACGTCTGCACGAAGCATCGCACGCCCGCCGCATGCGCCGCCGCAATCAGGGCGGCCGAGCCGTCCACATTGATGCGCTTGAGTTCAGTCCAGTGGCGCCCGCCCTTGTAGCTGTCACGGAAATAGGCGGCGGTATGGAACACGGCATCGCAACCCTGCAAGCGGTCCGCAAAGGCGGCGACATCGGCCATGTCACCTTCCACCACCTGGACCAGAGGCAGATCTTCGAACTGGCTTCGCGCCTTGTCCATCGACCTCGCAAGCGCACGCACGGCGATGCCCCGCGCCACCAGCGCACGCACCAGATTGTTGCCCAGCAAGCCCGTGGCACCGGTGACGAAGACCTGCCGCAAAGAGGCGCCGGGCGCGGGGAGCGTGGATTCGAGGGAGGCCGGAGGGACGCTGGGTCCGTCTTGGCACGAGGTCTGGTTGTGCATGGAAAACTCTCTGGAAGATGCCGGCAAGGCAGGTTATTTCAGATAACAATTGATATTCGGATACCCGATACTATCCTTGCCACTGTCATCGAGTCAACTCAGATACCAATCGATATCCCAAAATGCCACATCACCGCCTGACACGAGAAGAAAGCCAGGAGCAGACCCGCCAGCGCCTGATCGAAGCGGCCTGCAAGCAGGTGGCCGAACGCGGCTTTGCCTCCACCACGGTGCGTGATATCGCCAAAGAGGCTGGCTACACGCAGGGCGCGTTCTATTCCAACTTCGAGAGCAAGGAAGACCTGCTGCTGGACCTGCTGCGCGAGCACAAGGCACAAGAGGCCCAGCGCATCACAGGCGCCATTGCCACGGCGGGAGACGACTTCGACAAGGCTTTCCAGGCCCTGGCAGGCTGGGCGCGCGACTTCGGCATGGACGCATCCCAGGCAATGCTGGCCACCGAACTGCAGCTGCATGCCGCGCGCAACCCCGAATTCGGCCAGGCCTACGCATCGCTGATGGCCGGGCAGCGCCAGATCTATGCGCAGCTGCTGGATAGGCTGTTCGCGCTCGCCGGCCATGCGCCACCGGCGCCCACCCAGCATCTTGCGGGTAGCCTGATGGCCCTGGCGCGCAGCCAGGCCATAGACCACGCGCTGTATGGAGCCGCCTCTGCAGGCGACATCCTGGTCACCGTGCTGCGCAGCCTCTTTCCCCAGAGCCGGGACAAGGTGCTGCCATAAAAAAACGCACCCACGGTGCGCTCACATCCCAACAAGGGCCAGGGCCCGGGGCCCGGACAAAAAGAAGCCGGCCTCAGCGGGCCGGCTCGTCCGGTATCAGGCAGGCTTCGGCGACCTGCAGGTTGTTGTCCTTGGCGAAGTTCAGGCAGAAGTCCCAGGCCATGGGCTCGTAGTCGCGCAGGTCGCGGTGGACCACCACGCACTTGACGCCGTTGAGCGTGGTGGGAACGCACCAGGGGGAGTAGCTCAGATGGCTGCCGCGATGGGCGCCGCCGGGACGGAACTGGCTCATGACGCCGGCGAGCCGCTCGGCCCAGTCGCTGGGACGGAAAGTCTTGCCTTCGTGGGTAATGCCCTGGATGAACAGTTCTTTGCTGGAAGGGGAAACCATCGGTGCGTGCCAAAAAAAGTCAGGGCCCGCAAGCAGGTTCGCCACTGGCAGGCCAATAAAGCATTTTAGCTCTTATATAAGAGCTGCCCCAGGCCAGGCAGCACTAACCAAGCGGGGCGTGGGGTCTGTCGCATGGCTGTGATGCGCAAACCGCAACGTTGGCCCGTTGCGCGCCCCCTAGAATCGGGCTTCGCTGTTTTTCCAGGCATCTGTGGCGCCAGCGCCCGGATGCCGTTTACTTTCCTGCACAGGAGATTTCTGCAATGACCGCTTTCATTGAGGCTGCCTCGCCCCACGTGATGAACACCTATGGCCGCATACCGATCGCTCTGGAGCGAGGCCAAGGCTGCCGCGTGTGGGACGTCAACGGCAAGCAGTACCTCGATGCGCTGGGCGGCATTGCCGTGAACACCCTGGGCCACAACCACCCCAAGCTGGTGCCCGCGCTGCAGGACCAGGTGGCCAAGCTCATCCACACCTCCAACTACTACCATGTTCCCGGCCAGGAAACACTGGCCAGGCTGCTGACCGAGCGCGCCAAGATGACCAACGTCTTCTTCTGCAGCACGGGCCTGGAGGCCAACGAAGCGGCCATCAAGATCGCGCGCAAGTACGGCGTGGACAAGGGCATCGCCCAACCCGTGATCGTGGTCTACGAGCACGCCTTCCATGGCCGCTCCATCGCCACCATGACGGCCACCGGCAACCCCAAGGTGCGCAACGGCTTCGGCCCGCTGCTGGACGGCTTCCTGCGCGTGCCCGTCAACGACATCGAGGCGCTCCGGCAGGCCACGGCCGGCAACCCCGACGTGGTGGCCGTGATGATGGAGCCCATCCAGGGCGAAGGCGGCCTGCACCCCATGCGCATCGAGTACATGCAGCAGGTGCGCGCCCTGTGCGATGCCAACGGCTGGCTGATGATCTTCGACGAAGTGCAGGCCGGCATGGGCCGCACGGGCAAGTGGTTCGCCCACCAGTGGGCCGGCATCGTCCCCGACGTGATGACCCTGGCCAAGGGCCTGGGCTCGGGCGTGCCCATCGGCGCCGTCATGGCCCATGGCAAGGCGGCCGGCGTGCTGCAGCCGGGCAACCACGGCTCGACCTTCGGCGGCAATCCGCTGGCCATGCGCGCCGGCATCGAGACCATCCGCATCATGGAGGAAGACGGCCTGCTGGAGCACACCGCCAAGGTGGGCGCCCACCTGAAGGCCGCGCTGCAGCGGGAGCTGGCCGGCGTGCAGGGCGTGGTCGAAGTGCGCGGCCAGGGGCTGATCATCGGCATCGAGCTGGCCAAGCCCTGCGGCGCCCTGCTGGGCCGGGGCGCCGAGGCCGGGCTGCTGTTCAGCGTGACCGCCGACACCGTGGTGCGCCTGGTGCCGCCGCTGATCATGACCGAGGCAGAGGCCGACGAAGTGGTCGCCAGGCTCAAGCCGCTGATCGTGCAATTCCTGTCCGAATGAAGGACCTGTCCATGACTGCCATCAAGCACTATCTGCAGTTTTCCGACTTCACGGCCGACGAATACGCCTACCTGCTCGAACGCGCGGCCCTGATCAAGAGGAAGTTCAAGAACTACGAGAAGCACCACACGCTGGGCGACCGCACGCTGGCCATGATCTTCGAGAAGGCCAGCACCCGCACCCGCGTGAGCTTCGAGGCCGGCATGTACCAGCTCGGCGGCTCGGTGGTCCACCTGACCACCGGCGACAGCCAGCTGGGCCGTGCCGAACCCATCGAGGACAGCGCGCGCGTCATCAGCCGCATGACCGACCTGGTGATGATCCGCACCTACGGGCAGGACAAGATCGTGCGCTTCGCCGAATACTCGCGCGTGCCCGTCATCAACGGACTGACCAACGAGTTCCACCCCTGCCAGATCCTGGCCGACATCTTCACCTTCATCGAGCACCGCGGCTCGATCCAGGGCAAGACCGTCGCCTGGGTCGGCGATGGCAACAACATGGCCAACACCTGGCTGCAGGCGGCCGATCTGCTGGGCTTCACGGTCCACGTCAGCACGCCTGGCGGCTACGAGGTCGACGAGAAGCTGGCCTTCGGCGGCAAGACACCGCGCGAGGGCTGCTACAAGGTCTTCAAGAACCCCCTGGACGCCTGCAAGGGCGCCGACCTGGTGACCACCGACGTATGGACCAGCATGGGCTACGAGGCCGAGAACGAGGCCCGCAAGAAAGCCTTCGCGGACTGGTGCGTGGATGCCGAGATGATGGCCGCCGCGCGTGCCGATGCGCTGTTCATGCACTGCCTGCCCGCCCACCGCGGCGAGGAGGTCGAGGCCGAGGTCATCGACGGACCGCAGTCCGTGGTCTGGGACGAGGCAGAAAACAGGATGCACGTGCAAAAGGCACTCATGGAGTATCTTTTGCTCGGCCGTACGGCATGAAATGCCGTACGGTGGCGCGCCAGCGCCAGCAGCCTGTTTCGGTGAAGGCTCATGTCCGCGCAGCGGACGTGAAAGCGGCCTCAGGCCGCGTGCCGTAGCCAGAACAGGATGCACGTGCAAAAGGCACTGATGGAATACCTGCTGCTGGGACGCCAGCCGGGCTGAGCACGCCCACTCCATGGCCCAGGCGCATTTCCCCACCTCCATGCACCTGAGCCACACACCACCCGCACACCGCCCGCAGGCCAAGCGCCCGCGGGCGGTGTTTCTCTTTGGCGGCTGTGCATTGCGCCATCCGCACATCGCACGCCACACGCGCGTGCCCTCGTTCTTCGGTCCGCGCCGGCCTTTCGCGGCCCGCGTGCGCGCGCTGTTCGTGCGCATCCACACCTTCTACCTGAAGTTCCTGCAGGGCCATACCTAGGGCCGCTCCACGCCAAACCGATCCCTGTGCCGCCCCGGCCTCCCGGGCGCGGCATGCCCGTGCGTGCCCCACTGCCCCACAGAAGAACTTCCATGTCCGAAACCCTGCACCCCTGCCTGAACTGCGGCGCCTGCTGCGAAACCTTCCGCGTCGAGTTTTCCGTCTATGAGCTGCGCTCCATGGGCGGCACCGTGCCCGACGAACTGGCCCACGAGGTCCACGGCAACCGCTGGCGCATGAATGGCACCGACCGCCGCCCCGTGCGCTGCGCGGCGCTCACCGGCCGCTGCGGCGGGCAGGTGGCCTGCGGCATCTACGCGCAGCGCTCATCGACCTGCCGCGATTTCGAGATGGGCACCGACCGCTGCAACGATGCGCGCCTGGCCCATGGATTGCCCATCCTCGATGAGAACGCCCCCATAGAGCGCAATGCGGCCATTGTCAGCATTTGATTCCCCCTGGAGCGTGTCAGCGGCAGTGCGAATATAGATTCTGCGCAGATTCCTTGACCAAATGCGCAATGCAGACATACGGCTCCTGGCCCCACTCTTTTCCGGAATCAGCGCATCCACGCAGTCAGGCCGAGGGGCCAGGAAACATTTCATTCCAAAAAATTACCCAATACCACAGATTTTCCTCAGCGATAGATATAATCTATTGCAAGGAGGAAAACCAATGCTCGACATCGACAAGCAAGGCATGGTCTTTGGCAATGCCAGAATCCGCAGCCACCGCTTCCCTTTGATTGAAAGAGGGCCTATGGCCACCGTGTCAGGCATCATCGTCCATCAGACCGGATCTTCAAACGCCCAATCCACTTTCAACAGCTATCGTCTTGCCAATGCCAATGGCGCACATTTCCTGATTGACAAGGATGGGGCGATATACCAAACGGCGTCGGTGCTTCAGCGAGCCAATCACGTGGGAAGGCTAAGGGCACGCTGCCTTGCAGAGCACTCCTGTAATCCGGCAGAGATCATTCAATACAAAAAATCATCCGATCTCGCCATGCATAAAATGGAAATGCTTAAAACCACCCCCAGCCGCTATCCATCAAACCTTGACAGCATTGGTATTGAAATCGTTGGCGAGGCCCATCTGCCACCGGGAGTCAAAGCACCAACCAACCCTGAGGACAGGAAACGCCTTATGGCAAATATTGCCGTTTATGAAGCACTGACGGTCAATCAAACTCATTCTCTGAGATACCTGATCCATGAGCTTGCAGAAACACTACAAATCAAGAAATCAGAAATTCTACGTCACCCTGATGTCAGCAGGAAAAATATCACGGAAGCTGCAAAAGCATCTTGGTGATGAAAATCAACTCCATTTTCATTTCATCGATCTGCCTGATGGTACTCTCATCAGGGAAAACGTCATTTTCCAAAGACCTTGAGCAATCTTTCATAAAAAGAAAATATTCCATAAGCTCCATCAAAAAAATAAGCATCAACGACAATTCAGCCAAAAGCTTTTCCAAGGATGCGAGCTGCGAAAAACTATTTATCGACGAAAAACGGATACGGTTTTTCTTGGAAAACGCCAGAATCGATAACGGCTATAACTATTCGAAAAAACTGGCGATTGGAGACTGCTATGCCGAGGGGCTCGTTCTCTTCAACGATGGTCGAAGAGTACGGGTAAGCATTGACAATTGGACCGGCACGGCGGCCATTACGGACAAAAACACCACATATTTCATGTCTTGCGAGCCCTGCTCAGACATTCTTGATCCTGATTTCATCTTTGATCCAAGAAAGAAAGACGATGAATGAATATCGCATACTCCATGATCGTATGAAACTCAAAAACCGCATAATCACAACCAGCCTGTTTCTCCAGAATGAAATCCAATTTCCGACGTCGGCAGGCATGGCAGGGTATTTTTAATAAACGGTTAGTAGTCGTCTGCTTGATTTTTCATCCAGCTGCCAACTCCTCTGAAACCAGCGAATTCAACAAACGCTTGATCGTAAGGAAACCACCTCACGGAAGCATAAAAAGAATAGTCATCAAAGAGGCATCTGCCAAGAGTACTTCCAAGGAGGCCTATTGCCAAGGATTGGTCTTTGATGAAAAACGCATGCGCTTCTTTCTAAGACATGCAAAACCGGACAATGAGCACAATTATTACCAGGAAAGATTGATTGGGGACTGCTCCGCAGAAGGTTTCGTCGTCTTCAACGATGGCCGCAAGGTGCGGGTTGGCATTGACAATGCGACCGGCTCCGGGGTGGTCATGGACCATCGAACGACCTACTACATGCGCTGTGAGGCGTGCGAAGGCATTCTTCAACCAGATTTCAAGTTCGATCCGGACAAGCAAAGTGACTGGCGCTGAACAAGGCCCGACATCAGCCGGCAAAAAAGGCGTTTGGCAATGCCAGAATCCGCGGCCACCGCATCCCTTTGATTGAAAGAGACCCTATGACGGCTGTTTCGGGGATCGTCGTTCATCAGACAGGCTCTCCCAGCGCTCAGCCCACGCTCAACAGCTATCGGACAGCCAATGCAAATGGGGCAGATTTTCTGATTGCGAAAGATGGGATGGTCTATCAAACGGCTCATAATTCATCCCAATGTAACAAAAAATCAAAGAGATTTAATCATGGGAGAAAAGCAATTTACAAACCAATCACCAGCATCCAACAAATCTCACTTCAATATCTTCTAAAATAATTGCAATAGACATTAAGGACACCTAATTCAGAGATCCATCACCATCCTGATATCAGCAAAATAATCTCACCGAGGCTGCAACACTGCCGCCAGCAGCTTCTCCGAGCAGGCTCGATGCGAAAATTTATTGATCGATGAAAAACGCATCCGGTTCTTCCTGGCCCATGCCGTTCCAGACAGCGAGCACAATTTCAAATATGACATGCAAATCGGCTCATGCCAGGCCACCGGCGCGGTCCACTTCAAGAATGGACGACAGGCCAATCTGTTTCTAGATAACGAAACCGGCTGGGGTGGTTTCACTGACCAGAAAACCACTTATTTCATGCGTTGCAATGCATGCGAAAGCGTTCTTGAACCGGACTTTCCATTCGACCCGAATCAGAAGATCGATTGGCGCTGAACTGGATTTTCGCGCAAGGCATAGCCCCGTGCCTCGGTTCCGAAGCGCCGGGACAGCTACAGCCAGCCCCCGGCCCGGCGGCTTCCTGGCATCAACCTCCAGCACGCCCTGGCTTGCTCCGAGCATCCTCGGGCGCGCAGCTGTCGCCGCCGCAGGCGCTGCAGCCGCCACAGCCGCCGCCCTCCTTGGGCGCCAGCGCCGGATGCAGCCGCCCGGCCCTGAGGCGCCAGCGCGCCGGCAGGTAGCGCCAGACCAGGGACACGGCGGCCAATGCCACGATCAGGCCCACGATGATGTTCTGCCACATGTGCATGTCCCCCTTCAGCCGGCGCCCAGCGCCAGCGCGACACGGTAGGTGATGAAGCTGGCCAGGTAGGCCAGGGCGAACAGGTAGCCGGTCATCAGCAGCGGATAGCGCCAGCCATTGGTCTCGCGCCGCACGGCGGCCAGCGTGGAGATGCACTGGGGCGCGAACACGAACCAGGCCAGCAGCGACAGCGCCGTGGCCAGCGACCATGTGTGCGCGATCAGCGGACCGAGCTGCTCGGCCATGGCCTCGTCGCTGGCGGCGGACAGGGCATAGACCGTGCCCATGGCGCTGACCGCCACCTCGCGCGCGGCCATGCCGGGCACCAGGGCGATGGCGATCTGCCAGTTGAAGCCGATGGGCGCCAGCACCACCTCCAGCCAGCCACCGATGCGGCCTGCGAAGCTGTAGCGGATCGCTGCTTCCGTCACGCCATCGGGCGGCGCCGGGTAGCTGGCCAGGAACCACAGCACGATGCTCACGGTCAGGATGATGCCGCCCACGCGGCGCAGGAAGATCATCGCGCGCTCGTACAGGCCCAGGGCCAGGCTGCGCGGACTGGGCCAGCGATAGGAGGGCAGCTCCATCAGCAGCGGCGTGGGGCCGGCGCTGCGGCCAGCCAGCTTCGCCACGCCGGCCACGGCCATGGCGCTGAGGATGCCGGCCACGTACAGCGCGAACAGCACCAGGCCCTGCAGGTTGAAGACACCGCCCACGGTGCGCTCGGGGATGAAGGCGCTGATGAGCAGCGCATACACGGGAAGGCGTGCCGAGCAGGTCATCAGCGGCGCGATCATGATGGTCACGAGGCGGTCCCGCCAGCTGGTGATGGAGCGCGTGGCCATGATGCCGGGCACGGCGCAGGCGAAGCTGGACAGCAGCGGGATGAAGGAGCGGCCCGACAGCCCCACCTTGCCCATGACGCGGTCCAGCAGGAAGGCCGCGCGCGGCAGGTAGCCCGAATCCTCCAGCGCCAGGATGAACAGGAACAGGATCAGGATCTGCGGCAGGAACACCAGCACGCTGCCCGTGCCCGCGATGATGCCATCGGCCAGCAGGCTGCGCAGCACCCCCTCGGGCATGTGCTCGTTGACCAGGGCCGAGACGGCGGAGACGCCGCCCTCGATGCCGTCCATCAGCGGCTGCGCCCAGCTGAACACGGCCTGGAACATCAGGAACAGCGTGGCCGCCAGCAGCAGCATGCCCCACAGCGGATGCAGGACCACGGCATCGATGCGGTCGTCGCGCCGGGTGTCCACCACGGGCTCGCGCACGCTGGCGTCCATGATGCGGGCCACCTCCTGGTGCAGGGCCAGCACCTGTTCGCGCGCATCGCCCTGCGCGGCCTGCGCCACGGCCGGCGCGGCCAGGACGCGCGCCTCGGGACCGTCCAGCCACTGCAGCAGTTCGCGCGCGCCGTCCTGGCGCACGCCCACGGTGGACAGCACGGGCATTCCCAGCGCGTGCGACAGGGCCTCGCGGTCGATGGCGATGCCCTGGCGCTGGGCCATGTCGCTCATGTTGAGCACCAGCGCCATGGGCAGGCCCAGGCGCCGCGCCTCCAGCACCAGGCGCAGGTTCAGGCGCAGATGGGTGGCGTCGGTGACGCACAGCAGCAGTTCGGGCGGCGCCTCGCGCGGATGGCGGCCCGCGACGATGTCGCGCGTGATGCGCTCGTCCTCGCTGTGCGCATGCAGGCTATAGGTGCCGGGCAGGTCCAGCACGCGCACGCGCCGGCCGCTGGCCGTGCTCAGCCAGCCCTCCTTGCGCTCCACGGTGACGCCCGCGTAATTGGCCACCTTCTGGCGCGCGCCGGTCAGCAGGTTGAACAAGGCGGTCTTGCCGCAGTTGGGGTTGCCCAGCAGGGCCAGGCGCAGAGGGGCATCCGCGCCGCCCCGGGCTGGCTGCAGGGGCTGCATGCGCAGGGAGGCCGGCGCGCTCATGCGGCCTCCTGCGCAGCGACCTTGACCAGGGCCGCCTCATGGCGGCGCAGCGCGAACGTGGCCTGGCCTACGCGCACGGCCAGCGGATCATCGCCCGGGAAGCCGGCGGCCAGGATGCGCACGGGCTCGCCGGGCAGAAAGCCGATCTCCATGAGGCGCAGCAGCATTTCCTGCTCGGCGCCATCGCGCGCCGCGCACAGCCCGACCACCCGCGCAGGCACCTGGCGCGGCAGCGCATCAAGGCCCATGGCCGTGGCGGACACAGAGGGGATGGGGGAGAGCGAGGACTTCGCGCAGGCATCCTTGCCGGGGTTCATCGATTGCATGGCGTGTTGTATCAATTGATTTTCATTCTCATTTTGATTTTTATCGAACCCGGGCGATGGGCCCGCGCATGGTATCGGAGTGCGGGACAGGGTTTTACGTTCCCTGCGCTTTGCCCCCTGTCCGCACTCGGCAGGCCGCAGCCGGCACAATCGCGCCCTGCACGGACAAGCCCGTACGGCGGTATGCCGGTACGGCCCTCTTGCCTTCCCCACCCCCACGCCATGACCCATCCCTGCCTGAGCTGCGGCGCCTGCTGCGCATCGTTCCGCGTGGACTTTTCCGTCCATGAGTCCCAGGAACATGGCGGCCGCGTGCCGGCCGGGCTGACCGAGGAAGTCACCGGCCACACCTGCCGCATGCGCGGCACCGACTGGGCGCGCCCGCGCTGCGCGGCCCTGGTCGGCAAGGTGGGCGAGAAGGCCCATTGCGGCATCTACGAATGGCGCCCCTCGCCCTGCCGCGAATTCGCCGCCGGCAGCGATGCCTGCAACCGCGTGCGCCTGCGCCACGGCCTGCCGGCGCTGGACAGCGGACTGCTGTAAGGCCTCGGACCGCCCTACTCCACCGGCAGATGGGCCAGCTGCCCCTTGAATTCCTGCAGCGAGAAATGCGTGTGCACCTGGCGCACGCCCGGCAGGCGGTGCAGGCGGCGCTGCAGCAGGTCGGAGTAGGCGTCCAGGTCGCGCGCGACCACGACCAGCAGGAAATCCTCGGGGCCCGAGATGCCGTGGAACATCACCACCTCGGGAATCGCGCAGACCGCCTCCTGGAAGTTGCGCGAGGACTCCTCGTTCTGGTGGTCTATGGCCACCATCACGAAGGCCAGCACGCCGAAGCCGATGGCGCGCCGGTCCAGGGCCGCGTGGTAGCCGGTGATCACGCCATCGTCCTCCAGCCGCTTGATGCGCCGCCACGACGGCGATTGCGACAAATGCACGCGCTGGGCCAGCTCGCCCGAGGTCAGCCGCGCGTTGTCCTGCAGCGCGCGGATCAGCAGCCGGTCGGTTCTGTCGATCTCGATTGGCATAAACCACCTATGAATTCATGTTTCACAGAATAACTTATCCAAGATCAAGTCCATTCAGGGATAACTACTAAATCACCCGAGGAACAGGCAAATAGCATCCGCCTCCGAAGTACCTACAACGACGGAGACCCACCCCATGCCTGCCTTCGAAGACATCGTCCAGCGCGAAGCCGGACTCCAGCAGCAACTGTCCGCCGGACAGATGACCATGATCGCCATCGGCGGTGCCGTCGGCACCGGCCTGTTCCTGGGCAGCGGATTCGCCATCGGCTTCGCCGGGCCCAGCGTGCTGATCAGCTATGCCATCGGCGCGCTGATCTCGCTGCTGCTCATGGGCTGCCTGGCCGAGATGACGGTGGCCCACCCGACCTCGGGCTCCTTCGGCGCCTATGCCGAGCACTACATCAGCCCGCTGGCCGGATTCGTGGTGCGCTATGCCTACTGGGCCTGCGTGGTGCTGGCCGTGGGCACCGAAGTGACGGCCGTGGGCCTGTACATGGGCTACTGGTTCCCCGAGGTGCCGCGCTGGGCCTGGGTGGTCATCTTCTCGGGGGCGCTGATCGGCGTGAACATGATGAGCGTCAAGGCCTTCGGCGCCGTGGAGTACAGCTTCTCCATGGTCAAGATCATCGCCATCGCGGCCTTCATCGTGATCGGCGCCTGGGTGGTCTTCGGCGCGCGCCCCGAGAGCGTGGGCTTTGCCAACTATGTCAACAACGGCGGCTTCTTTCCCAACGGCCTGTGGGGCACCTGGGTGGGCGTGATCATCGCCATCTTCAGCTACCTGAGCATCGAGATGATCGCCGTGGCCGCGGGCGAGGCCCGGGACCCGCAGCGCGCCGTCACCAGCGCCTTCCGCTCGACCATGGTGCGCCTGGTGGTGTTCTACCTGGCCACCATCGCGCTGATGCTGGCCATCGTGCCCTGGGCCGCGGCCGGCAAGGAGGGCAGCCCCTTCGTCAAGGTGATGGAGATCATCGGCCTGCCCGGCGCCGCCAGCGTGGTCAACTTCGTGGTGCTGGTGGCCGCCCTGTCGGCCATGAACAGCCAGCTGTACATCACCACCCGCATGATGTTCAGCCTCTCGCGCGCCGGCCATGCGCCCGCCGTGCTGGGCCGCGTGAATGCGCGCGGCGTGCCCTTGCCCGCGCTGCTGCTGTCCTGCCTGGGCATCGCCGTGGCCACCCTGTTCAACATCGTCAACCCCGAGCAGTCCTTCATGCTGATGATGGCCGTGGCCATGTTCGGCGCCATGTTCACCTGGTTCATGATCTTCGTGACCCACCTGTTCTTCCGCCTGCGCTGGGTGCGCCAGGGCAACGCGCCGCTGGCCTTTCGCATGTGGGGCTTTCCCGTGCTGACGCTGCTGGGCGCGGGCCTGATGCTGGCCGCCCTGGTGTCCACGCTGTTCACCGACGTGTTCCGCCTGACCGTGCTGACCGGCCTGCCCTTCCTGCTGCTGCTGGCCGCCGCCTATGCGCTGTGGTACCGCAAGCCGGCCGCGCGGCTGGCAGCCCAGGCCCGGTGAGGCCGGCCCCCTGTTCCTCCTTCCTGTTCCTCCTAACCACCTTTCCGTGACCGATCTGCCCGGCAGACTTTTCCCATGACGACACCCACGACCTCCCTGTTCCGCCATGTCCCGCCCTACCCGGGCGATCCCATCCTGTCGCTGATGGAGGCCTTCCAGCAGGACCCCCGCCCCGCCAAGGTCAGCCTGAGCATCGGCCTGTACTTCGACGAGGCCGGCCGCCTGCCCGTGCTGGACTGCGTGCGCCAGGCCGGCGAGGCGCTGGAGCGCGAGCAGGGCCCCAGCGGCTACCTGCCCATCGAAGGCATCGCCCCCTACCGCCAGCTGGTGCAGAAACTGGTCTTCGGCGCACAGCACGAGGCCGTGCGCAGCCAGCGCATCGCCACCGTGCAGACGCTGGGCGGCTCGGGCGCGCTCAAGCTGGGCGCGGACTTCATCAAGCACTATTTCCCCGATGCCGAGGTCTGGCTCAGCGATCCCACCTGGGACAACCACCTGGCCATCTTCCAGGGCGCGGGCCTGCGCACCCACAGCTACCCCTACTACGATGCGGCCACCGGCAGCCTGCGCTTCGACGCCATGCTGCAGGCGCTGCGCGGACTGCCCTCGGGCAGCGTGGTGCTGCTGCACGCCAGCTGCCACAACCCCACGGGCGTGGATCTCACGCGCGAGCAGTGGCGGCAGCTGATCCCGGTGATCGTCGAGCGCGGCCTGATCCCCTTCGTGGACATGGCCTACCAGGGCTTCGGCGACGGCCTGGACGACGATGCCTGGTCCGTGCGCGCCCTGGCCGACGCGGGTGCCCAGTGCTTCGTGGCCAATTCGTTCTCCAAGAACTTCTCGCTGTACGGCGAGCGCGTGGGCGGCCTCAGCGTGGTCTGCGCCGATGCGGCCACGGCCGGCAATGTGCTGGGCCAGCTCAAGGCCACGGTGCGCAGCAACTATTCCTCGCCCCCCACCCGTGGCGCGCGCCTGGTGCAGCAGGTGCTGGCGTCGCCCGAGCTGGCCGCCCAATGGGCGCAGGAGCTGGCGCAGATGCGCGGCCGCATCAAGGACATGCGCGCCCGGCTGCACAGCGCGCTGCATGAACGCTTTGGCGAGCGGCGCGACTTCGGCTTTTTGCTGACCCAGCGCGGCATGTTCAGCTACACCGGCATCACCGAGCCCCAGGTGCAGCGCCTGCGCGAGGCGCACGGCGTGTACCTGGTCCGCTCGGGCCGCATGTGCATGTCGGGACTGTCCGCCCACAACGTGCAGTACGTGGCCGATGTCATCGCCCAGGTGCTGGAGTCGCAGCCATGAGCGGCTGCCCCGCCCATGGCGGCCTGACCGGGCGCATCGCCGCCGAGGAAGGTGCGCAGCTGGACTTCAGCCAGTCCATGAGCTATGGCGACTACCTGCACCTGGACCAGATCCTCACCGCGCAGCA
>JBHIXF010000013.1:0-100433 GCA_041984925.1 Comamonas sp.
GGTTTTCGCTGAGCATTTGCACGTCCAGGCTGAAAAGCTGGCTGATGTGCTCGCTGCCCTTCAATTCACGCAGATGCAGTTGCTCGCCCAATGGCGTGTGGATGGTGACTCGGCGTGTCATGGCTTTCACCCGTAAAAGGGCCCCTCTCTTTCATCAAGAGAAAAATAATAAAAGCACACAACCCGATAGATCAATCCTATTTTTCGGTCAAATCTAGGACAACCGCATCGCAGATGAGGGGGATTTGTCTCTGAAAAAACCAGCCGGAAAGACTAGGACAGGCTGTTTTTTTCCGAGCCCCTCATTGCGCGTTCTGCCCATGCAGCAGCGCCAGGAATTGCGCGGCCGGCGCGCTCAGCGGCCGGTCGCGGCGCACCAGGCTGCCGTAGGCCTGCAGGCTGCGGCGCAGCCGGCAGGGCAGGATGCGCACCATGCCGTGCTGCGCCTGTTGCCGCGCCACGGATTCGGGGATCACGGCCACCAGGTCCGAGCTGCGCACCAGATCCATGGTGGTGAGCATGGAGCTGGTCTCGATCAGGCCGCGCGGCAGGGGCAGGCCATGGACCTGGAACTCCTGGTCGATCAGGCTGCGCATGGGGCTGCCCGGCGGCTGCAGCACCCAGCCATGGGCCTGCAGCGCGGCGAACGGCACGCGGCGGGCCCGGGCCAGCGGGTGGTCCCTGCCCGCGATGACGGACAGCGCCTCGTCATCGAGGGGGTGGAACAGATGGGCCGCATCGCCCTGCGCCAGGGGCCGGCCGATCACCACTTCGAGCACGCCTTCGGCCAGCTGGGCCAGCAGGCGGTCGCTGGTGTCCACCGCCACCTCGATGGACAGCAGCGGCCACTGCCGCCTGAGCGCCAGCAGCGCCTGTGTCAGCCGCCCCGGCGAGGCCGCCATGATGCTGCCCACGGCCAGCCGCCCGGCACTGCCTGCGCGCAGTTCCTGCAGTTCGCGGTTCAGTGATTCCATGCCGCCGCGCAGGTGGCGGAAATAGCCGGTCACGCGCTCGCCGGCCTGCGTCGCCCGCAGGCCCCGGCCCACTCGCTCGAACAGGGGCAGGCCCAGCGCGCTTTCCAGCTCGTGCAGCATCTTGGTGGCCGCCGGCTGGCTCAGGCCCAGCCGGCTCGCCGCGCCGCGCAGCGTGCCCTCTTCGTCGATGGCCAGCATCAGCGCCACCTGGCGCATGCGCAGGCGGTTGAGCAGTTGCGGCGTGCCGTCCTTGCGGTCGATGGAGTGGTCGATGGAGTCCATAGGAAAGTTCCTGGAGATTGATTTCCCTGGGCTATCGATCCATCAGGAACTTTCAGTTTACGGCAATCATTCACCGGCCTAGCATGGGTCCACAACCCAAAGCACCGGAGACAAGCCATGCAACGCCGCACCCTGCTGGCCGCAGCCGCCGTGCTGCCCGCGCCCGCCCTTGCCCAGTCCCCGCCCGACTGGCCCACGCGGCCGGTGCGCATGCTGGTGGGCTCGGCCCCGGGCGGCGGCACCGATGCCATGGCGCGGGCCGTGGCCGACCGCCTCGCGCCCCTGCTCGGGCAGCCCGTGGTCGTCGAGAACCGGCCCGGCGCCTCCAACACGCTGGCCGTGGACCTGGTGGCCAGGTCCACCGACGGCCACAGCATGGTCATGGGCGTGGTCACGGCCCATGCCATCGCACCCCACCTGCTCAGGCTGGCCTACGACAGCAACCGCGACCTGGTGCCCGTGGCCTTCGTGGCCACGGTGCCCAACGTGCTGGTGGTGGGCAACGGCTTTGCCGCGGCTTCGGTCCAGGCCCTGGTGGCCCTGGCGAAGAAGGATCCGGGAAAGCTGCACTTCGCCAGCAGCGGCACGGGCAGCACCCAGCACATCGCGGCCGAGCTGTTCAAGGATGCCGCCGGCGTGGACCTCACCCACGTGCCCTACAAGGGCAGCGCCGCCGCCCTGGCGGACCTGGTCGGCGGCCAGGTGCAGATGAGCTTCGACACCATGCCTTCGGTGCTGGGCCAGATCCAGGCCGGCAAGCTGCGCGCGCTGGGCGTGGCCTCGCCCGCCCGCAACGCCCGGCTGCCCCAGGTGCCCACGCTGGCCGAGGCCGGCGTGCCCGGCGTGGAGGTCGGTGCCTGGTACGGCATCTACATGCCGGCCGCCACGCCCCGGGCCGTGCAGCAGAAGGTGCATGCCGCGGTCAACAAGGTGCTGGCCCTGCCCGAGACGCGCACGCGGCTGCAGGCCGTGGGCGCCGAGTTGCAGCCCATGGCACAGGCCGGGTTCATCGCCTTCCACGACGCCGAGTACCGGCGCTTCGGCGAAATCATCCGCAAGAACCACATCAAGGTGGATTGAGCCCGCCATGCCCGCAAGCGAACTTCCCGTCGTCGCGCTGACCCTGGGCGACCCCGCCGGCATCGGCGCCGAGCTGATCGCGCGGCTGCTGGCCCGGCCCGAGGCCGCGCAGCGCGCCAACATCGTCCTCGTGGGCGACCGCTGGCTGTGGCAGCAGGGCCAGCGCATCGCGGGCCTGCGGGTGGACACCGAGGCCATCGCCGGCCTGGCCGGTGTGCGCGGCCGCGCCGGCACCGCGCGCCCCGCCTTCCTGGCCCTGGACACCGTGGCGCCCGAGACCGTGCACCAAGGCCGCGCCGAAGCGGCGGGCGGCCGCTCCGCGCTGCGGGTGCTGGAGCTGTGCATGGACGCGGCCCGGGCCGGCGAGATCGATGCCATCTGCTTCGCCCCGCTGAACAAGCAGGCCATGAAGCTGGGCGGGCTGCGCCATGAGGACGAGCTGCACCACTTCGCCGAGTACCTGGGCGTGACCGGCTATTTCTGCGAATTCAACACGCTGGGCGAGCTGTGGACCGCGCGCATCTCCTCGCATGTGCCGCTCAGGGACGTGGCGGGCCATCTGAGCGTGGAGCGCATCACCCAGGCGGCCGAACTGATCTACCGCGCCCTGCTGGCCAGCGGCGTGCGCGCGCCGCGGGTGGCGGTCGCGGGCTTCAATCCGCACAACGGCGACGGCGGCACCTGCGGGCGCGAGGAGATCGACATCATCGAACCGGCCGTGCGCGCCCTGCAGGCCCGCGACTGGCCCACGCCCGCCCCGTTCCACGGCCCCTTCCCGGCCGACACCATCTTCCTGAAGGCCCGCGACGGCGCGTACCAGGCCGTCGTGACCATGTACCACGACCAGGGCCAGATCGCGATCAAGCTGCTGGGCTTTTCGCGCGGCGTGACCGTGCAGGGCGGCCTTCCGATTCCCATCACCACGCCGGCCCACGGCACGGCCTATGACATCGCTGGCCAGGGCCGGGCCAGCGCCGAAGCCACCTGGCAGGCCTTTCTGACCGCCTGCCGCATGGGCGCTGCACACCACGGCGGCGCCCGCTGACCTGCCACCAGGAGACATGCCATGAACTTCATCCGCATCCGCACGCTCGCCACCGCCGCCATGGCCGCCGCCGTGCTCGCCGGCACGGCGGCGGCCGAGCCCCGCACGCTGCGCCTGGGCCACGGCATCGCCGAGGAACATCCGCTGGGCCAGGGCGCGCTGCAATTCGCCGCCAAGGTGCAGGACAAGTCGGGCGGCACGCTCGCCGTCAAGGTCTACGCGGCCACGCAGCTGGGCTCGGAGACCCAGATGGTCGCGGCCGTGCGCGGCGGCGTGCAGGACCTGGTGATCACCTCCACGGCGCCCGTGGCCACGCTGATCAAGGAGTACCTGCTGTTCGACCTGCCCTTTCTGCTGCAAAGCGAGCAGGAGGCCGATGCCCTGCTCGACGGCCCCTTGGGCACGCGGCTGCTGGAGCTGGCCCGGCCCAAGGGCATGGTGGGCCTGTGCTACTGGGAAAACGGCTTCCGCCAGGTCACCAACAGCCGGCGCGAGGTGCGCACGCTGGCCGATCTGTCGGGCCTGAAGCTGCGCACCATGCAGAACCCCGTCTACATCGACGCCTTCCAGGCCCTGGGCGCCAATGCCATCCCCATGCCCTTCACCGAGCTGTACACGGCCATGGAAACGCGCGCCATCGATGCCGAGGAAAACCCCATCGCCATCATCCACGCCAACAAGTTCTACGAAGTCCAGAAGTACGTCACGCTGACCAACCACGCCTATGCACCCTATGTGGTGCTGCTGTCCAAGCGCGTCTGGGACCGCCTGGCCGGCCCCGAACGCCAGGCCCTGCGCACGGCCTGCACCGAGGCGCGCGACTGGCAGCGCGCCTACAGCCGCCGCATGACGGCCGAGCTGACCGAAGGGCTCAGGAAGCAAGGCATGACCATCACGGCGCTGGACCCTGCCGAGGTCCGGAAGATGCGCGAGCGGCTGCAGCCCGTGGTCGAGCGCTATGCCAAGGACATCGGCCCCGACCTTCTGGCCCAGGCACGGCAGCAGCTGCAGCAGCTGCGCGCGGGCCAGGGCCAGTGACCCAGCCCCCATCCCCTGCAACCACTCCCTCTGACACTCCCATGAAAATCCGATCCGTGCGCGCCCGCGTCTACGAATGGCAGGGCAAGACCGTGCCGCCCCAGGCCCACTTCTGCGCCAACGCCATGGACCTGCTGCCTGCCGCGCAGGAGACCATGGCCAGCTTCCGCTTCCACGCCTGGACCGTGGTGGAGATCGAGACCGATGACGGCATCGTCGGCCTGGGCAACGTGGCGCTGGCGCCCAGGATCGCCAAGGCCATCATCGACGAATACCTGGCGCCCCTGGTCATGGGCCACGACCCCTGGGACTACGAGGCCCTGTGGCAGCGCATGTACCGCGCCACCCATGCCTGGGGCCGCAAGGGCGTGGCCATGGCCGCCATCTCGGCCGTGGACCTGGCGATCTGGGACATCCTGGGCAAGAGCGTGGGCAAGCCCGTGTTCAAGCTGCTGGGCGGGCGCACCAAGGACAGGATCCCCTGCTACTACAGCAAGCTGTACCGCAGCGACCTGAAGGCCATGCAGGACGAGGCGCAGAAGTTCCTGGACCAGGGCTTCAAGGCCTTCAAGATGCGCTTCGGCTACGGCCCGGCCCATCTGCAGGAAGGCGTGCGCGAGAACCTGAAATCCGTCGAGGCCGTGCGCGAGGTCATCGGCTACGGCTGCGACCTCATGCTGGAGTGCTACATGGGCTGGGACCTCGACTACGCCCGGCGCATGCTGCCCAGGCTGGAGAAATTCGAGCCGCGCTGGCTTGAAGAGCCCGTGATCGCCGACGACATCGACGGCTATGCCGAACTCAACCGGCTCGGCAGCATCCCGATCTCGGGCGGCGAGCACGAATTCAGCCTCCACGGCTTCCGGCAGCTGCTGGACAAGAAGGCCGTCAGCGTCGTGCAGTACGACACCAACCGCGTGGGCGGCATCACGGCGGCGCACAAGATCAATGCGCTGTGCGAGGCGCACAGCGTGCCCGTCATCCCGCATGCGGGCCAGATGCACAACTACCACCTGACCATGAGCACGCTGGCCTCGCCCATGGCCGAGTACTTCCCCCTCTTCGACGTGGAGGTCGGCAACGAGCTGTTCTGGTACATCTTCGACGGCGAGCCCGTGGCGGACAACGGCTTCCTGCAGCTCAGGGACGACGTGCCGGGCCTGGGCCTGGCGCTCAAGACCGGGTACCTGGACCAGTTCCGCATCACCGGATGAGGCGCCGCACCATGCCCGCACTCCCAGCCCCGCGCCATCGCGGCATCTTCCCCGCCGTGCTCACCACCTTCCGTGCCGACGGCGCGCCGGACCTGGCCAGCCAGCGGCGCTGCCTGGACTTCAGCATCGCGCGGCGGCTCGATCCGCTGGCGCCGCGCCGGGCGGGCTGAGCATGGTCGCCCGCCTCTTCATACGCACCGTCGAATGGCTGCTGGTCGCGCTGCTGGGCCTGATGGTGGTGCTGGTCTTCGGCAACGTGGTGCTGCGCTACGGCTTCAACTCGGGCTGGGTGTTTTCCGAGGAAGTCTCGCGCTTCCTGTTCATGTGGCTGACGCTGCTGGGCGCGCTGCTGGCCATGCACCACGGCGGCCACCTGGGCATGAACAGCGTGGCCGCCGCCCTGCCCGTGGCCGGGCGGCGCGTGCTGCGCTTCATCTGCGACCTGGCCATGCTGGGCTGCTGCGCCCTGCTGGCCTGGGGCACCTGGCTGCAGGTGGTGCTGGCCATGGACGACCGGGCGCCCGTCACCGGCATCCCCATGGGCATCGTCTTTTCCGCACTGCTGGTGTGCAGCCTGGGCATGGCGCTGATGCTGGCGCACGGCCTGTGGCGCCAGGCCACGGGCCGCATGCCGGCCAGCGAGCTGGTGCGCGGCGCCGACGCCGTGGAATGAGCCCGAGGGAGAACCGCATGACCGTCGCCGTCTTCCTGTCCTCGCTGCTGGGCGCCATGGGCCTGGGCATGCCCATCGCCTTCGCGCTGCTGGTGTGCGGCATCTGCCTGATGCTGTACCTGGGCCACTTCGACGCCCAGATCCTCGCGCAGAACCTGCTGGAGGGCAGCAACAGCTACCCGCTGATGGCCGTGCCCTTTTTCATGCTGGCCGGCGAGCTGATGAACGCGGGCGGCCTGTCGCAGCGCATCATCGCCCTGGCCCGGTCCCTGGTCGGCCATGTGCGCGGCGGCCTGGGCTATGTGGCCATCCTCGGCGCCCTGGTCATGGCCAGCATCTCGGGCTCGGCCGTGGCCGACACGGCGGCGCTGGCGGCCGTGCTGATCCCGCTGATGCGCGAGGGCGGCTACGACGTGCCGCGCTCGGCGGGCCTGATCGCGGCGGGCGGCATCATCGCGCCGGTGATCCCGCCGTCCATCGGCTTCGTGGTCTTCGGCGTGGCCGCCGAGGTGTCCATCACCAGATTGTTCCTCGCGGGCATCGTCCCCGGCCTGCTGATGGGACTGACGCTGTGGGCCACCTGGTGGCTGTGCGCGCGGCGCGAGGCGCCGTCCGTGCGGGACCTGCGCTTCAGCTGGAGCGCGCTGCGCCATGCGCTGCGCGACGGCGTGTGGGCCCTGGCCCTGCCCGTGCTCATCATCGGCGGCATGAAGATGGGCGTGTTCACGCCGACCGAGGCCGCCGTGGTCGCCGCCGTCTACGCGCTGGTCGTGGGCCTGTTCGTCTACCGCCAGCTGCACTGGCGCGCGCTGCCGCAGCTCATGCTGTCGGCCGCGCGCACCTCCAGCGTGGTCATGTTCCTCGTGGCCTGCGCCATGGTCTCGGCCTGGCTGATCACCATCGCCGACATTCCGGCCCAGGTCGGCGCGCTGCTGCAGCCCTTCATGGACGACAAGATCCTGCTGATGCTCATGATGATGGCCCTGGTCGTCGCCGTGGGCACGGCGCTGGACTTCATGCCCACGGTGCTCATCCTCACGCCCGTGCTCATGCCCCTGGTGCGGCAGGCCGGCATCGACCCCATCTACTTCGGCGTGCTGTTCATCATGAACAACGCCATCGGCCTGCTCACGCCGCCCGTGGGCACGGTGCTCAACGTCGTGGCCGGCGTGGCCCGCACGGACCTGGGCCGCGTCACGCGCGGCGTCTGGCCCTTCCTCGCGGCCCAGGTCGCCCTGCTGCTGCTGTTCATCCTGTTCCCGTCCCTGGTCATGGTGCCGGCGCGCTGGTTCCATTGAGCAGAACGCCCTTCTTTCCAAGCCCCTCGGCCCCCCTTCCGCAGACCGCCATCGCAGCGGTCTGCGGGTCTTTCTGTTCACGCCTTCGAAATGCAGGAGCGAATCCCCACCGGGTAACTCACGAAACCAGATGATTGATTTGGTTAACTAAAATTCAGGCAAAGCAACCCCTGACCAAATCATTCACAAACCCACCGTGAGGGACGCACATGTCTACCCGTCGCATTTCCCTGGGCCTTGCAATCTCAGCTTTTTCCACATGCGCGGCATTCGCCCAGCAGACTTCATCATTGAAGATATATGGGCGCATCAATACATCCATGGAATCCCAGAAAACCGAAGGCCAGCCGCGCGTCAATGCGCTGCAAAACAATGCATCGCGCTGGGGATTGATCGGCGACGAGAACCTCGGATCGGGAATGAGCGCCTTCTTCAAACTCGAAAGCGGTTTCGACTCCAGCACAGGAGCATCTGCCAACGGATTCAACCGCAATGCATTCGTGGGCCTGAAGGGCGGTTTCGGCGAGCTGCGGCTGGGCAACATCACCAATATCGGCTATCTGAGCAGCGTGGACTACGTGAGCATGCACAACCACGACACGGGAACCTCCTCGGACGCCTTGTATGCCTTCAACGTCGCATTTGGCGGGCGGCACAACACCGTGGCCTACTCCACGCCGACCTACAGGGGGCTGCGCGCCGAAATCACCTATGCCTTCAAGGAGGAGCGCCCGGCCAGCACCGTCAATGCAGTGGTGGAATACCAACTCGGTGATCTGGACCTGGCCGTGAACTACTCGCGCAGCGGCAACAACCGGCTGGTCATGCTGCGCGCGCTGCAGACCCTGGGCCCGTTCAAGTTCGGCGGCTATTTCGAGCAGGACGACTTCGACGGCGCCAGGCGCAACAACCTGCGGCTGGCCGGCATGTACGGCTTCGGCGCATCCGAGCTGCACTTGAACGTGGGCCGCGCCGGCAACCGGGGCGGCGTGGCGGGGACGGGAGCGACCCAGGCCACCATTGCCTACAACTACAAGCTGTCGCGCCGCACCAAGCTGTATGCCTTCTATACCGCCATGATCAACCAAAGCGCCGCCGCCTATGCGGCCTTCCCTGGCGTGCAACCGGGGCAGGACCAGAGCGCGCTGGCCATTGGCCTGCGCCACGCATTCTGAGCGGGCATGCGGGTGCCACCCAGGTCCGGTTCAGCCCCGTTCCTGCTCTTCCCGCAAAAGCTGCTGCCCCGCATCGGCCAGCTTTTCCAGCGCCTGAAGCAATACGCCCTGCTCGGTTTCGGTCAGGCTTGCCATCAGGCGGTCGTGGTAGCGCGTTGCTTCCGCCAACAACTTGCGGTACAGGGCCTTGCCCTGCGGTGTCAGGGACAGGTCCACGCTGCGCCCGTCACGCTGGCTGGCCTGGCCCGCCACCAGGCCCCTTTTCACGAGCCCGGAGATGGTACGGCTGGCCTGCGCCAGCTGGATATCGACTTCCTGCGCCAGCCGCACCACGGACAAGGTGCCGTCGGCATAGAGATTGCCCAGCAGGCGCCATTCCACAGGGGTGATCTCATACTGGCTGGCATAAAACAGATAAGCCCCTTTTGTCGCAAAGTACGTCGCCTTCTGCAAGCGGTAGGAGACAAGATCCCGAATGCCCAGGTTTCTGGATTTCATTTCGGAACCCTGCTCCGACCGTTTTTTCTGCTTTTTATCAAGACCCTGCTTCCTTTCTTCAGATGGCATTTATCTTTTCTTTCCGAAAAACAATACAGAAGACCTCAACCCGTTGCGCATGAAGCCCCAGGAAACCCATGCCCCGTATTTTGATGCCGGATCGCAGGCCGTGCAGCCAAACCATTGACATGCGCAATCGGCTTGCGTGGGCGGGCACCGATCACGGTGCGGCATGCAGGTGGCATGCGGCCCAGCGGCCCGGCGCCACTTCGGCCAGGGCCGGCGCCTGCTGGCGGCAGCGCGCCGTGGCCTGCGCGCAGCGGGGGTGGAAATGGCAGCCCGATGGTGGGGCCAGCGGCGAGGGGATCTCGCCCTGCAAGGCAATGAAGGCCCGCTTGCGCGCCTGCAGCCGGGGCACGCTGGCCAGCAGCGCCTGCGTGTAGGGATGGGCAGGGCTGTCGTACAGCTCCCGGGTGGTGCCCGACTCCACGATGCGGCCCAGGTACATGACCATCACGCGGTCGGCGATGTGGTGCACCACGCCGAGGTCATGGCTGATGAACAGGTAGGTCAGCCCGCGCTGCTCGCGCAGGTCCATGAACAGGTTGAGCACCTGGGCCTGCATGGAGACGTCCAGCGCCGCCACCGATTCGTCGCAGACCAGCAGGCTCGGTTGCACGGACAGGGCGCGGGCAATGCCCAGGCGGGCCCGCTGGCCGCCCGAGAACTGGTGCGGAAAGCGGTCGGCCCACTCGGCCTCCAGACCCACCTGCCGGAAAAGCTCCTGCACGCGCGAGCGCGCCTGGGCACGCGGCACCAGGCCATGCAGCACGGCCGCCTCGCCCACGGCCTGCCCCACGGGAATGCGCGGATTCAGCGACGCATAGGGGTCCTGGAAGACCATCTGGATATCGAGGGCGCTGCGCAGGCGTTCCTGCCCGCGCAGCGACTCCAGCGGCCGCCCCTGCCAGATGCGCCGCCCGGTGTCGGGGCGGTGCAGGCCGGCGACGATGCGTCCCAGGGTGGACTTGCCGCAGCCCGATTCACCGACCAGGCCCACGACCTCGCCCTGCTGCAGCGCAAGGTCGGTCGGATGCAGCGCCCGCACGGCCTGGGCCGGGGCCCGGCCCAGCAGCCGCGAGCCCAGGCGCGCGAGCGGGCTTTGCGGGCGGGAAAAGGACTTGGAGACACCTTGCAGCTGCAGCAATGCGGTCATGGCGAGAAGGCCGCAGGTGCGGCGGATGGGAAGGAGGCAGAGGCTGCGGGCGCAGCGTCGATGGCGGACAGCGTGGGCAGTCTCTGCCCCCGGGGGCTGTTGCCGGGAATGGCCTTCATCAGGGCCTGCGTGTAGGGGTGCTGCGGCCGCGCGATCACGTCCTCGGTCGCACCCACCTCCACCAGCCGGCCCTTGCGCATGACGCCGATACGGTCGGCCAGCGCCGCCACCACGGCCAGGTCGTGCGTGATCCAGATCAGCGAGGCACCGGTCTCGCGCACGAGCTTTTGCATCTCGAAAAGGATCTGGCTCTGGATGGTGACGTCCAGCGCCGTCGTGGGTTCGTCGGCAATGAAGAGGTCGGGCCGGTTCAGCAAGGCGATGGCGATGACCACCCGCTGGCGCATGCCGCCGGACAGCTCGTGCGGATAGCAGCCCAGGCGCTGGGCCGGCGACGGCATGCCGACCTTGACCAGCGCGTCGTGCGCCTCCTGCAGCGCCTGGCGGCGACCGACCCTGCGGTGGGCGAGGATGGCCTCGACCATCTGCGTGCCGATGCGCAGCACGGGGTTGAGCGTCATCATCGGGTCCTGGAAGATCATGGCGACGCGCCGCCCGCGGATGCCGCGCAGCGCGGACTGCGGCATGCCCACCAGTTCCTGCCCGTCCAGCCGGATGCTGCCGCCGGCGATGCGCCCCGGCGGGTCGATCAGGCCCATGATGGAGCAGCCCGTCTGCGACTTGCCCGAGCCGGACTCGCCCACCAGGCCGAAGATCTCGCCGCGCCGCAGCGCAAAGCTCACGCCGTCGACCGCGCGCACCGTGCCGGCCGGCGTCTCGAAATGGGTCTGCAGGTCGCGCACCTCCAGCAGGGGGGCGGCCTGGCCGCCGGGCATGGTGCTCATTGCTGGAGCCTCGGATTCAGGATGTCGCCCAGCTGGTCGGCCACGCAGTTGAGGCTGAGCACGGCCACCAGCAGGGCCAGGCCGGGAAAGAAGCTCATCCAGTAGTAGCCGGACAGCAGATAGGCATAGCCGTTGGACACCAGCAGGCCCAGCGAGGGCTCGGTGATGGGCAGGCCCAGCCCCAGGAAGGACAGCGTGGCCTCCAGGCCGATGGAGATGGCCACCTGCACGGTGGCCACCACGATCAGCGGCGACATGCAGTTGGGCAGCACATGGCGCAGCATGATGCGCGCGTGCGGTATCTGCAGGCCGCGCGCGGCCTGCACGTATTCGCGCTGCAGCTCCACCAGGGCGCTGCTGCGCACGGTGCGCGCATAGAAGGTCCACTGCACCAGGACCAGGGCGTAGATGATCTTGTCCACGCCCTTGCCGAACAGGGCCAGGAAGATCAATGCGATCAGGATGGAGGGAAAGGACAGCTGGGCATCGGCCAGGCGCATGATGAAGCTGTCCACCATGCCGCCCGCATAGGCGGCCAGCAGGCCCAGCAGCGTGCCCACGGCCAGGGCGATCAGCGTGCAGGCCACGCCCACGAACAGGCTGATGCGCAGGCCGTAGACGATGGCCGAGAGCATGTCCCGCCCCTGTTCGTCCGAACCCAGCCAGTAGGTCATGGCGCCGTCGCCCGAGGCAGCGCCCGGTGGCAGGCGCGCATCGAGCACGGACAGCTGCTGCAGGTCGTACGGGTTCTGCGGCATGATCCAAGGCGCCAGCAGGGCCGCCAGCGCCAGCACGGCGAACACGGCCAGGCCCGCGCAGGCCACCCGGCTCTGGCGGAACTCGCGCCAGAGCTTGCCGCCCGGCGACTGTGCCAGGGCCCGGGGCTTGGCCGGCTGTGCGGCGCCCGCGCCCGCCATGGGCAGCAGGGCCGCTTTCGAGGAAAGGACGGCGTTCTTGTTCATCGGGAGCCTCCCAGCGCAATGCGCGGATCCAGCAGGCAATAGAGGATGTCCACCACCAGGTTGATGGCCAGGTACATCACCGCCACGAACATCAGGTAGCCCAGCACCACGGGACGATCCAGGGCGTTGATGGAGTCGATCAGCAGCTTGCCCATGCCGGGCCAGCCGAAGATGGTCTCGGTGACCACCGAGAAGGCGATGATTCCGCCGAAGTTGATGCCGATCACCGTGATGATGGGAATCAGGATGTTCTTGAGCACATGCACGCAGACCACGCGGTGCTCGCGCAGGCCCTTGGCCCGGGCGAACTTCACGTAGTCCAGCAGCATGGCCTCGCGCGTGGCCGAGCGCGCCAGTCGGATGACCATGGCCGCGTTGAAGGTGGCCAGGTTCAGGGCCGGCAGCAGCAGGTACTTCAGGCCGTCCCAGGTCAGGAAGCTGACCTGCAGCCCCAGCCATCCGGTGGTGGGCCCGCGCCCGTTGGAGGGCAGCCAGCCCAGCAGCACGGCGAACACCATGATCAGCATCAGCCCCACCCAGAACGTGGGCAGGCTGAAGCCCACCGACGACAGCACCGTGATGGCACGCCCCAGCAGCCGCTGCGGGTACAGCCCCGCCAGCAGCCCCAGGGGCAGGCCCACGGCGACGGCCATCAGCATGGCGATGACCGCCAGCTCCATCGTGGCCGTCAGGCGGCTCGCGATGAGTTCGGACACGGGCAGCCCGGTGGCAAAGGAGCGCCCCAGGCTGCCCTGCAGCAGCTGCATGGCGAAATCCCGGTACTGCAGCAGGGGCGAGCGGTCCAGGCCCAGGGCCTCGACCATCTGCGCGCGCATCTCGGGCGTCACGCTGTCGGGAATCATCAGTGCCGCGGGGTCTCCCACCACATGGATGCCGGCGAACACGATGACGGACATGAGCCACAAAACGACCACGCTCTGGGCCAGGCGGCGGGCGATGAAACCGGTCACGGCTCACTCGCCCGCTTCGAATGCGTACAGCCGCTCGTCCACGCGCGGCGTGATGCGCACGCCCTTGCGCGCGGCCCAGGCGCCCACGATGAGCGTGGTCGGCAGGATGCCCGCCTCGTCGTGCAGCACCTGGCTGACCTGGCGGTACAGCTGCGCGCGGCGGTCGTCGTCCGTGGCCTGCAGGCCTTCGCGCAGCGGCTTCCAGAAGGCCGGCGAATCGTAGGTCTGGATGTTGATCTTGCGCAACGGGTTGTTGGTCGGGTTGCTGAACATGTACTCCAGCGACACGCCCATGTCGCCGCCGTCGGTGCCCGCCGACATCAGCAGCATGCCCAGTTCCAGCCTGTTGGCGCGCGTGAACAGCACGCTGGTGGGGATGGATTCCACCTTCACCTTGCAGCCCAGGCGCGACAGCATCTGGCCCACGGCCTGCGCCTGCAGCGGCTCGGTGGGATGGTTGTCGTTGCGCGCGTACAGCGACAGGCCGAAGCACCGGGGATAGCCGGCCTCGGCCAGCAGCCTCCTGGCGCCGTCCGGGTCCGGGCGCTCGGGCACCAGCGCGGGGTTGTAGCCGAACATGGTGCTGGGAATGGTGTTCTGCGTGGCCACGCCCAGGCCCTCCATGGCGCGCGAGGCAATGGCCTGCCGGTCGATGGCCTTGGCGAAGGCCTGGCGCACGCGCACATCCTTGAAGGGGTTGGCGGCCAGCGGCTTGCCGGCCAGATCGGTGCCTCCGGGCAGCACGTCCGAGAACTGGTTCATGACCCAGAACGTGACGCGCGCCGTGGGCTTCCTGTAGACCACCAGGTTCGGGTGGCTCTGGATGCGCGGCAGGTCCGCCGCAGGCGCCGCCGCGATGGCATCGACCTCGCCCGACAGCAGGGCCGCCGTGCGCGCGGGGGCGTTGGGCATGATGCGCAGCACGGCCTTGTCGAAGTGCGGCTTCGCATCCCAGTACTGGTCGTTGCGCACCAGCTCCAGCCGGTCCCCGCGCAGAAAGCGCGCGAACCTGTAGGGGCCCGTGCCCACCATGCCCCGGCCGGTCTCGAAGTCCTCGGGCCTGAGGCCCTGCGTCGCCTTCTTCGACACGATGGGCACAACTGCCAGGTAGTTGGGCAGCACCGCCAGCGAGGTGGAGGTGGTCAGCCGCACCAGGCCACCGGGCAGCGCCTCGGCCTTGGCGATGTCCTTGAGGAAGCCGTTGAGCGTGGCCGGCGAGCTGGTCAGCGTGGCGGGACGCGCCAGCGAGTAGACGACATCCTCGGCCGTCAGCGGCGAGCCATCCTGGAACAGCACGCCCTTGCGCAGGCGCAACTCCCAGGTCAGCGCATCCACGCGGCTCCACGACTCGGCCAGCGCGGGCTGCAGCCGGCCCTGCGCATCCAGGGTCGTCAGTGCATCGAACATGTGCTGGGCCGCCGTCAGGTTGCCGGGCAGGTTGGCGAACTGCGGATCCATGGAGGTGATGTCGGCCGCCAGCGCGATCCTGATCTCGGCCGCGTGGGCCGGCACGGCCCACAGGAAGGTGGCGCCGGCGATGCCGGCAATGAGGCTCTGGACTCGTTTCATGGAAATTGTCTCCGCAAGGTTCTGGGGTTCTGCAAGGGCTGGGAAACCTGGAAATCTCTGTCCGGAAATTTGCTTGACTTAATCAAGTACCGTCCGCAAAATTCTATGAAAACAAATGACAAAGTCAATTAAATAGCGTCGGTGTAAACACGGATGACGAGCGTTAACCCCCAAGGAGACAGAAGATGGAAATGACAGGCGGACAGGCCCTTGCGAGACAGCTGGTGGCCGAAGGAGCAAAGCATGTGTTCGGCATTCCGGGCGTGCAGCTCGACTGGGCCACCGATGCCCTGCTCGACGTGGAAAACGAGCTGCGCTATGTGACGCCCCGGCACGAGCAGGCCACCTCGTACATGGCCGACGGCTATGCCCGCACCAGCGGCCGGGAAGGCGTGTGCATGGTGGTCCCCGGGCCGGGCCTGCTCAACGCCATGGCGGGCCTGTCCACGGCCTACGCCTGCAACTCGCCGGTGCTGTGCATCACGGGCCAGATCCCGTCGCACCAGATCGGCCAGGGCCTGGGCATGCTCCATGAGGTACCGGGCCAGTCGCAGTTGCTGGATTCGGTGACCAAATGGCACCGCCTGGCGCGCGCGCCCGAGCAAATCCCTTCGCTGGTGCACCAGGCCTTCCAGCAGTTGCGCAGCGGCCGGCCCCAACCGGTGGCGCTGGAGATCCCGCCCGATGTGCTGCAGGCGCGCGCCCCGGTGCAACTGGTGGACGCGGCCTGCGCCAGTCCGGCCGCCGTGCAGGATGCGCAGTCCGTGGAACAGGCCGCCGCCTTGCTGCGCAAGGCGCGCTTTCCGGTGATCTGCGCGGGCGGCGGCGTGCTGGCGGCGCGCGCCTCGGACATGCTGCGCAGGCTGGCCGAGACCCTGCAGGCGCCCGTGGTCATGACCGACAACGCGCGCGGCGCCCTGTCCAGCCGGCATCCGCTGGCGCTGGCGGCACTGGGCGGACGCTGCGTGCTCCCCCATGCCGACGTGGTCCTGGTGGTGGGCAGCCGCTTCGTGGACGGCATGGGCCGCCCCACCCATGCCGGCGACAAGGCGCGGTTCATCTATCTGAACCTGAACGCCCGGGACATGGCGGCGCCGCGGGCCCCGGGCCTGGCCATCGAGGCCGATGCCCGCCTGGGCTGCCGCGCCCTGCTGGAGCGGCTCGAAGGCCTGAAGGCCCCATCGCGCGCGGCCGAGGTCGCCCGGGTCAAGGCCTGGTGCGACGAGCAGATCGCCTTCATCGAGCCGCAACTGTCCCATGTGCGCGCCCTGCGCGATGCGATCCCCGAGGACGGCATCCTGGTCAACGAGCTGACGCAGGTCGGCTACGCATCGACCTTCGCCTATCCCGTGTACGGGCCGCGCACCTTCATCACGCCCGGCTACCAGGGCACGCTGGGCTACGGCTTCGCCACGGCGCTGGGCGTGGCGCTGGGCAACCCCGACAAGGCCGTGGTCTCCATCAATGGCGACGGCGGCTTCGGCTGGAACCTGCAGGAGCTGGCGACGGCCGCCAAGTACCGCGCCAACCTCGTCACCGTGGTGTTCGCCGACGGCGCCTTCGGCAACGTCAGGCGCATCCAGGCCCATGTGTTCCAGCGCGAGATCGGCACCCAGCTGCACAACCCCGACTTCCTCAAGCTCGCCGAGGCCTTCGGCGTGCCGGGCGTGCGCGTGGATTCGCCACAGGGCCTGGGCAGCGCCGTGAAGTCGGCGCTGCGGGCCGGGGGGCCCGCGCTGATCGAGGTGACGG
Source organism: Comamonas sp. (assembly GCA_041984925.1). GTDB lineage: Bacteria > Pseudomonadota > Gammaproteobacteria > Burkholderiales > Burkholderiaceae_C > Comamonas. The sequence goes on from JBHIXF010000013.1 coordinate 16,653, forward strand.
TGCCGCCCATGCCCGGCCCGTGGCACCTGATCCACAGCTTCTCCAAGGCGCCGCGCATGGCGCCTGCCAATCCGCTGGGCGACGCCTGAGGACACGGCCATGAAAGACCAACACAGCATTTACGTGGACGGCCGGTGGGTGCGCAGCGCCGGCGAGGAGCATGTGGCCGTCGTCAACCCGGCCACGCTGGAGGTGATCGGCCATGCGCCGGCCGGCAGCGCCCGGGACGTGGAGCAGGCCGTGGCCGCCGCCCGGCGCGCCTTCGACGGCTGGGCCGCCACCCCGGTGGCCGAACGCATCGCCGCCCTCGACCGCATCCGCGAAGGCGTGCTGCGCCGCGCCGAGGAACTGGCCCTGCTGGTCACGCAGCAGATGGGCTCGCCCCTGGCCTTTTCCCGCCTGGCCCAGTTGGGCCTGCCCGTCAAGAACCTGGACATCGCCGCGCGCGCCATGCAAGCCCTGGCGCTGGAGGAAGCCATCGCCGACACCCTGGTGGTGAAGGAGCCCATCGGCGTGGTCTGCGCCATCACGCCCTGGAACTTCCCGCTGCACCAGATCACGGCCAAGATCGCGCCGGCCCTGGCCGCCGGCTGCACCGTGGTGCTCAAGCCCAGCGAGCTGACGCCGTTCGATGCCTGCGTGCTGGCCGAGATCGTGCACGAGGCGGGGCTGCCGCCCGGCGTGTTCAACCTGGTGCTGGGCACGGGCCGCGAAGTGGGCGAGGCCATGGTCGCGCACCCGGATGTGGACATGGTCAGCTTCACCGGCTCCACGGCCGCCGGCCGGCGCGTGGCCGAGGCCGCCGCCGCCACGCTCAAGAAAGTGGCGCTGGAGCTGGGCGGCAAGTCGGCCAACCTCCTGCTCGACGACGTGGATCTGGACCGCGCCGTGGCCACCGTGGTCAAGCAGGCCTATGCCAACAGCGGCCAGGCCTGCGCCTGCCTGTCGCGCGTGCTGGTGCCGCGCAGCCGGCTGCGCGAGGTGGAGCAGCGCATCGTGGAGGAGGCCGGAGCCTGGACCGTGGGCGATCCGCTGGACGAGCGCACCCGGCTCGGCCCCGTGGCCTCGCCGGGGCAGCAGCAGCGCGTGCGCGGCTTCATCGACTCGGGCCTGCAGCAGGGCGCCCGGCTGCTGGCCGGCGGCGCACAGCCGCCGCAGGGCCTGCCCCAGGCTGTGGCGCAAGGCGCCTACATCCAGCCCACCGTATTCACCGATGTGGCGCCGGGCATGCACATCGCACGCGAGGAGATCTTCGGCCCCGTGCTGTCCATCCTGGCCTATGACGGCGTGGACGAGGCCGTGCGCATCGCCAACGACAGCCCGTACGGCCTGTCCGGCGGCGTCTGGTCCTCGGACCGGGCGCGCGCCGTGGCCACGGCGCGCCGCCTGCGCACGGGCCAGGTGGTGATCAACGGCGCGCCGCTGAACCTGAGGGCCCCTTTCGGCGGCTACAGGATGTCCGGCCTGGGCCGGGAATACGGCCACCACGGGCTGCAGGAATTTTTCGAAGTCAAGTCGCTCCAGGGCGCCATCTGAGGCCATGCAATGAACACGAACCCCGACACCGCACACCCCCCCGTCGCCGGTCCCGCCGACGTCGCGCCCGAGCACATCAAGGGCCTGCCGCCCTATGTGCCGGGCAAGCCCTCCTCCGAGGTGCGCCGCGAGCACGGCATCGACAGCATCACCAAGCTGGCGTCCAACGAGAACCCGCTGGGCACCAGCCCCAGGGCGCTGGCCGCCATGGCCGCCGCCCTGCAGGGCCTGTCCATCTACCCCGACCCCGGCGGCCATGACCTGAAGGCGGCCCTGTGCCGCAAGCTGGGTGTGCAGCCCGAGCAGATCGTGCTGGGCAACGGCTCCAGCGAGCTGCTGGATCTGTGCGCCCGCGCCTTCCTGGCGCCGGGCAGCGAAGCCGTGTACTCGCAATACGCCTTCATCGCCTACCCCGTGGCCGTGAAGTGCGCGGGTGCCACCGGCATCAGCGTGCCCGGCGCCGGCTACGGCCACGACCTGCAGCGCATGGCCGATGCCATCGGCGAGCACACGCGCCTGGTGTTCGTGGCCAACCCCAACAACCCCACCGGCACCTTGCTGCACGAGGCTGCCATCCGCGCCTTCCTGGCCCGGGTGCCCGCGCATGTGCTGGTGGTCCTGGACGAGGCCTACACCGAGTACCTGCCGCCCGAGCACCGCACGGACTCCATGGCCCTGGTGCGCGAATTCCCCAACGTCGCCGTGCTGCGCACCTTCTCCAAGGCCTACGGCCTGGCCGGAGCGCGCGTGGGCTTCGCCGTGGCCCGGCGCCCGGTGGCAGAGCTGCTCAACCGCACGCGCCTGGTGTTCAACGTCAACGCGCCGGCCCAGGCCGCCGCCGCCGCCGCGCTCGATGACGAGGACTTCGTCGCCAGGACCTATGCCGTCAACCGCGCCGGGCTGCAGCAGCTGGGCCAGGCGCTGCAAGGCCTGGGCCTGCCCCATGAGCCCTCCTTCGGCAACTTCGTGCTGGTCGATTTCAGCCAGGCCCCTTTGCCGGCCAGCGACATCAACCAGCGGCTGCTGGCGCGCGGCATCATCGTGCGCCCGCTGGGCCCCTACGGCCTGGGACGGCACCTGCGCATCACCGTGGGCCTGCCCGAGCACAACGAGACGCTGATCGCGGCCCTGCGGGACATCCTGGGCGGCGAGCCCACCGGCCCGGCCGATGGTTCCAGCCCTCGTGCGCACAGCAGCAAGGCCTGCGCCACGCCCTGAAATGGCCGCCCATGCCCGCCGAATGCATGCGCGTGCAACCCCGGGGCCTGGTGATCCGGGACCTCGCCGCATTGCAGGCCATCGTCCGCGAGGCCAGCCGGGCGGGCGCACGACCGATCACCTGCGCCAGTCGGTCTGCGCGGGGCGGCCGGGCAGGTGCAGCGTGGCCGTCGCGGCCGGCGTCTCGGCCAGCAGCCGGCCCTTGCGGAACACCTTCAGCCGGGTGGCGCGCAGCCGGATCGCCTCGGCCACGTCGCCGGCCTGCAGCAGCACGAAGCTGGCATCGCAGCCGGGCGCGATGCCATAGCCGCCCAGGCCCATGGCGCGGGCCGCGCGCGTGGTCACGGCCTCGAAGCAGTCGCGCAGGCCGTCCTGGCCGGTCATCTGCGCCACGTGCACGCCCATGTGGGCCACCTCCAGCATGTCGCCCGAGCCCATGCCGTACCAGGGGTCCATCACGCAGTCGTGGCCGAAGGCCACGTTGACGCCGGCGGCCAGCAGCTCGGGCACGCGCGCCATGCCCCGGCGCCGGGGATAGCTGTCCTGGCGGCCCTGCAGCGTGATGTTGATCAGCGGGTTGGCCACCACGCTGACGCCGCTTTCGGCGATCAGCGGCAGCAGCTTGCTCACGTAGTAGTTGTCCATGCTGTGCATGGAGGTGCAGTGCGAGCCGTTGACGCGGCCCTGCAGCCCCAGGCGCTGGGCCTCGAAGGCCAGGGTCTCGATGTGGCGCGACAGCGGGTCGTCGGACTCGTCGCAGTGCATGTCCACCGGCAGGCCGCGCTCGGCCGCCAGCTCGCACAGCAGGCGCACGCTGGCCGCGCCGTCGGCCATGGTGCGCTCGAAGTGGGGAATGCCGCCGACCACGTCCACGCCCTTGTCCAGCGCGCGCCTGAGGTTCTCGACGCCGCCCGGGCTGCGCAGCACGCCGTCCTGCGGAAAGGCGACCAGCTGCAGGTCGATGACGGGCGCGACCCGGCGCCTGACCTCCAGCAGCGCGTCCACCGCCAGCAGGCGCGCGTCGCTGGTGTCCACATGGCTGCGTATGGCCAGCAGGCCCTTGGCCACCGCCCAGTCGCAATAGGCCAGCGCGCGCTCGACGAGCGCCTCGGCCGTGAGCAGGGGCTTGAGCTCGCCCCACAGCGCAATGCCTTCGAGCAGGGTGCCGCTGCGGTTGACGCGCGGCAGGCCGTGGCTGAGCGTCGCATCCATGTGGAAGTGCGGATCGACGAAGGGCGGCGCGACCAGCTGGTGCCGCGCATCGACGACGAGGTGGGCGGGCGCCACCAGGCCGGGCGAGACCTCGGCGATGCGTTCGCCCTGCACGGCGATGGACATGTCCTGCCGCCCGTCGGGCAGCGTGGCGTGGGTGACGAGAAGATCGAGCATGGGCGTATTCTGGTCCAGTGCCGGGGGACGGGGCGGTTCAGCGCTCGCCCTTGCGATAGGGCTTCATCAGGGCCTGCGGGTAGCTGGCCCGGCGCGCGGCCACGACCAGGGCCAGGATGGACAGCAGGTAGGGCAGCATCAGGTAGACCTGGTAGGGCACGGCGGCATCGCCCGACTGCTGCAGGCGCAGTTGCAGCGCGTCGAAGAAGGCGAACAGCAGCGCGCCCAGCAGGGCCTTGCCGGGCCGCCAGGCCGCGAACACGACCAGGGCCACGCAGATCCAGCCGCGCCCGTTGACCATGTTGAAGAAAAAGGCGTTGAAGGCCGACAGCGTGAGAAAGCTGCCCGCCACGCCCATCAGCGCCGAGCCCGCGACGACGGCCCCCGTGCGCGTGGCCGCCACGGACACGCCCTGCCCTTCGGCCGCCCGCGGGTTCTCGCCCACCATGCGCACGGCCAGGCCCAGCGGCGTGCGGTACAGCAGCCAGGCCAGCACAGGGACCAGCACCAGGGCCAGCAGGGTCAGCGGCGTCTGGGCGGCGAGGACGGGAACGGGCAGCCAGTCCATGGGCGCGAAAGGGGTGATGGCCGGCGGCGCGGACACCTGGGGGAAGCGGACCCGGTAGCCGTAGTAGCTCAGCGCCGTGGCCAGCAGCGTGATGCCCAGGCCCGAGACATGCTGGGACAGCGCCAGCCCCACCGCCAGCCAGGCATGCAGCAGCCCCAGCAAGGCCCCGGCCAGCGCCGCCACGGCCACGCCAGTCCACAGCGAAGCCCCGGCGTGGACGGCCAGCCAGCCCGCGAAGGCGCCGGCGACCATGATGCCTTCGATGCCCAGGTGGAGCACGCCCGCGCGTTCGCACAGCAGCACGCCCAGCGTGCCCAGCACCAGCGGCGTGGCGATGCGCAGCACGGCGTCCCAGAAGGCGGCATTGGACAGGATGTCGAGCACTGGCGTCATTTCCAGCGGACCCGGAACTGCGTGAACAGCGCCGCGACCAGCACGGCGATCAGCGCCGTGGCCACGATCACATCGGCGATATAGGCCGGCACGCCCACGGCGCGGCCCATGCTGTCGGCGCCCACCAGCACACCGGCCACGAAGATGGCCGCCGCCACGATGCCCAGCGGATGCAGCCCCGCCAGCATGGCGATCACGATGCCCGTGTAGCCATGGCCGGGCGACATGTCCAGCGTGATGTAGCCCGTGCGGCCCGCCACCTCGATGGCCCCGGCCAGCCCCGCCAGCGCCCCCGACAGCAGGGCCACGCCGGCCACCGTGCGCGCCACGGGCACGCCGGCAAAGGCGGCGGCGCGCGGGTTGGCGCCCGTGGCCCGGATGTCGAAACCCGGCACCGTGCAGCGCAGCAGCAGCCACACCAGGACCGCCAGCGCCAGGGCCCCCAGCAGGCCGGTGTGCAGCCGCGTGCGGGCCACCAGCCGGCCCAGCTCCAGCTCGGGATGCAGGGCCACGCTCTGCGGCCAGCCCATGGCGGCGGCGTCCTTCATGGCGCCGTCCAGCAAGGCGCCCACGCCCAGCAGCACGATGAAGTTCAGCAGCAGCGTGGTGACCACCTCGTCCACGCCCAGGCGGCTTTTCATCAGCGCCGGGCCCAGCATCAGCAGGCCGCCGGCCAGGGCCGAGGCCAGCACCATCAGCGCGAACAGCAGCCAGGGCGGCCCGGCCAGGGCCGCATCGCCGTGCATGCCGCCCACGGCCACGGCGGCCAGGGCGCCCACGTAGAACTGCCCTTCGGCGCCGATGTTGAACAGCCGCGCCCTGAAGGCCACCGCCGCCGCCAGGCCCGTGAGGATCAGCGGCGTGGCCCGCGCCAGCGTCTCGCTCCAGGCCAGCACCGAGCCGAAGGCGCCTTCGGCCAGCAGCGCGTAGGTGCGGCCCACGGGCGCCCCGGCCCACAGCACCAGCAAGGCGCTGATGAGCCAGGTCGCCCCCAGCGCGCCCACGGGCGCCAGCAGCAGGGCGGCGCGCGATGGGGTGCTACGCCGTTCCAGCCGCATGTCCATTCCCTGCCGCCGTGGTGTCCCGGGCGCCCGCCATGGCCAGCCCGACGGCCTCGCGCGTCCACTGCGCGGCCTGCCGCGCCTCGCTCAATTGCCCGCCATGCATGACGGCGATGCGGTCGCCCAGCGCCAGCACTTCGTCCAGGTCGTCGGAGATCACCAGCACCGCCGCGCCCGCGTCGCGCGCCGCGATCAGCTGCTGCCGCACATAGGCGACGGCGCCGATGTCCAGGCCCCAGGTGGGCTGGTGGGCGACGATGAGGCGGGGGACCCGGGCCGGCCCGTCCGCCTGCGGCGGCGCCATCAGCGCGCGGCCCAGGATCAGCTTTTGCATGTTGCCGCCCGACAGCGCGCGCGCCGGCGCCAGGGGCCCGGCACCGCGTACATCGAAGGCCTTGCCGATGCGGGCCGCATGGTCCATGGCGGCGCGCCGCCGTACCCAGCCATGGCGCGAGAATGCCGCGCTGCGCAGCCGCTCCGATACCGCGTTCTCCCAGACCGGCAGATCGCCGATCACGCCCACGGCATGGCGGTCCTCGGGAATGCGCGCAACGCCCGCCGGCACCAGCCGCGCGGGCGAGGCCGGCAGGGGCCGGCCCATGAATTCGGCCCTGCCCGAGACCAGTGCGCGCGTGCCGCTGAGCAGCTCGGCCAGGGCCACCTGGCCATTGCCGGAGACACCGGCGATGGCCGTGATCTCGCCGGCGCGCAGGTCCAGGTCCACCGCGTGCAGCCGGTCGCGGCCCGCGCCCGCGGTGATGGCGCCGCGCAGGCTGCAGACGACGGAGCCCACGGCCTTGGGCGGCGCCCGCCGCACCGGCTCGACCGCGTGGCCGACCATCCACAGCGCCAGCTGGGCCTGGGTCGTGTCCCGGGCCGGCGCCGTGGCCACCAGCCGCCCGGCGCGCAGCACGGCGACGCGGTGCGACACGCGCAGCACTTCGCCGAGCTTGTGGCTGATGAAGATCACCGACAGGCCCTGGGCCACCAGTTGCGCCAGCATCCCGAACAGGGACTCGCTTTCCTGGGGGGTGAGCACGGCCGTGGGTTCGTCCAGGATGAGGATGCGCGCGCCCCGGTACAGCGCCTTGAGAATTTCCACGCGCTGGCGCTCGCCCACGGACAGGCGCGCGACCCGCGCGTCGGGCTGCACCGGCAGGCCCAAGCGCCGGGCCACGTCCAGCAGCCGGGCGCGGGCCGCCGCGCGGCGCGAAAACGGCAGCCACCAGGGCTCGGTGCCCAGCAGCACGTTGTCCAGCACGCTCAGGTTGTCGGCCAGCGCGAAATGCTGGTGCACCATGCCGATGCCGGCCGCCAGCGCGGCCCGGGGCTGGCCGGGCGGCAGCGGCGCGCCGAAGGCCTCGATGCATCCCTCGTCGGCCACGTAGTGCCCGAACAGGATGGACATCAGCGTGGACTTGCCCGCGCCGTTCTCGCCCAGCAGGGCCAGGACCTCGCCAGCCTGCAGCTGCAGCGAGATGCCGTCGTTGGCCGTCAGCGCGCCGAAGCGCTTGGTGATGCCCTGCAGGCGCAGGACCGCGGGCGGTGCGTCAGGGGTCGGGGTCGGCATGGCGGCATCCGGCGATCACTTCTTCGTGGGCCGGGGCGCCCTGTCATCGACCTGCACCACGAACCGGCCCGCAAGAATGTCGGCCTGCCGCTGCTGCACCTTGCGCACGATGTCCGCCGGCACCTTGCCCTCGAAGCTGCCCAGCGGCGCCAGCTCCGACCCCTTGTGCTTCATCATCGCGTAGGGGCCGTAGTCCTCGGCCGTGAATCTTCCCTCGCGCACCAGCCGGATGGCACGGTCCGCCGCAGGCTCGAAGTTCCACAGCGCCGAGGCCACCACGGTGTCGGGGTACTGGTGCTGCGTGTCGACCACGTTGCCGATGGCCAGCCTGCCGCGCTCGCGCGCCGCGTCGCTGACACCGAAACGCTCGGCATACAGCAGGTCGGCGCCGCGCTCCATCATGGCGAAGGACGCCTCCTTGGCCTTGGGCGGATCGAACCAGCTGTTGATGAAGCTGACGCTGAACTCCACGCGGGGATTGGTCTCGCGGGCACCGGCCATGAAGGCATTCATGAGGCGGTTGACCTCGGGGATGGGAAAGCCGCCCACCAGGCCGATGTGGTGGCTGCGCGTCATGCCGCCCGCGATCATGCCGCTGAGGTAGGCGGGCTCCTGGATGTAGTTGTCGAACACGCTGAAATTGGGCGCCTGCGGCCTGCCCGAGGAGCCCATCAGAAAGGCGGTCTGCGGAAAGTCCCTCGCCAGCCTGCGCGCCAACGATTCCACGGCGAATGCCTCGCCCAGGATGAGCCGGTGGCCGGCCGTGGCGTACTCGCGCAGCACGCGCTCGTAGTCGGCGTTCCTGACGCTTTCGGTGGCCACGTAGTCGATCTCGCCGCGCGCCTGGGCGGCCTGGAGCGCCTTGTGCACGCGCCCCACCCATTGCTGCTCGAAAGGCACGGTATAGACGGCGGCCACCTTGATCTTCGCCGGCTGGGCCAGCAGGCTGGCGGGAAGGCCCGCAGCCAGCGCGGCGCCCAGGGCCATGCAGTGCGGAAAAAGCTGTCGGCGGCTGGCAGGCATGTTCCCCTCCCGTGGCAGGTCGCTGGCTGGAATGGCCGCCCGCTGCGCTGGCGGCCATGGGAGCCCGACTATGGCACTGCCCCGCTGGAACGCGCAGCACAGTTGGCCGGTTTTCCAGAGGCACGTACAGGCCCGCGCGCCAGCACAGTGCCGGTGGTGGTGGCGCAGCCGCTATGCGCCGGGCTCCAGCGCCCCGAGCACCAGCTGGAGCAGGGTGTCCTCGGCCTGCGCAAAGAATTCGTCCGACAGCTGCTGCACGCCCATGACCAGCTGCATCTGCGCGGCAAAGTCGGCGTAGGACTGGGTGGAGGACCAGATGATGAACATCAGGTGCTCGGCGCTGACGGACTGGCGCCTGGCGCCCAGCCAGCGGTTGAGCACGGCGATGTCCTCGCGCAGCAGGGGAATGACGCGGTCCTGGATCTGGCGGGCGAAGTTGTGGGCGCCGCTGATGATCTCCATGGCATAGACGCGCGAGCCGGCCGGGCGGCGGCGCGAGAAGTCCAGCTTGGCGCGGATGTAGGCGCGCAGCGCCTGCCCGGGCGACAGCTCGGAGCGCGCCAGCTCGCTCATGCCGCTGAGCCAGTCGTCCAGCACATCGTGCAGCACTTTCTCGTACAGCTCCTGCTTGGTCGAGAAGTAGTACATGAGATTCTGTTTGGAAAGACCGGCCGCTTCCGCAATGGCGCTGATGGATGCGCCGTCGAATCCCTTTTCGGCAAAGGTCTTTTCGGCCTCCAGCAGGATTTTCTGCTCAAGGCTGTCGCGCAGCATGGCTCTTCTGGACAGCGGAGCCGTTGCGGAATCCAGAAAGGCGGATCTCTTCATATTCACCAGCATCAAGGCCTCGCATATTCGCGCGGTCCATTCTAGGGTCAGGCCCGCGCCTGCAGCGATTGAAAAAAATCAATCACGCTTTGATCGCTCGCATGGCACACGTTGAAACGGAACCAGGGGCTGCCGCCGGGGCCATGGGGCGTGAACAGCCGGCTGGGCGCCAGCGCGACGCCCCGGGCGCGGGCCAGTGCCGCGATGCGGCCGCAGTCATACCGACCGGGCGGCACCCGGGCGGACAGGAAGGGCCCGCCGTGCGGCAGGGCCAGGGGCTCCAGCCCCAGCAGGCCGAAGGCGTGCAAGGTGGCGCCGCTGGCCTGGTCCAGCCGCGAGCGCACGCGCGACACATGGCGCCGGTAGTCGCTGGACGACAGCGCATGCAGGGCCAGCTTCTCCGACAGCTCGAACGAGGCAATGCCGCTGACGGACTTGAGCCGGGCCAGCTCCTCGATGAGGTCCGGCGCGGCGACGATGGAGCCGATGCGCGCCAGCGGCGGCAGGATCTTGGAGGTGCTGCCGATGCGGATGACGCGGCGCAGCCCGTCGAGCGCGGCCAGGGACAGGTCGCGGGAATCGCCCAGCTCGCGGAAGACGTCGTCCTCGACGAGGCGGAAATCGAACTGCTCGGACAGCGTCAGCAGCCTGAACACCTGCGCGGCGCCGAGCGTGGTGCCCAGCGGGTTGTGCAGCACGGTGGTGACGAAGGCCAGCCGGGGCTGGTGCTGCGCGGCCAGCCGGGCCATGGCGTCCAGGTCCAGCCCCTCCCCGGTGCGCGGCACGAACAGGCCCGTGCAGCCGTGCTGCTCCAGCAGCGCGAGCAGGCCGGGATGGGTCGGGTCCTCGATCAGCACCTTGTCGCCGGGCCGGGTCAGCGTGCGCAGCAGCAGGTCGATGGCATGGGTGGCATTGCGCACCAGCAGGACCTGGTCCTCGCCGATGTCGATGGAGAGCTGGCGCAGCCGCCGGCATATCTGCCTGCGCAGGTCGGGGTGGCCCAGCAGGTGGGGCAGCCCCTGCCTGAAGGGCGCATCGGAGCGCAGCGCGACACGGGCGCAGTCATGCAGCCATTTGAGGTCGAACCAGCCGGGCGGCAGCCAGGCCGAGGCCAGGTCGCTGCGCGAGCCCTCCAGCGGCCCCGGCAGCGGATCGCGCGCGGCGGCCGCGGGCCTGGCGTCGGTGGCGGCCGGCCGTGCGGCCTGCTGCGGCACGACGTAGTAGCCAGCGCCCTTGCGCGAAGTCACGAAGCCGGCACTGACCAGCCGGTCATAGGCCTCCACGATGGTGAAGGTGCTGACGCCCAGCTGCCGCACCAGGCTGCGCACCGAGGGCAGCTTTTCCATGGGCTTGAGCGTCTCGCGCTCGATCAGCGCCTCGATCTGCCCGACGATCTGCGCCACCAGGTTGCCGCGCGTGGAGCGGTCCACGCTGATGTCGTCGATCGATCGGGCCAGTTGCAACGAACGGGCCTTGCCGCTGGCCGACGCAACGGCGCCCGACGCACCGGCGCCCGACGCACCGGCGCCGGCCGCGCTCCTGGAGGCAGGCAACTGTACCGGCAGGTTGCACGGTGCGTCCGGCTGGCATTCCTTGCGACTGTTCATGTCATGCACCTCGTGGGGATTTCATAATCAATCAATGCTTTTACACATGGCAAAAGATTTACCCATAGTAAAGAACAGCTATTGACAAGTAAATGCGGGTTATCAGCAGGCGCATGCGGGCGCGGGTATTGATTCGACTTGAACAATTCGCCACCCACTGCCTTTAGCCGGTATTTCCACCCGCTGGTGCCATTGAACGCATTTTGAATATGGCCTGGATATTCCGCGCAATGGATATTCAGGAGCCGCCCAGGTTTTCCTTCGCCAATTCAAGGGAGATGCCAATGAACAGCGTGCTGGTCCGAGGTGGTACGGTCGTCAATGCCGACCGGGAGTGGCGTGCCGACGTGCTGTGCGTGGACGGCCGCATCGCCGAAGTGGGCGAGGCCCTGCAGGCGCCGGCCGGCGCCCGCACCGTGGACGCCGGGGGCGCCTACGTCATGCCCGGCGGCATCGACCCCCACACCCACATGCAGTTGCCCTTCATGGGCACGGTGGCGGCCGACGACTTCTTCACCGGCACGGCGGCGGGCCTGGCCGGCGGCACGACATCCATCATCGACTTCGTGATTCCCGACCCTGGGCAGCCGCTGATGGATGCCTTCCACACCTGGCGCGGCTGGGCCGAAAAGAGCGCGGGCGACTATGGCTTCCACGTGGCCGTGACCTGGTGGGACGACAGCGTGCACGCCGACATGCAGGCCCTGGTGCAGGACCATGGCGTGAACAGCTTCAAGCACTTCATGGCCTACAAGAACGCCATCATGGCCGACGACGAGGTGCTGGTGAAAAGCTTCCGCCGCTGCCTGGAACTGGGCGCCATGCCCACGGTGCATGCCGAGAACGGGGAGCTGGTCCACATGCTGCAGCAGCAGCTCATGGCACGGGGCGACACCGGCCCGGCCGCGCACCCGCTGTCGCGCCCGCCGGCCGTCGAGGGCGAGGCGGCCCACCGCGCCATCGCCATCGCCGAGGTGATCGGCCTGCCGCTGTACGTGGTCCACGTGTCCTGCGAGGACGCGCTGAACGCCATCGCCCGCGCGCGCGCGGCGGGCCAGCGGGTGTTCGGCGAGGTGCTGGCCGGCCACCTGGTGATCGACGACAGCGTCTACCGCGACCCGGACTTCGCGCGCGCCGCCGCCCATGTGATGAGCCCGCCCTTCCGCGCGCCCGAACACCAGCGGGCGCTGTGGCGGGGCCTGACGGGCGGCAACCTGCACACCACGGCCACCGACCACTGCACCTTCTGCGCCGCCCAGAAGGCCGCGGGCCGCGAGGACTTCACCCGCATCCCCAATGGCTGCGGCGGCGTGGAGGAGCGCATGGCCGTGATCTGGGACGCGGGCGTCAACACGGGCCGCCTGACGCCCTCGGAGTTCGTGGCCGCCACTTCGGCCAATGCGGCCAGGATCTTCAACATCTACCCGCGCAAGGGCGCCATCGTGCCGGGCGCCGATGCCGATCTCGTGGTCTGGGACCCGGCCGCGACCAGGACGCTGAGCGCCAGGACCCAGCATTCCCGGGGCGACTTCAATGTCTTCGAGGGCCGCGAGGTGCGCGGCCTCCCGGTCCACGTGCTCAGCGCCGGCGTGACCGTGTTCCGGAACGGGCAATTGTCGGCCACCCCGGGAGCGGGCCGCTATGTGCCGCGCCCGGCCTACTCGCCCCTGTTCCGCGCGCTGGAGACGGCGCGGCGCGGCGCAGGCAGCCCGGCACGGACGGCGGAGCAGGCATGAGCGCCGCCAACCCTGGCACCAGCCCCGCCGAGCGCCACTGGCGCGCCATGGAGCGCGCGGGCCCCGCCGACTGGCGGCAGGCCATGCAGGCCGCGCGCGAGCGGCGCCAGCAGCGCTGGGGCCGCCAGGTCACCTATTCGCGCAAGGTCTTCATCCCGCTGACCAACCTGTGCCGCGACACCTGCGGCTACTGCACCTTCGCCAGGCTGCCGGGCGAGCCGGGCGCGGGCTATCTGACGCCAGGCGAGGTCATGGACATCGTGCGCCGGGGCGAGCGCCTGGGCTGCAAGGAGGCCCTGTTCTCGCTGGGCGAGCGCCCCGAGCTGCGCCATCCGCAGGCGCGCGAGATGCTGCAGCGGCTGGGCTACGCCAGCACGCTGGACTATGTGATCGCCATGTGCCGCCTGGTGCTGGACACCAGCAGCCTGGTGCCCCACGTCAACGCGGGCACGCTGAGCCTGCAGGAGATGGCGCGCGTCAAGGAGGTCTCGGGCAGCGCCGGCCTGATGCTGGAGAACATCAGCCGCCGCCTGGTGCAGCCCGGCATGGCCCACCACGCCTGCCCCGACAAGGTGCCGCTGCAGCGCATGCGCACGCTGCGCCATGCGGGCGCGCTGGGCGTGCCCACGACCAGCGGCATCCTGATCGGCATCGGCGAGACCTGGGCCGAGCGCATGGACAGCCTGTTCGCGCTGGCGCGGCTGCACCAGGAGCACGGCCATCTGCAGGAAGTCATCGTGCAGAACTTCCGCGCCAAGCCCGGCACGCCCATGGCCTTGCATGCCGAGCCCGGCATGGATGACATGCTGCACACCCTGGCCGCCGCCCGCCTCATCCTTCCCGCCGAGGTGTCGCTGCAGGCACCGCCCAACCTGCAGGAGGACTTCGGCCGCTACCTGGAGGCGGGCATCAACGACTGGGGCGGCATCTCCCCCGTCACGGCCGACCACATCAATCCCGAGCGCGCCTGGCCCGCGCTGGGCGTGGTCGAGCGCCACAGCGCGCGCCACGGCATGGCGCTGGTGGAGCGGCTGACGACCTACCCCGCCTACCAGTCCGAACGGTTCATGCGCCCCGGCCCCCAGGCCGCCATCCAGGCGCAGGCACGCGCCGATGGCTGGGCCGCCCACCAGGCCCACGCCACCCCACCCATGCAGCAAGCAGCGGAGGTCTGACCATGCGGCACACGGCCATGCAATTGCTGGAGAAGGCCCGCGAATCCACGCTGGAGCAGGCGCTGGCCTGGGCCTCGGCGCCCGTGCGGCGGGTGCTGGACCGGGCCCTGGCGGGCGGCGAAGGCAGCGAGGTGACGCGCGAACAGGGCGAGCTGCTGCTGTCCTGCGGCGATGCGGACGTGGTGGCCCTGGTGGCCGCCGCCGACGCCGTGCGCCGCCAGCGCGTGGGCGATGCCGTCAGCTTCGTCGTCACGCGCAACATCAACTTCACCAACGTCTGCCACATGGGCTGCCGCTTCTGCGGCTTCGCGCGGCGCCAGGGCGCGGACGATGCCTACTGGCTGCCCCTGGAGGAGATCGCCCACCGCGCCCAGGTCGCCAGCGACCGGGGCGCGACCGAGGTCTGCATGCAGGGCGGCCTGCACCCCCGGCTGCCGCCCACCTACTACCGCGACGTGGTGCGGGCCGTCCGGCAGCAGGTGCCGCACATGCATGTGCATGCCTTCTCGCCCTTCGAGATCTGGTTCGGCGCGGCCAAGCGCAAGCTGCCCGTGGCCGAATTCCTGGCGGAACTCAAGGACGCGGGGCTGGGCTCCATTCCCGGCACGGCGGCCGAGATCCTGGACGTGGAGATCCGGCGCCAGCTCACGCGCGACAAGCTCACGGCCAGCGCCTGGAACAGCACGGTGCGGGCGGCGCACCGCATCGGCCTGCCCAGCACCTCGACCATGATGTACGGCCACATCGACGCGCCGCGCCACTGGGCCGCCCACATCGCGCTGCTGCGCGACATCCAGAAGGAGACGGGCGGCTTCACCGAATTCGTGCCCCTGGGCTTCGTCCATGCCGAGGCCCCGCTGTACGTGGACAAGGCCCTGCCCGGCGTGCGGGCCGGCGCCACGGCGCACGAGCACATCCGCGTGCATGCCGCCGCGCGGCTGATGCTGGCCGGCTGGATAGACAACATCCAGGTGTCCTGGGTCAAGCTGGGCCCCGAGCTGGCCCAGGCCCTGCTGCACGCGGGCGTCAACGACATGGGCGGCACGCTGATGGACGAGTCCATCTCGCGTTCGGCGGGCGCGGGCTTCGGCGAGGAGCTGACCGCCTCCGAGATGGTGGCCATCATCCGCGACGCCGGCCGCCTTCCCCGGCGGCGCGGCACGCTCTACCAGACGCTGGAGAGCTTCGAGTCGCACGACCCCGCCCCCATGGCGCCGCTCAAGCAGCGCGCCTTCCAGCCCATGCAGTTCATCCGCCAGCGCCCCGCCCGGCAGGCCCGCCATGCATGACCGCCGCACCCCCCCCAAGACCGTGCTGCTGGCCGGCGGCGTGGGCGGCGCGCGCATGGCCAGCGGCCTGGCCGCCGTGCTGCCGGCGAGCCATCTCACGGTGGTCGTCAATGTCGGCGACGACGACGATTTCCACGGCCTGCGCGTGTGCCCCGACCTCGACACGGTGCTGTACACGCTGGCCGGCCGCATCGACCGCGCCAAGGGCTGGGGCGTGGCGCAGGACAGCACCCAAGCCCTGGACACCCTCAAGCTGCTGGGCGCCGCCGACACCTGGATGACATTGGGCGACGCCGACCTGGGCCTGCACATCCACCGCAGCCTGCGCCTGTCCCGGGGCCAGGCGCTGAGCCGCATCACCGCCGAAGTCGCCCGGGCCTTCGGCGTCGGCGTGCGCGTGCTGCCGGCCAGCGACGACGCCATCGCCACGCGCGTGACCACGGCCGAGGGCACGCTGCGCTTTCAGCAATGGTTCGTGCAGCGCCGCTGCGCCACGCCGGTCACGGGCCTGGCCTATGCGGGCGCGGACACGGCGCGCCCCGCGCCGGGCGTGGCGCAGGCCCTGGCCGAGGCCGACGTGATCGTCTTCGCGCCCTCGAACCCGCTGCTGTCGATACGGCCGATGCTTGCCATTGCGGCGCTGGCGCAGGCCCTGCGCGCCAGCAGGGCCGCAAGGATCGTGGTCTCGCCGCTGATCGGCGGCAAGGCCGTCAAGGGGCCGCTGGACCGCCTGCTGCGCGAGCTGGGCCACCCACCGGGCAATGCGGCCATCGCCGACTTCTATGCCGGCTGGGCGGATCTGGCCGTGATCGACCACGGCGACGCGCAGGACCTGCCGCTGTTCGCCGCGCACGGGCTGCAGGCCTTCACCGCGCCCACGCTGATGCGCACGCCGCAGGACGGCGCGTACCTGGCCGGCTGCGTGCTGCGCCATGCCTGCGAACATGCAGCGGAGGTCTGGCCATGACGCAAGCCCTGCTGGTGGCCCTGCCGATGAAGGCCTTCGACCAGGCCAAGAGCCGCCTGTCCCCGGCCATAGCGCCCGTGCAGCGCCAGCGGCTGTCGCGCGCACTGTTCGAGCGCACGCTGGCCTTCTTCGGCCACTGCTTTCCCGGCATGGACCGGCTGGTGGTCACGCCCTCGCCGCAGGTGGGGGACGCGGCCCGGGCCTGCGGCGCGGCCGTGGCGATGGAGCCCGCGCCGCAGGGCCTGGACGCGGCCGCGCAGCGCGCCATCGACTACGCGGCCGTGCATGGCTACCGGCAGTTGCTCATCGTTCCGGGCGACATCCCCGTCTGGCTGCGCACCGAGGTGCATGCGCTGCTGGCACTGGGCGCGCGGCGCGAGGTCGTGATCGCCCGGGCCCGCGATGGCGGCACGAACGCGCTGCTGCTGCGGCTGCCGGCACGGTTTCGCTGCGCCTATGGCGAGGATTCGGCGCGCCGCCACGCGCATGCGGCGCGCAGCGCGGGCCTGTCGGTGGCGGTATGCCAGCCGCCCTTCATGGCCCATGACATCGACCGCCCGCAGGACTGCCTGCTGCACCGCGCCCGCAGCCAGGTGCCCGGAGGCCCGCCATGAAACCCGGCGTGCGGCACGTGCAAATGTTCGCCCTGCCCGGCCTGCCCGAGGTTGCGCCGGGCGACGACCTGGGCGGGCTCATCGTGCGCGCCATGGCCGGCTGCGGCGAGCCCTGGCAGGCCGGGGACATCCTGGTGGTGGCGCAGAAGATCGTCTCCAAGGCCGAGGGGCGCTTTCGCGCGCTGTCCTCAATCGTCCCCACGGCGCAGGCGCTGGAGATCGCCGCGCGCTGCGGCAAGGATGCGCGCAAGGTCCAGGCCATCCTCGACGAGAGCACGGAGATCGTGCGCGTGGCGGCCGCGCCACCCGACGGCATCGTCATCGCGCGCCACCGCATGGGCTGGGTCTGCGCCAATGCGGGCATCGACGAATCCAACCTGGGGCCGCGCGAAGGCCAGCTGCTGCTGCTGCCGCAAGACCCCGATGCCAGCGCGCGGCGCATCGCCGAGGGCATCGCGGCCGCCACCGGTGTGCGGCCCGGCGTGGTCGTCTGCGACACCTTCGGCCGCCCCTGGCGCAGGGGCCTGGTGAACATTGCGCTGGGCCTGTCGGATGTGCCTGCCATCCACGACTGGGCAGGCCGCGCGGACGCCTACGGCCGCCCGCTGCAGGTGACGCAGGAGGCCTTCGCCGATGCGATCGCCGCCACCACGGGCCTGCTGGCCGCCAAGGACGCGGGCCTGCCCGTGGCCCTGGTGCGCGGCCTGGCCTGGACCCCCGAGCCGGCGGCCAGCGGCCGCCGGTATGTCCGTTCTCGACAGGAGGACCTGTTCCCATGACCGTTGCAATTTTGGGTGGTACCGGCCCGCAGGGCCAGGGCGTGGCGCTGCGCCTGGCGCGCGCCGGCGTGGCCGTGGCCCTGGGCTCGCGCGATGCGGCCCGGGCGGCGCAGATCGCCGGATCGCTGAACGGCACGCTGTCCGGCCAGGGCGGCGCGGCGCGCATCACCGGCCACGACAATGCGGGCGCCGTGCAGGCGGCCGGCCGCCTGGTGATGCTGGCCGTGCCCTATGCCGCGCACGACGACACCCTGCGCGCCATCGCGCCGCTGCTGGCCGGCAAGGTCCTCGTGGACATCGTCGTGCCGCTGGCCCCGGGCAACCCGCGCGCCGTGGCCATGCCCCCCGAGGGCTCGGCCACGGAGGCCGCCCAGACCCTGCTGGGCCCGGACATCCCCGTGGTGGGCGCGCTGCACAACGTCTCGGCCCACAGCCTCAACGATCTGGAGCATGCGCTCAACTGCGACGTGCTCATCGCGGGCGACTCCCAGGAAGCCAAGGACGAGGCGGCCGCCCTGATCGCGCGCATCGGCGTGCAGGTCTACGACGCGGGCCCGGCGCAGAGCGCGCGCTGCGTGGAGGCGATCACGCCCATCCTGATCCGCCTGAACATGAGCAAGAAGGTGCCCTTCTCGCACGCCGGCATCCGCATCTGGGCGCCGGGCAACCAGGCGCCGGGCAACCGGGCGCCGGGCAGCCGGGCGCCGGGCACCTGAGCGCAGCGGACAGAGACAACGGACAACCACCCAACCAGGAGACACACCATGGACTTCGGCATCTGCTTCAAGGGCTTCGTGGAACCCGACCGCGCGCGCGACCTCGTGCGCCGCGCCGAGGCGGCGGGCTTCAGCCACTGCTGGTTCTACGACTCGCACATCCTGTGGCGCGACTGCTATGCGGCCATCGCCATGTGCATGGAACACACGAAGAAGCTGCACTTCGGCCCGCTGGTCACCAACCCCGACGTGCGCGACTGGTCGGTGGCCGCGTCGATGTTCGCCTCGCTGAACAAGCAAAGCGGCGGCCGCATGGAGGTGGCCGTGGGGCGCGGCGACAGCTCGCGCCGCGTCATGGGCAACAAGCCCGCCTCGCTGGAACGCGTGGCCGAGTTCGTGCACAAGGTCAAGGCCATGGCGCGCGGCGAATCCGTCACCTACCCCGAGTGCCCCAACCCCGTGCAGTTCCCCTGGGCCACGGGCCAGGAGCTGCCGATGTGGATAGGCGCCTACGGCCCCCAGGCCCTCAAGTGCGCGGGCGAGAACGCCGACGGCGTGGTGCTGCAGATCGCCGAGCCCGCCCTGTGCAAATGGTTCGCCCAGCAGTGCCAGGTGGCGGGCGAAGCGGCCGGCCGCGACATGTCGCGCTTCGGCGTGATGGCGGCGGCGCCGGCCTACTTCGGCCCCATGGAGCAGGCGATCGAGGCCACGCGCTGGTTCCCCGCCATGGTCGGCAACCATGTGGCCGACATCGTGGAGAAGTACGGCAAGGACTCCGGCAAGGTGCCCAGGAGCCTCACCAGCTACATCGAAAAGCGCCGGGGCTACGACTACTCCAAGCACGGCCAGAGCGACAACCCGTTCCTGGACTTCATCACGCCCGACATCGTGCAGGCCTTCTGCGTGCTGGGCACGCCCGAGGAGCACATCGGCAAGCTGCGCGAGCTGGGCGCCGCGGGCGTGACGCAGTTCAACATCTACCTGGACAGCGGCGATGAGGAGAACATCGTGGACACCTATGGCCGCTCCGTCATTCCTGCCTTCAGGAAGTGAGCCGCGCCCGCAAGGAGACAGCATGATGAACGCAGACATTACCCGGATCCCCGCCATCGACGGCGAGCGCCTGTGGCAGTCGCTGATGGAGCTGGCCCGCATCGGCGCCACGCCCAAGGGCGGCGTCAAGCGCCTGGCCCTGACCGACCTGGACCGCCAGGGGCGCGATCTGGTCGTGCGCTGGGGCCGCGGCAGCGGCCTGGAGGTGACCATCGACCAGATCGGCAACATCTTCATGCGCCGGCCCGGGCGCAGGCCCGGTGCGGCGCCCGTCATGTCGGGCAGCCACATCGACACCCAGCCCACGGGCGGGCGCTTCGACGGCAACTACGGCGTGCTGGCCGCGCTGGAAGTGGTGCGCACGCTCGACGACCACGGCATCGAGACCGAGGCCCCCATCGAGGTGGCCATCTGGACCAACGAGGAGGGCTCGCGCTTCGTGCCCGTGATGATGGGCTCGGGCGTGTTCTGCGGCGCCTTCACGCTGGAGCACGCCTATGCGGCACGGGATACCGAGGGCCTGAGCGTGCGCGAGGAGCTGGAGCGCATCGGCTACCTGGGGCCGCAGACGCCGGGCGACCATCCCATCGGCGCCTACTTCGAGGCCCATATCGAGCAGGGCCCGGTGCTGGAGGATGCCGGCAAGGTCATCGGCGTGGTGCCGGCCGTGCTGGGCCTGTCCTGGTACGACTGCACCGTCACCGGCATGGAGGCCCACGCCGGCCCCACGCCCATGCGGCTGCGCAAGGATGCGCTGCAGGTCGCCGCCGAGATCATGCGGGAGGTGGTGGCCATCGCCGGCCGCTACCAGCCCTATGGCCGGGGCACGGTGGGCATGGTCCAGGTCCACCCCAACAGCCGCAACGTGATTCCGGGGCAGGTGAAGTTCTCCATCGACCTGCGCAACGTCTCCGACACCCTGCTCAACACCATGCATGACGAGATCACGGCCTTCACCACGGCCATCGCGGCGCGCACGGGGCTGGCGGTGCAGCTGGAGCGCGTCTCCTACTACCCGCCCTGCCCCTTCGAGGCCGGATGCGTCGAGGCCGTGCGCAAGGCCACGGCCGCGCTGGGCTACCCGCACATGGACGTGGTCTCGGGCGCCGGCCACGACGCCATCTACGCGGCCCGCGTGGCCCCGGCCGGCATGATCTTCGTGCCCTGCAAGGACGGCATCAGCCACAACGAGATCGAGGACGCCCGGCCCGAGCACCTCGCGGCCGGCTGCAACGTGCTGCTGCACGCCATGCTGGACCGCGCGGGCATCGCCGGCTGAGGCGGTCGCGGCAGAGCCGGCGCGCGCCCCCGGGGCTTTGCGGATTGATAGGATGTTCACCAGCAACGCGGCTGCGGGCGGCTCGCCGACCATCGGCACCCCACCCACGGCCCCAGAGGAACACCGAAGCAATGAAGATCGCCACCTGGAACGTCAACTCCCTGTCCGTGCGCCTGCCCCAGGTGCTGGCCTGGCTCGAAGCCAACCCCGTCGATGCGCTGGGCCTGCAGGAGCTCAAGCTCACCGACGACAAATTCCCGCTGCAGGCCCTCGAAGCCGCGGGCTACCACGCGGCCAGCCATGGCCAGAAGACCTACAACGGCGTGGCCTGGCTGTCGCGCACGCCGCTGCGCGACGTGGTGCGCAACATTCCCGGGCTCGATGACGACCAGGCGCGCATCATCGCGGCCACCATCGATGCGCCTTCCGGGGCCATGCGCCTGATCAACGGCTACTTCGTGAACGGCCAGGCGCCGGGCACCGACAAGTTCGCCTACAAGATGCGCTGGCTGCAGGCGCTGCAGGACTGGGTGCGCGGCGAACTGGCCGCCCATCCGCGCCTGGTGCTGGTGGGCGACTTCAACGTGGCGCCGGAGGACCGCGACTCCTACGATCCCGTCGGCCTCAAGGACACCATCCACCATACGGTGGAAGAACGCGCGCACTTCCAGGCACTGCTGCAGCTGGGCCTGACCGATGCCTTCCGCATGTTCGAGCAGCCCGAGAAAAGCTACTCCTGGTGGGACTACCGCATGCTGGGCTTCCAGAAGAACCGGGGCCTGCGCATCGACCATATCCTGGTCAGCGAGGCCCTGCGCGCCAGCGTGACGGCCTGCGCCGTGGACCGCGCTCCGCGCAAGAACCCGCAGCCCAGCGACCATGCGCCCGTGGTCGTGACCCTGGGCTGAGTTCTCAGAGCATGTATTTGCGAAGCCAGTGGATGGCTTCGATGTGCCCGCGCAGCATCAGGGCCTGGCGGTGCAGGGTTTCGCTGAGCGGCTTGGGCAGCCTGGCTTTTTCCGCCGCCTCATAGGCGCTCAGCCATTGCTGCTGGCAGGCCTCGGCCTGGCGCAGCACCTGGTCGGCGCCCTGCTGCCGGCCCAGCCATCCGCCCCAGAAGGAGTGGCGCCTGAGCGCCGCCTGGCTGGCGCGCGCCGGCAAGGTCACGCCGCCGCTGGAGGTGATGGCGCGCTCCAGGTCGTCGACCAGCAGCTGGCTGGCGTTGAAATGGCGGGCCAGCACCTGGCCTATCAACCCCTGGGGCATGGGACTCATGCACTGGCCCAGGCTGGAGTGCGCCTGGCGCCCCAGGGCGAGCACGGCGTTGAGCACGGCGGTGGCGTTGAGGCTCAGCGCGCTGGACACGGGCGGCGCCGGCTCATTGCGCCTCGCCTGCCGCCACGAGGCCTGGGCGGCTTCGCGCACCTGGCTCCAGTGCAGCAGGCTGCCGCCGCTGTCCATCGCCCAGCGCGCCTGCAGCATGGGCTCGGCTTCGTCGAAAGACTGCCGTGCGTGCTCGGCAGACCGCGCCATGCGCCATGCCAGGGCATAGGCGGGGCGGTACTGGTCGTAGCCGCGCCCCGGCACGTAGTAGGGCTCCCGGAAGTAGCGGTCATGCCAGAAGGCGTCGACCGGATCGGTCAGCCGGCCGGCCGCCGGCGCCCCGCCGCGCGGATGCGGGGGCATGGCCTGACGCCAGAACTTGGAAAGGGCTTTGCGCACAACAGGAACAAAAGGGCCGCCGCAGCGGAGATGGGGCCATTGTCCCCGACGGCATGCATGCACGCCGTCGGTCCAGCCTGCTCCCCCCTGTAGGAATGGGCGCCCTGTCCTGGGCAGGGCAGCCCGGCGGCCCGGCGGCGCGGCATCATTCGAAGCCGTCGTCGTCCATGCCCAGTTCCTGCAGCTTGCGCGTGATGGTGTTGCGGCCTATGCCCAGGCGCTGGGCGGCTTCGACCCTGCGGCCATGCGTCACGGCCAGGGCCGAGCGGATGAGCTGGGCCTCGAAGCGACGTGACAGCTGGTCCCAGACCTCCCCATGGCCCTGGGCCTGGCTGTGTTCCAGCAACTGGCGCGCCTGCTGGCCCAGCAGGTGCACCCAGTCCAGTTCGCCGGCATCGCCGGTGGCGGCTGCCGGCGATGCCGCCACGGGCTGGGACACCGGGGCCCGCGTGTCGCCGCTGGGCGCATCGGCCGCCGCCGCGGGGAGCGGGCCCGCCACGGCGGCGGGCTCGCCCAGCACCTCCGGCGGCAGGTCCTTGACCGCGATGACCTGGGCCGGCGCCATGACCGTCAGCCAGTGGCAGATGTTTTCGAGCTGGCGCACGTTGCCGGGAAAGTGGAAGGCCTGCAGCCGCTGCATGGCGTCGGCACCCATGCGCTTGGGCTCGACGCCGAGCTGGCGCGCGCTTTGCTGCATGAAGTGGCGCGTGAGCATGGGCACGTCCTCGCGGCGCTCGCGCAGTGCGGGCAGGCGCAGGCGTATCACGTTGAGCCGGTGGAACAGGTCTTCGCGGAATGCGCCATCGCGCACGCGCAGCTCCAGGTCCTGGTGGGTGGCGGCGATCACCCGCACATGGGCCTTGACGGCCTGGTGCCCGCCCACGCGGTAGAAATGCCCGTCCGACAGCACGCGCAGCAGGCGTGTCTGCAGATCGAACGGCATGTCCCCGATTTCATCGAGGAACAGCGTGCCGCCTTCGGCCTGCTCGAAGCGGCCGCGCCGCTGGGTCTGGGCCCCCGTGAAGGCGCCGCGCTCATGGCCGAACAGTTCTGATTCGAGCAGGTCCTTGGGAATGGCCGCCGTGTTGATGGCCACGAAGGGGCCGCCGGACACCGGCGAATGCTTGTGCAGCGCGCGCGCCACCAGTTCCTTGCCGGAGCCCGACTCGCCCGTGATCAGCACGGTGACCTGGCTCTGGCTGAGGCGGCCGATGGCGCGGAACACGTCCTGCATGGCGGGCGCCTGGCCCAGCATCTCGGCCTGCAGCGGGGCCTGGGCCTCGGCCACGTCCTCGCGCAGGCTTTCCTCGACGGCACGCCGGATCAGCTCCACGGCCTTGGGCAGGTCGAAGGGCTTGGGCAGGTATTCGAAGGCACCGCGCTGGAAGGCCGATACGGCGCTGTCCAGGTCGGAGTACGCGGTCATGATGATGACGGGCAGTCCCGGCTGCTGGGCGCGGATCTGTTCGAGCAGCTCCAGGCCCGAGCCGCCGGGCATACGGATGTCGCTGACCAGCACCTGCGGCGGCTGGCGCGCCGGATCTGCGGCATCGACATCGGACAGCGCCGTGAGCACGTCACGCGCCTGGACGAAGCTGCGCGTTGCCCAGCCCTCGCGGCTCAGTGCTTTTTCCAGCACGAAGCGGATGGAAGGGTCATCATCCACGATCCAGATCGGTTTCATTGGTGGTGCATCCTTCCCTGATTGCAGTGTTGAGTTCTGCGGGCCTCAAGGCAGCGGGATGAGGATGCGGAAATCCGTGCGGCCTGGCTGGCTCTCACATTCGATCAGCCCCTGGTGGCGCTGCACGAAGGTCTGCGCCAGCGTCAGCCCCAGTCCCGAACCGCCATCCCGTCCCGATACCAGCGGATAGAAGATCCGCTCCTTGATGGCATCGGGAACGCCTGGCCCGTTGTCGATCACATGCAATTCCAATGCCAACCGGTAGCGCTGGCGGCCGAAAGTCACCTGCCGGGCCACGCGCGTGCGCAGGATGATCTCGCCATCGCCCGCGGCGATGCGTTCGTGCAGGGCCTGGGCGGCATTCTGGACGATGTTGAGCACGGCCTGGATCAGCTGGGCGCTGTCGCCACGGAACTCGGGGATGGAGATGTCGTAGTCGCGCGTGATGGCCAATCCGGCGGGATGCTCGACCAGCACCAGCGAGCGCACGCGCTCGCAGACTTCATGGATGTTGACGTCGCCGACCTCGTGCGGATGGCGGTGCGGCGCCAGCAGGCGGTCCACCAGCGCCTGCAGGCGGTCGGCCTCATGGATGATGACTTCGGTGTACTCGCGCAGCTCGGGCGACTGCAGGTCCATCTGCAGTAGCTGGGCCGCGCCGCGTATGCCGCCCAGGGGGTTCTTGATCTCGTGGGCCAGGTTGCGGATCAGTTCCTTGTGCGCCTGGGCCTGCTCGCGCAGCCGCTCCTCGCGGTCCTGGCGCGCCTGCTGCTCCAGCGGCCAGAATTCGACCAGCACATGGCCGGGCCGCTCGGCCAGGGACACCGTCACGTGCACGGGCAGCGCGTCACCGCCCACGCGGTGCAGGCTGGCCTCGAAGCGCAGGGCCGCGAAGTCGTTGTCCTGCGCGCCGCGCAGCGCCTTGTCCATCAGCGCAGGCTCGGTGAAGCAGGCCGCCATTTCGCTGCCTTCCAGCATGCGCCGCGACAGGCCCAGCGCATTCTCCAGCGCCGCATTGGCGAAAAGCACGGCGCCGCGCCCGTCGAGCACGGCCATCAGCGTGCACAGAAGATCCAGTGCCTGGTAGGAGGCCGGGGCTGCCGGCCTGAAGTCTTGCGTCATGCCGGGATTCCCTGGGACCGGGCGGACCGGTCAGTTGCTGGCAGGCAGCCGGTCCAGTTCTCGCCGCAAGCCGGCGACATCGCTTTCCTGGCGCGCGATGCTGGCCTTGAGCTGGTCCACCCGCTCCATGTAGACCTGGGGATTGCGCAGCTCCAATGCCGTGCGCGTGGGGTTGCCATCGTTGTACTCCTGACGCAGCTGGGCCAGCTTTTCCTGGGCCCTGGCCAGCTCGCCTTGCAAGATGGTGCGCGCATCGGAATCGCGCGCACGCTGGGCGCTGTTGTTGATCCTGGCCGGTGCCGGCGATCCCGCGGCCGGCGCCGCCGCTGGCGCACGCGCGGGTGCGCCGCCGGAGGCGGCCGGCTTCTGGCCGCCATGGATCACGGTCACATGCCCGCCATCGACCGGCTTGCAGCCCTTGGCCTTGGCCTGGCTGGCATCGTTGGTGTATTCGTTGCCACAGCGGTAGATGGTTTCCTGCGACCAGGCCCAGGCCGGGAGCAGGGGCAGCAGCAGCGACACAAGCAGTTTCTTCATTGCATTCCCTCGGGTGGCCAGGTCGGAAGGGCCCGGCTTATCCGGGCAAGTATCGCTTGAACTGCCGGGCCGGTCTTGATTTCTTGAGCGAACCCTGCCCTTTTGGTTCCCTGCCGTGGCGCCACGGGACATGTGCGCAAAGCAAAAAGGCGGCTTGCGCCGCCTTTTCGCCTGCCCGCCTTACAGCGAGAAGTACATGTCGTACTCGACCGGGTGCACGGCCTGGCGGTAGCGCGTGACTTCGGTCATCTTCAGCTCGATGTAGGCGTCGAGCATGCTGTCCGAGAACACGCCGCCCTTGGTCAGGAACGAGCGGTCGGCGTCCAGGGCTTCCAGTGCCTGGTCCAGGCTGTGGCAGACGGTGGGCACCAGCTTGTCCTCTTCGGGCGGCAGGTGGTACAGGTCCTTGGTCGCGGCTTCGCCGGGGTGGATCTTGTTTTCCACGCCGTCCAGGCCGGCCATCAGCAGGGCCGAGAAGCCCAGGTAGGGGTTCATCAGCGGATCGGGGAAGCGGGCCTCGACGCGGCGGGCCTTGGGGTTGGCCACGTAGGGGATGCGGATCGAGGCCGAGCGGTTCTTGGCCGAGTAGGCCAGCTTCACCGGGGCTTCGAAGCCGGGCACCAGGCGCTTGTAGCTGTTGGTGCCGGGGTTGGTGATGGCGTTCAGGGCACGGGCGTGCTTGATGATGCCGCCGATGTAGTACAGCGCGAAGTCGGACAGGCCGGCATAGCCGTCGCCGGCGAACAGGTTCTTGCCGTCCTTCCAGACGGACTGGTGCACGTGCATGCCCGAGCCGTTGTCGCCCGGATAGGGCTTGGGCATGAAGGTGGCGGTCTTGCCGTAGGTGTTGGCCACGTTCCAGATCACGTACTTCATGACCTGGGTCCAGTCGGCGCGCTCGACCAGGGTCGAGAAGCGCGTGCCGATCTCGTTCTGGCCGGCGCCCGCCACTTCGTGGTGGAACACTTCGACGGGAATGCCCAGCTGTTCGAGCAGCAGCACCATTTCGGCGCGCAGATCCTGGGTGCTGTCCACGGGAGGCACGGGGAAGTAGCCGCCCTTGACGCGCGGACGGTGGCCGCGGTTGCCGGACTCGAACTTGGCGCCGGAGTTCCAGGGGGCTTCGTATTCTTCGATTTCGTAGAAGGTGCTGCCGGGTTCGGTGTTCCAGCGCACGCCGTCGAAGATGAAGAATTCGGGCTCGGGACCGAAGTAGGCGGTATCGCCCAGGCCCGAGGCCTTCAGGTAGGCTTCGGCGCGCTTGGCCACGGAGCGGGGATCGCGGTCGTAGGCCTTGCCGTCACCGGGCTCGATCACGTCGCACTGCAGGAACAGGGTGGTTTCTTCGAAGAAGGGGTCGATGTTCGCGGTGGCGGGATCGGGCATCAGCTGCATGTCCGAGGCCTCGATGCCCTTCCAGCCGGCCACCGACGAACCGTCGAAGGCGTGGCCAGAGGTGAACTTGTCTTCGTCGAAGTGCGACACCGGCACCGTGACGTGCTGCTCCTTGCCACGGGTGTCCGTAAAACGAAGGTCCACGAATTTGACCTCGTTCTCCTTCACCATGTTCATCACGTCTGCAACGGTCTTTGCCATCAGATCTCTCCTGCCAATCTGGCTGATCAAAAAAGATAAATGCTCTTAAGCAGTTTGCGTGCCAGGATGCATCCCTTGGGTGCATGCCCGCCGGGCCGGCACCTGCCTGGCGCGCCAGCCCGTGATTGTGCAGCCTTGCGCCCTGCCCGCCCAGGCCGGAAAGAAGGGCGGGGCCCGCGCGTTGCCCGCGCGCAGCATTCACCAAATCGGTGCAGATTTCAGGACCAGCGCGGGAATCAGCTATTGCGCACCAATTCAGGGCCCAGTTTTGCACCAAATGAGTGCAAACCTTCCAGCAGGGTGGGCCAGGCCTTGGCGACGGCGCCCGCCTCGCCCTTGACGCCCAGTTCGATGTGGCGCCCATGGCGGGCATCGTCCACGCTGGGCAGGCTGAAGACCTTGACGCCGGGATGGTCGCGCTCGATGGCCACCATCAGCGGCGTGAGCGCGGCCTCCATGCCGCCATAGACGATGACCGAGTGCTCCTTGTGCGCCATGCCGTGGAAGTACCTGGCATAGCGCTGCTCCAGCACCCATTCGACCATGGGCCAGGCCATGACCGGGAAGCCGGGCACGAAGTGCACGGTGCCACCGTGCGCGCTGGTGCAGGAAAAGCCCGGGATCTTGTTGTAGGCGTTGGGAATGATGCGCGCGCCTTCGGGGAAGTTGCCCATCTGCAGGCGGTGCAGGTTGTCGGCACGCTGGGGTTCGTAGGGCTTGCCTTCCTCGGCGGCCACGTCGCGCATGCGTTCGCGGATCAGGGCCACGGCTTCGGGGTGCAGGGCCAGCGGCACGCCCAGGGCCGCGGCTGCGCACTGGCGCGTGTGGTCGTCGGGCGTGGCGCCGATGCCGCCGAAGCTGAAGACCGCCTGCTCGGCGGCGAAGGCCCGGCGCAGGGCATCGGTGATGCGCGCGCGGTCGTCACCCACGTATTCGGCATGCGACAGTGCCAGCCCTCTGGCGCCGAGCAGCTCGATGAGCTTGGGCAGGTGCTTGTCGGCACGCTTGCCCGACAGGATTTCGTCTCCGATGATGATGGCGCCGACGGTGAGCTGCTTCATGGGTTCTTGGTATCAGGATCAGGAGTGGAGGACGGGGCCGGCACCACCACTTCCCCGGCCGGGCCGCGCGGCGCGTCGGGAGCGAAGGGGACGACCGGGGCTTCAGGCGCCCGCGGGCCTTCGGCGCGCAGGCGTTCCAGCGCGGCCAGGCAGAAATGGCCGAACCACAGGGAAGAGAAGGCGAAGATCAGGGCGTAGATCCAGATGGCGACGGGTATCAGTATCCAGAACGCCGCGATGAAGAGCACGCCCGACGCCCAGACGATGGCCGGCGCAGCGCCCAGATAGCCGCAGATCACGCCCATGAGCATCAGCGCATGGCGGTGGCGCAGGAAGATTTCGCGCCGCTCGGGCTTGCTCGCATGGGCGGCCAGCGCGTCGAAGGCCATGACACGGTAGGTGAGCCAGCCCCAGATCAGCGGCGGAAGGATCACCACCAGCGGCGGCACGAACCACAGCGGCACCGACACCAGCAGGGCGATCAGCGCGATGGCCGAGGAGCCCGCGGACCACAGCAGGCTGGCCGCCGTGGATCCGCCGTGCTTGCGCTCAAGCCCTGCAAAGCGGCGCTGCGCGATCAGTTCGACCAGCGAGGGGGTCATGAACAGGGCGACCAGCAGCAGCGATGCGACCACCAGCATGGGCGTGACCCCCAGCACCACCAGCACCGGGGCGACGACGCCGGGAGCCGACTGCAGTCCCATCCAGCCCCAGACCGTGGTCAGCCAGCCCACGCCCTGCAGCAGGCCGTCGACCCACAGCACGGCCTCGGCCCAATAGAAGTAGCCGAGCAGCCAGGCCGAGACGGCCATGAACAGCAGGGGAAACAGCGACCATGCGATCACCCGCTTATGCAGGCAATACGCCATCGCACGCCAAAAGGAGTCGAGTAGCAGGCCCATGGAGGCAAGCATACCCCGAGCCCGGGTTCAGGCGCGACCCATCAGCCGTAGGAACCCACGCCATTGTTGCGCCCAGAAGCCGTCGCCATAGTCGCGCAGCTGCCCCTGGCGGTCGGGCTGGACCTGGTCGCGCACGCCCGTGGGGTCGAAGCGCAGCTCGAAGTTGGCCGTGCCGAACAGCATGTCCCACCAGGGCAGCAGCACGCCGAAGTTGTTGCCGTGGGCCTTCTTGTTGCGCACGGGCGCCAGCGGCTCGTGGCCGATGCCGATGGCATGGTGGCGGCGGTGAAAGCGCGGGCTGATCCACAGCCGCTCGCCGATGCTGCCGAACCAGACGCGCAGGTTGGCGTGCTGAAAGCTCTCGCTGAGCTGGGTGAAGGCCACGATGGCGACGAACTGGCCGGGCGCCACGCCGATCAGCTGGGCCACCAGCACGATGATGGTGTCGCGGATCACGTCGTCGAGCAGGTGGTTGCGGTTGTCGCTCCACACCGTCATCTGGCGCTGCGAATGGTGCAGCGCGTGCAGCTTCCACCACCAGCCGATGCGGTGCTGGCCCCGGTGTATCCAGTAATCGACGAAATCGAAGGCCAGCAGATAGAGGATGAGGCTGACCCAGGCCAGGTCGGTCACCCCGGGCCAGATGCCGTCCAGGTGAAAGCTGGGCAGGCCCCAGACATGCAGGCGCCCCATGAGCTCGTCCCACAGGGGATCGAGCGTGAAGAACAGCGCCAGCCGGAACAGCCCCAGGCGGTGCACCAGCGTGTAGAGGATGTCCACGCGGATGGCGCGCCGGTCGGTGACGGGCTCCACGGGCCGCCAGTGCTGCAGCGGCACGATCACGGCCACCATGACGAAGATCTGCAGCAGGCCCACCAGCAGCCAGCCCGTGGCGGTGTAGCCATCCTCCAGCAGGTTCGCCAGGCCCAGGCTGAAAAGCAAGGGCTGGACCACGCCTTCGAACAGCAGTTGCTGTGCATTACCGAACCACTGAATCCACCAGTCCACACCAAACTCCTGTCGTCCGGCGCACCCTGCGCGCGGGCGCTATGCGAATCTTGCTATCCAATCCCGATAGTCGGGATGCTCCCGCAGGGTGCGAAAGCAGAACCCCTGCTTGAGCAGGCCCGTGACCAAAGGTTCCAGCACGGCCGGCGCCCAGGGGTCCTTGCGCGACCAGATGCCCAGGTGGGCCAGCAGGATGTCGCCGCTGCGGATGCTCCTGAGCGCCTGGGCCAGCAGTTGCGCGTTGGGGTAGCGCTCGCTGGGCAGCTCGTCCCCCAGGAAGCCCGCGCTGGACCAGCCCACGTGCAGGTAGCCCCCCTGCCGCGCCGCCTCCAGCAGGGCGGGCGAGGTCTTGCCGCCGGGCGCGCGGAACAGCGGCAGGGGCTTGCGCCCCGTGATCTGCTCGAGCCGCCGGGCGGATCGGCGGATCTCGTCGCAGTAGCCCGCGGCATCGACGGTGAAGTCCTGGTTGGCGCGCGGACCCGCAGAAGGCCTGACGCGAAAGCCCGTGACGGGGCCGCCCCTGGCGTCGCGCAGATCGCCCCGCCAGTACATGTGGTCATAGGTGTGCGAGGCGAATTCGTGGCCTTCGCCGGCGCGCGCGCGCCACCAGGGCGCCCAGGCCTCGCCCAGGCTGCCGTCGCCCTGCTGCGTGGCCTCGTTGGCCGCGAAGAAGGTCACCGGCACGCTGTGGCGCCTGAGCACATCGGCCACGAAGTCGGCAATGCCCATGTGCCCCGTGTCGAACGTCAGGTACACCGGCTTGCCGCAGCCCGCGCCCGGCCCGGCCGCCAGCGCCGGGCGCAGCAGGCCCAAGGCCGCAGCGCCGGCCAGCGATCGGGTGAAACGCCTGCGGTCCATGGCCGCCTCAGCGCGGGGCGTGGGCCAGGGTCCACACGCCGTGTGGCGATTTGCCGACCTTGACCTGCTGCACCACCTTCTTCTCCACGGTGTCGATCACCGAGAGCTTGCGCGCCCAGCGCGAGCTGACCAGCAGGTAGCGGCCGTCGGCGGAGACGTCCATGCAGTCGGGGCCGCCCGGCGCCGGGTAGCTGTCCACGACCTGGTTGGTCTGCATGTCGATCTTGCTGATGGTGTTGGCCACGCGGTTGCTCACATACAGGTGGCGGCCATCGCCGGCGGCACGCATGGCGTGGGCGCCGGCTGCGGTCTTGATGCGGCCCACGCTGCGCGGCTCGGGGCCGGTGATGTCGAACACTTCCACGCTGTCGCTGCCGGTCAGGCCGATGAACAGCTTGGTGCCGTCGGGGCTGCCATAGAGGTCGGCCGGCATGGGGCCCGTGGGCACGCGGGCCTTGATGGTCTGCGTGGCGATGTCGATGGCGACCAGGGCATCGCTGTCCTGCATGGTGGAGTAGACGGTGGTGCTGTGGGCGTCGATCCAGAGATGGCTGGGCGTCTTGCCCGTGGGCACGCGCTTGACCAGCTGCGGGCTTTGCCCGTCCCAGCGGTAGATGTCGATGTGGTTGAGGCGGTTGGCCGCCGTGATGAACCACTTCATGTCCGGGCTGAAGCGCAGGTGGTAGGGGTCGATGATGTCGCGGATCACGCGCTGCACCTCGCCCGTGCGCGGATCGACCAGGGTCAGCGTGTCGCCCAGCGCATTGGCCACGACCAGCGACTTCTCGTCCGGCGTGAGATAGAGGTGGTGCGGTTCCTTGCCCGTGGGTATGCGGGCCGTTTCCTGCCAGGTCACCGGATCGACGATGCTGATGTTGGCATCGAGGGAGTTGAGCACGAAGATGGGCGTGGGGCCCTTGGCCTGGGGCGCGGGCGCCGCACGCGGAGCCGGCGCGGGTGCCGGCACTGGGGCCGCCGCGGCAGAGGCGGAGGGCACGGACGGTGCTGCGGGACGGGCCGCAGCCGCCTGGGCCTGGGCTGCCGACGCTGCGGATGCGGCACGCGCGGACTTCACGCCCGGCAAGGACACGACGGCCAGCCAGGCCAGCGCACCGCCGCCCAGGACCAAGGCCACAGCCGCGCTCGCGCGCCCTACGGAAAGACGTTTCACAAACACCACCTTTTGAGAATGAGCGCAGTGTAGCTGCGACGGTCAGCCCCCCGGCCGACACAGGGCTTGGCGCAGGGACGCTGTGACCAAAAGCCGACAAAAGCCTGCGCTGGCGCGGTCTTGTGACCTGCATCAAGACCGCATGCGGCATGGGGCCTGGCAACGACAAAGGGAGCCCTGGGGCTCCCTTTGCAGCAGAGGCCGGCAGGCTGCCTCAGATCTTCCACTTTTCCATGAGCTTTTCGGGGCGCATGGTGTCGTAGTGCTCGAAAGGCTGGTGGATCCAGGGATTGGTGGGCAGGAAGTCCACCGAATAGTCGGGCGTGAAGGTGGACAGGCCCTTGGTCCAGATCACCGCGCTGCGCAGCTCGGTGATCGGCGGATAGTTGGTCTTGAGCATGGCGATCACGGCGTTCAGCGTATGGCCCGAGTCGGCCAGGTCATCGACCAGCAGCACGCGGCCCGCGATCTCGCCCTTGGGCGTGGTGATGAAGCGCGCGATGTCCAGATGGCCCTGCACCGTGCCGGCCTCGGCGCGGTAGGAGCTGGTGGACATGATGGCCAGCGGCTTGTCGAAGATGCGGCTGAGCATGTCGCCGGGGCGCAGGCCGCCACGGGCCAGGCAGAGAATGGTGTCGAATTCCCAGCCGGACTGGTGCACTTTGATCGCGAGCTTCTCGATCAGTCCGTGGTATTCGTCGTAGCTCACATACAGGTGTTGACCGTCTTCCGTCAGCATGGAATGGCTCCTGGTTCAATCTTGGGGTTCAGCCGCCAGCGGATCACTGGGCGGCGTAGGGGTTGTGCATCAGGATGGTGTGGTCGCGGTCGGGGCTGGTGGACACCATGGCGATGGGCACGCCCGTCACTTCCTCGATGCGTTCCAGATAGCGGCGGGCATTGGCCGGCAGCTTGTCATACTCGGTCACGCCCACGGTGGATTCGGTCCAGCCGGGGATGGACTCGTAGAGGGGCTTGCAGCGCGCGATCTCGTCGGCGCCCATGGGCAGCAGGTCGATCTTCTCGCCGTCCAGCTCGTAGCCCACGCACAGCTGCAGCTCCTGCAGGCCGTCCAGCACGTCCAGCTTGGTGATGCACAGGCCCGACAGGCCGTTGACCTGGGCGCTGCGCTTGAGCAGCGCGGCGTCGAACCAGCCGCAGCGGCGCGAGCGGCCGGTGGTCACGCCCTTTTCGGCGCCCACGGTGCTCATGTGCCAGCCCGGCGTGCCTTCCTTTTCCCATTCCAGCTCGGTGGGGAAGGGGCCGCCGCCGACGCGCGTGCAATAGGCCTTGGTGATGCCCAGGATGTAGTGCAGCATGCCGGGGCCCACGCCCGAGCCCGCGGCCGCGTTGCCGGCCACGCAGTTGGAGGAGGTGACGTAGGGATAGGTGCCGTGGTCCACATCCAGCAGCGTGCCCTGGGCGCCTTCGAACAGCAGGTTGCCGCCTTCGGCATGCGCCGCGTTCAGCTCGCGCGAGACGTCGGCCATCATGGGCAGGAGCAGTTCGGCATGGCGCATGGCCTCTTCGTACACCGCGTCGAACTGGACTTCGCCATCCTGGATGTAGGGCTTGAGCGCGTCGCCGAACGTGAAGTTCTTCGAGCCCAGCACGTTGACCAGGACATGGTTGTGCAGGGCCAGCAGTTCGCGCAGCTTGGTGGCGAAGCGCTCGGGGTACTTGAGGTCCTGCACGCGCAGCGCGCGGCGGGCGATCTTGTCCTCGTAGGCAGGGCCGATGCCGCGGCCGGTGGTGCCGATCTTCTCGGTGCCGCCTTGCTCGCGCGCGGCCTCGCGCGCCACGTCCAGCGCCGAGTGGAAGGGCAGGATCAGCGGGCAGGCCTCGGACACGCGCAGGCGGTCGCGCACCTGCACGCCGGCCTTCTCCAGGCCTTCGATTTCCTCGAACAGCTTGGCGGCCGACAGCACCACGCCGTTGCCGATGTAGCACTTCACACCGGGGCGCATGATGCCGCTGGGGATCAGGTGCAGGGCCGTCTTGACGCCGTTGATGACCAGCGTGTGGCCGGCGTTGTGGCCGCCCTGGAAGCGGACCACGCCCTGGGCGCTTTCGGTCAGCCAGTCCACCAGCTTGCCCTTGCCTTCGTCACCCCACTGGGTGCCGACCACGACCACGTTGCGACCTTTGGTTGCTTTCATATTCAAATCCGATGAAATCCGAAGAAATTGACAAATGCGTCAGATGGCCTGCACGACCCACCGCCCGGCGACCTGCACGAGCTCGCGGTCACAGTGGAACTCGTCCACTTCGCTCTCATGCCCGGGCAGCACGCAGACGACGGTCTCGCCCGTGCGGCGCAATGCCGCGATGGCGGCTGCGACCTGCGGATCGTCACCCCAGGGCGCGCGGATGGCGGCCTTGAGCGGCCGCTGCGGCACCACGGCCACGAGTTGCTTGATGTCCAGGCTGAAGCCTGCCGCGGGGCGGTTGCGGCCGAAGACGGCGCCGACCTCGTCATAGCGGCCGCCGCGCACGATGGCATC
This sequence comes from Comamonas sp., assembly GCA_041984925.1. Classification (GTDB taxonomy): domain Bacteria; phylum Pseudomonadota; class Gammaproteobacteria; order Burkholderiales; family Burkholderiaceae_C; genus Comamonas. Next base: position 51,619 of record JBHIXF010000013.1, read on the forward strand.
GCTGCCGCCGGGCACATAAACGGCAAAGCGCGTGCCGCTGTAGTAGGCGTAGCCGCGCAGGTCGGCCAGGTCGAAGCTCAGGTTGACGCCTTCGAGCCGCCCGGCGAGCCAGCGCAGCTGGTCCAGCACGGGCTTGACGCCTGCGGTGCGCGACAGCAGCGCCTCGGCCCGGTCCAGCACCTCGGCACCGCCGTACAGCTGCAGCAGCGCCATCAGGCCTTCGCGCGACGCGGCGGGGAATTCGCGCGTCAGGCGCTCCAGCCCGCTTGCATCCTTGGCCGCCAGCGCGGCATGGACGCTGCGCAGCACCTGCACGTCGACCATGACGCCGGCCAGCAGGCTGCGCACGATGCGCACATCGGCCAGGTCCACATTGATGTCGGAGACGCCGGCGCCGCGCAGGCAGTCCAGCGCCAGGTGCAGGGCCTCGAGATCGGCTTCCAGGCCCTGGTGGCCATAGATCTCCGCGCCGAACTGCAGCGGCTCGCGCGTGGCGCGCGGGCGGTCGGGGCGGGCGTGGACGACGGGTCCGCAGTAGCAAAGCCGGGTCAGGCCGCTGCGGTTGAGCAGGTGCGCGTCGATGCGGGCGACCTGCTGCGTCATGTCGGCCCGCAGTCCCATGGATCGGCCCGAGAGCTGGTCCACCAGCTTGCAGGTCTGCAGGTCCAGCGCCTCTCCGGTGCCGGTGAGCAGGGACTCGAGGTATTCAAGCATCGGCGGCATGACCAGCTCATAGCCATAGCCGCGCGCGGTATCGAGCAGTCCTCGACGCAGTTCTTCGATGTGCCGGGCCTCTGAGGGCAAGACATCGGCGATGTGATCCGGCAGGACCCAAGCAGACATGGAAAAAAGGGGGAGGCTGTTAAAAACGTGATTCTACCGGCTGTTGCAGAGGCACCCAAATTGGGGACGGCCCAAGGCCCGCGAACGGCGTTCGGTATTTTCCGGCGAACCAAAAAAAAGCGCCCCGAAGCCGGGGCGCCGTGCGCGCGACCGGGCGGCTGCGCCGCCCGGGGGCTCATTGCCTGGCGCCGCTGCCACCGCTGCGGTAGGCCTTGAAGAAGTCGGTCTGCGAAGGATCGAGCACGAGCACGTCGCTCTTCTTCGAGAAGCTGGACTTGTAGGCTTCCAGGCTGCGGTAGAACTGCGCGAACTGCGCATCCCTGCCAAAGGCTTCGCCATAGATGCGCGCGGCCTCGGCATCGCCCTCGCCCTTGATTTTCTGCGCATCGCGGTAGGCATTGGCGATGGTGATCTCACGCTGGCGATCCGCCTCGGCGCGAATCTTCTCGCCTTCGGCGGCACCCGTGGAGCGCAGCTCGTTGGCCACGCGCTTGCGCTCGGCTTCCATGCGGCGGTAGACCGATTCCGTGATGGTTTCGGCATAGTCCACGCGCGTGATGCGCACATCGACCACGTCCACGCCCCAGGGCTTGGCGCCGCGCACGGTTTCCAGCACTTCGCGCTTGACGTCGTTCATCAGCGCATCGCGCTTGGTGGACAGCAGCTCGCGCACGGTGCGGCGGTTGATCTCCTCCTGGAAGGCATTGCGCACGACGCGGTTGAGCTGCATGGCACCGGCCGATTCGTCCAGGCCCACGTTGCGGATGTATTCCGACGGATCGGAGATGCGCCAGCGCACGTACCAGTCGATGACCACGCGCTGCTTTTCCGCCGTGAGCATGGGCTCGGTGTCGGTGCTGTCCAGCGTCAGCAGGCGCTTGTCGATGTAGCGCACGTTCTGGAACGGCGGCGGCAGCTTGATGTTGAGGCCAGGCTCGGTGATCACTTCCTTGATCTGGCCCAGCGCATAGACCACGCCGAACTGGCGCTGGTCCACGACGAACAGCATGGAGCTGAGCAGCGCAAGCGCCAGAAGAATGCTGGTGATGAAAAATCCGACTCGGTTCACTTGGGCTGCTCCTCAGCGTGCTTCGCGGTCACGGCTGCGACTGCTGTCGCGGCTGCGCGCATCGTTCGAAAGGCCGGGAATGGCCGCCGGCGCCGGCGCCACGGCGGCCGCGGCGGACGACGGGGCTTCGGCCGCGGAACCGCTGCCGCCGGCAGCCGCGCTCTGCATGATCTTGTCCAGCGGCAGGTACAGCAGGTTCGAGCCCTGGCGCGACTCGACCAGCACCTTGGTCACATTGCCGTAGATCTGCTGCATGGTCTCCAGGTACATGCGGTCGCGCGTGACCTGGGGAGCCTTCTGGTACTCGGCGAGCACCGAGCTGAAGCGCTGCGCGTCGCCCTGGGCCTGCGCCACGATGCGGGCCTTGTAGCCATTGGCCTCCTCCAGCAGGCGCGCCGCCGAACCGGCCGCGCGCGGCACCACGTCGTTGGCGTAGGCCTGGGCCTCGTTCTTGGCACGCTCGCGCTCCTGGCCGGCGCGCAGCACGTCGTCGAACGCGGACTGCACCTGCTCGGGCGGACGCACGCCGCCTTGCTGCAGGTTGATGCCCACGACTTCCACACCGACCTTGTAGCGGTCCAGGATGGTCTGCATCAGGTCGCGCACGCGCGGCGCGATCTGGTCGCGCTCCTCGGCCAGCGCGGTGTCCATGCGCATCTTGCCGACGACTTCGCGCACGGCGGTCTCGGCGGCCTGGACCACGGCCTCGGACGGGTTCTTGCTCTCGAACAGCCAGGCGCGCGCGTCGCTCAGGCGGTACTGGACGGCGAACTTGATCTCGACGATGTTCTCGTCTTCGGTCAGCATGGCCGACTCGCGCAGGCCCGTGCTCTTGATGATGTTGTCGCGCCCCACGTCGGCCGAGCGGATCTGCGTCACGAACACCAGTTCATGGCGCTGGATCGGGTAGGGCAGGCGCCAGTTGATGCCGGCGCCCACGGTGCTCTTGTACTTGCCGAACTGGGTGATGACGGCCTGCTGGCCTTCCTGGACGATGAAGATGCCCGTGCCCATCCAGATGATGAAGGCGATGCCCGCGATCAGGCCCACGCCCATGCCCGCGCTGCGCATGTCGGGCGGCTGGCCGCCGCTGCGGCCGGGCGGCAGGCCGCGGCCGCCATCGGACTTTCCACCGAACAGCCCCGCCAGCTTGCGGTTGAGGTCGCGCCACAGCTCGTCCAGATCCGGCGGCTGCCCCCCGCTGGAAGGACGGTTGCCACGACCGGAATCGCCGGATGGCGGCGCAGGTGGCGGTGGCGCCGGACGCTCCGCCTCGGGACGCGGGCCCTCTTCGTTCTTGTCGTCTCCACGACCCCAGCGCGGGTCATTCAGATTGAACATCCCGCGAAGGCGTTGCGGCAGCATCGCCCAGCGATGGGCGCGTTGTGAAAGATTCATGCGAGAAGTCTCGTTTTCTTCGGTAAAGACAGGGACCTGACGAGCATTTTGCCCAATCGGGGCGCAAGCCCCTAGTATTCGGCGTCCTGCCCAGGGGGCATCGCGCCTTCCTCCTCCTCTTGGCCGCAGCCGTGCATCCCATCGGCGGGGTCGGATCGCAGTGCATGCTCGGCCAGCAGCTGCCGCAGTTGGGCAAGCCCTTCGCCGGAGCGGGCACTGACGAACACCCTGTCGACGGGCAGCCCATCGAGCTCGTACCGGTCCTGCAACTGCACCGGACGCCGCTCGTCATCCACGGCATCGAGTTTGTTGAAGACCAGCACCAGAGGCACCTCCTGGGCACCGATTTCCCTGAGAACTTTCTGGACTTGTTGGATTTGTTCCGGGAAATTGGGATTGGAGGCGTCGACCACGTGCAGCAGCAGATCGGCATCGATCGCCTCCTGCAGCGTGGCCTGGAATGCATCGACCAGGCCGTGCGGCAGGTCGCGGATGAAGCCCACGGTGTCCGACAGGGACACCGATTGCTGGGCCTCGGCCAGGTACAGCTGGCGCGTGGTGGTGTCCAGCGTCGCGAACAGCTGGTCGGCCGCATAGGCGCGGGCCTTGACCAGGGCATTGAACAGCGTGGACTTGCCCGCGTTGGTGTAGCCGACCAGGGAGATGTTGAAGATGCCGTGGCGCTTGCGCTGGCGCCGCTGGGTGGCGCGCTGCTTCTTGACTTTCTGCAGCCGCTCCTTGGTGCGCTTGATCGCGTCGTCGATCATGCGGCGGTCCAGCTCGATCTGCTTTTCGCCAGGGCCGCCGCGCCCGCCGATGCCGCCCATCTGGCGCTCCAGGTGGGTCCAGCGCCGCACGAGGCGCGTGGCCACGTACTGCAGCCGCGCCAGCTCCACCTGCAGCTTGCCTTCATGGCTGCGCGCACGCTGGGCGAAGATCTCCAGGATCAGCAGCGTGCGGTCGTTGACGGGCATCTGCAGGTGGCGTTCCAGGTTGCGCTGCTGGGCCGGGCTCAGCGCCTGGTCGAACAGCACCTCCTGGGCGCCATGCATCTGGGCCAGCATGCGGATTTCATCGGCCTTGCCGCTGCCCACGAACAGGGCCGCATCGGGCGCCTTGCGCTTGCAGGTGAGGCGGGCGACGGGACGCAGGCCGGCAGTGTCGGCCAGCAGTCCCAGCTCTTCGAGCTCGCCATCGAAATGGGGAAAACCGAAATCCACGCCTACCAGGAGCACTGGCGTTGGCGCGGACCGGTCAAATGATTCAGGACTCAAACACCTCTCCCGAGGGGTGAGGAAGCTCCCCGGCAGCGCGGGGAGGCATCAGGGCGCGGACTCAAGCGCTGGCGTCGTTGCCAGCGGCTTCAGCCGTGGAGAAGTTCACGGCGCGGCCGGGAACGATGGTGGAGATGGCGTGCTTGTAGACCATCTGGGTCACCGTGTTGCGCAGCAGCACGACATACTGGTCGAAGGACTCGATCTGGCCTTGCAGCTTGATGCCGTTGACCAGGTAGATGGACACCGGCACATGTTCGCGACGCAGTGCGTTCAGGAACGGGTCTTGGAGGAGTTGGCCTTTGTTGCTCACGATATTCTCCGTGTTCGAAGAGTGTTGTTGTAAACCGACACGTTACCACAGTGTTTCGGGGCCCTCGCCCGCAAAGGGTTTTCCCCAGGTACCGCGGCTCTTATTTGTCCTTGTCGGTGAAAGGATTATGGGAGGTTTTGAGCTCGATGCGCAACGGCGTGCCGACAAGGTTGAATTCCTTGCGGAAGCGCCCTTCGAGAAAGCGCTTGTAGGCATCGGTCACATGCTCGAGCGAATTGCCGTGTATGACGATGACCGGCGGATTCATGCCCCCCTGGTGCGCATAGCGCATCTTCGGACGGTAGGCGCCCACCTTCTTGGGCGTCTGGAACTGCACGGCCTCCATGAGCAGGCGCGTGAGCACGGGCGTGGGCATCTTGCAGGTCGCCGCCTTGTGCGCCTGGATGATGGAGTTCCACAGCGGGCCCAGGCCCTGGCGCTTTTCGGCCGAGATGAAGTGCAGCGGCGCGAACTTGAGAAAGGAAAGGCGTGTCTCGATCGAGCGCTCCAGCATCTGGCGCTGGTAGTCGTCGACCGCGTCCCACTTGTTCACGGCCAGCACCACGGAGCGGCCGCTTTCGAGCACGTAGCCGGCGATGTGCGCATCCTGGTCGGTCACGCCCTGGGTGGCGTCGATGAGCAGCAGCACGACGTTGGCGCTTTCGATGGCCTGCAGCGTCTTGACCACGGAGAACTTCTCGATGGCCTCGAAGACGCGGCCCTTGCGGCGCAGGCCCGCCGTGTCGATGAGCTCGAACTTCTGGCCCGCGCGCTCGAAAGGCACGGTGATCGCATCGCGCGTGGTGCCGGGCATGTCGAAGGCCACCAGGCGCTCCTCGCCCAGCCAGGTGTTGATCAGCGTGGACTTGCCGACATTGGGGCGGCCGGCCACGGTCAGGCGGATGGGCTTCTGGCCCAGTTCGTCGAAGGGGTCGTCCTCCTGCGGTTCGGGCAGGTTCAACTGGCCCAGGGCCAGGTCGACGAGGCCGCGCACGCCCTGCCCGTGGGCGGCCGACACGGGCAGCACCTCGCCCAGGCCCAGTTCGTAGAACTCGGTCAGCTGCATGCCTTCTTTCATGCCCTCGGCCTTGTTGGCCACGAGCACGCAGGGCTTGCCCAGGCGGCGCAGGTACTTGGCGATCTCATGGTCCTGGGCCGACAGGCCCATGCGCGCATCGACCACGAAGACCACGACATCGGCCTCGGCCACGGCCTGCTGCGTCTGGCGGGCCATTTCCTTGAAGATGCCGCTGGACGCATCGGGCTCGAAGCCGCCGGTGTCGATCACGATGTACTCGTGCTTGCCCTGGCGGCCCTGTCCATAGTGGCGGTCACGCGTGAGTCCCGCGAAATCCGCGACGATTGCATCCCTCGACTTGGTCAGCCGATTGAACAGCGTCGATTTGCCCACATTGGGTCGCCCTACCAGGGCAATAACTGGCTTCATTCCCGAAAATACCTATCAATCCGGCCGGAAGCCGTACACAGTGCCGCTGCGGCTCACCACCACCAGCGTATTGGCGGCCGAGACCGGGGCGGATGCCACGCCGGAGTCGTCCGTCTTGAGACGCGCCAGCGCCTGTCCGTCCGCCTTGGACAGCAGGTGCACGACGCCGTAATCATCACCGAAGACCACCGAGCGGCCCAGCAGCAGCGGGGCCGTGAGCCGGCGGTGCTGCAGCTGCTCCACCGACCACAGGCGCGAGCCATCGGCGCGCCGCCAGGCCTGGACGGTGCCATTGCTTTCGGCGCCGAAGACGGCTTCGCCATCCCCGTCGATGCCTTCCGCGCCCTTGGACGGCTGGGTCCAGCGCACCGATGCGTTGCGGGTGTCGACGCAGCCCACGCTGGCCTGGAATGCGCGTGCGCAGACGCTGTCATCCACGCGGCTGACGCGGCCGACCACATCGACCAGCCGCTCGACATCGTTGGTGCCGCGCGGGCTGGCCAGAGGCGCTTCCCAGCGCACCGAGCCATTGTCGGGGTCGAAGCCGACCATGCGGCCGGACAGGCCCACCACCAGGGTGTTGCCCACGGCCATGAGCACGCCGGGCTGGCGCAGCACCAGCGGCTCGCCGGGGCGCTGCGCGCTCCACAGCCTGCTGCCATTGGCGGCGTCGAAGGCGGTCAGCGAGCGGTCGGCCGCCAGCACGAAGACCCGGCCGCCAGCCACCAGCGGGGGCGTGTAGGCGGCAGCGGGCAGCGGCTGCTTCCACAGCTGCTTGCCCTGGGCGTAGACGATGACCTTGTTGCTGCGCGTGAGCACGGCCTGGCGCTGGGCGTCGCCCCCCACGCCGGAGGTCAGCGGCTCGCCGACGGTGAAGCGCGAGATCTGGGAGCCGTTGCGCGCATCGAGCGTGGTGACGCTGCCATCGCCGGCCGCGATCAGCAGAACGTCGCCATGCACCTGGATGTCGGTGGCCAGCGGCACTTGCGCGCCGAGCTTGGCCGTCCAGGCCTGGTGCACCGCGATCAGGCCGGGGTTGGGCCCCAGCTCCTGGGGCTTGGGCTTGGTGTCGCTGCTGAACCATGAGGACACCGTGGAGCAGCCGGCCAGGGAGGCGGCCAGCAGGCCCAGTGCCATCCAGCGCGCCACGCCGCGCGGGCGGAAAGTCATTTGTTCGGCCGAGGTGTTCAAGGTTGGGTCTCCGAAGAAGTCGGCGCCTTGGCCTGTGCCACCGCAGTGGGCTCGGCACCGAGCGCATTGAGCTTGAATTCGATGATGCGGCTGTACTCCAGGCCCTTTTCCATCGCGGCATGGGCCGTTTTGTACTCGGCCACGGCTTCGGCGTTCTTGCCCTGGGCGGCGTAGATGTCGCCACGGCGATCGGCCACGACTGCCTTGAAGGACTCGGGCATGGCGCCATCGAGCGTCTTCAGGGCTTCGTCATACTGCTTCTGCTGCTCGAGCACGGCGCTCAGGCGCAGCCTGGCAATCGCCTTGTAGCCTTCGTCTCCCTTGTCTGCCACCCAGGACAAGGCGGACTTGGCCTCGTCGAGCTTGTCATCGCTGACGGCGGCCTTGGCCACCAGCAGCCCGGCCTGGGCCGCCTGCACGGTGCCACCATACTTGTCCTTGAGGTCGGCAAAGGCCTGGCCGGCGCGCGCTGCGTCCTTGGCGGACAGCGCCATGTCGACCGCGTTCATGAGCGCGGCCGCCTGGGTCGCCTGGCTGCGCTGCCAGTACTGGTAGCCATTCCAGCCGGCAAAGCCCGCGAACACGACCAGCAGCACGCCGGTGATCAAGGTCCCCCAGGTATTCCAGAAATGCTTGAGCTGCTCTATCTGCTCTTGTTCTTCGAGATCGAAATGGTTTGCCATGGATCGTCTGTGTATGGATGTCGCCGATGAAGCCGCCTCGGCCCCCGGTCAAACCGCCGATTGTAGGGTGGCCGCCCACCGGCCCGTCTCGGCCAGGGCTTGCCGCACCTGCTGGCCTGCGCCATCGCGCAGGGATTTGACGGTCACCAGGCCCTGCTCAAGCTCCTCGGCGCCGAAGATCAGCGCGAAATGCGCGCCGCTGGCATCGGCCTTCTTGAACTGGGACTTCATGCTGCCCATGCCCTCGGCGCCGGCCGCATGCATCTGCACGCGCACGCCGGCCTCGCGCAGCTGCTGCAGCGTGCGCAGCGCCACGGGCATGGCCGATGCATCGGGAACGATGGCGTAGGCATGCAGCACGGGCGCGGGAATGTCCGTGCCCAGTTCCTTGACCAGCTCGAGCACGCGCTCCACGCCCAGCGCCCAGCCCACGGCCGGCGCGCTCTTGCCGCCGACCTGCTCGATCAGGTAGTCGTAGCGGCCGCCCGCGCAGATCGTGCCCTGGGAGCCCAGCAGGTCGGTGACGAACTCGAACACCGTCAGGTTGTAGTAGTCCAGGCCGCGCACCAGGCGCGGGTTCACGGTCCAGGGCACGCCGTTGGCGTCCAGAATGGCCTTGAGCCCGTCGAAGTGGGCCAGCGAGGCCTCGCCCAGGAAGTCCAGCAGGCGCGGCGCGCCGTTGACCATCTCCTGCATGGCGGGGTTCTTGGTGTCCAGCACGCGCAGCGGGTTGCTGTACATGCGGCGGCGGGCCTCCTCGTCCATCACGCCCTGGTGCTGCTCCAGGTAGGCGATCAGGGCCTCGCGGTGGGCCTTGCGCTCCTCGGGCTGGCCCAGGCTGTTGATCTCCAGGCGCCACTGGGTCAGGCCCAGTTGCTTCCACAGGGAAATCGCCAGCATGATGAGCTCGGCATCCACGTCGGGGCCGGCAAAGCCCAGGGCCTCGGCGCCGATCTGGTGGAACTGGCGGTAGCGGCCGCGCTGCGGGCGCTCATGGCGGAACATGGGGCCCATGTACCACATGCGCTTGCCGCCGTCGTACAGCAGGTTGTTCTCGATGGTGGCACGCACCAGGCTGGCCGTGCCCTCGGGGCGCAGCGTCAGCTGCTCGCCGTTGAGACGGTCCTCGAAGGAGTACATCTCCTTTTCGACGATGTCGGTCACCTCGCCGATGCCGCGCACGAACAGCTGCGTGTGCTCGACGATGGGCGTGCGCACATTGCGGTAGGCAAAGCGCGCCATCAGTTCGCGCACCTGCGCCTCCAGCCATTCCCAGCGAGCGGACTCGGCGGGAAGAATGTCGTTCATGCCTTTGACGGCGGAGAGTTTTTCGGTTTTGGCCACGTTGTTCTCGTTCGATGAATGCGCAAAAAAGAGGCGGCGCCTTGCATTCCCAGGGGAGTGCAGCCACTGCTGCATGGCATCGCACCCCCTGGAAACCAGCGCCGTACGCTATCTATTTTGCAATAACCGCCATGCCCCTCAGGCCGGCGCTGCCGCTGGCGCGCCATAGGTGCGCGCCACGTATTCCTCGACGACGGCCTGGAATTCCTCGGCGATGTGCTCGCCGCGCAGCGTCATGGCCTTCTCGCCATCGATGTAGACCGGCGCCGAGGGCGCCTCGCCGGTGCCGGGCAGGCTGATGCCGATATTGGCATGCTTGCTCTCGCCGGGCCCGTTGACGATGCAGCCCATCACGGCCACCTTCATGGCTTCCACGCCGGGGTACTTCATGCGCCACAGGGGCATCTGCCCGCGCAGATAGTCGTCGATCTGCTTGGCCAGCTCCTGGAAGGTGGTGCTGGTGGTGCGGCCGCAGCCCGGGCAGGCCGTGACGCTGGGCACGAAGATGCGCAGGCCCAGGGCCTGCAGGATTTCGGAGGCGACCACCACTTCCTGGGTGCGGGCCTCGCCGGGCTGGGGCGTCAGCGACACGCGGATGGTGTCGCCTATGCCTTCCTGCAGCAGCACCGACAGCGCGGCGGCCGAGGCCACCGTGCCCTTGGTGCCCATGCCGGCCTCGGTCAGGCCCAGGTGCAGCGCATAGTCGCAGCGCCGGGCCAGCGCGCGGTAGACCGAGATCAGGTCCTGCACGCCGCTGACCTTGCACGACAGGATGATGTTGTCGCCGTTCAGGCCCATGGATTCGGCCAGCCGCGCGGAGTCCACGGCCGAGGAGATCAGCGCCTCGAACATCACCTGGCGCGTGTCCCAGGGCTGGGCGCGGCGCGAGTACTCGTCCATCAGGCGCGCCATCAGCTCCTGGTCCAGCGATCCCCAGTTGACGCCGATGCGCACGGCCTTGTCGTAGCGTGCGGCGGCCTCGATCATCTGGCCGAACTGCCTGTCCTTCTTGTCGCCCTTGCCGACGTTGCCGGGGTTGATGCGGTACTTGGACAGCGCCTCGGCGCAGGCCGGGTAGTCGGTCAGCAGCCGGTGGCCGTTGTAATGGAAGTCGCCGACCAGGGGCACGTACTCGCCCATGCGGTCGAGCTGCTCGCGGATGTAGGGAACGGCGGCCGCGGCCTCGGGCGTGTTGACGGTGATGCGCACCATCTCCGAGCCGGCCTGGGCAAGCTGGCGCACCTGGATGGCCGTCTCCACCGCATCCACCGTGTCGGTATTGGTCATGGACTGCACGCGCACGGGCGCATCGCCGCCCACCGTGACGACGTTGTTGCGCCAGACCACGCGGGCCTGGCGGGACTTGCGTGGCAGCGGCGAAGCCATCGCGATCGGCTGCTGCGTGGATGGAAAGTCTTGCACGGTCACTTCACCTCGAATCGGGCCACGTTGTCGCGGGTGGTCCTGGCCACGTCCAGCACTTCGCCGCGCACCCGCACTTCGGTTGCGCTGGCATTGCCGACGATCACCGACAGCGGCAGCACCGCGCCATCGGCCACTGCGGTCTCGCCGGCCGCCAGCGTCTTTTGCAGCACCACGCGGCCGCCGGCGTCCTTGACCTGCACCCACGATTGCGCATTCGCCTTCATGACCAGCACGCCCGAGGACGCCGGCGCCGCATCGGCCGGCGCCTGGGCAGCGCCTGCGCCAGGCGCCTGGGCCGCAGCAGGTGCCGGCGCAGGCGCGCTCGGCTCGGCAGCAGCCGGCGCGGCCGGGGACTCAGGCGGAGGGGCGGCAGATTCGGGCTGCGCCGGCGCAGCGCCAAGCGCCGCAGGCGCCTGGGCCGCGGCGACGGACTCGCCAGCCGGCGCCGCAGGCTGGACCAGGGCCACGGAGTCGGCAGCGCCCGGCTGCGAAGGACGGTCACCCTCATCCTCATGCACGGGCAGCAGATACACGGCGGCGGCACCGGCCAGCAGCAGCAGCACGATGAACGCCACCTTGCGCGAGCCGTTTTCGCGGCCCAGCGTCGTGCCAGCCCCCTTGAAGGAGCGCTCCTTGAACGTGGCATTGATGCTGCTGCGCTCATCGGCCAGGCTTTTGAGCCGGGTCTGCGGCAGCAGGGCCATGACCGGCGCCGAGTCCATGCGCAGCGTGCGGCAGACGCTTTGCGCCAGCGCCCGCATGAAGACGTGGTCCTGGAAGGACGCATGGTCATCGGCCTCCAGCGCCTCCAGCTTGGGCGCCGGCACCTTGAGCGCCGCGGCCAGCCCGGCCAGCGACAGCCCGGCGCGCTCGCGGGCCTGGCGCAGCAGCATGCCGGCCGTCACCGACGATTGCACCTGCTCATCCGGCATACCTGTATCGCCTTGCACTGCGACCTCACTCATTGAATGCTCCACGCTCATAGGCCAGCCACTGCCGGGAATCCGGGAATCGCTTGTGCAGCTGGTCCGCCAGCTGACGCATCGCCGCGGATTCCTGCAACGCCCTCTCCACCTTGATGCCCAGCCACAGGCTTTCCGCATTGGACTGGGAACTGTTGTTCAAACGCCGGATGTAGAACTGCGCCCGCTTGGCATCGCCGCGCTGCAGCAGCACATTGCCCAGGTGGTAGCCGATCACCGGATTGCCGGGATCCATTTCGTAGGCGCTGACCAGCGTCTGCTGCGCCGCCTCGAGCTGGCCCGCCTGCTGCATGCAAAGGCCCTTGGCCATCAGGGTCTTGGGCCGGTCCCGGTAGCCGGGCTGGGCCAGCGCCTTGTCCAGCCATTGCTGGGCCTGGTCGAACTGCCGGCGCTGGCACTGCAGCCAGCCGTAGTTGTGCTGCAGGTCCGGGTCCTGGGGACTCAGGGCCATGGCCTTGCGCAGGCTGGCGTCGGCCTGGTCCAGATCCTGGTTGCGCATGTAGATCAGGCCCAGCAGGGCATAGGCATCGGAGGAGTTGGGGTCGGCGGCCAGCGCCTGGCCCACCTCTTCCATGGCCACATCGTTGCGGCCCGCCTGGAAGTAGGAGGCGGCCAGCTCCAGCCGGATGCGCGAGCGGCGCTGGTTGTCGACCTCGCCTGCCGCTGCGCCGCTTGCCGCCGTGGTGGCGGCCGTCACAGTGGCCGCCGGCACCACGGGCTTGTTGCCGGCACAACCCGCCAGAGCCACGACAAGCGCCGGTATGCCCCAGCGGATCCCCATGCGCATGCCCGCATGTCCTGTTCGCAGCTGTCTGGCCACTGACTTCATCGAACTGTCCTTAATCCGGATACCTCTCAAGACACCTGCTTGAGAACAATGGTGCGCTGCTTTGCCATGCGCTCGGCAGCGCGCGTACGGTCCTTGACATCGCCGGCCAGCTGGCCGCAGGCCGCATCGATGTCATCGCCGCGTGTCTTGCGCACCGTGGTCACGATGCCCGCATTGCTCAGCAGGCCGGCAAACTCCGCCACCCGTGCCGCGGGTGAACGCAGCAGCCCGGAAGCCGGAAAGGGGTTGAACGGGATCAGGTTGAACTTGCACCAGCTGCGGCCATCCCCACGCGCGCGGACCAACTCTATCAGTTGGCGCGCATGCTCGGGCTGGTCATTGACCCCATCGAGCATGCAGTACTCGAAGGTGATGAAGTCGCGCGGCGCGAACTGCAGATAGCGCTCGCAGGCGTCGAGCAGTTCGCGCAGTGGGTACTTGCGGTTCAGCGGCACCAGCGGGTCGCGCAGATCGTCGTTGGGGGCATGCAGCGAGACGGCCAGCGCCACGGGACAATCCTGCGACAGCCGGTCCATCATGGGCACCACGCCCGAGGTGGAGACCGTCACGCGGCGGCGCGACAGGCCGTAGCCATGATCGTCCAGCATCACGCGCAGCGCCGGCACCAGGGCGGCGTAGTTCTGCAGCGGCTCGCCCATGCCCATCATCACCACGTTGGAGATGACGCGCTCGCCGCCCGTGCCCAGGCGCTTGCGCAGCGCATGCTCGGCAAACCACAGCTGGGCCAGGATCTCGCCCGTGCTGAGATTGCGGCTGAAGCCCTGGTGGCCCGTGGAGCAGAAGCGGCAGCCCACGGCGCAGCCGGCCTGGGACGACACGCACAGCGTGCCGCGGTCATCCTCGGGAATGAAAACGGATTCGACGGCATTGCCGTCGCCCACGTCGAACAGCCACTTGACCGTTCCATCGGCGGACACATGCTCGGTCAGCACCGGCAGGGCCGTGATGTGGGCACGCGCCTTGAGCTTCTCGCGCAGGGACTTGGCCAGGTCGCTCATCTGGTCGAAGTCGCTGGCGCCGCGCTGGTGGATCCAGCGGAACAGCTGCGTCGCGCGGAAACGCTTCTCGCCGAGCTGCTCGCAATATGCGGCCAGTCCGTCGAGGTCAAAATCTAGCAAATTGGTATTCATGTCGGCAGGCCTGTGCCACGCCGCTCTCGGCTCTTCCGCGGCAGGCGGGCCTGCACCGGACAGGCCATGACGGCCGCGGAAGACGCGGGGATCAGCGCGAGTAGACGTTCATGCCGGGGAAGAAGAATGCCACTTCCACGGCAGCAGTTTCAGCGGCGTCGGAGCCGTGCACGGCGTTGGCGTCGATGCTGTCGGCGAAGTCGGCGCGGATGGTGCCCTTCTCGGCCTTCTTGGGATCGGTGGCGCCCATCAGCTCACGGTTCTTCAGGATGGCGTTCTCGCCTTCCAGGGCCTGGATCATCACGGGGCCGGAAACCATGAAGTCCACCAGGTCCTTGAAGAAGGGACGCTCCTTGTGGACGGCGTAGAACTGCTCGGCTTCGCCGCGCGACAGGTGCACCATCTTGGCGGCGATGATCTTCAGGCCGGCGCCTTCGAAGCGTGCGTAGATCTGGCCGATCACGTTCTTGGCAACGGCGTCGGGCTTGATGATGGAAAGAGTACGTTCGATGGCCATTTGAATGGTTCCTAATCAGGGTTGCTATGGATTTTTGTCAATCAGACAAAACCGGTGATTCTAGCTGTGCCGCCAAAGTCCTTGATGACATGCGGATGAGCCGCCATCAGCGGCCGCCCCGGCGCCCGCCAGGATTGCGCTTGGCGTTCTGGCGGGCCCGCGCCAGGCTGTCAGAGCCGATGTAGCCGACCGAAGTGCGCATGGGATCGGGTTGCTGGCGCGCGCCCTGCCCGCCTTGTCCCGCAGGCTTGCCGCCCTTGGCCGCGGGCCTTGCGCGCTGGCCGTCGAGCATGGCATTGGGCGCCGGCCGGTTGCCGTCGAAATAGCGGCCACCACCCTCGCGGCGCGGCGCACTGCGGTCCGCGGCGCCGCGGCGAGCGCCGGCATTGCCGCCCTTGGGCGCGGCCGGTGCACGCGCCTTGACGCCAGCGGCCGACATCAGCGCCTGGATGTCCGCCTGGTCGAGCTCCACCCACGCACCCCGCTTGAGCCCGCGCGGCAGCACCATGGCGCCGTAGCGGATGCGGATCAGCCGGCTCACGGCATGGCCCACGGCCTCGAACATGCGGCGCACTTCGCGGTTGCGCCCCTCGGAGATCGTGACGCGGTACCAGCAGTTGGCCCCCTCGCCGCCACCGTCCTCGATGGAGCCGAAGGCCGCCTCCCCGTCCTCCAGCTGCACGCCATCGACCAGGCGCTGCTTTTCCTCCTTGCTGAGCGCTCCCAGCACGCGGGCCGCGTACTCGCGCTCCAGGCCGAAGCGCGGGTGCATCAGCGAATTGGCCAGCTCGCCCGAGCTGGTGAACAGCAGCAGGCCCTCGGTATTCAGGTCCAGGCGGCCCACGGACTGCCACTTGCCATGCTGCAGGCGCGGCAGCTTGCGGAACACCGTGGGGCGGTTTTGCGGATCGTCGTGCGTGACGACCTCGCCCACGGGCTTGTGGTAGGCGATGACGCGCGCCGGCGGCGGGTCGATGCGAAAGCGGATGGGCTGGCCGTTGACCTTGATCTGGTCGCCGAACTGGATGCGCTGGCCCACGTGGGCCGGCTCATTGTTGACCGAGATGCGGCCTTCGAGGATGAGCTGCTCCATTTCCAGGCGCGAACCCAGCCCGGCCTGGGCCAGCACCTTGTGCAGCTTGGGCGAGTCGACCTGGGGCAGCAGCACGCGCTTGGCCGGCGCGGCGTCGGCACGCTCCTCGGCGGCATCCAGCTCGCCCGATACCACATCGGCAAAGCCATAGCCTTCGCCGGCATCGGCCTGGGCAGGCATGGCCTGCGCGGACGGCCCCTCTTCGGCCACGGCCTGCGGCGCCTTGCGAGCGGCCCTGGCCTTGCCTGCCGGCCGGGGCTCGGCCTTGGGAGCACGCGGGGTGCGGGGCTTGCGCTGGGCGCCGGCCTCGCCGGACGCCGCCTGGGCGTCCTGGTCCTTGGAGATATCACTACCCATCATGGCTTTCCTTCATCGGGCTGCTGCGCAGCACCGTCTGTATCCGTTGTATCCGTCGTATCCAATGCCTCGGCCAGGTCCGGCTGCGGCGCAGGCGCCTCGGCCACCGCCTCTGCACCCGCCTGCGCAGATTGCGCCGCTTGCAGAGCGGGTGGCTGCGGCAGCATGGCGCCCGCCTGCGGCTGCGCGGCCTGCTGCACGCCTTGCAGCGCCTCGCCATCCGCCGCACCGGCGGCCTGCGCCGGCTCCTGCGAGGAGGGGTCGGCAGCGGCGGCCCCATCGTCCGGCTCCTCCAAAGCCTTGAACAGGCTTTGCTGGGATTCGGGCTCCTCCAGCATGGGCAGCTGGTCCAGCGACTGCAGCCCCAGGTCGTCGAGGAACTGGCGCGTGGTCGCGAACAGCGCCGGCCGGCCCACGGTTTCCCGGTGGCCGATCACCTCGATCCAGCCACGGTCTTCAAGCTGCTTGATCAGCAGGCTGTTGACCGTGACGCCGCGAATGTCCTCGATATCGCCGCGCGTCACGGGTTGGCGGTAGGCGATGATGGCCAGCGTCTCCAGCGCCGCGCGCGTATAGCGCGGCGGCTTTTCGGGATGCAGCCGGTCCAGGTAGACGCGCATCTCGGGACGGCTCTGGAAACGCCAGCCCGAGGCCACCTGCACCAGTTCCACCCCCTTTTGCGCCCACTCCTTTTGCAGCTCCAGCAGCAGGTCCTTCAGCGTGTCGGAGCCCAGCACGTCATCGAACAGGGTGCGCAACTCGCGCAGCGTTACCGGCTGCGGCGCGCAGATCAATGCAGTTTCAAGGACCCGCTTGGCATCTACCGTATTCATGGCTCAGCGTCTCGGGAACAAAGGCGCAAGCACCACCAGCGTGGCACCAGGGGCGCGCGGGATCAAGGAAGAGGAGGCAAGCGCTCCACGGATGCCATTCGAGCGATGGTCAGAGGCTTTCGGCGCGATTGTAGCGCAGGCCCCAGTTTTCCAGCGCCTGCGCCATGTCGGCGGGCAGCGGGGCATGCAGCACCAGGTCCTGGCCGGTGACCGGATGGCGAAACGCCAGCCGGAAGGCATGCAGGGCCTGGCGCACCATGCCGCCGGCCTCGCGTCCGCCGTAGACGGCATCTGCGACCAGCGGATGCCCGATGGCCGCCATGTGCACGCGGATCTGGTGGGTCCGCCCCGTGTGCAGGGTGCAGCGCACCAGGCAGACCTCGTCGTTGCCATCGAGCCAGTCGAAGTCCGTGCGTGCGGTCTTGCCGGCCTGCTGGGCCAGATCGACCACGGCCATGCGCAGACGGTTGCGAGGGTCGCGGCCTATGGGCGCGTCGACCTCGCGGTGCTTGCGCGGCCCCCAGGCCTTGTGGCCCAGCGCCAGATACTGGCGGCTGACGTCGCGCGCGGCGATCATGGCGACCAGCGCATCCATCGCGCCGCGGGTGCGCGCCACTACCATGAGGCCGCTGGTGTCCTTGTCCAGCCGGTGCACGATGCCCGCGCGGGGCACCTCGCGCGCCTTGGGATCGCGTCCGAGCAGGCCGTTGAGCAGCGTGCCCGTCCAGTTGCCCGGCGCCGGATGCACGACCAGCCCCGCAGGCTTGTTCACGACCAGCAGGTGCTCGTCCTCATGGACCACGTCCAGCGCCATGTCTTCGGGCTGGAAAGCCATGCTCTGCTGCGTGGGCCGCATCTCCAGGACCAGGCGGTCGCCCGCCGCCACCTTGGTCGCCGGCTTGCCCAGCTCCCGCCCATTGAGCGAGACGGCCCCCTGCGCCAGCAGTTGCTGCAGGTAGCTGCGGGAAAATTCGCTCACGCAGTCCGCCAGCACCTTGTCCGCGCGCAGGCCATGCCGATGCGGCGGCACGACGATCTCGCGCAGCTCGGATGCGGCGGACTCCAGTTCCGCGCCTTCGCCGTCCTCGTCCCCCGGCGCATCCCGGGGCACCGGCGGCAGGCCCGCCACAGAAGAAACAAGCCCCTGCAAGGCAGGGGCTTGTGCTGCGGGTTGCGCGATGCGGCGGCCCATCAGCGCGACGGCAGATAGCGCGACGGATCCACGGGCTTGCCCTGGCGGCGCACTTCGAAATGCAGCTTGACGCGATCGGCGTCGGTGCTGCCCATTTCGGCAATCTTCTGACCCTTGCGCACGGACTGGTCTTCCTTGACCAGCAGCGTCTGGTTATGGGCGTAGGCCGTCAGATAGGTGTTGTTGTGCTTGAGGATGATCAGATTGCCGTAGCCGCGCAGGCCGGCGCCCGCGTAGACCACACGGCCATCGGCCGCGGCGACCACGGGATCGCCGGCCTTGCCCGCGATGTCGTAGCCCTTGTTGCGCGCCTCATCGAAGCCTGCGATCAGGCTGCCCGTGGCAGGCCACATGAAATCGACGTCGTCGGCACCCTTGGCGGCCGCAGCCGTAGCAGGGGTAGGCGCAGGCGTGGGGGCCGTCGTCGCGGCGCTGCCCGAGGATGCGGCCGGCGGCAGCGGCGTGGCCACCACGGTGGAGCTGCCACCCGAGGATGACGCGGACGGGGGCGTCGCACGGGTGCTGCCGCTGTCCGAGGCGCTGGCCATGGTGCTGGTCGGCGGAACCACGCGGACCACCTGGCCGACCTCGATCAGATTGGGATTTTCGAGATTGTTCCAGCGGGCGATGTCCTTCCAGCTCTGGCCGGTCTCCAGGCCGATGCGGATCAGCGTGTCGCCAGGCTTGATCGTGTAGTAGCCGGGCTTGCCGGCGTTTTCCACGCCGGGCAGCGGCTTGGCGGCAGCCGCAGCAGACGAGGAGGAAGCGGAGGTCGAGGTCGTTCCACGGTCCTCCACGGGAGCCCTGTTCACTTGGGACGTGCAGCCTGCCAGAACCACTGCGGCAAGCATTCCCGTTCCCCAAGCCCCAAGACTTCGCGATACCAACATAAGCTATTCCCTTCTAGGCGATGCCCGATTTTAGGGGGACAAAGTTCACGGCCTCCAGAATTGACTGCGTAAACCCGTGAGAACCCTTGTCAATCACCAGCAGTGCCTGCTTACCCCCGGCCACGACCATGGGCGCGACCAGGCGCCCGCCGACGGCCAGCTGGTCGCACCAGGCCGAGGGCATGGCCTCGCCGCCTGCTGCCGAGATGATGCCGGCATAGGGCGCGCCGCTCGCATAGCCCTCCATGCCGTCACCGAAGATCAGGTGCACATTGGCCAGGCGCCACGGCCGCAGATTGCTGCGTGCCTTTTCGTGCAGGCCGCGCAGGCGCTCGATGGAGTAGACCTCGCGCGCCACCCTGGCCAGCACGGCTGCCTGGTAGCCGCAGCCCGTGCCGATCTCCAGCACCCGGCCGAGGCCGGACTTGGCGGCCTCCGATCCCAGCAGCAGCTCGACCATGCGGGCGACCACGCTGGGCTTGGAAATCGTCTGCCCCAGGCCGATGGGCAGGCTGGTGTCCTCGTAAGCCTGGTTGACCAGGGCACTGTCGACGAAGCGGTGGCGCTCCACCGCGCCCATGGCGGCGAGCACGGCTGCGGACTGTATGCCGTTGGCCGCCAGGCGCTGCACCATGCGCGCGCGCACGGCGGCCGAGTCCAGGCCGATGCCCGAAGGCGGCTGCGCGCCGCGCACGGCGGCAGGCGCCAGCGGCGAGCGCGAGGGTGCCGTGCGCGAGGCCGGCGGCGGTGTCTGCGCCGATCGCGCAACCCATGAAGGGACTCCCGGACGGCGCTCGCTCACGGCTGCTGCGCTCCATCGCGTGCACCGGCCGCCAGCTTCGCGGCCGTCTGGGCCCAATAGCCCAGGTTGTCGTGGTCCGTCAGATCGACCTTGAGCGGCGTCATGGCCACATGGCCCTGGGCCGTGGCATGGAAGTCCGTCCCTTCGGAGTCGTCCTTGGCGGCGCCAGCGCTGCCGATCCAGTACATGGTTTCGCCGCGCGGGCTTTCCTGGACGATGACGCGCTCGGCCGCATGGCGCCGGCCCAGCCGGCACAGCTTCAGCGGCTTGAGCGCCGACAGCGGCATGTTGGGAATGTTCACATTGAGCAGCCAGGGCGAAAGGCCGATCAGCTGCTGGGCATGCATGTCCAGCACCATCTGCCGGGCCGTGGCCGCCGCCGCCTCGATTTCGCCCCAGCCCTTGTCGACCTGGGAAAAGGCGATCGAGGGTATGCCGAACAGGAAACCCTCCATGGCCGCGCCCACGGTGCCCGAATAAATCGTGTCGTCACCCATGTTGGCACCGTTGTTGATGCCGGACACCACCAGGTCGGGCCGGTAGCCGAGCAAACCCGTCAGCGCAATGTGCACGCAGTCGGCCGGCGTGCCATTGACATAGCGAAAGCCGTTGTGCGCCTGGTGCACATACAGCGGCGCATTCAGCGTGAGGGCATTGGACTTGGCGCTGTTGTTGTGCTCCGGCGCCACCACCTCGACCTCGGCCACCGTGCGCAGCGCCTCGTACAAGGCCTGGATGCCAGGCGCCTGATAACCGTCGTCGTTACAAATGAGAATCTTCATGGATACAGCAGGGATTGCTGCGGATTGTAGGCGGGCGTTCCGTCGCCCGAGGGACAGGATGCTTTCCCGCCACACTCCTATCATCGCAGTCGCACTCGAACACAGGAGACAACATGCACGCTTGGCTTTGCACCACGCCCACGGGCGTCGATCAATTGCAGTGGACGCAGCTGCCCACGCCCGCCCCCGGACCGGGCCAGGTGCTGCTGGAGGTCAAGGCCGCCAGCCTGAACTTTCCCGACCTGCTCATCGTCCAGAACAAATACCAGATGAAGCCCGAGCTGCCGTTCGTGCCGGGCTCGGAATACGCAGGCGTGGTCCAGGCCGTGGGAGAAGGCGTCACCCACCTGGCCGTGGGCCAGCGCGTGGCATGCCTGTCGGGAACCGGCGGCTTCGGCACGCACACGCTCGCTCCCGCCAAGCTGTGCATGCCGCTGCCCGACGGCTTCAGCTTCGTCGATGCGGCGGCCTTCATCATGACCTATGCGACGTCCCACCATGCGCTGATCGACCGGGGCCAGCTGCGCGCGGGCGAAACCGTGCTGGTGCTGGGCGCGGCCGGAGGCGTGGGCACGGCCGCCATCCAGATCGCCAAGGCCGCCGGCGCGCGCGTGATCGCCGCGGCATCCACCGATGAGAAATGTGCGCTGTGCACCGCCCAGGGCGCTGACGCCACCATCAACTACAGCCAGGGCGACCTGCGCGCGGCCATCAAGGCCGCGACCGACGGCAAGGGGCCTGACGTGGTCTACGACCCGGTCGGCGGCGACTTCGCCGAACCGGTGTTCCGCTCCATCGCCTGGCGCGGCCGCTACCTGATCGTCGGTTTCGCCGCCGGCCCCATCCCTTCGCTGCCGCTGAACCTGCCGCTGCTCAAGGGGGCGTCGCTGGTGGGCGTGTTCTGGGGCGAGTTCTCGCGGCGCGAGCCCCAGGCCAACGCCGCGATGATGCAGGAGCTGGCCCAGTGGTATGGCCAGGGCCGGATCAAGCCCGTCATCGACCGCACCATGCCCATGGCCGAACTGCATGCGGCCTATGCGCGCATGGGATCGCGCCAGGTGCAGGGCAAGCTGGTCATGGTCAACGACGCCTGAGGCCTTCGGACCGGGTCCGGCCATGCCACACTGGAGGCATTTCATTTTGCAACATACGCCCTCCCATGGCCGAGCGTTCCGTCTCCGAACTCGCGCGCGAAACCCTGCGGCAACTGGCGCTGCACCGGCTGCCGCCCACGCCCGAGAACTACACGCGCCTTTATGAGCGGGAGGCGGGCCAGCCCGGCCCCGCCAGCTTCCCCCAGACCCAGCTGCGCCACATCCATGCGCTGCTGCCGGCCCAGACGCCGGCCCAGCGGCGCCTGCACGAGCAACTGGGCGCAGCCATCGAGCGCAGCGACTGGCAGGGCATGCAGCAGGCCATAGCCGCCTATGCCAATGCCGGCCTGCAGCAGTCCGCGGCCCAGGCCCAGACCGTGGAGCTGCCGCTGCCGCCCGCCATCGAGGCCCTGCCCGACGAGCTTGCCCAGCAGCTGGTGCGCCGCTTCGAGGCCCTGGCGCCGCTGCTGGACCTGCAGGGCGAGAAAACGGGCCAGCTGCACGCACAGCTCATGGAGCTGCTGCAGTCGCCGCCCGTGGACGCGCGCACCTTGGCCCGCCGCCTGCACGACCAGCACTACCAGTTGTCCTTTTCGGTGGCAGACCAGCTCCAGGTCCAGCAGCTGCTGCAAGAGCTGCTGCAGGCGCTGGTCCAGCATCTTGCGCAGGATCCGGACAGTGGCGCCTGGCTGGCGCCCCAGCTGGTGGCGCTGGAACAGGCCATCGCGCCGCCGCTGGCCCCGGAGCCGCTGGCCAGCGCCCGGCGCGAACTGCAGAACCTGCTGCACCGCCGGCTGCAGCTGCAGGAAGGCGTGAGCGCCGCGCAGGAAGCGCTCAAGGCCATGCTCAGCGGTTTTGTCCAGCATCTGGCGCAGATCACGCGCAGCCACGAGACGCTGGGCGCGCAGATGGAAGAGGCCGCGCGCCAGCTCGATGGCGTGCAGCGGCTTGAAGACGCCGCGCCGCTGCTGCAGCAGGTGCTCGAAGCCGCGCGCACCATGGCATCGGCCAGCCGCGTGGCCCAGCAGGAGCTGCAGGCGCTGCGCGAGAGCGCCGATGCGCGCGAAGCCCAGATCCGCGCAATGCAGCAGGAGCTTGACGAGGCGGCCCGCCGCGCCCGCCACGATGCGCTGACGGGCCAGCTCAACCGCCTGGGCCTGGCCGAGGCGCTGGACCGCGAGGTGGCGCGCGCCCACCGCCATGGCCAGCCGCTGAGCGTGGCCCTGCTGGACATGGACGGCATGCGCGCACTCAACGCCGAGCATGGCCATGCGGCCGGCGATGCGGCGCTGACCCACCTGGCCCGGCTCGCGCGCCAGACGCTGCGCCCCGAGGACACCATCGCCCGCCATGAGGGCCAGGCCTTTGCCCTGCTTTTGCCCCAGGCGCAGGAGGCGGCGGGCGTGCAGGCCATGCAGCGCCTGCTGACATCGCTGCAGCAGGCTCCCTTGCCCCAGCAGCCCACCCTGGCCCTGAGCTTCAGCGCAGGCGTGGCCCAGCTGCAGGGCCACGAAAACGGCATGGACGTGCTGCGGCGCGCCGACACCGCCATGCTGCAGGCCAAGGAACGCGGCAAAGCCAGCATCGCCGCGGCTTCAGGAGCACAATGGCATCCGGATGACAGTGCGGTAACCGGCCATTGATGCAGGGCCGCACGGCCACCCCCGCCTTTTGCGCCACCCGCCTACCCGATCGACATGCCCCTGCCCTTCAGCGCCCCCGTCCCTGCACCGCGGCGCCAGTTCCTGATCGGCGCGGGACTGGCCACGGCCCTGGGCCAGCTGCCGGCGTGGGCCCGCCTGGGCGAGCGCCCGGCCCACAACCCTTTCACGCTGGGCGTGGCCAGCGGCGACCCCGAGCCCGACAACGTGCTGCTGTGGACGCGGCTCACGCCGCCGCTGGCCTCGCTGGGCGAGAGCGACAGCAGCGCCATGC
This sequence comes from Comamonas sp., assembly GCA_041984925.1. Lineage (GTDB taxonomy): Bacteria > Pseudomonadota > Gammaproteobacteria > Burkholderiales > Burkholderiaceae_C > Comamonas. The sequence continues at coordinate 75,064 of JBHIXF010000013.1, forward strand.
CGGCGCTCAAGCTGCGCTGGGAACTGGCGCATGACCCGCTTTTCCGCCAGATCGTGCGCAGCGGAGAGGCCATGGCCCTGCCCGAATGGGGCCATGGCGTGCATGTGCAGGTCGGCGGGCTTGCACCCGAGCGCTGGTATTTCTACCGCTTCATGCTGGGCCAGGCCGTCAGCACCACGGGCCGCTGCCGCACGGCGCCCGCCCCCGGCAGCATGCCCCAGCGCCTGCGCCTGGCCTATGCATCCTGCCAGCGCTGGGAACACGGCTTCTACGCCGCCTGGCGCCAGGTCGTGCAGGATGCGCCCGACCTCGTGCTTTTCCTGGGGGACTACATCTACGAGTACGCCACGCCGGCCATGACGCTGGGCCTGGCCCGCACCCACCCGCTCAGGGCCGCGCAGACGCTGCAGGACTACCGCGACCGCTATGCGCTGCACAAGAGCGATCCGCAACTGCAGGCCGCCCACGCCATCTGCAACTGGTCCGTGGGCTGGGACGACCACGAGGTGGAAAACGACTACGCGGCCGACCAGGGCGTGGGCGACGCGGCGCGCTTTCTCGCGCGGCGCATGGCGGCCTGGCAGGCCTTCTACGAGAACATGCCGCTGCGCCCCAAGGCGCTGGCCGGCAGCAGCAGCGGCGGCCTGCAGATCTACCGCAGCCTGCAATGGGGGCGCCTGGCGCGGGTGCACCTGCTGGACGGCCGGCAGTACCGCTCGGTGCAGGCCTGCCGCGCGCCGGGCGAGGCGGGCCGGGGCAGCATCCGGCCTGCCGAATGCGCCGCCCTGGCCGATGCCACGCGCAGCCTGCTGGGCTGGGGCCAGGAGCAATGGCTGTACCGGCAACTGGGCGACGATGGCCGCCACCAGGGTGCCGAAGGCACGCGCTGGACGGTGCTTGCCCAGCCCACCCTGCTGTCCGCGCGGCATTACCCCTCGGGCCTGCAATCGACCGACAGCTGGGATGGCTACCCCGCGGCGCGCCAGCGCCTCGTGCGCCACCTGACGCCCGGCGGGCCCCAGCCCGCGCCGCGCAACAGCGTGGTGCTGGGCGGCGACCTGCACCAGAACTTCGTCTGCAACCTGCTCGCCGACCCCGATGCCGCGCCGGAGCGCCGCAACCCCGTCGTCGCCAGCGAGTTCTGCAGCACTTCGATCACCTCGCGCAGCGGCACGACGCAGGCCAAGGCCGACGCCATGGTGGCCCACACCCCCCACATGCTGCTGGCCCGCAGCGAGGAACGCGGCTACGGCCTGGCCGACATCACGCCCGAGCGCTGGACCAGCGAGCTGCGCGCCGTCGCCAACCCGCTGCGCGCCGACAGCCGCGTCTATACGCTGGCGCGCTACACGGTCGAAGACCGGCGTCCGGGCCCCGTCGCCAGCTGACCCCGGGCGTGCACGGCCCGCCCGCCGTTGGCTGACGTCGGGCTGACACTCCGGCGCCCCAGGGCCACGGCGGGTGGCGCATATCATCAGAGGCTTTCCCGCCATCGCCGCCGGACATGCCCCGCATCGTCCGGCGAGAGCCATGGCCGCCCGCCCCGCGGCGGCCCTGGCCTCACAGAACGCACAACGCCTGCCATGCACCTGACCTTCAGCAGCTACTACACCCTGATCTTCGCGGCCCTCGTCCTGTTGCTGGGCAAGTGGCTGGTGCAGCGCATCCGCGTGCTGCGCGAGTTCAACATCCCCGAGCCCGTGGCCGGCGGCCTGGTCGTGGCCCTGCTGCTGTTCGCGCTCAATCAGGCGCTGGGCTACACCTTCAGCTTCAGCGCCGAGCTGCAGACCGCCTTCATGCTGGTGTTCTTCTCTTCCATCGGACTGAGCGCCAACTTCGCCAAGCTGCGCGAAGGCGGCCGCTCGCTGCTGCTGTTCCTGCTGGTCGTGGCGGTCTTCATCGCCGTGCAGGACCTGGTGGGCGTCAGCCTGGCCACGGCGCTGGGACTGGACCCGCTGTTCGGACTGATCGCGGGCTCGATCACGCTGACCGGCGGCCATGGCACGGCGGGGGCATGGGGCCAGGTGTTCGAGCGCGAGTACGGCCTGCAGGGCGCGGTCACCCTGGGCATCGCCTGCGCCACGTTCGGCCTGGTCATCGGCGGCCTGATCGGCGGCCCGCTGGCCAAGGCACTGATCACCCGGCGCCGCCTGGCCACCGTCCCGCCCGCGGCGGCGCCCGAGCTGCAGCCGCCGCTGGGCGAGAGCGCCGCCCACGGCGGCTTCGAAAACCCCGAGCAGACCCGGCTGATCACCACCAGCGCGGCCATCGAGACCCTGGCCCTGTTCGCGGGCTGCCTGGGCTTTGCCGAGTTCATGACCCAGGTCACCGCGGGCACGGCGCTGTCGCTGCCCACCTTCGTCTGGGCCCTGGGCGGCGGCGTGCTGATCCGCAACACGCTGGACTATGTCTTCCATTTCCATGTCTTCGACCGCGCCATCGATGTGTTCGGCAATGCCTCGCTGTCCATCTACCTGGCCATGGCCCTGCTGTCGCTCAAGCTGTGGGAGCTGGCCGGCCTGGCCGCGCCGCTGATGGTGATCCTGGCTGCGCAGACCCTGGTCATGGGGCTGTACGCCTGGCTGGTCACCTTCCGCGCCATGGGCGCCCACTACGACGCGGCCGTGCTGGCGGCCGGCCATTGCGGCTTCGGCATGGGCGCCACGCCCACGGCCGTGGCCAACATGCAGGCCATCACCAACCAGTACGGCCCATCGCACAAGGCCTTTCTGATCGTGCCCATGGTGGGCGCCTTCTTCGTGGACATCGTCAACGCCACGGTGATCCAGCTGTTCATCCGCTGGCTGCACTGATCCCCTCGCCGGCCACCGCGCCTTCGCCGCCATTCAAGCCCAGGCCCTGGTCCCGGCCCGGCTGGCGGCCGAACGGGGGCCTGCCGCAGCGGGCCATGTCCGGGCCGCCGGCAAGGCAATATACGGAACGTATATTTCCCTTATCATCGCGGCCCATGGGAATCGTCAAAATCTCCGACCAGCTGCACGACCAGATCCGCCTGTCCAGCGCGGCCATGGGCCGTTCGATCAACGCCCAGGCCGAACATTGGCTGCGTGTGGGACAACTGGCCGAGCACCATCCGCAGCTCGACTACGCAGGCATCTGCGCGCTGCTCAGGCAGCAGGCCGCCGCCGCGCTGGACGCCGGCGCCCGGCCTGGGCCCGCCAAGGCAGCGGCCCGTACATCGGCGGGCCTGCAATGACGCGCGTCAAAGTCCGCAACGTGCCGCTGCACAGCGCCGCAGACATCGAGAAATCGCGCACGGCCGGCGGCCTGGCAGCGCGCGTGCTGCAGATGCTGGTGCCCCACGTGCAGCCCGGCGTCAGCACCGAGCAGCTGGACCGGCTGGCCCACGACTTCATCGTGGATGAGCTGCGCTGCGTGCCCACCAATGTGGGCTACCACGGCTTTCCCAAGACCCTGTGCACCTCGCCCAACCATGTGATCTGCCACGGCATTCCCGATGCCCGGCAGGTCCTGCGCGAAGGCGACATCCTCAACGTGGACGTGGCCGTGACCACGCCCGAGGGCTGGATCGGCGACACCAGCCGCATGTACTACGTGGGCCAGCCCGCCAGCCAGGCGCGGCGCCTGGTCGAGACCACCTACGAGGCCTTGCTGGCCGGCATCCGTGCCGTGCGTCCCGGCGCCACGCTGGGTGACATCGGCCATGCCATCCAGACCGTGGCCCAGCGCGAGCGCTTCAGCGTGGTGCGCGAGTACTGCGGCCACGGCATCGGCAAGGTCTACCATGACGATCCCCAGGTGCTGCACTACGGCCAGCCCGGCCAGGGCATGGTGCTGGAGCCGGGCATGATCTTCACCATCGAGCCCATGCTCAACGCGGGCAAGGCCGCCACGCGCGAACTCAGCGACGGCTGGACCGTGATCACCAATGACAAGTCGCTGTCCGCGCAGTGGGAGCACATGGTGGTGGTGACAGATACCGGCTTCGACGTGCTCACGCGCTGGCCCGAAGGCACGGGCAGCTACGCGCCGATCTGAGCATGGCCTCCAACTACCTGTATCTGGGACTGGCCATTCTTGCCGAGGTCGCGGCCACGTCCTGCCTCAAGCAGTCCGAAGGCTTCACGCGGCTGGGGCCCAGCGTGGTCACCGTCGCCGGCTACGCGCTGGCCTTCTACTTCCTGTCGCTGACGCTGCGCACCGTGCCCACGGGCGTGGCCTATGCGATCTGGTCGGGCGCGGGCATCGTGCTGATCTCGCTGGTGGGCTGGCTGTGGCAGGGCCAAGCGCTGGACTGGCCGGCCTTGCTGGGCATGGGCCTGATCGTCGCCGGCGTGCTGGTCATCCAGCTGTTCTCGAAGACGGCGGGGCACTGAGCCCGCCGTCGCCGCGCTGGCGCCTGCCTCAGCCCGTGATGGCCTGCGCCGATCCCGCGCGGCGGCGCAGCTCGAACTTCTGGATCTTGCCCGTGCTGGTCTTGGGCAGATCGCCGAAGACCACGGCGCGCGGCACCTTGTAGCCGGCCAGGTGCCGCTTGCAGTGGGCCACGATGTCCTCGGCCGTCGTATCCGCGCCCGCCTTCAGCTCGACGAAGGCGCAGGGCGTCTCGCCCCACTTGGGATCGGGCTTGGCGACCACGGCCGCGGCCAGCACGGCCGGATGGCGGTAGAGCACGTCCTCGACCTCGATGGAGGAGATGTTCTCGCCGCCGGAGATGATGATGTCCTTGCTGCGGTCCTTGATCTGTATGTAGCCGTCGGGATGCTGCACGGCCAGGTCGCCCGTGTGGAACCAGCCGCCGCGCAAGGCCTCGCCGGTCGCCTGCGGGTTCTTGAGGTAGCCCTTCATGGCGATGTTGCCCTGGAACATGATCTCGCCCATGGTCTGGCCGTCGTGCGGCACGGGCTCCATGGTCTCGGGGTCGAGCACGCGGGCCGAGCGCTGCAGGTGGTAGCGCACGCCCTGGCGCGAATTCAGGCGGGCGCGCTCGCCGATGTCCAGCGTGTCCCAGCTCGCATGCTTGGCGCAGACGGTGGCCGGGCCGTAGACCTCGGTCAGGCCGTAGACATGGGTGAGGTCGAACCCCATCTGCTCCATGCCTTCGATCATCGCGGCCGGCGGCGCGGCACCCGCCACCATGGCCTTGATGCCGGCAGGCAAGCCCTGCTTCATGGCCGCTGGCGCATTGACCAGCAGCCCGTGCACGATGGGCGCGCCGCAGTAATGGGTCACGCCATGGCTGCGGATGGCGTCGAAGATCGCCTGGGCTTCCACGCGGCGCAGGCAGACATTGACGCCGGCGCGCGCGGCCACCGTCCAGGGGAAGCACCAGCCATTGCAGTGGAACATGGGCAGGGTCCACAGGTAGACCGCATGCTTGGGCATGTCCCACTCCAGCACATTGCTGATGGCATTGATGGCCGCGCCCCGGTGGTGATAGACCACGCCCTTGGGATTGCCCGTGGTGCCGCTGGTGTAGTTCAGCGCGATGGCATCCCACTCGTCGCAAGGCGGCTGCCAGTCGAAATCCGCATCGCCGCCCGCCACGAACTCGTCATAGTCCACGCTGCCCACCTGCTGGGCAGCCGGGCCGTAGAGCGCATCCTCGACCTGGATCACCAGCAGTGGCGCGGTACGCTGGCGCAGCTGGAGCGCCTTGGCCACCACGCCCGCGAACTCCGGGTCCACGATCAGCGCCCGGGCCTCGCCATGGTCCAGCATGAAGGCAATGGTCTCGGCATCGAGCCGCGTGTTCAATGTATTGAGCACGGCGCCGGCCATGGGCACGCCGAAATGCGCCTCCACCATGGGCGGCGTGTTGGGCAGCATCACGGCCACGGTGTCGTTCTTGCCGATACCTGCCTTTCGCAGGCTGCTGGCCAGCTGGCGGCAGCGCGCATAGGTCTGGCTCCAGCTGCGGCGCAATTCGCCGTGGACCACGGCCAGCCTGTCGGGGTACACCTCGGCCGTGCGGGCGATGAAGTCCAGCGGGGTGAGCGGCGCATGGTTGGCGCTGTTGCGTTCCAGGTGCTGGTCGTACATGCTGGTCATCAGGGTCTCCGTTCGCGGGGTTGCAGTGTGGACCAGGCCAGCAGCGGCTGGCCCGGCGAAAACCGAAGGTATAGCAAGACAGGCTTACACAAGCTTGCTGCGCGGCAGCCAGGCGGCCGCACGGTTCAGCGCAGGCTCAGCGTCTGCCGCTTCCAGGCGGGGTCCTGCCAGCGCTGGAACAGCGGCAGGGCCGACACGTCGTGCGTGACGCGCTCGGTGACCAGGCCGTCGAGCACCAGCACCTCGAAGGCCTTGCGGTAACGGCCCTGGCCGCGGGCCTCGCGCGCCACCAGCATGCGCTGGCCGCCAGGCACCCAGCCGGCCCACTCGGCCACGCCGATCTCGGGCGTGGCCGCTGCCGGGGGCAGCACGTCGGCCAGCCAGCCCGCCTCGGTCTTGCGCAGCACCCACAGCTCGCGCCAGCCCTCCATGGGCTGCACCGCCAGCGCCACGGCCGTGCCCTCGCGGTTGGTGCTGGCCGAGGCGGTCCACACCACGCCATAGGTGCAGCGGCGCAGCAGGGGGCTGCGGGCGTCGTGCCGGGCATCCACCAGCAGCACACAGGTTTCGCCCGGCGCGCCAGGCTGGGTCAGCAGCGTGGGGCGCGCGCCCTGCGGTGCAGCGGCGGCCGGCACGGGCTCCAGCGCCCAGCGCACGGCGCTCACCCGCATGGCGGCATTGTTGTACTCGCTCTGGTCTTCGTCGGGCAGTTCGGCCCTGGCCACCGCGGTCAGCTCGGCCAATGCGCGCGAGGCCGAGGCCGCCACGGCAGGGTCGCCGGCGTTCTTTCGCGCCTGCTGGAAGGCCAATGCGCTCCACACACTGGCGCGGCGCATCTGCACACGGTTGCGCAGGTAGCCCGGCAGGCCGGCCACCTCCACGCGCTCCAGCACGTCGGCCTGCCAGGCCTGGAGCTTGCCGCGCTCGTGCACGGGCAGGTCGGGGTCCATGCATTCGGGGCGCGTCAGCGCCAGGGCGGCGCGGGCGCGCTGGGGCGCGTCGGCGGCCGGCATGGCGAGCACGCGGCGAAAGAACTCACCCTCGTAGCAGACCTGCATGCGGCCTTCGACCTCATAGGTGGCGAAACGCAGTCCATAGCCGGTGGCCACGTCCAGGTGGGCCGACAGCGTGGCGCCGGAGGCCTTGCCCGGCGCCGCCGCCGATGCGCGGCGTGCCAGACGGTCGGCAAAGCCGCCCAGGGCGTCAAAGGCCTGGACACCCTCGGCACCGGCCAGCGCCTTGGCGGGCGCGGCCTGCAGATAGGCGGCGGCAAGGCCGATGCCCAGCGCCTCGGCGCCCGGCGTTTCCTGCATGAAGCGCAGCACGGCCAGCAGCGCAGGGGCCGCGGACTCGTTCAGGACCACGCGGCGCACATCGCTGGCGCGGATGAAGCCGCCGCGCTCGCGCTTGTGGTCCCAGACCTGCAGGTAGTCCAGGCGCTCGCCGCGCACTTCCAGCACCTCGCCCTGCCAGAGGCTGGCCTGCTGCTGGGCGCCGTCGCGCGGCGATGCGCGCAGGCTGGCCTGGTCCTGCACCACGATGGCGCTGCCCATGCTGGCCGCCATGGCGGCGGCGGCAAGAGTGGAGACGGTGATCATGGCTTACTGCTCCTGCACTTGCGAGCCGGCATCCTCGCCCGCCTGCGCGTGGCGGCTGCCGCCGAGCAGCGCCGCGCCGATGAAGTCGCCATTGCCGGGCGGCGGAGCGATGATGACCTGGATCTTGTCCGAGAGCTTGTCGGCCAGCGTCTTCTGCACCAGCAAGGGGTAGCGCGTGACCAGCGCGCCCTCGCGGGCCATCTGTTCGGCGTTGACCTTGCCCAGGCGGTCCATGCGGAAGGCCTCGGCCTCGGCCAGCTTCTGGCGCGCATCGGCTTCGCCGCTGGCTTCGATGCGCCGGGCCTGGGCACTGCCCTCGGCCGCCTTCACGCGGGCCACGCGTTCGGCCTCGGCTTCGAGCTGGCGCTGCTCGATCTGGCGCTGCTTGAAGGGCAGCACGTGCTTCATGGCCTCTTCCTGGGCGCGGGCGGCGATCACCTGCTCGCGCGCGGCCGCTTCGGCGGCCACTTCCCGGCGCGCCTTGTCGGCGGCTGCGTCCAGCTCGGTCTCCTTGACGCGCTTGTCCTTGAGCTCCAGCGTGTAGCGCATCTTCTCCGAAGCCAGCTCCTCGGCCAGCAGGCTTTCCATGCCGCGGCGGTACTCCGCGGGAAGATCCACCTTGCCGATCTGTATGCTGCGCAGCGTCACGCCATCGGCGGCCAGGCGCGAGCGCAGCTCCGTCTCCATGATCTGGGCGATCTCGGCGCGCTTGGACGAGAAGATCTCGCGCACGGTGTAGCGGGCGAACACCTTGTAGACCAGGCCCTGCACGGCGGGCTCGACGATGTCTGCGGCGATGTCGGCGGGCAGGTTGCCGGACCGCACGGCCGCCGAGGCCGGGTCCAGCGCATAGCGCACGTTCAGGTCCAGGCCCAGGGACAGGCCCTCGACCGATTGCAGCGGAGCGCTGCCGTCGGCCCTGCGCATGGCTTCGGGACGGTAGCTCTGGTCGCGCAGCGAGAAGACGCGCACCGTATGCAGGCCGGGCAGCACCCAGACGCTGCCATCGCGCCACAGGCTGACGGAGCCCGTGAACTGGTTCAGGCGCACACCCAGTTCCCCCTGCGCCATGGGCCGCACCGGCGGGTTGCGGACCACCACCGCGCCCACGCCGGCGACCACGGCGCATGCGGCCAGCCAGCGCACGGTGCGGGCCGATGGCAGCATGCAGGCCCAGTTCACCGGCGTGCGGCGGATGGCGTGGCCCGACGGCGTGCCGTCCTGCGCGGTCTCGGCAATGCCGTCAGTGCCCAGGCGGGCGGACCGGCGGCCCTTCAGGGCCTGCATGATGCGGTTCCAGGTGGCTTTCATGGCGTTCTCTCTCTCGGATGTGGTTCGGTGTTGTGGCTGTCGGCTGTTTCTGAGCTGCCGCCGATGGGTGGCTCATTGAGGACCGATTGTTCGGATCTCCCCCGGAAGCAACAATGTGGCGCCCGGCCCAGTGCGCTCACGCCGCCGGAGCGGCCGCTCCGGGCGCGGAAGAAAAACTCACACGCAGGCGCACGCCGGCTCGGGATAATCCGGACCACGCCATCCCGCCTGCCCCACTCCACCACCGAGCCTCCATGACCCGTATCGCCGTGATCGAAGACGACCTGCCCACCAGCAACCAGCTGGCAGGATGGATACGCAGCGCGCGCAGCGGCATCGCCATCGACCAATGGTTCACGCGCGACGATGCCGAAGCCGCCCTGGCCCGCGAGCGCTACGACGCCGTGGTGCTGGACATCGAACTGGGCCGCGAGCGCCATGCGGGCGTGGCCCTGATCAACGCCATCAACAAGCTGGGCCAGGGCACGCCGGTGCTGGTGGTGTCGGCCATGCCGGCCGCCATCTACCGCAGCATCATGAAGGCGCTGGACGCCTGGGACTACCTGCAAAAGACCACCTTCGAGGAGGCCGACTTCATCGAGACCTTCCTGGACATCCTGCGCACCACCCAGCGCACGGCGCCCGCGCCCGCGCCGGCGGCGCCGGACCCGGCGCCCGCAGGCGACGCCCTGGTGCTCGATCCGCTGTGGCAGCGCACCCCCACCTGGCGTGGCGAGCGCATCAACCTGCCGCTGACGGCACAGCGCATTCTGGCCACCCTGTACCAGCGCAGCGGAGAGGTCGTGTCGTACGACGAATTGTTCGAGGTCGTCAAGAGCGGCCGCAACCGCGACAACGTGCGCAAGCATGTGAGCACCATCCGCGAAGCCCTGCGCGAAGTGGACCCGGGCTTCGAATGCATAGAGAACGTGCCCATGCGCGGCTTCCGCTGGGTGCGCCAGGCCGGCGCGGGTGCACGCCCATGAAGCGGCTGCTCAAGCCCCGCCTGGAGTTCCCGCGGCTGGGCCTGCCCGCGTTCCGCCAGCGCATCCTGGTGCGCGGCGTTTTCGTTTTGCTGGCGGTGGCCACGGTGGCGCTGAGCGTGGTGGTGCTCAAGGATGAGAAGGAGCGCGCCTGGCAGGCCTACCAGCATGGCTTCGTGCGCAGCCAGGCCGAGGTCATGGCGCGGTTGCGCCACCCCTCGGGGCGGCTGGCCCTGCTCAATGCCAGCCACCTCGGCCAGGGCGTGACGCCGCTGGCGCCGCTGCTGCTGCCCTACGCGGCCATCGACTTCGACGATCCGCAGAAATCCCAGCAGGCCGTGGAGATGGCGGGCTGCTCGGTGCAGTACCCCGACGGCGCTGCGCTGTGCGCGGCGATCGGCAACAACCCCTATGCAGGCGGCTTCATCTACCTGGTGGGCAGCTTTTTCGCGGGCGACCTGACGCCGCGCTCGCGCGGCTCGCGCGTGCCTTCGGAGGCCCATCGCGCGCGCATCACGCTGGACATGCGGGGCAGCACCTACCAGTGGATCGCGCCCTACGAAGCCATGCCGCCCAAGGGCGGCCAGGGCGTGCACGGCCGGCTCACGGGCTTCGTGGACAACGGCACTGCCCAGCTCGACGCCCGCGCCAGGCCCGTGCGCGACTTCCGTGGCTGGCTCTGGCAGAACGGCCACTGCCGCGAGCCGGCCCCCGGCATGTCCGCAGGCGCCAGCACCCTTGCCCCCTCAGCCGACTGCCCGCGCCGCACGCACTATTCCATCCGGCTGCCGGTCGAGCTGTTCCGCGAGGCCTTGTTCCGCCGCGACATGCGCCCGGTCTGGCCACCCGAAGACCTGGGCCAGATGCGCGTGCGGGTACAGATGCTGGCGCCGGGCGAGGCGCCGGCGCCGCTGTTCGACAGCAACGCGCCCGGCGCGCAGCTGTCCGCGTCGCTGCAGGATCTGTCGCGCAGCCTGCTGCCTGGCGAGCGCGTGCAGATCCGCAAAGTGGGTGCCAGCGAGGCAGATGCCATCACGCTCAAAGGCCAGGAGGTGCAGGCCGCGCCCTCGGCGCCCTGGCTGCTGCGGCTCATCCGCTGGCTGCCGCTGGAGGCGGCGGGCGCCTTCGCCGCCGCGGTCACCCCCGACATTCCCACTGGGCAGGACATTCTGGACACGCCCACGGGCAACTACGTGGTGAGTTTCACAGGCCATCCGCGCGACGTGGAGCAAGGCCTGGCCGCCGTGGCCACGCGCCTGTCCTGGTATCTGGGCGCCATGCTGGCCGCCATCGCCCTGGCCTGGCTGGTGATCGAGCTGGGCCTGATCCGCCGGGTGACGGCGCTGACCCGCCGCGCCGCCGCCGTGTCCTACAACGTGCAGGACGGACACATCGGGCCGCGCCTGAGCGATCTCGACGTATCCGACCTGCGGGGCTCGGACGAGCTGGGCATCCTGGCCGGCGGACTGGCCGACCTGCTGCAGCGCGTCAAGGACGATGTCCAGCGCGAACACCTGCGCGCCCAGCAGGAGCGCGACATGTGGCACGCCGTGGGCCACGAGATCATGTCGCCGCTGCAATCGCTGATGGTGCTGCACGGCCCCGGGGATCCGGGACACCGCTACGTCCAGCGCATGCAGCAGGCCGTGCACGTGCTGTACGGCACGGCATCGCCGGCGGAGGCCCTGCAGGCTGCCGACGTGCCCCAGGGCCGGCTGGACCTCGATGCCTTCCTGACCCACGTGGCGGCCAATGCGCATTTCGCGGGCATCGCCGACGTGGTCTACGAGGCGGGCGCCGGCTCGGTGATCGTGCGGGCCGACGAGTTCGCGCTGGAGGACGTGGTGACCCACATCCTGCGCAATGCCGACAGCCACCGCCCGGCCGGCACCCCGATCACGCTGTCGCTGTCGGCCTCGGAGTCCACCGCCAGCGCCACGCTGCACAACCAGGGCGCGACCATTGCCGAGGACCTGCTGGAGCGCATCTTCGAGCTGGGCGTGTCGGCGCCCGACAAGCCGGCCGCGCCGGGCGGCGGCACGCACCGGGGCCAGGGCCTTTTCGTGGCCAAGACCTACATGGCCAAGATGGGCGGCACCATCGGCGTGCGCAACACCAGCGACGGCGTGGCCTTCACGCTGACCCTGCAGCGCCTGGGCTGACGCAGTGTCCCCCGGGCCTGCTGGAAAGCCCGGCGAAGGCACAATACGCGGGTGTCCATTCCCCAATCGTTCATCCAGGAGCTGCTCTCGCGCGTCGATGTCGTCGACATCGTGGGGCGCTACGTGCAGCTCAAGAAGGGCGGCGCCAACTTCATGGGCCTGTGCCCGTTCCACAGCGAGAAGTCGCCCTCGTTCACCGTCAGCCCCAGCAAGCAGTTCTACCACTGCTTTGGCTGCGGCAAGAACGGCAACGCCATCGGCTTTCTGATGGAACACGCCGGCATGGGCTTCGTCGAAGCCGTGCAGGACCTTGCCGGCCAGGTGGGCCTGCAGGTCCCCCAGGACGACATCAGCCCGGCCGAGCGCGAACGCCAGGCCGCCCACAAGCAGAAACAGGCCACGCTGACCGACGTGCTCGAAAAGGCGGGCGATGCCTTTCGCAAGCACCTCAAGGCCTCGCCCCAGGCCATTGCCTACCTCAAGCGACGCGGCGTCTCGGGAGAAACCGCGAAGCGCTTCGGCCTGGGCTATGCGCCGGCCGGCTGGCGCAACCTGGCCAGCGTCTTCCCCCATTACGACGACCCGCAGCTGCAGGAGGCGGGCCTGGTCATCGTCGGCGAGGACGACAACAAGCGCTACGACCGCTTCCGCGACCGGCTGATGTTTCCCATCCGCAACGTCAAGGGCGAATGCATAGGCTTCGGCGGCCGCGTCTTCGGCGACGAAAAGCCCAAATACCTGAACTCGCCCGAAACCCCGGTCTTCCACAAGGGGCGCGAGCTCTACGGCCTGTTCGAGGCCCGCACCGCGCTGCGCGACATGGGCTATGCGCTGGTCACCGAGGGCTACATGGACGTGGTGGCCCTGGCCCAGCTGGGCTTTGCCAATGCCGTGGCCACGCTGGGCACGGCCTGCACGCCCGACCACGTGCACAAGCTGCTGCGCTTCACCGATGCCGTGGTCTTCAGCTTCGATGGCGACGCGGCCGGCCGGCGCGCGGCGCGCAAGGCGCTCGATGCCGCCCTGCCCTACGCCAGCGACACGCGCAGCATCAAGTTCCTCTTCCTGCCGGCCGAGCACGATCCCGACAGCTTCATCCGCGAATACGGCAGCGAGGCCTTCGCCCGCCATGTCGGCGACGCCGTGCCGCTGAGCCGCTTCCTCATCGAAGCCGCCAGCGAAGGCTGCGACCTGGGCCAGGCCGAAGGCCGCGCCCACATGGCCAGCAACGCGCGCCCCCTGTGGACGGCCCTGCCGGACGGCGCGCTCAAGCGCCAGCTGCTCGGCGAAATCGCCGATCTCGTGCAGTTGCAGGCGCGCGACCTGTCCGAGCTCTGGTCGCAGGAGACGGCCCGCAGCGCTGCGCCACGCGGCGGGACGGGCGGCTCCATGCACCCGGCCCAGGGCGGCCACCCGCCGGCCGCATCCGAATGGGCGCCCGAGGCCGATCACCCCTTCGCAGGCGGCTGGCCCGAGCGCGGCCCCGCCGGCGGCGGCAACTGGCGCGGCGGCGACAGCGCACGCGCCAAGAAACCCTGGGGCAAGAAGCCCTGGGACAAGGGCGGCCGCGGCGACTGGAGCCCGCCCCCCGCCGGTCCGCGCAGCGCACCCGCCACGCGCACCGACCAGGCGGCACGGCTGCTCATGGCCCACATGGAGTTCATGGAAGAGCTCACCCACGAAGACTTCGATGCCCTGTCGCGCTGCCCGGGCGGGCATGGCGCGCTGTTCGGCTGGCTGGAAGCCCAGTTCCAGGAATCCGGGCCACGCCCCTTCGCCGTGCTGCGCGAGCAATTGCGGGGCCTGCCGCACGAAGCCCTGGCCGAGCGCCTCATGAGCGGCCCCCACGCCCACCCCGAGGGTGAACTGACCGAGCTGCGCCGGGAACTGCGCGGCGTGCTCAACCGCATCCTGATCGACCACATCAAGGCCCAGACCAACGAGGCCGTGCGCGAAATGGGCCGAGACCCCACCGCAGCGCAGCGCCTGCGCGATCTCTATGCCCGACTGCAGGCGCTGGAAAACCAGATGCGCGCGCCCTCTTGAAATTTTTTGCAGAAGGTATAATTAGAGGATATCGGCAAGAGCGACAGCAGCACCTCCGGCCCGGGCCCCGTGATGGAATCACGTGATTGCAGCAACTGCACGACCCAACATCCCGCAAGGACTGCACACCAAATGTTCGCCCATCCATCTTGCCCAGGAGTGTTCCCTGCTCCCTGATGGACGCTGTCCGTCAGCGCGCCAGCCTAGGCGGCGCTTGTTTGCGGTTTTCTTTGCGTGTGTGCGTCAGACCGAGAGGTGTTCATGCCCGTATCAAAGTCAGCGAAGTCCAAGCAGGCCCCCGATGCTTTCGCGAAGCCCAAGATTTCGACAACCTCTTCGGCCGGCGCAGTGCCAAAGAGTGCCGCAGCGAAAACTGCGGCGAAAGCCAAGAAAGAAACCGACGTGGTAACCAAGTCACAAGCCGAACTCAAAGCCATGGCCGACGAACTGCTCGCCGCAGCCACACCCAAGCGCGGCCGCAAGAAGGCCGCCGATGGCGATGACGCAGCCGCCCCCGCCGAGAAAAAGCCCGCAGCCGCCAAGAAGGCGCCTGCCGCCAAGACCGCCAGCGCTGCCGCCAAGGCACCCGCCAAGCGCGGCCGCAAGCCCAAGGCCAAGGAAGCCGATGACGACATGGATGATGCCGACCTGTCGGACATCGACGGCGATATCGAAGGCGACGAGGTCGAGGCCGAAGTCGAAGCGGAAGCCGATGTGGACTCCAGCTCGGCCCCGGCCGAGAAGGTCAAGCCGCTGCGCATGAAGATCAGCAAGGCCAAGGAACGGGCCTTGATGAAGGAATTCGGCCTGGACGAAACCGTCCTGACCGAAGAGGAAATGTCCACCCGCCGCCAGCGCCTGAAGGCGCTGATCAAGCTGGGCAAGACGCGCGGCTACCTGACGCACAGCGAAATCAACGACCACCTGCCCGACAAGCTGGTCGACGCCGAGACGCTGGAAGTCGTGATCTCCATGCTCAACGACATGGGCGTGGCCGTCTACGAGCAGACGCCCGACGCGGAAACCCTGCTGCTGAACAACACGGGCCAGTCCGCCACCACGGAAGAGGAAGCCGAGGAAGAGGCCGAGGCCGCCCTGTCCACCGTGGATTCGGAATTCGGCCGCACCACCGACCCCGTGCGCATGTACATGCGCGAGATGGGCACGGTGGAGCTGCTCACGCGCGAAGGCGAGATCGAGATCGCCAAGCGCATCGAAGGCGGCCTGATGGACATGATGGAGGCCATCTCGGCCTCGCCTGCGACCATCGCCGAGATCCTGGCCATGTCCGAGGAGATCCGCGAGGGCAAGGTCGTCATCTCCACCGTGGTGGACGGCTTCGTCAACGCCAACGAGAACGACGACTACGTGGCCGAGGAAGACTTCGACGAATACGACGAAGAGGACGACGACGACGGCAAGGGCGGCTCCAAGGCGCTGACCAAGAAGCTCGAGGAACTCAAGAACGAGGCGCTGCGCCGCTTCGACGCCATGCGCGAGAACTTCGACAAGATGCACAAGGTGTACGACAAGGAAGGCTACGGCACGCCCACGTACATGAAGGTGCAGAAGGCCCTGACCGAAGAGCTGATGACCATCCGCTTCACGGCCAAGACCATCGAGAAGCTGTGCGACCTCGTGCGCGCCCAGGTGGACGATGTGCGCAAGAAGGAACGCGAGCTGCGCAAGATCATCGTCGACAAGTGCGGCATGCCCCAGGAGATCTTCATCGCCCAGTTCCCGCCCAACCTGCTGAACCTGCAGTGGGTGGTCGACCAGGTGGCGGCCGGCAAGCCCTGGAGCAACGTGCTCGAACGCAACATCCCGCCCGTGCAGGAGCTGCAGCAGAACCTGATCGACCTGCAGTCGCGCGTGGTCGTGCCGCTGGACGAGCTCAAGCGCATCAACAAGCGCATGAACGACGGCGAGCGCGCCAGCCGCGACGCCAAGAAGGAGATGATCGAGGCCAACCTGCGCCTGGTGATCTCCATCGCCAAGAAGTACACGAACCGCGGCCTGCAGTTCCTGGACCTGATCCAGGAAGGCAACATCGGCCTGATGAAGGCCGTGGACAAGTTCGAATACCGCCGCGGCTACAAGTTCTCGACCTACGCCACGTGGTGGATCCGCCAGGCCATCACGCGCTCGATCGCCGACCAGGCGCGCACCATCCGCATCCCGGTGCACATGATCGAGACCATCAACAAGATGAACCGCATCTCGCGCCAGCATCTGCAGGAGTTCGGCTTCGAGCCCGACGCGTCCATCCTGGCGGCCAAGATGGAGATCCCCGAGGACAAGATCCGCAAGATCATGAAGATCGCCAAGGAGCCGATCTCCATGGAAACGCCGATCGGCGACGACGACGATTCGCACCTGGGCGACTTCATCGAGGACACCAACAACACCGCTCCCGTGGACGCCGCCATGCAGGCCGGCCTACGCGACGTGGTCAAGGACATCCTCGACGGCCTCACCCCGCGCGAAGCCAAGGTGCTGCGCATGCGCTTCGGCATCGAGATGTCCACCGACCACACGCTGGAAGAAGTGGGCAAGCAGTTCGACGTCACGCGCGAACGCATCCGCCAGATCGAAGCCAAGGCCCTGCGCAAGCTCAAGCACCCGAGCCGCTCGGACAAGCTGCGCAGCTTCATCGACTCGCTGTAAGCGCCAGGCGTTGCCGGCCCTGGCCGGCAGCAGCCTTCCCTGCAAAGCCCCGCCCCGTGCAGGGCTTTTGTTCTATGCGGCGCCGGATGGCCAGGCAGTCCTGGACCCAGGCGCGCGCCATTCACCTGGCACGCAGCACCGCCAGCATGCGGAAGAACGCCGTACCCATTTCATGCTCGGCCACACAGGCGTAGCCCAGCAGCAGGCCGTAGCGCTTGGCAGGCCCCGCGTAATAGCGCGAGAGCGGCTTGACGAGGACACCGGCCTGCCGAAGATGGCGGGCCAGCGCCACATCGTCTTGCTGGGCAGGCAGTTGCATCACGAAATGCAGACCCGCATCGCTTTCCACCCAGGGCAGGAAGGCGGGGCCCAGGTAGCGCTCGATCAGGCCCAGCAGCATGCGGCGGCGCTTGCCGTAGAGCAGGCGCATCTTGCGGATGTGGGCGGCGTAATGGCCTTCGCCGATCAGTTCGGCCACCACGTGCTGGCTGAGCTGATGGCCTTCGCGGTACAGCTCGGCATGCAGCGTCTGCAGCGCCGACCCCAGGGAGGGCGGCAGCACCATGTAGCCCATGCGCAGCCCTGGATAGAGGGTTTTGCTGAAGGTGCCTATGTAGATCACGGGCGCACCTTCCTCCATGCCCTGCATGCTGGGCACGGGGCTGCCGGAGAAGCGGAATTCGCTGTCGTAGTCGTCCTCCACGATCCAGGCGCCCACGCGGCGCGCATAGGCAATCAGCGCACGGCGCCGGGCCATGCTCATGACGGCGCCCAAGGGATATTGGTGCGAGGGCGTGACGAAAATCAGCCGGGGCGCGGGCAGGCCTTCGGGCAGTTGCATGCCCTCCTCGTCCACGGGCACGCTGTGCAGGTGCAGCCCGTGCTGCATGCGCAGCACGTTGGCAATGCCCCAGTAGCCGGGCTCCTCCATCCAGACGCAGTCGCCGGGATCGGCCAGGCTGCGCACCACCAGGTCGATGGCCTGGTGCACGCCTTCGGTGATCAGCACCTGGCCCGGCCCGCAGTCCACCGAGCGCGCCACGCGCAGGTGCCCGGCCAGGGCCTGCTTGAGCGCGTCCACGCCACCGCGCGTGCCGTAGGTGAGCAGTTGCGGCCCGGCGTGGCGCAGCAGGCGGTTGTGGATGCGCGCATACGTGGCGCGCGGAAATTCGGTCACGTCGGGCACGCCGGGCATGAAGGCGCCCCATTGCTGCGCTGACGCCTGGGCGGTTTGCAGCAAGGCCTGCGCCTGCGCGGACAGGCCGCGGCCGGCCACAGGCGCTGCGGCGGCACGGCGTGCGGGCGCGCGTCCACCGCTCAGCAGCAAGGCCTCAGGCAGGGTATCGACCACTTGCGTGCCGCGCCCCACCTGGCTGCGCACATAGCCTTCCACATGCAGCTGCTCATAGGCATGGTTGACGGTGTTGCGCGACACGCCCAGCTCGCGGGCCAGATCGCGCGAAGCCGGCAGGCGGCTGCCCGGCAACAGCGCCCCGCTGTCCATGGCCTGGCGCAACGCCAGGTACAGGGCCCGGTTCAGACGGGCGCGTTCCCCGTCCAGCGCACGCCAGTCCATCTGGAGGATGAGGTCCGCGCACACGGAAGGTTTTGCCATGTCTGCCTTGATGGTGCGGAAATGACGGCGCATGCAATTGGCACCATCATCTTTTCAAAATATGGCCCCATCCATGGAGCCAATACCCACTATAACCGGAAGACTCGCAGCCACATCAACGGAGACCCTCTCATGTCCAGCGCCGCCGCCACGCCCTCTTCCACCAACCAGCAACTCCAGGCCCGCCGCATGGCCGCCATGCCCCGCGGCGTGGGCGTGATGTGCGGCTTCCATGCCGTGCAGGCCGACAACGCCCTGCTGACCGATGCCGAGGGCAAGCAGTACATCGATTTCGCGGCCGGCATCGCCGTGCTCAACACCGGCCACCGCCATCCGCGCGTGGTGCAGGCAGTGCGGCAGCAGCTCGAACGCTTCACGCACACGGCCTTCCAGATCGTTCCCTATGAAAGCGCCATCGCGCTGGCCGAGCGCATCAATGCGCTGGCCCCCATCGACGGCCCGGCCAAGACCGCCTTCTTCACCACGGGCGCCGAGGCCGTGGAAAACGCCGTCAAGATCGCGCGCCACGCCACGGGCCGCTCGGCCGTGATCGCCTTCCAGGGCGCCTTCCACGGCCGCACCCAGCTGGGCATGGCGCTGACGGGCAAGGTGGCGCCCTACAAGCAGGGCTTCGGCCCCATGCTGGGGGAGGTCTTCCACGCCCCCTTCCCCGGCGGGCCGTCGGGCATCAGCGTGCAGCAGTCGCTGGACGCCATCGCCATGCTGTTCAAGACCTCGGTGGACCCGCAGCGGGTGGCCGCCATCATCGTGGAGCCCGTGCAGGGCGAGGGCGGCTTCCATCCCGTGCCTGCCGCCCTGTTCGAGGGCCTGCGCGCCCTGTGCGACCAGCACGGCATGCTGCTGATCGCCGACGAGGTGCAGACCGGCTTCGCACGCACGGGCAAGCTGTTCGCCATGGAGCACTACGGCGTACGGCCCGACCTGGTCACCATGGCCAAGAGCCTGGGCGGCGGCCTGCCGATCTCGGGCGTGGTGGGCCGCGCCGCCGTCATGGACGCCGCCCACCCCGGCGGCCTGGGCGGAACCTATGCCGCCAACCCGCTGGCGGTGGCCGCCGCCCATGCGGTGCTCGACGTGATCGATGAAGAACGGCTGTGCGAGCGCGCCCTCGTCCTGGGCGGCACCCTGGTGCAGCGCCTGCGCGCCCTGCAGCAGCGCGACGCCGGCATTGCCGATGTGCGCGGCCTGGGCTCCATGGTGGCCGTGGAGTTGCGCAACCCGCAGACCGCCGCCCCCGACGCGCAGCGCGTGTCGGCCATCATCGAGCGCGCTCAGGAGCAAGGCCTGCTGCTGCTGACCTGCGGCATGTTCGGCAATGCCATCCGGTTCCTCTACCCGCTCACGATTGCGGACAATCTGTTCGGCCAGGCGCTGGATATCATCGAGCAGGCCATCGTCCACACCGCCCCCCAGACTGTCGCCGCATAACCCTGTCCGAAGAGTCCCCATGCATCTCTCACTGCAACGTCCCGACCTGTTCCGCCAGGCCTGCCTGCTCGCCGAAGGCTGGCACCCCGTGGGCGACGGCCCCGCCATCGATGTCTTCAACCCCGCCACCGGCGAGCGCCTGGGCCGGGTGCCCGCGCTCAGCCAGCAGGACACCACGGCCGCCATCGCCGCCGCCGAGCGCGCCCTGCCCGCCTGGGCCGCGCTGACCGGCAAGCAGCGCGCCGGCCTGCTGCGCCGCTGGTTCGACCTGATGCTGGCGCACCAGGACGACCTGGCCCGGCTGATGACGCTGGAGCAGGGCAAGCCCCTGGCCGAGGCACGCGGCGAGATCGGCTACGCAGCCTCCTTCATCGAGTGGTTTGCCGAAGAGGGCAAGCGCGTGGACGGCGAAGTGCTGCAATCGCCCAATGCCCCGCAGCAAATGCTCACCCTGCGCCAGCCCATCGGCGTGTGCGCCGCCATCACCCCCTGGAATTTCCCGGCGGCCATGATCACGCGCAAGGCCGGCCCCGCGCTGGCCGCGGGCTGCACCATGCTGGTCAAGCCAGCCGAGAGCACGCCGTTCACGGCACTGGCGCTGGCGGTGCTGGCCGAGGAGGCCGGCATTCCCGCCGGCGTGTTCCAGGTGCTGACCGGCCATCCCCAGGCCGTGGGCCAGGCGCTGACCGAAAGCCCCGTGGTGCGCAAGCTCAGCTTCACCGGCTCGACCGCCACGGGCCGCCTGCTGATGCGCCAGTGCAGCGACACGGTCAAGAAGCTGTCGCTGGAGCTGGGCGGCAACGCGCCGCTGATCGTCTTCGATGACGCGGACCTGGACCAGGCCGTGGCGGGCATCGTCGCCTCCAAGTTCCGCAACGCGGGCCAGACCTGTGTCTGCGCCAACCGCATCTACGTGCATGACAGCATCCATGACGAACTCGCGCGCCGCCTGGCGCAGGCCATGGCCGGCTTCAAGGTCGGCAACGGGCTGGAGCCCGGCGTCACCCATGGCCCGCTGATCAGCGAGGCTGCCGTGCAGAAGGTGGAAAGCCATGTGGCCGACGCCCTGTCCAAGGGCGCGCGCCTGCTGGCCGGCGGCAGGCGCCTGCAGCCCGGCCAGTTGTTCTTCGAGCCCACGCTGCTGGTCGATGTGGACGACAGCATGCGGGTCTGCGAGGAAGAGACCTTCGGCCCGCTGGCGCCGCTGTTCCGCTTCCATGGCGAAGACGAGGTCGTGCGCCGCGCCAACGACACCATCTACGGACTGGCCGCCTACCTGTTCACCAATGACCACCGCCGCATCTGGCGCGTGTCCCGCGCGCTCGAATACGGCATGGTGGGCATCAACACGGGGCTGATCTCCAACGAGGTCGCTCCCTTCGGCGGCGTCAAGCAGTCAGGGCTGGGCCGCGAAGGCTCGCGCCACGGCATCGAGGAATACCTGGAGACCAAGTACCTGTGCCTGCAGACGGCATGAGGGCTGCCTGACCGTCCGCAATGGCAGCCGACAGGGAAGACGGCATGGGCCTTTGGTGGCAGCCTGGCTAGACTGGGCGCCATCAAAGGCCCATCCGATCTGCACCATGGACGCTTCTTCCGCCCCCCTCCCCTCTCCCTCCGAGCCGCTGCGCATCGCCGTCATGGGCGCAGGCGCCGTGGGCTGCTATTTCGGCGCGCTGCTGGCGCGCGCCGGCCACCAGGTCACGCTGATCGGCCGCCCTGCCCATGTGCAGGCCGTGCAGCAGCATGGCCTGCGGCTGGAGACGGCGGCCCTGGACATCCAGGTGCCCATGCAGGCATGCACCGAGGCCAGCGCCGTGCGCGATGCCGATGTGGTGATGTTCTGCGTCAAGTCCACGGCCACCGAGGAGGCGGCCCGCGAGATGCAGCCGCACCTGGCGCCGGGCACCCTGGTGCTGACCATGCAAAACGGCGTGGACAACGACGAGCGCGTGCGCGCCGTGCTGGGCCCGTCCGTGGCCGTGGCCGCCGCCGTGGTCTATGTGGCCACGGCCATGGCCGGCCCCGGCCATGTGCGCCATTTCGGCCGCGGCGAGCTGGTCATTGCGCCGTCTGCACTCAGTGAACAGGTGGCCCTGCAGTTCGGCAAGGCAGGCATTGCCGTGCAGGTATCGCCCGATGTGCGCGGCGCTCTATGGGCCAAGCTGGTGATCAACTGCGCCTACAACGCGCTGTCGGCACTGTGCCAGCTGCCCTACGGCCCGCTGGTGCAGTCGCCCGGCGTGACGGACGTGGTGGATGACGTGGTGGCCGAATGCCTGGCCGTGGCCAGGGCCGACGGCGTGGCCCTGCCCGGCGACGTGCACGCTGCCGTGCGCGGCCTGCCGGCCACCATGCCGGGCCAGTTTTCGTCCACCGCCCAGGACCTGGCGCTGGGCAAGCCCAGCGAAATCGATCACCTGAACGGCTACGTGGTGCGGCGCGGCGAGGCCCTGGGCGTGCCCGTGCCGCTGAACCGCATGCTACAGGTGCTGGTCAGGCTGGCCCCTTCACGCATGCAGGCCAGCCAGGCGCCCCGGAACCCGCCTCAGAACTCGTAGTTGGCAGACACCCACAGGCGGCGGCCTTCCTGGTTGTTCGCGTAGCGGTTGCCAAACAGCAGGGTTCCCTGGACCTGGCCCGGAACGTTGTAGGGCTGGTAGTCCACGAAATCCTTGTTGAACAGGTTGTAGATGGCCGCGTTGATGGTGAACTGCCTGCTCACGCGGTAGCTGCCGCCCAGGTGGAACTGGGTATAGGGCTTGTAGTTGCCCAGCGCGGCCTTGGCGGCCTGGGAGCTGGCGCTGGTGCCCGGGTCACGGTAGCGCTCGCTGCGGTACTCGGCGCGCAGCCACAGGTTCCACCGGGCATCCGGCTCCCAGTTCAGGCGGGCGTTGAGCGCGTGCCTGGGCGTGTCGCTCAGCGGGTTGCCACGGTTGGGGCCGCTCTTTTGCTCGCTCTTGGTGAAGGTGTAGTTGGCGCTGGCGTTCCAGCCGCGCGCCAGCGGCATGCGCGCACTCAGCTCCAGGCCGCGCGTGACGGCCTCGTCCACGTTGATCTGCTGGCCGAAGGCATCCACCAGCGGCCAGTCGCCGAAGCTGACGCAGCCGGGGCGGTTGGGCGCTGCCGCGAAGTTGCAGTTGATCAGGCCCGGGCCGCTGGTGATCTTGTCCTTGAACTCGTTGTTGAACACCGTGGCGCTGCCCGCGAAGCCCGTGGGGCTGTCGAAGTAGACGCCCAGTTCGGTGGTGCGGCTGGTCTCGGGCTTGAGGTGGGGGCTGCCCACCAGCGGCAGGCGGCCCTGCTGGCCGAAGCCGTTGATGCCGGGCGCCAGCTGCTCCACGCGCGGCGTCTTGTAGCCGTTGCTGATGCCGCCCTTGACGGTCCACTGCGGCGCCGCATTCCACACGCCGTAGATGCGCGGGCTGAGCTTGCCGCCGAACAGGCTGTGGCGGTCATAGCGCGCCCCCATGGTGAGCTTGAAGGCGTCGGTCAGGCTCCATTCGTCCTCGGCGAAGAGGGCCTTCTGCGTGAACGCGAACCGGCCCGGCGCCACGCCGTCCTTCATCTCGGCATCCCACCACTGGCCGCCCAGCGTGGTCAGGTGGGCACCCCAGGGCAGGACCAGCTTGCTGTCCAGCACCTTGCTTTCCACTTCCAGCGTGCGCGCGGCACCTGGCGTCGCGCCCGGGGTCCCCCGGGGAATGGTCCGCCCGATGGTCTCGGTCCGGTTGACCATGAAGCTGGTGTTCCAGGTTCCGAAGCCGTAGCGGCCGGTATGGGCCAGCGTGAGCTGGTCACGGTTGTATTTCTGCTCGGGGCTGTAGCCCCCTGTGCCCAGCGTGCCCAGCTGGCCCTGCGAGTTGTCATAGGTCTGGCGGCCCGAGTCCAGGTCCAGCGTGATGTCGTGGTACCTGTTGGGCGTGAGCGCCAGGCGCAGGCCCAGGTTGTTGATCTCGGACTTGACGGGGTTGCCGCCCATGAGGGGCACGGCAGGCTGGCCGTTGGCGCCCGCATAGGTGATGTCCGAAGCGGCCCGGCGCTGTGTGCTGCCGCGGATCGACAGGCCCAGCAGGTCCTCCTTGATGGGGCCGCTCAGGTAGAACTTGCCGGACTTGATATCACCGAACTGCGACTCCTGCTGCAGCGTGTAGTCGGCGCTGACGCTGCCCGTCCAGGTCTTGCCGACCTTGCGCGTGATGATGTTGATCACGCCGCCCATGGCGTCGGAGCCGTAGAGCGTGGACATGGGGCCGCGGATGACCTCGATGCGCTCGATGGCGCCGATGGGCGGCATGAAGCTGGTCTGCGTCTCGCCAAAGCCGTTGGGCGTGACATTGCCGGCCGAATTCTGGCGTCGCCCGTCGATCAGCACCAGCGTGTAGTCGCTGGGCATGCCGCGGATGCTGATGTTCAGGCCGCCGGTCTTGCCGGCGGGGGCACCCACGTCGATGCCTTCCACGCTCTCCAGCGCGTCGGTCAGGCTGCCGAAGCGGCCCTTGGCCAGCTCCTCGCGCGGGATGACGGTGATGGAGGCCGGCGCCTCCTTGATGTCCTGCTCGAAGCCGGACGCGGAGACCACGACTTCGCGCAGCTCGGCCACGGGCGCCGCGCCCTCCTGCGCCGATGCGGCACCGGCAGCGCAGATCGAGGCGGCCAGAACGGCCAAGGGGGACAGTCGCGATGGCAGAACGCCGTGCGGGAAACGATAGGGCATGCAAACACTCCAGAAACAAGAGACGGGGCCCGAGGCCCCGTGGGATGCGCTTGCTTTGAAATATTTGGTTATGCGACGCGAGAAAATGTTCAACGTAATTATATTGATATTGAGAATAATTTCCATTACGAAAAACAATGGCCCACCCCCTGTGGCGGCTGTGCCACAGCCTCTCAATACACGTCGCGCCGATACCGGCCGCTGCGCAGCAGTTGCTCCATGAGCGCTTCGCCCAGCAACTCGTGCAAGGCCTGGTCCACACCCTGGGCCATGCCCTGCAGGCTGCCGCAGACGTAGATCGCCGCGCCCTCGGCTAGCCAGGCATGCAGACGCTCGTGCTGCTCGCGCAGCAGATCCTGCACGTAGCGTTTCTCCGCCTGATCACGGGAGAACGCCAGATCCAGATGCTGCAGCTCGCCTGCGGCCAGCGCCGCCTGCAGCTCGTCGCCACAGAAGAAGTCGCAGGCGCGGCTGCGCTCGCCGAACAGCAGCCAGTTGCGCCCCTGCCCGGCCAGTGCCCGCGCGCGCAACAGCGAGCGCAGCCCAGCGAGGCCGGTGCCATTGCCGATCAGGATCAGCGGGCGGTCGTCGTCCGGCAGGTGGAAGCCGCTGTTGCGCCGCACCCGCGCCAGCAATTGCCCGCCGGCTGGCAGATGCTCGGTCAGCCAGCCGGAGCCCAGGCCGAGGCTGCCATCGGCCTGCACGGCCTGGCGCACGATCAGTTGCAGCACGCCGTCGGCCGCCACCGAGGCGATGGAGTATTCACGCGAACCCAACGGCGCCAGGGCA